>NZ_JBQCFP010000110.1:0-76218 GCF_051958935.1 Dokdonella sp. | reverse complement strand
GCTGCGCGGCGGTGCGCGCGTCCGCGCGCGAGAATGCGGCGTAGCCTTCGAGTACCGCATCGCCGAGGTCGCGCGCGAGATCGAACGCCCATCCCTCGGGCGATTCCGCTTGCGTCGACACGAGGCCGTGCGTGATCGTCTTGCCCGCGACGAATGCGTGCGGCACGACGCCGCCGAGCAGGTCGGCATCACTGCGGATGCCGAGTGCGTCCGCTTCGTCGGCGAGCAGGGTGTGTTGCGGTACTGCGTAACTGGGCCAGTCGAGCGACACGCCATCATGTTCGCCGGCATAGGTGTAGCCGAGCAACGCGGCGGCTTCGCGCGCGATGTGCCGCTGCGTCACCGACTCGTGATGGCCGTGGTCGCGACCCGGCGCCATGAGCGCGACGACACGGCCGCGCTGCGCAGGCTTGCGCAGGTTCGCGGGATCGACGGTCGGGGCGGTCGTCGCGGTAGGCATCGAGGCTCGCTGCTCATGCGGCCGAGGCCGCCGAACTCGAGTGCAGGCAGGTGGCGTGGCCGCAACAGCAGGTGTCGTGCGCGGCGGCGTACCCCTGCTGCTGGTCGCGGCAGGCATCGGAACACCAGACGTCGGGCGAGGACACCGTGCAGGTGCACGCAGGGTGAGCGCAGCGGTTCGCATGATCCGGCGCAGGCTCGCTGCTCGAACGCACCGCGGGAACGAAAGGGGACACCGGGTCGCTCGTCGGGAAGGTTTCCTTCAGCGCCTCGTCGAGCGCATGGCTTTCATGCGCCTTGCGCGCCTCGCGCTCATGTTCGGTTTCCGCCGCCGGTGCGGCCGGCTTTTGCTGGTCGTGCGGGAGATCCTTGCGGTCGCGGCTGGTCATGGGTGTCCTCCGTAGGGATCAGGGATTGCCTTCGCCGCCCGATGCGCCATAGACCTGGCCCGTCACGTACGAGGCATCGTTGGCGGCGAGGGCGACATACACTGCGGCGATCTCCGCGGGTTGGCCGGGGCGGCCCAGCGGGGTGTCGGCTCCGAATTCCCTCAGGCGCTCGCGCGTCTGCCCTCCGGTCACCTGCAGTGCGGTCCAGAATGGCCCGGGTGCGACCGCGTTGACGCGGATGCCCTGCTTCGCGAGCTGCTTGGCGAGTCCCTTGGTGAAGTTCGCGATGGCCGCCTTGGTCATCGCATAGTCGAGCAGGTGCGCGGACGGGTCATAGGAGTTCACCGAAGCGGTGTTGATGATCCCGGAGCCGGGCGGCATGCACGCCACCGCGGCCTTGGTGATCCAGAACATCGCGTAGACGTTCGTCTTGAACGTCCAGTCGAACGCATCGGTCGAGATGTCCAGGATCGACTCGGCGCTCTGCTGCCGCCCCGCGTTGTTGACGAGCAGGTCGAGCCCGCCGAGCCCCTGCGCCGCGCGACCGACGAGCGACTGGCAGAAGCCTTCGTCGCGGATGTCGCCTGGCAGGCAGACGACGCGTCGACCCGCATCGCGGATCAGCGCGGCGACTTCCTGCGCGTCGGATTCTTCCGCTTCGAGGTACGAGAGCGCGACGTCGGCACCTTCGCGTGCGAACGCGATGGCGACCGCGCGGCCGATGCCCGAATCCCCGCCGGTAATGAGCGCCTTGCGGCCGGTCAAGCGCCCGCGCCCGACGTAGCTCGTCTCGCCATGGTCGGGCCGCGGCTCCATCTTCGACGCAAGGCCCGGCCAAGGCTGTGCCTGCACCGGGAACGGCGGGCGCGTGTGGAGCGACGCCGGATTCTTCAGCGACGTCGACGGGTCGCTGCCTGGAAGATGCTGCTGCGTGTCCACCCTCGTACTCCCTCTCGCGAATGGATGAACCGTAGGGACGCGCGGCGTGCTCCAGCATGAACGAGATGGCGCGCGGCTTAGGAACAATTCATGCGTTCGACGCGTTGCATTGCCGAGTGGACGCACGCACGCTGCGCGTTCAGCCAGCCGCCCGGCCCGCATGGCGGGTCGCGCCGAAAATTTCGGGCGATATACTCGTGCCGATCCCATCGACGAAATCGAGCATGGCCAGCAGCAACGACTCTTCGCTGAGTGCCGCCGAATGGCGGCAGATCGTCAACAGCGCCATGGAGACGGCTGTCATCAGCCTCGATCCCCAAGGCCGCGTGACGACATGGAGCCGTGGGGCGCAAAGCATGCTCGGCTGGTCGGAAGCGGAAATGCTCGGTAGGACGATCGAGTGCCTGTTCACCGAAGAGGACCGGCGCCAAGACGCGCTTGCGCGCGAACTCCGTGACGCGCGCACGAGCGGCCGCGGCCTCGGCGCGGAAGGGTGGCGCCTGCGCAAGGACGGCTCGCGTGTATGGGGAGCGGGTGAAGTCTCTCCGATCACGGGAGCGGACGGCGCCATCATCGGCTTCGTGAAGATCCTGCGCGACCGCACCGAGCAGCGTACGAACGAGATGGCCGTGCGCGAGGAACGTCGCGCGCTCGAGATCCTCAACCGCGTCGGATCGCAGCTGGCGATGGGGCAGGACCTGCACCAGCTCGTGCAGCTGGCGACCGATGCGGGCATGGAACTCACCGGTGCCGAGTTCGGCGCGTTCTTCTACAACGTGCTCGACGACGCCGGCGAGACCTACATGCTGTACACGCTGTCGGGGGCGCCGCTCGAAGCCTTCTCCAGGTTTCCGATGCCGCGCAACACCGCCGTGTTCGCGCCGACGTTCCGCGGCGAAGGCATCGTCCGCTCGGCGGACATCACCAAGGACCCGCGTTACGGCCGGAACGCACCGTACGCGGGCATGCCGGAAGGCCACCTGCCGGTGCGCAGCTATCTCGCCGTTCCGGTGGTATCGCGTGCGGGCGAAGTCCTGGGGGGCCTCTTCTTCGGGCATGCACGCGAAGGCGTGTTCAGCGAACGCTCCGAGCGTGGCCTCGCAGGGCTCGCCGCGCAGGCGGCCATCGCGATCGACAACGCGCGCCTGCTCGCCGCCGCCCAGCGCGAGATCGCCGAGCGGCAGCGCACGGAAGCCTCGTTGCAGGAACTGAACGCCACGCTCGAACTCAAGGTCACCGAGCGCACCGAACAGCTCAAGCAAAGTGAAGAGGCGCTGCGCCAGGCGCAGAAGATGGAAGCGATCGGCCAGTTGACCGGCGGCGTCGCGCACGATTTCAACAACCTGCTGCAGGCGATCACAGGCAACCTCGAGATCCTGCAGCGCCACTTGCCGGCGGACTCCGGCCGCGCGCAGCGCGCCGCGGCGCAGGCGATCGCCGGCGCCGAGCGCGCCGCCGCATTGACCCAGCGCCTGCTCGCATTCGCGCGCCGGCAACCACTCGATCCCCGGCCGACGAACGTCAACGCGCTGGTCAGTGGCATGTCCGACCTGTTGCATCGCTCGCTCGGGGAACTCGTATCGGCCGAAATCGTCCTCGGCGTGAGCCTGTGGCGGGCCGAAATCGATCCGAACGGACTGGAGTCCGCGATCCTCAACCTCGTGCTGAATGCGCGCGACGCGATGCCGGGCGGTGGACGGCTCACGATCGAGACGTCCAATGCCTACATCGACGAACGCTACGCATCCAAGGCCGTCGAAGTGCGCCCGGGCCAGTACGTGCTCATCTCCGTGTCCGACACGGGATCGGGCATGGACGAGGCGACGATCGCCCGCGCAGTGGAGCCGTTCTTCACGACCAAGCCCGTCGGCCTCGGCACCGGCCTCGGCCTCAGCCAGGTCTACGGCTTCGTGAAGCAGTCCGGCGGGCACCTCAAGATCTACTCCGAACCGGGGCAGGGCACCACGGTGAAGATCTACCTGCCGCGGCTGGTCGGCACCGTCGACGAGACCGAGGAAGCGGAAACCCTGCTGCCGCCGGAAGGCGAGCAGGAAACGATCCTCGTTGTCGAGGACGACGACGGCGTGCGCTCCGTCTCCGTCGAGACGTTGATGGACCTCGGCTACCGCGTGCTCGAAGCCGCGGACGGCACGATGGCGCTGCGCGTCCTCGAACACGCCGGCCACATCGACCTCCTGTTCACCGACGTCGTACTCCCGGGCGGAATGACCGGCGCCGATGTCGCCGCGCAGGCGCGTACGTTGCGGCCGGACATCAAGGTGCTTTTCACCACGGGCTACGCGCGCAACGCGATCTTCCACCACGGGCGCATCGACAAGGGTGTCCAGCTCATCACCAAGCCTTTCACGCTCAAGCAACTCGCGGAGAAGGTGCGGGCGGTGCTCGACGGGATGGAATGATCCGACGTCACCGGCCGGCAGGCCTCGCAGCCGGGCTTGGCGCCGTTAAGCCCGTGAGCGCCATTCTGTTTTTCCCGCAGTGCGCAAGACAGGAGCCCACGCCATGACGACACACAGCGTCGGATACCTCATCGGCAGCCTCTCTTCGACCTCGATCAATCGCCTGCTCGCGAAAGCCCTGATCCGCGTGGCGCCGCCGCAGCTGACGTTCACCGAGATCGCCTTCAAGGATCTGCCGATCTACAGCCCCGACTACGATGCGGACTATCCGCCGGTCGCCAAGGCGTTCAAGCAGTCGATCCGTGACGTCGATGCGATCCTGTTCATAACGCCGGAGTACAACCGTTCGATGCCCGGCGGCCTCAAGAACGCGATCGACTGGGCGAGCCGACCGTATGGCACGAACGCGTTCACGCGAAAACCCTCGGCCGTCATCGGCGCTTCGACGGGAGCGATCGGCACGGCCATCGCACAGCAGCATCTGCGCAGCCTGCTCGGCTTCTGCAACTCGCCGCAGATGAATGCACCCGAGGCCTACATCCAGTTCAAGCCAGGACTCATCGACGAGGACGGCCGCGTGGCCAACGAGGGCACCGAGAAATTCCTGCGCGGCTACATGGAGGCGCTGCATGTGTTCATCGCGCGCGTCCTTTCCGTGTTGCCGCGCGACGCCTGAGCCGACGAGCGGTGCGGCCCGTCGTGCGGGACGGCGGCGTGGCTCGATGCGATGGTGGCGGAGAGAGTGGGATTCGAACCCACGGTGGTATCGCTACCACGCCGGTTTTCAAGACCGGTGCCTTAAACCGCTCGGCCATCTCTCCGTTTGTACGTCGCGTCGTCGCTTCGTTGCTGCCGGCGACGCCGGTTTTACTCGGGGCATCCTGCCCCTCGCCCTGCGGGCCAGCGGCTGCGCCGCTGTTGGCTTCGGCATCTCTTGCCTGCTCGAAACCCGACGGCCACGAGCCCATAGCCCACCCGTCTGGCGATGCGCCGCGAACGCGTCGCCCCGATGTAATCGTTTCCCGGCCGCCGCACTGCACCTGTCGCAAATCTACTACAGCGCGCGTCGTGGAATTCGGCGCATTATATGCGCACGCGGTACCCCATCTCGGGTATCGTCGAGACACAGTCCATGGACAGGCGATGGGGGTTGCATGATCCGGGTGGTTCTGGTCGACGACCACGAGCTGGTGCGGACGGGATTTCGCATGATCCTCGCGCAGCAGGCGGGCATCGAAGTCATCGGTGAAGCAGCGGACGGCGAGCACGGACTCGCGCACATACGCAGCGAGCTGCCGGATGTCGCGCTCGTCGATGTGCACATGCCGCGCCTCAGCGGCATCGAGCTCACCGACCGCGTGCGCAAGCACAAGCTGTCGACGCGCGTAGTCATCCTGAGTGTCGTGAGCGAAGCGCCATTCCCGCGCCGACTCATCGAGGCGGGCGCGAGTGGTTACCTCACCAAGGGCTGCGCCGCGGACGAACTCGTGCGCGCGGTGCGCCAGGTCGCCGATGGGCGCCGTTACCTGTCGCCCGACATCGCCGAGGTCCTCGCGCTCGGCGCGCTCGACGGCGGCGACTCGCCGTTCGAAGTGCTGTCGGCACGCGAGCTCGACGTCGCGATGATGCTCGCGCGCGGGCAGGACATGCAGCTCATTGCCGACAAGCTGAAACTCAGCGCGAAGACGGTGGCGACCTACAAGTACCGCCTGTTCGACAAGCTCGGCGTCGACAATCCGGTCGCGCTCGCGCACCTCGCGCATACCCACGGCCTGCTCGACGACCGCACGCGCGCGCTCAGCGACTGACATCGCGGCCACGTCGACGCGCAGCCCGATCCGGACTCCGCCGCGGCACGAGGCGATGCCCCGTGCCGCAGCCCGATTCAGTCCGTCTTCTGCTCGTCGTTGCCGCGAGCCTGGTTGGCGCGCGCGGCCTCGTCGGCCAGCGAGGATTCGGGTTTCTCGGCAGCCGGCTTCGGACGCGACAGCGGCAAGTCGAGCGTCTGGCCGCGCTCGGTCGCCGCCGGCGCCGGGCTCTGCGTGGCGGGGCTCGGCGGAGCGGGGCGCGACGAAGCAGGGTTCGCCGGGGCGTCGCTTGCCGGCGATTCGCGCGGCGTCGGCGCAGCGGCGACCGGCGGTGTCGACACCGGCGCGGGTCCCTGCACGGCGGCGGGGGCGGGCGCCGGCGCAGGTTTCTGCGGTTCGACCGGAGCGCGCGCATCGCTCGGCGTCGGACGCGACGACGGCGGTGTCGCCGGCTCGACCGGTGCGAACGTATGCGTATGCGCCGTGCCGAGCGCGGCGGCGACTTCGCGCTGCAGCGACCGTTCGTGCAGGCCATGCGCCGCGGCCGGTGCGATCGGCTTGGGCGCCGCCGGCACCGGCATGGGGGACGGCTTCGGCGTCGACGACGGCGTCGGATCCGGCGCGGGCGCCTGTGTCGCCGAGGGCATCGGCGCGGCCGGCACTTCGGTGCGCGGTGCGGGCGCGGCTAGCGAGGGTGCCGGCGTTGCCGGCATGGCGGACGGCGTCGGCGCGCGCTCGGCGACTTTGGCGTCCTGGTCGCGTTCATCGCCGCGCAGTGCGGCGGGCGCTGCTGCACCCGCCGGCGGCTTCGGCACGGATGGCGGCGTCGCTGAAGGCTGCGATGCGCCAGGGCCCGGCGTCATCGACGACGGCTCGTTCTTCGCAGTCACCGGCGTGGCTGCCGTGACCGGCGTCGCCGCCGGCTTGCGCTGCTCCTCGCCATCGTCCTCGTCGTCGAAGTCGTGCTCGAGCGAGGCATCCGTTTGCATCATCGACGTGCCGTCGCTCGCGCCTTCCTTGCGACGACGACGACCACCACGCCGGCCGCGACGACGCGAGCGCATTTCATCGCGCGGCGTCTCGCCTTCGATTTTCTCTGCTTCGCCCGGCGCGCCGGCCGGCACGCGTTCGACCTTCTCGGTCGGTGCGGGAGCGGCGATCAGCGGCGGCTGGGTCGCCGGCTCGGCGGGCTTCGGCACGGTCGGCTGCGGGGCGGGGCGCGGCTCGGCTGCAGGCTTGCCCTCGGTCGTCGCGCGCGGCGGACGCGCATCGCCGACGATCGGCTGCTCGCCGCTGCGGCTGCCCTGGCGCTCGTCGCGGCGGTTGCCGCGCTGCTGCTGGTCGCGCTGCTGCTGCTTCTGGTTCGGGCCGCGCTGCTCGTTGCCGGGTCGGCCGTCGCGACGCCCGTCGCGCTGCTGCTGACCCTGCTGCGGCGCGCCGCCCTGGCGCTGCGCCGGTGGCTGTTGTGCCCGGTTGCCTTGCTGCTGGCCGGGTCGCTGCGGCGAACGCGCGGGCTGCGGGCGCGTGGCATTCGGCGTGGCGCGTGGCGCACTCGCCGCCGGCGCCGCCGGTTCGCTGCCGCCACGGAACCAGCCGATGAAGCGCGCGAGCAGGCCACCGCTCGGCATCGCCGGCGCGGCTGCGGGCGCGGCGGCTGCGGGAGCCGGTGCGGCGGGTTCGGGACGCTCGGGCGCCGGCGTCGCGCGCACGACGCCCGCGACGGCCGGCTGCTCGGGCTCATCGCTCGGCCGCAGCATCTGCGGCAACGGCGTCGTCGCGACCGGCGTGGTGCGTTGGTAGCTCGGCTTGATGTCCTCGCCGATGTCGGCGACGCGCAGGCGCTGGATCTCCAGGTGCGGCGTCTCGAGCTTGTCATCGGCGACGACGATGACATTCACGTCGTGGCGCGCCTCGATTTCGGTGAGCTGCTTGCGCTTTTCGTTGAGCAGGAAGTTGGCGACGCTCGGCGGCGCCTGCACGAGCACCTGGCCCGTGCTTTCCTTCATCGCGTGTTCCTCGACCAGGCGCAGCGCCGACAGCGACAGCGACTCGACGCCGCGGATGCGGCCATGGCCTTCGCAGCGCGGGCAGACGATCTGGGTCGCCTCGCCGAGGCTCGGGCGCAGGCGCTGGCGCGACATCTCGAGCAGGCCGAAGCGCGAGATGCGGCCGACCTGCACGCGCGCGCGGTCGAGCTTGAGCGCATCCTTGAGCTTCTCCTCGACGTCGCGCTGGTGGCGCGGCGAATCCATGTCGATGAAGTCGATGACGATCAGGCCACCGGCGTCTCGGATGCGCAGCTGGCGCGCAATCTCCACGGCCGCTTCGCAGTTCGTATTGAACGCGGTTTCCTCGATGTCGCCGCCCTTGGTCGCCTTGGCCGAATTGATGTCGATCGCGGTGAGCGCTTCGGTCTGGTCGATCACGATCGAACCGCCGGAGGGGAGGCGCACGGTACGCTCGAACGCGTTCTCGATCTGGGTTTCGATCTGGAAGCGCGAGAACAGCGGCGTCGTGTCCTGGTACAGCTTGAGCTTGCGCAGGTTGTTCGGCATCACCTGCTGCACGAACTCGCGCGCGTCGGCGTACAGCTCCTCGTTGTCGATGAGGATCTCGCCGATGTCGTTGCGCAGGTAGTCGCGCAGGGCGCGGATGATGAGTTTGGATTCCTGGTAGATCAGGAACGGCGCCTGGCGCGACTGCGCCGCTTCGGAGATCGCCTTCCACAGCTGCAGCAGGTAGTCGAGGTCCCACTGCAGCTCTTCGGCGTCGCGGCCGAGGCCGGCGGTGCGCACGATCAGGCCCATGTCGTCGGGGACCTGCAGCGTGTCGAGGGCTTCCTTGATGTTTTGCCGGTCCTCGCCCTCGATCCGGCGCGAGACGCCGCCGGCCTTCGGGTTGTTCGGCATCAGCACCATGTAGCGGCCCGCGAGGCTGATGAACGTGGTCAGCGCCGCGCCCTTGTTGCCGCGTTCTTCCTTCTCGACCTGGACGACGATCTCCTGGCCTTCCTTGAGCAGCTCGCGGATGCCCGCCTTGTTGGGGTTGAGGCCAGGCGTGAAGTAGAGGTTGGAGATTTCCTTGAGCGGCAGGAAACCGTGGCGGTCGGCGCCGTAGTCGACGAAGCAGGCTTCGAGGGACGGCTCGACGCGGGTGATGCGCGCCTTGTAGATGTTCGCCTTCTTCTGTTCCTTGGACGGGATCTCGATGTCGAGGTCGTAAAGGTTCTGTCCGTCCACGATCGCCACGCGCAACTCTTCCCGCTGAGTCGCGTTGATCAACATGCGTTTCATTGTCGTTTTTCCTTCCCGGCGCTCGACTGCCGTCGGCGCTGCGCGATGTCGCGCTGCGCGATGCCCGCGTTTCACGGGCCGACGGCGGCAGGTGCGCCGCACATTCCAGACCGGCGCTTCCGCGCGCCGGCAATGAGGGGTTGCTGCGCATCCGCGAATCCCCGCCCTCGTTGCGACGGCGAGCAATCCGCGACCCGACCCATTACGATGGCCTGTCGCTCATGCGCAGCGCTCCGATGGAGTGATCGACTGCGCACGGCGCGAAAGGACGCGACGGACGGGGGCGTCATAGCTGTCCCGAACTCCCGCGGATGGGGTACGGCACGGCGCGACACGCCGGTTCAGCATAGCAGTTTCCGGAAGATTTTTTCAATGAAGACACGCACTTCGGCGACAAATCGCAATGCCGACTCCAGCCGCCGACGCACTGCCGCAGAGCGCACGTCGCGGCCGCCGGCCGCGACGCCGCCCGCCCAGCCGCCGCTCTCGCCGCGGGTGCAGACGGTCGTCGTCGAGGACGACCGCGAGGGCCAGCGGCTCGACAATTTCCTCGCCGGGCGCCTCAAGGGTGCGCCCAAGAGCCTGATCTACCGCATCTGCCGGACCGGTGAGGTGCGCGTGAACGGCGGCCGGGCCAAGCCGGACCAGCGCCTCGCGGCGGGGGACCAAGTGCGCATCCCGCCGGTGCGGCTTGCCGAAAAAGGCGAAGCGGGGCCGCCGCCGGGCGGCCAGCTGAACAGGATCGAGGCGGCGATCGTGCACGAGGACCGCGATTTCCTCGTCATCGACAAGCCGGCCGGTATCGCCAGCCACGGCGGCAGCGGCGTCAGTTTCGGCGCGATCGAGCTGCTCCGCGCGGCGCGCCCACGCGACACGCTCGAACTCGCGCACCGGCTCGATCGCGACACCAGCGGCATCCTCGTGCTCACACGCAAGCGCTCGGCGCTTACCGCGCTGCAGGCGGCGATCCGCGAGGGCCGGGTCGAGAAGCGTTACCTCGCCCTCGTCGAAGGCGCGTTGCCGACGGCGCGCCTCGTCGTCGACGCGCCGCTGCGCAAGTCGGTGCTGCAGGGCGGCGAGCGCATGGTGCGCGTCGACGAGGAAGGCAAGCCGTCGCGGTCGCGCTTCAGCGAAGTCGAGCGCTATGCCGGCGCAAGCCTCGTCGACGTCGCGCTCGAAACCGGTCGCACGCACCAGATCCGCGTGCATGCGCAGCACCTCGGCCACCCGCTCGCCGGCGACGAGAAGTACGGCGACCGCGCGTTCAACAAGGCGATGCGCGAATTCGGCCTCAAGCGCCTGTTCCTGCACGCGGCGCGTTTCGAATTCGCGATCGGCGAGCGCAGCTACGGCTTCAGCGCACCGCTCGCGCCCGAACTCGCAGCGGTGATCGATGCCTTGCAGGCGCAGCGAGCGACGCCCTCAGGCGCGCGCTGACGAGGGCTGCGGCCAACGCCACTTGAGGTTCACCCCGAGCGTGCCGAGCACGATCAGTGCGATGCCGGCCAACTGCACCGGCGCGAGTGTGCGCCCGTACAGCACGTAGTCGAGCAGTAGCGTGACTACCGGGTAGATGAAAGCCATCACCGCGATCGTCGTCACCGGCAGGCGCGGGTAGGCGGAATAGAACAGCACGTAGCAGATGCCGCTGTGGACGAGGCCGAGTCCCGTCAGCCACAGCCAGTGCGTGCCCGCATGGGCGACCGCAGCCACGTCGGCGAAGGGGCCGAGCATCGCGACGCCGGTGAGGCACTGCACGAGCACGACGAGGAACGGCCGCTCGCGACTGATGCGCCGTGACAGCAGCAGCGAGGCTCCGCAGAGGACCGCCGCGACGAACGTGAGCGCGATGCCGAGCGCGTATTCGGGCCCGGCGCCCGCGAAAAGCTTGAGCGGATCGGCCGCGAACGCGACGCCGACGAAGGCGAGTGCGGTCCAGGCGAGGTCGCCCGCATGCGCGCGCTCGCCGAAGAACATCGCGGCGATCACGATCATCGCGAATGGGAAGAAATGGTAGACGAGGGTCGAGACGCCGATCGACGAGCGGGCCATGCCCGCGAACAGCGCGACCCAGTTGAGCACCAGCAGCACGCCGCTCAGCACCGCGGCGCGCAGCAGTGCGCGGTCCTCGAACACGCCGCGAAGCTGGCCGCGGGCGACACCGCAGGCGAGAAGGAACACGCTGCCGAACACGCAGCGGAAGAACACCGTCGTGATGGGATCCTGGCCGCCCTCGTGCGCGAACACGCCGACCGAGCCGATGAGGACCTCGGCGATGAACAGTTGCAGCATGGCGGTGCGTGCGGCACGTGGGGTCGAAGCGGGCATGGGTTGTCGCCGATGGATGGACGACCACAGCGTAAGCGCGCCGCACCGACCGGTACAGGATCAGATATCATCAAATCCGACCAGTACAGATGGAACGCCACGCCGTGCTCTATGAAGACCTCGCGGGACGTCTCGGTGGGCAGATCCGCCGTGGCCTGTTGCGGCCCGGCGAGCGCCTGCCGTCGCTGCGCCGGCTCGGCGAGCAGGAGCGCGTGAGCATCGCGACCGCGGTGGAGGCGTACCAGCGACTCGAGCGCGAGGGCCTGGTCGAGGCACGCGAGCGCTCGGGCTACTTCGTGCGCGCGCCGTTCGTGGCCGCACCGAAGGCCCAGCCGCCGCGCCTGCAGGCGCGCTCGCCGCAGCCGCTGCGCAACCCGGCCTTGCTCGGCGTGCTCGACGTGCTTTCGCGCGAGGACCTGCTGCCCCTGCATGTGACGACGCCCATGCCCGAACTGCTGCCGGCCCGGTCGATCGCGGCAGCGACCGCGCGCGTGCTGCGGCGCGAGCCCGGCCTCGCGCTCTCCTACGGTGCGCCGCAGGGCATGCGCACGCTGCGCGAGCAGATAGCACGCCGCTACTTGCACTGCGGCGTCGAAGTCGATCCCGACGAGGTCATCATCACGGCGGGAGCGATGGAGGCGATCACGCTCGCGTTGCGCAGCGTGACGCAGGCAGGCGACGTCGTCCTGCTCGAGACGCCGACCTATTACGGCATCTTGCAGGCGATCGCCGCGCTCGGCCTGCGCGCGATCGAAGTGCCCAATCGCGTCGGCGCCGGCATCGATGCGGCCGCGTTGCGCGCCGTGCTCGCGCGTCACCCGGTACGCGCCGCCGTGCTGGTGCCGAACTTCAACAACCCGACCGGCAGCCTCACCGCCGACGCGGACAAGCGCGCGATCGTCGATGCCTGCGGCGCGCAGGGCGTGACGCTGATCGAGGACGATCTCTACGGCGAACTCGGCTATTCGGGCGAGCGTCCTTCGCCGCTGCGGCGGTATGCCGGGCGCACGCGCGTGATCACCTGCAGCTCGTATTCGAAGACGCTCGCGCCGGGGCTGCGCATCGGCTGGGCGCTCGCCGGCGCGCACGTCGACGAACTGGTCCGCGCGAAATGCTTTTCCTCGGTCTCGACGGCGAGCCTGCCGCAGCGCGCGATCGCCGAATACCTCGCACGCCACGACTTCGATCGCGCGCTGCGCCGCCTGCGCCGCGAACTCGCGGCGAATACGCAGCGCTGGCGCGACACGATCCGCCGCAGCTGGCCGGCCGATACACGCGTGTCCGAGCCGGCCGGCGGCATGACGCTGTGGCTCGAGCTCGGCGCCGGCGTGCAAGGGCAGGCGTTGTTCGAGGCGGCCGCGGCGCGCGGCATCGGTTGCCTGCCGGGTCACCTGTTTTCCTTGCGCGGCGACTACCGCGGCCACTTGCGCCTCGGCCTCGGGCTCCCCTGGTCGCCGCGGGTCGAGAACGGCCTGCGCGAACTGGGTCGCCTCGCAGGGACCCTGGCATCACGCCACACCATGGAGGACACGCGCACATGATCGAACTGGTCGGTTTCGACGGCGATGACACGCTCTGGCACAGCGAAGGCTACTACCAGCATGCGGGCGCCGAGTTCGAGCGCATCGTATCGGCTTACATCGACGTCGCCGATGCATCGGCGCGCGGCCGCCTGCACGCGGTCGAGCGGCGCAATCTCGCGCTGTTCGGCTACGGCGCGAAGGGCATGACGCTGTCGATGATCGAGGCCGCGATCGAGGTCACCGACGGCGCGATTGCGACGCACGACATCCATCGCATCGTCGAGCTCGGCCGCGCCATCCTCGACCATCCGGTGGAGCTCATCGATGGCATCCGCGCGGCGGTCGAGGACGTCGCTTCGCGCCATCGCATCGTGCTCGTCACCAAGGGCGACCTGTTCCACCAGGAGCGCAAGGTGGAGCGGAGCGGCCTCGCCGACCTGTTCCACCGCATCGAGATCGTCTCGGAGAAGGACGAACGCAGCTATGCGCGCGTGCTCGCCGAATGTGCCGTCGCCGCGCCCGCGTTCGCAATGGTCGGCAACTCGCTGCGCTCGGACATCGAGCCGGTGATCGGCCTCGGCGGTTACGGCATCCACATGCCCTACCACGTGACTTGGGAACACGAACTGCAGCATGGCGTCGACAGCGGCCATGCGCGCGTCGCGACCATCGACGGGCCCGGCGGCATCGCATCGGCGCTCGCGCGCTTCGACGCGGTCGCACGACACTGAACCGCATCGCGTTTTGCGAGCGGGCGTGTTACAGCCCGACCAGTGGCTGCAAGGCGCGTGCGAAGAACCCCGGGAAGCGTAGGGGCGCGTCGAGCGCGGCCACGCAGATGCACGGCCCTCCCGCCGTCGTGACCGGCCGGTGCAGCGTGTCCGGTCCGAGATCGGCGACATCGCCGACACCGAAGTGGCCGAGCTCGTCCTCGTAGGCCCCGGCGAGTATCTGCGTCAGCTCGGCGCCGCCATGGCTGTGAAGGGGCATGCTCTTTCCAGGATCGATGCGCAGCAGGATGAGGGAGTGCCCGCTCGTGCGGGTCGCGCGCACCATGCGCACGCCTGGGGCGAGCCAGCGCCAGCGCAACGAACGCCACGACCGGCCGAAGTAGCCGTGCAATGCGCGCGGCAGTTCACCCGGTGCAGGCCCGGCTTCCTGGCGCCGCGGCGCGCCACGACCGTCCGGGTCGTCGTCGAGTGCGGCGAACATCCGCGCGCGGAGCTCGCGCGCGCGCGCCTCGTCGGCCACCGGCGGATGCTGCTGCTCGAGCAAGGCACCGCCGACATCCTCCGCGGCGGCGAGTTGCGCGCGGCAGTGCCGGCACACGTCCAGATGCGTGGCTGCGACCGCCGCCATTTCCGGAGAAAGCGTGCCGGCGGCCCAGCCGACCACCGTGGTTTCGTCGAGATGATGGCGCGGGTTCATGGGGTGTCCTTCAAGCCGGACTGCAGTTTGAGGAAGGCGCGGCGTACGTGCGATTTGACGGTACCCAGGGGCATGGCGAGTTCGTCGGCGATCTCCTGGTGCGATTTCGCCTCGAAGTACGACATGCGAAGCAGGCGCGCCTGTACCGCCGGCAGCAGGTCGATGCGCGCGGCCAGGTCGCGCTGCTCGAGGTGCCGTTCGGTCGAGTTGCCGTGCTCGACATCCTCGTCGATCCATTCGTCGCCGATCGACAACCATGATGGTTCGCGTCGCGCGCGGTCGATGTGGAGATTGCGGGCGATGCGGAACAGCCAGGTCGACACGCTGCCGCGCGTCGCATCGAATCGCTCGGCCCGCTGCCACAGGCGCAGCAATGCCTCCTGCGCGACCTCCTCCGCTTCGGACTCGGGCGAACCCAAGCCGCGCAGGTAGAGGCGCACGCGGGGCGCGAAATGGTCGTAGATGCGCATGAAGCTTTCACGATCACGCCGTTCCGCCACGGCGGCCATCTGCCACGACCAGTAGCCGGGATCGTCCTTGGGATGGGGCTCGCGGCGGGACATCGCTCGGCTCTGGTCGAACGTCGATTGGCCGACGGGCAGGACTCGTATGTTCATGCGGGAGCCTCCAGCGATACAAGGCCTGCTGCACGCAGGCGACATGAACGTCATCGCGCAGCCGATGCCCGTGCGTCATCGCCCGCTTCCGGCCACACCTGGGGGACGCGGCGAACGCGCGACGTGGCGTAGCCGAGCTGCTCGAGGCGCGCTACCAGGCGCGCGTACTCGGCTTCCGGTATGACCGGCGTGCGCGCCATGATCCACGCGTAGTCGCGCGCCGTGCGCGCGACGATCGTCTCCTCGTAGGCAGGGTCGAGGTAGGCGATCACGTATTCGGCGCGGATCGGCCAGACGAACTGCATGCCCCACACCGCATTGCCGCTGTTCGGACGCACGAAGCCGCGTGGCCGCATCGTCTTCAGGGGCGCGTCGGTCGAGCCCTCCCGGTACCGGAACGTGGTTTCGATCGTGCCGTCGGCGGCGAGGCGGTAGCTTTCCACTGCATTGACTGCGTCGCGTTCCGGGCGCGACGGCACGTGGGCGATCACGTACCAGTCGCCCATGAACCGCTGCAGGTCGACCCGTTCGACGGACGCGAGCGGCGCGTGGCTTCGGCAGCCCGTGGCGAGCAGCATCAGTGAGGCGAAGAAAACCGTGCAGGCGCGACCGGGCATCATGCGGGCTTCCCGAAGCGATAGTGGGCGACCATCCATTCGCGGCCGTGGTCGTATCCGAACAGCTCGGCGCACGCCATCCAGAACATCCGCCAGCGCTGCATCCAGAGCCCGGCCGCATCGCCGTACGCGGCCTGCATCACGGGCCGGAGCGCTTCGCGCGCGCGATCCTGGTTGCGCAGCCAGTGTTCGGCGGTGCGCTGGTAGTGGCGGCCATCGACGAGCCAGCGGCGTTCGATCCGCAGTGATCGCTGGAACCATAGCAGCGTGTCCGCCGAGGGCATGAGGCCGCCGGTGAAGAAGTGCCGTCCCATCCAGTTGTCGCTGCCCGCGGTCCCGAACGGATACATCAGCGTGCGATGGCAGAAGATGTGCACGAACAGCTTGCCGCCCGGGCGCAGCCACGCCGCGATGCCCGAGAGCAACCTGTCGTAGTTGCGCATGTGCTCGAACATCTCGATGGAGACGCAGCGGTCGTAGGACGCCGGTTCGAGTTGCAGGCGATTGACGTCACAGGTGATGACGCGGATGTTGGCCAACCCGCGTTCGCGGCAGCGTGCCTCGATGAATGCACGCTGCGAGCTTGAATTGGATACGGCGGTGATGCGCGCGTTCGGGTAGCGTTCCGCCATCCACAGCGTCAGCGAACCCCAGCCGCAGCCGAGCTCGAGGATGTCCTGGCCGTCGGCGAGTTCCGCGCGTTCGCCGTATCGCTCGAGCATCGCCGACTCGGCGTGTTCGAGCGTCTCGTCGCCGCGCTCGAACCAGCACGCCGAATACTTGAGGCGCGGGCCGAGGCAGCGGCGGAAGAACTCGGGGGGCAGCTCATAGTGCTGCCGGTTGGCCGCGTCGACATGGATGGCGAGCGGGCTCGCGCAGAGCGACGCGATCCGCTGCTGGTAGGCGCGCGCACTCGACTCGACGCCGCCTTCGCGCTCCTCGCGCAGCCGCTCCGCGCACAGGCGCCGGATGCCGGCGCGGATGAGCGCGTCGGGAAGCAGTCCACGCTCGGCAAGACCGAGCAGGCCGGGCGCGGCGCGATCCGACGGCAGGGCGAGGGACTCATCGACGGCTGCATCGACGACGGGGACGTTCATCGTTCGCTCCTCGGGAACCAGGGAATGAGCATCGGCGTGGCGCGCTGATAGCGGCGGTAGTCTTCGCCTCGCGAGCGCAGCGCTTGTGCTTCGGTGTAGGGGACGCCGCTGATAAAGCGCAGGAATACGTACATCACGAGCGGCCCTGCCCAGGCCATCCATGCGACCGGCGAACCGATCGCGAGCAAGACGTAGGTGAACCAGTGCAGCCATTCGAAGAAGTAATTGGGGTGGCGCGAGTAGCGCCACAGGCCCTGTCGACACGTGCGACCATGGTTCGCCGGATCGGCACGGAACCGAGCGAGTTGCGCGTCGGCGACGAACTCCCCGGCCATCGCGATTGCCCACGTCGAAGCCGCCCCGACCGCCCCGCCCAGGCTAGCCTCGGGGTTTGCCGCGACGGCGATGAACGGCACGGCGAACAGGGCGACCAGCAAGGCCTGGAACTGGAAGAGAGCGAACCATCGGCGCTGGTCGCCGTCCCAAAGCGCGCGAAGGTGCGCGTAGCGGCCGTCTTCGCGTTCGCCGCGCACGCGCCGCCAGAGGTGCGATGCGAGCCGCAGGCCCCAGGCCCCGCCGAGCAGCGCAAGCAGGGTCCGAGGCTGGCCTGCGCCATCGCCGAGCGCGGCGAGCACGATCGCCGCACCACCGACGCCCGCGGCCCAGGTCACGTCGACGATGCCGGCGTTGCGATGACGCCGTTGCCAGTTCCACGCGCACGCCTGCGCGATCGACGCGGACAGCCACACCAGGAGCAACGAGCCCGCGATATTCATGCCAGTGCCTCGGTGTCCTCGCCCGCTTGGCGAGCGAGTCGGCAGAGGAGCGGCAGGACCAGTGCCCACGCGACGGCGATCGCGAACAAGCCGGTCGCGCCCGGGCGAACGGCAGCGATGCGCGCCGCCGCGAGGTAGGCGAGGGGTGCGCCCACGGCTCCCAGCAATGCAGCAAGCCACGGTCGGCGCTGCAGGAACGCGAGTGAATGACCGAGCGTGAGCCCGAATGCGGCCCAGATCGCGAGGATCCAGAGCGGCGCGGCGAGCGCAGGCGACGGCGTCGCGTACGCGACGAGCCCCGCGTGCGCGAGCATGCCGTCGATCGCGACGCCCGCCGCGACCGCGATCGCCATCGCGTACACGTCGCCGCGGCGTCGACGCGAGATCGTGATCTGGACGAGCGCGAACGCCGATGCCGCGGCCACTGCCGGCCATGCCGAAGCGTGCGCGGCTCCGAACACGGCGATGAACCAGACGCACTGGTAACCCAGGATGTTCGCCAGCATACCCATCAGGCCTCCACGCGGGCGATGCCGGCGAAGTAGCCGACGTCGCGTCGTTGCGGCGCGGCCAGTACGAGTTGTGCGACGCCGATCGCCCGTTCGCGGAAGCCGCCTTCGCAGTAGGCGAGATAGAACTCCCACATCCGGATGAAGCGCTCGTCGTGACCGAGCGCGCGTACCTCGGGCAGCCGGCAGAGGAAGCGCCGTCGCCATTCGCGCAAGGTCGTCGCGTACGACTCGCCGAAATCCTCGAGGTGGGTCAGCGCGAGATCGCAGCTGCGCGCCTTCGCGGCGACGAGCGCGGCGATCGAGGGGATGAACGAGCCCGGGAAGACGTGACGCTTGATGAAGTCGACCGAGCGCAGCGCGCGCCCGTAGCGATGGTCCTCGATCGTGATCGCCTGCAGCACGGCGATCCCGTCGCGGCCGAGCAGGTTGCCGAGCGCGCGGAAATAGGTATCGAGCCAGCGCGCGCCGATCGCCTCGACCATCTCGATGGAGACGAGCTTGTCGTAACGGCCGCGCAGGTCGCGGTAGTCCTCGAAGAGCACCTCGACACGGTCCTGCAGCCCCGCTCGGGCGACGCGCTCGCGCGAGAGTTCGTACTGCTCGCGCGATATCGTGGTCGTGGTGACGTGGCAGCCGTGACGCGTGGCCGCATGCAGCGCGAAGCCACCCCAGCCGGTTCCGATCTCCAGCACGCGATCCGACGGCGTGAGGCGCAACTTGTCGCAGATGCGGTCGAGCTTGCGGGCCGACGCGCGCTCGAGCGGCTCGGCATCGTCGGCGAACAGGGCCGACGAGTACATGAGGTCGTCCGACAGGAAGAGGCGGAAGAACGCATTGCCGAGGTCGTAGTGCGCGGCGATGTTGCGACGCGCGCCACGGCGCGTGTTCTCGCGCATGCCGTGCCATGCACGCATCGCCCACCCGCCGATGCGCGCTGCGCCGCCTTCCATGCCGTCGAGCAGTTGGCGATTGCGCAGCAGCAGTCGCACGAGGCCGACGAGGTCGTCGCAGCGCCAGTATCCGTCCATGTACGCCTCGCCCGCGCCGACGGTGCCGTTCGCGGCGACCATGCGATAAAACGCGGGGTCGAGGACGGTCACGTCGACGGTGGGATGCCGCGCGACGGGCACGCCCAGCTCGAATTCACCAACCGCGTCCCGTACGACGAGGGCGCCGTCCTGCAATCCACCCAGGCGATCCAGCAGCAGTCCGCGCAGGTGGCGATCCAGCCAGCCCGGACCGGCCCGCGCGGCGTCGTCGTCGATGAATGCGCTCATGGGGTTCCTCGCGAGTGATGCGGATGGTCGAAGACGGGGTTGCGCTTGAGCCATAGCCGCAATGCCTGCCAGTGGATGGCTGCGAGCACCTGCAGGGTCATGGCCGGATAGCGGGCCAGTACGCGTGCAAGCGAGCGCGTGTCGATGGCGCGGCGGTGCAGGGCGAGATCGGCATCGAAGTCGCGTTCGCCACCGCGAAGCACATCCATGCGCACGCGCAGGTCCTCCGCGGGAGGCGTGAAGGTCCAGCGATAGCGGCGGTCGAGCGGGAGGAAAGGAGACACGTGGAAGCGCTTGTCGAAGTCCCAGCGCAAGGCACGCCCATGGCGCTCGGCATCCTCGACCGGCAGGACGTAGGCGTGCCGTTCGCGCCAGGGCGTGTTGGTGATCTCGGCGACCACGCAGCGCAAGGCGCCGCAGTCGTCGTGACAGTAGTAGAAACTCACCGGGTTGAAGACGTGGCCGAAGTAGCGCAGGTGCGTGAGCAGTCGTATCGGTCCCGTCGGCGGCTCGATGCCCTGGGCCCTGATGCGCTCTCTGACGGCGCCTGCGAGCGGCATCGCCGCAGGCCCGAGGTAATCCGCGCGCCGGAATTGCGCGACGTTCGCGCCACGGCTCGACCATAGCCAGCGCCGCGCGAAGATCCCGTCGATTTCATCGAGGTCGAGGTACAGCTGGGCGATGCGGTAGCGGAACCCGTGCGGGACCGGCGCGTGCCTGCGATGCCGCACGACGCCTTCGTAGACGCAGCTTGCGAACGGTACGTCGTTCATGCGGACGTCCATGCGAGTGCCGGTGGGTGCCCCGTCGTGTCGGTCGCGCGCGTCGACGAGGAACTCCAGCGCACCCCGAGCGCGTTCGCGACCTCGACGGCGCTACGCATGCCGTCCTCGTGGAAACCCCAGCCCCAATACGCCCCAGCGAACCAGACGCGTCGTCGTCCCTGGATCTCGGCCTTGCACCGCTGCGCCGCCACTGCCGCTCGGGTGAACACCGGGTGGTGATAGCGCATGCGACGCAGCACGCGCGCGGGATCGATGTCGCCCGCGCGGTTGAGGCTCACGATGAACGGCACGGGTGCCTCCAACCCTTGCAGGAGATTCATCCAATAGCTGACCGTGCAGTTGCCGTCGGCCTCGTGCGGCACATGCGCGTTCCACGCCGCCCAGGCCTTGCGATGGCGCGGCAGCACGCGCTCGTCCGTGTGCAGCACCGCCTCGTTCGTGTGATACCCGATCGCGCCGAGGATGTCGCGTTCGCGCTCGCTCGCATCGCGCAGCAGCACGAGAGCCTGGTCGCTGTGGCAGGCGAGAACGACCTGGTCGTAACGATCGATCGAACTGTACGCGTGCACGTCGACGCCGGATGGCGAGCGGACGACGCGGATCACCCGCGTGCCGAGTCGCACCTTCACGTTCCAGCGCGCGGCCATCGCGTCGACGTAGCTGCGCGATCCATCGCACACGACGCGCCACTGCGGGCGTCCGGCGACGCGCAGCATCGCGTGGTTGGCCATGAACTCGACCAGATGGCGTGCCGGGAAGGCGAGCGCCTGCGACGCCGGCGCCGACCATAGCGCCGAGGTCATCGGCACGAGGTGGTCGTCGCGGAATGCGGCGCCGAACCGGTGACGCTCGAGGAACTCCGCGAGCGTCGGGCCCTCGCCACGCTGCGCGAGCAGCGAAGGCGCGAGGCGATAGAAGCGCGCGACGTCGCTCAGCATGCCGAGGAACCGGGGCGATGCGATGTTCCTGCGCTGGCAAAACAGCGTGTCGATGGTCGCGGCGTTGTACTCGAGGCCCGTGCGGTCGTTGCGCACCGAGAAGCTCATCGTCGTCGGGCGCGTCGCGACGCCAAGTTCGTCGAACAGCCGCGTCAGCAGCGGGTAGTTGCCGCGGTTGTGCACGATGAAGCCAGAATCGATGCGGTAGCTGCGTCCGCCCCACTCGATGTCGTGCGTGTGCGTGTGCCCGCCGAGGCGGGCATCGGCTTCGTACAGCACGACCTCGTGTTCGCGCGAAAGCAGCCAGGCCGAAGCGAGGCCGGAGATGCCGGAACCGACGACCGCGATGCGCATGTCAGCGCGCTCCCTTCGCGAGCACCCAATCGGGCACGGGCTTGAGGCCGCGCACCACCCCCATTGCCGCAAGCAGCCGCAGGCCGTACCAGGTGGGGTCCACTTCCCACCAGCGGAATCCCTGCCGGGCCGATCCGGGAAAGAAGTGATGATTGTTGTGCCAGCCTTCGCCGAACGTGAGCAGGGCGAGGAAACCGTTGTTTCGGCTGTCGTCACGTGTCGCATAGCGCCGAGTGCCGAAGCGATGGGCGAGCGAGTTGATCGTCACGGTGGCGTGGAACAACGCCGTCGTCGAGACGAAGAATCCCCATACGAGCATCTGCGCGCCGTTGGTGCCCCATTCGGGCGCGCACGCTTGCAGGAGTACGCCGGCCAGGTACAGCGCCGACGCAAGCGCGACGGGAGCGGCTATGTCGTAGCGATCAAGCCAGCGCAACTCGGGATACGCCGCGAAGTCGCCAATGCGTTCGTCGGCGGTGCGGAACGCACGGGGCGTGAGGAACCAGCCGGCGTGGCTCCACAGGAACCCGTGCACGCGCGGCGAATGCGGATCCAGCACGGTGTCCGCGTGACGATGGTGGTCGCGGTGGTGCGCGGCCCACCACAGCGGGCCGCGTTGCGCGGACGTTGCGCCGATGAACGCGAACAGGAACTGCACCGGGCGCGATGCTTCGAATGTCCGGTGCGAGAAGTAGCGGTGGTAGAACGCGGTGATCGCGAACATGCGCACGGCATACAGCGCGATGGCCGTCCACACGGCCACTGGCGACGCGCCGACGGCGAACACGCCCAAGCACGCGAGGTGCATCGCGACGAAAGGCAGGGCACGCAGCCAGTCGATGCGCTGCGCGTCATCCGAGGCATGCGCGGACCAAGCGCCACCGTCGAACCAGGCGCGCAGTGAACGAACGGCTGCCGCGCGGCGGTGACGAGCTTCCGACCATGACTGCGCCACTATGCGCTCCCGCCCCGTTTCGATGCCCTTCGTACGGACGGGAGCGGCGATCGGATGCGCCCGGCAAGCCGCGGCAGGACGGGTTCGTCACCGAACGGCGGGCCGGTCATCGTCATGGGCAATGCCCGCTCAGTTCGACGCGCTGTGCTGCAACGAGCTCGGCCTCGCTCGCGGCCGACGCGGACAATTCGCGCGGAAAGCGGATCACCATCTCCTGATGGCGCCCGTGTTCGTCACGGATGGTGCCGATGCCGCGGAACTCGCGCAGCACGCGGTCGTCGTCGTAGACGAGCGACATTGCGGGCAGGGCAAACCCGTACCAGGCGTCGAGTCGCACCTTCAGGCGTCGCTGGTGCAGCACGCGATCGGCGTCCGTGGTTTCGTCGCGCACGCGAACGTCGACAGCGGCAAGACGGCTGGGCAGAAGCAGGCGCACACCGAGGTCCGTGCCTGGCGCGAAGGAGTTCCAGCGCGACCTGATGTATGCGTCGAACCCGGCGTCGACGACGACGTCCGGTGCCGAGGAGAACTGCCGCGTACGGACAGGCGTGCCGGCGCGCTCCTGCAAGTAGATCTCGTGGCCTCCTTGCGATCGGCGCGCGCCCTCACGGTGGCCGTCGCGACCGTCGATGAAGTCAAAGTCGGGGCGGCTGGCGCCGCCGGTGTCGCGCAGGGTCTTCCGCGCGAACGGTGGCCCGTCCGGACAGCTGTAGAGGACCAGGCGTGTCGCGACGCCGTTGTCGCGATAGAGCCAATGGGTTTCCCGGTAAAGGAGTGCGGCACCGTCGGCGCCATACGCGCGACCCTCGTATCGCTTTACGTCGACGTCAGGCGATGCCGTCGCGCGCGTGAGGAGAAGCGCCGCCGGGAGCATCGCGCCCGCGAGGATTGCCCGCACGGCGTGCGAGGGCGCGCGATACAGTGATGCCCGCAATCGCGCGTTGCCGACATGAGGATTCATGGTCCGGCGATACGCAGTGCAGCGGCGTCCGGATGCAGGGGCGATTCAGCTGGCGCCGTTCGCGTGGCGCAGACTTTGGTAGCCCTCGAGCGCCGCGGTGCGGCTGGCCGCGAGGTCGATCAGCGGTGTCGGATAGCCGCTGCGCCGGAGCGCCGCAGGATCGGTCCACGGCCGATGGATCGAGCGCGCGTCGAACGCGGCGAGTTCCGGCACCCAGCGGCGCACGTAGTTCCCGTCGGCGTCGAATCGCTCGCCCTGCGTGACGGGGTTGAAAATGCGGAAATACGGCGCCGCGTCGACGCCGGTTCCGGCCGTCCACTGCCAGCCCTGCGTGTTGTTGGCCAGATCGGCGTCGACGAGGGTATCCCAGAACCAGCGCGCGCCGTGCAGCCAGTGATGGCGCAGGTTCTTGGTAAGGAATGACGCAACGAGCATGCGCACGCGGTTGTGCATCCAACCCGTGGCCCAGAGTTCGCGCATGCCGGCGTCGACGATCGGGATGCCGGTTCGGCCCTGCTGCCAGCGGCGCAGCCGGCGCGGCGCGATGCGCGCCCACGGATACCGGTCGAACGCGGGATTGAGGTTGTGGTCGGTGCTGTCCGGGAAGTGGAACAGCAGATGATGCGAGAACTCGCGCCAGCCGAGCTCGCGCAGGAAACGTTCCTTGCCGTCGCTGCGCGCGCGTTCGAGTTCCCACGCAATGCGCATCGGCGATATCTCGCCGAAGTGCAGGTGCGGCGACAGGCGCGAGGTGCCCGATATCGACGGCAGATCGCGCGCGGCGCCGTAGTCGCCGATCGCTTCGTCGAGGAAGCGCTGCAACGCGGCCTCGGCGCCGGCTTCGCCGGGGCGCCAGAGGGCGTCCAAGCCGGCGTCCCAGCGGATGCGCGGCAGCAATCCCAGCGCCTCGATCGTCGACGTCGCGACGGCGGACGTCGGCAGGTGTTTCGGTGCAGGCAGGGGCGGGCGTGGCTGCAGGCGCGCACGCAGGTTGCGCCAATACGGCGTAAAGACGCGATACGGAGCGTTCGATGCCGTGGTGATCTCCCACGGTTCGCACAACAGCGCTGCGTTGAAGCTCCTGGTATGGACACCGACGGCGCGTAGCGCCTGCTCCACGCGCAGGTCGCGGGCGAGCGGCGCGGGCTCGTACACGCGGTTCCAGTAGACCGCGCGCGCGTCGGTTGCAGCGGCGAGGCAGCGCAAGGTCGCCAGGCTGTCGCCCTCGTGCACGTGCAGCGCGGAACCGCGCGATCGAAGGTCACGATCGAGTGCCGCGAGCGAACGATGCAGCCACCAGCGGCTCGCTGCACCCGGCGACCAGGGTGCCTCCTCGCGTGGTGCATGAACGTATACGGGAACGACGCGCTCGTGCGAAGCGAGAGCCGCCGACAGCGCGGGATTGTCGGCGAGGCGCAGGTCGCGGCGGAACCAGACCAGCGCGACGGTCATGCGAAGGTCGCTCTGCAGGAGGAAGCCGGATCGCTCGTCATCGGTCGGAGTCGGCGGGAATGTCCTCTCTACGCACGCGGGTGCGTTCCGGATGCAGCTCACTCCACGCGCAGGTCGTCCACCCGTGCCGCGCAGATGAAATCGTTGAGCGAAAGCCCGCCGACGTCGTGCGTCGAGTAGTGCACGACGCATCGGTCGTAGTGGACTTCGAGGTCGGGGTGATGATCCTCGCGGTGCGCGACCGAGGCGACGGCGTTGACGAAGGCCATCGTGCGGAAATAGTCGGGGAAGCGAAATTCCTTGCGGAGGCCTTTGCCGTCGGCGGTGCGTTCCCAGCCGGGCAGCGCGGCGAGCGCGTCGTTGATGCCGGCGGCGTTGAGGCCGGCCTCCTTGCCCTTGCGTGGCACGCAGTGCGCGGCGCGCAGTGATTCGATCGAAATGGTCATGTCGAATATCCGTTCGAAGAGGGTGGGAAGAGGGTGGTTCGAGTATAGGCGGATGACGGCGGGTCAATTCAGTACTAAACTGGTACGGTATTTTTGCGGACGTCCTGTCCGCGAAAGACGGAGCGGTCGTCGCTGGCCGCACTTTTCATCGAGAGCAGAGCATTCGGGCAGGACACGCATCATGATTTCGTTGTCGGCTTCCGCGCAGGAGCATTTCCGCAAGCTGGTCGAGCAACAGGCGCTGCCGGGACTCGGCATCCGCGTCGTCGCGGTCGATGCAGGGACGCCGAAGGGCGATTGCCAGCTCGAGTTCAGCGAGCCGGGCGATCGCGACGGCAGCGAGTGGGAAGTCGAATGCGACGGCTTCTCGCTGTTCGTCGATGCGCACAGCGTGCCGTTCCTGGACGGCGCGACGATCGACTTCGCGCGAAGTGCAACCGGTGGCGAGTTGACGATCCGCGCGCCGGCGCTGCGCGGCAGCGTGCCGGGCGAGGACGCGAGCGTGGTCGAGCGCGTGCGCTACGTGATCGAGAGCGAGATCAATCCGCAGCTCGCCTCGCACGGCGGCCGCGTCGGCCTGCGCGAAGTGACCGCCGACGGCATCGTCGTGCTGCAATTCGGCGGCGGTTGCCATGGTTGCGGGATGGTCGACAAGACCTTGCGCGGTGGTGTCGAGCAGACGCTCAAGGCGCGCGTACCCGAGGTGACCGGCGTCGCCGACGCGACCGATCATGCGAGCGGCAGCACGCCGTACTACAAGCGGCAGGCGAACGCCTGAAGCGTGGCCGCGCGCCGGATGGTCGCGCGGCGAACCTGCGGCGAAAGAAATGCGGGGTGGAACAACGCCCCTCACACGCAAGGGCGCGGCATCACGCCGCACCCGCATGGATCAGTCGCCCTGCACCTTGTTGTGCAGATCGGTGAGCTTGCTGCCCGGAAGGCTGGCGAAATAGGCGGACACGTTGACGATGTCTTCCTCCGACAGCGTCGTCGCGAAGCCCGCCATGATCGGGTTCTTGCGTTCCCCGGTCTTGTACTCGCGCAGCGCGCGTTCGAGGTAGTCGTGATACTGGCCGGCGAGGCGCGGATATTGCGGATCGGCAGCGTTGCCGTCGGCGCCATGGCAGGCCTGGCACGGCACGGATTTGGCCTTGCCGGCCTCGATGTCGCCCTTGGCGAAGGCGGGCGTCGCACAGGCGGCGAGCGTCGTGATCAACAGCGATGCGGTGAAACGCTTCATCTCGTGCGGTCCTGTCTCAGGGCGTGAGGCTGGAAAGGTAGGTGGCGATGTCGCGGATGTCCTGCTCGGACAGGCTCTCGCCCTGGGCGCGCATCGTCGGGTGGGCACGCTCGCCCTTCTTGTATTCGGTCAACGCCGCGACGAGGTAGTCGTAGTTCTGTCCGCCGATCTTCGGCACATGGTAGTTCGGATACGGGTTCTTCCAGCCCGGGATGCCATGGCAACCGGAGCAGGTGTAAACCTTGGTTTTGCCGGCGGCCGCGTCGCCTATTTCGGCGGCGAAGCAGGGCAGGGAGGTGATCAGCAGGGCAGCGGCAAGCAGAGGCGCTCGGGTCATTTTCGTTCCGGTACGGCGTTGGTTGAACTTCTCGGGCGTCAAGCCTGTGAAGTATAGCGGCCAACCGCCGTTGCCGGCCACCGTTCGCATGCACGAACTGCGCCGCGTGTGTTCCTGCGGCCGTGCGCATCCCACGCAACGCTTCGGCTTCTTCGTGCATCCAACGCCGCAAGCCGCGCGCTCGTGACTACCGGCTCACGACGCGGCGCCGGTTCCGGCGCACGATCCGCTGCACGGATCGCCACCCTGCTGCAACGGCGGGGCAGCACGGAAGCACGACCACGGGTCGAACTGCCGGGCTGCCCGGGCTATTGCACTAGAATAGTGATGTAGTCTACTATAACACCAAGTCAACCCCTCCCAGGCCGACTCCCATGCTCCCGAACTTCGCCGCCTCCCCCAATTCCCGCGGTTTCCGTTACCTGCGTACCTCCGCCCTCGCGGCCGCGATCGCGCTGCTGGCTGCCTGCGGCGGCGGTGGCGACGGCATGGGCAAGGAGGCCAATACCCAGGCCTCGATCCCGGTCGAAGTCGCCCCGGCCTCGCATCAGACGATCACCGCCAACTACTCCGGTACGGCCACGCTGGAGGCGGTCGGCGACGCGCAGGTCGTCGCCAAGACCTCGGGCATCGTGCTGAAGCTCTTCGTCGAGGAAGGCACGCACGTGCAGAAGGGCCAGGTGCTCGCCGAACTCGACAGCGATGCCGCGCGCAACAAGCTCGCGCAGGCCACGGCGACCCTGAAGAAGGCGCAGGCCGCCTACGACAAGGCCGACAAGGGTTTCGCGCTCAAGATCACGCCCAAAGCCGACTACGACAGCACCAAGTACGACCTCGAAACGCAGAAGGCGATCGTCGAAGGCGCGCAACTGGATCTCTCCTATACGCGCGTCGTTGCGCCGATCTCCGGCGTGATCGCCAAGCGCTCGGTCAAGCTCGGCAACCTCGTGCAGCTCAACCAGGCGCTGTTCCAGATCGTCGACCTCGATCCGCTCGAGGCGGTGCTCAACGTGCCCGAGCGTGATCTCGACACGCTCAAGGCCGGCCAGCCCGTGCGCATGCGCGTCGACGCGCTCGGCGGCAAGTCGTTCGACGGCTCGATCGCGCGCATCGCGCCGGTCGTCGACGCGGCGAGCGGCACGTTCCGCGTGACCTGCGCGTTCCGCGACACCACCTCGACGCTCAAGCCCGGCATGTTCGGCCGTATCGAGGTCACCTACGACCAGCGCCATGACGCGCTCGTCGTGCCGCGCAACGCGATCGTCGAGGAAGACGGCGTGAGCTCGGTGTTCGTGATCGAGCCGGCGCCGCCGAAGGACGAGAAGAAGGACGGCAAGGACGTGCCGAAGGGCAAGGCGGGCAAGGCGGGCGAGGCGGTCGCGGCGGAAACCGCGAAGGCGGCGCTGCCTGCGTTCGTCGCCAAGCGTCGCGTCGTCAAGACCGGCTACGCCGAAGGCGACCGCATCGAGATCCGCGACGGCCTCGCCGACGGCGAGCGCGTGATCACGATCGGCCGCAACGCGGTGCGTGAAGGCACCGAGGTGCAGGTACTCGACAACGCGACCAAGAGCCCGGACGCGATGGCCTCGGTCGCGAAGACGGAGACGCATTCGTGAATCTCCCGGAGCTCGCGACCCGCCGGCGGGTCACGATCGGCATGATGACCGTGACCCTGGTCCTGTTCGGCCTGATCGGCCTGACCGGACTCAAGGTCAACCTGCTGCCGGACCTGTCGTATCCCACCCTGACGGTGCGCACCGACTACGAAGGCGCGGCGCCGCTCGAGATCGAGAACCTCATCAGCCAGCCGATCGAGGAAGCGGTCGGCGTGGTGAAGAACGTGCGCAAGGTGCATTCGGTGTCGCGCACGAGCCAGTCCGACGTCGTGCTCGAGTTCGCCTGGGGCACCGACATGGACATGGCGAGCCTGGAGGTGCGCGACAAGCTCGACACGGTGCAGCTGCCGCTGGAAGCGAAGAAGCCGCTGCTGCTGCGCTTCAACCCGTCGACCGACCCGATCATCCGGCTCGGCCTCAGCGCGAAGGGTGACACCGACGAGGCGCGCCTCAAGCAGCTGCGCCGCTTCGCCGACGACGACCTCAAGAAGCACCTCGAACCCGTCGCCGGCGTCGCCGCGGTCAAGGTTGGTGGCGGCCTCGAGGACGAGATCGAGGTGCTGATCGACCAGCAGAAGCTCGCGCGCCTCGGCATCGACATCAACGACGTCAACACGCGCCTCAAGAACGAGAACGTCAACGCCTCGGGCGGCCGCATCGACGAAGGCAGCCAGCGCTTCCTCGTGCGCACGATCAACCAGTTCAGGACGCTCGACGAGATGCGCGAGCTGCTCGTCAAGATCGACGGCACGGTGCCGATCCGCCTCAAGGACATCGCCGAGGTGCGCCAGGGCTTCAAGGAGCGCGAAGGCATCGTGCGCATCGACGGCCACGAGGCGATCGAGCTCGCGATCTACAAGGAAGGCGACGCCAACACGGTCAATGTCGCCAACTCGGTCAAGGCCGAGATCGAGCGCCTCAAGAAGACGCTGCCCACCGACACCGACCTCTCGATGATCGAGGACCAGTCGGTATTCATCGAAGGCGCGCTCAGCGACGTCAAGAAGGACGCGCTGATCGGCGGTGTACTGGCGATCCTCATCATCTTCTTCTTCCTGCGCGATTCGTGGAGCACGTTCATCATCTCCCTGTCGCTGCCGGTGTCGCTGATCGCGACGTTCTTCTTCATGGACCAGCTGCATCTGTCGCTCAACGTGATGTCGCTCGGAGGCCTCGCACTCGCGACCGGCATGGTCGTTGACGACTCGATCGTCGTGCTCGAGAACATCGCGCGGTTGCGCGAGCAGGGCGCGTCGATCCTCGAAGCCGCGGTGCGCGGCACGGCCGAAGTCGGCATGGCGGTCACGGCTTCGACGTTGACGACGGTCGCGGTGTTCTTCCCGCTCGTGTTCGTGCAGGGCGTCGCCGGCCAGCTGTTCCGCGACCAGGCGCTCACGATCACGTTCGCGATGCTCACCTCGCTCGTCGTCGCGATGACGCTGATCCCGATGCTCGCCTCGCTGAAAGGACGCTCGCCGCTCGCCTACAAGGACGAGCCGGTACAGGGCGACCCGCTCTGGCGCAAGACCCGTTCGGTCCTCCCGATGATCACGTGGCCGCTCAGGAAGCGCTGGCCGGCGGTGCTGCGCTGGGCGATGCTCGTGCTGATGCTGCCGTTCTCGGTGCTGCTCGCGCTGGTCTACGTCGTCACGTTGCTCGTGATGTTCGTGATCTCCTTCATCGTGCGCCTGTTCACGTTGCTCGGATTCATCGTGTTCCGGCCGATCGGCGCCGGCATTGGCTACGTGCTCAAGCGTATCGCGGCCGTCGTGCTGTGGCCGTACGAGCGTGCGGCGAAGGCGTACCATGGCTTCCTGCCGAAGGCGATCGAACGGCCGTGGCCTGTGCTCGGATTCGCCGTCGTCGCGCTCGCCGCGACGCTCGCGCTGGTGCCGACCCTCGGCCTCGACCTCATCCCGCAGCTCGCCCAAGGCCGCTTCAACATGACGGTGACGCTGCCGCCGGGCACGCCGCTCGCCGAAACCGACAAGGTCGTCGACGAGATCTCGACGCGCCACGCCAAGGATCCTGGCGTGGAGTCGATCTACGGTGTCGCCGGCACCGGCACGCGCCTCGATGCGAACCCGACCGAGTCGGGCGAGAACATCGCGCGCCTGTCGATCGCGCTCAAGGATGGCGGCAGCAAGAAGGTCGAGGCGGCCGAAGTCGAGCGCCTGCGCAGCGGCATGACGCGCGCCGATGCGAACGTGAAGTTCGCGCGCCCGGAGCTCTTCAGTTTCTCCGCACCACTCGAAATCGAGATCCGCGGTTACGACCTCGAAGCCCTCGCCAAGGGCGGCCAGCGCCTCGCCGGACTCATGAAGGATTCGCCGCGCTTCGCCGACGTCAAGTCGACGGTCGAAGGCGGCTATCCGGAGATCCAGGTGCACTTCGACCAGGATCGTGCCGCCGCGCTCGGCCTCACCACGCGCGAGATCGCCGATCGCGTCGTGCGCAAGGTGAAGGGCGAAGTCGCCACGCGCTACGACTTCCGCGACCGCAAGATCGACGTGCTCGTGCGTGCACGTGCCGCCGACCGCACCGGCGTCGAGGACGTGCGCAATCTCGTCGTCGGCTACATTTCCGCGAAGGGTGCGAGCACCGGTTCGACGAGCAGCGCGGCGGGCGCGATCGGCAGCGGCGATTCGGGCAGCGGCACTTCCGGGGGGAGCGGCAATGGCGTCAGCGAAACCGCGCAGTCGAGCGCGGACACGCCGGTGCGCCTGTCCGCGGTCGCCGATGTCATCGCGACGGAAGGGCCGAGCGAAATCCATCGCGTGAGCCAGGAACGCGTCGCGATCGTCTCGGCGAACCTTCGCCACGGCGACCTCGCCAGCGCGGTCAAGGAAGTCGAGGGCCTCGTCGCGAACAACCCGCTCGCCGCGGGCGTCAAGGTGCGCATCGGCGGCCAGAGCGAGGAACTCGATTCCTCGGTGCAGTCCCTGGTGTTCGCGCTCGGCCTCGCGATCTTCCTCGTCTACCTCGTGATGGCGTCGCAGTTCGAGTCGCTGCTGCATCCGTTCGTGATCATGTTCTCGATCCCGCTCGCCGCGGTCGGCGCGATCCTCGCTCTGAAGCTCTCGGGTTCGGCGATTTCGGTGGTCGTGTTCATCGGCCTCATCATGCTGGTCGGCATCGTCGTGAAGAACGCGATCGTGCTGATCGATCGCGTGAACCAGTTGCGCGGAGCGGGCGTGCCCAAGCGCGAGGCGCTCGCGCAGGGCGCCGAATCGCGCCTGCGCCCGATCGTGATGACCACGCTGTGCACGCTGATCGGCTTCGCGCCGCTCGCGCTCGGCTGGGGCGAAGGCGCCGAGGTGCGCGCGCCGATGGCTCTCACCGTGATCGGCGGCCTCGCCGTGTCGACCCTGCTCACCCTCGTCGTGATCCCGATCGTGTACGACCTGCTCGATCGCCGCGGCGACGAGTGGTACGTCGCGCGCGGCGAGCGCCATCGCGCCAAGGCCGAGCACGTCGGCGCGGACGAGGATCTGCCGATCGAAGGTCCGGCGCAGGGGCAGCACGCATGACACTCGCCGAGCTCAGCCTGAAGCGGCCCGTCACGGCGATCATGTTCTTCGTGACGATGGTGGTGATCGGCCTGATCGCCGCCTTCAGGCTGCCGCTCGAACAGTTCCCGAGCATCGACGCGCCGTTCCTGTTCGTGCAGATCCCGTACCCGGGTTCGACCCCGGCGGAGATCGAGCGCACGATTACGCGCCCGGTCGAGGAAGCACTCGCGACCTTGCCCGGCGTCAAGCGCATGAACTCCACCTCGGACGCCGAGTCCGCGCAGATCTTCATGGAGTTCAAGTGGGGCGAGAGCGTCGCGATCAAGGCGGTGCAGGCGCGCGAAAAGATCGACGCGATCCGCTCCGAGCTGCCGTCGGACATGCAGCGCTACTTCGTGCAGAAGTTCTCGACCTCGGACGAGCCCGTGCTTCAGCTGCGCATCGCCTCCAATGGCGCCGACCTTTCGAACGCGTACGAATTGATAGAGCGCGAGATCAAGCGCCCGCTCGAGCGCATCCCCGGCGTCGCCAACGTCGACATTTCCGGCATCGGCAAGCCGGAGGTGCAGATCGAACTGTCGTCGGACCGCCTCAGCGCGCACAACATCAACCTCAACGACCTCTACACGAAGCTCTCGAACGCGAACTTCGCGATCTCGGCCGGGCAGGTCGATGCTGCCGGCACGCGCTTCCGCGTGCAGCCGCAGGGCCAGTGGCGCACGCTCGACGACATCCGCGCGGTGCTGCTCGACGCGAAGGGCCTCAAGCTCGGCGATATCGCGACCGTGACCCTGCGCCCCGCGCGCGTCGATTTCGCGCGTCGCCTCGACGGCAAGCCGGCGATCGGCGTCGACATCCGGCGCGAACGCAACGCCAACCTCGTCGACGTCGGCACCGCGGTGATGGCCGAAGTGAAGAAGATCCAGGCCTCGCCCGAACTCAAGGGCATGCAGGTCTACGCGATGGAGAGCCAGGCGGAAAGCGTGACCGGCTCGCTGTCGCAGCTCGGCAAGGCCGGCCTCGAGGGCACGCTGCTGTCCGTGCTCGTGCTGTTCTTCTTCCTGCGCGACTGGCCGTCGACGCTGATGGTGTCGCTGTCGATCCCGATCTGTTTCGTGATGACGCTCGGCTGCATGTACTTCTTCGGCATCAGCCTCAACGTGCTGTCGATGATGGGCCTGCTGCTCGCGGTCGGCATGCTCGTCGACAACGCGGTCGTGGTGGTCGAGAGCATCTACCAGTACCGCGAGAAATATCCCGACAAGCCGTGGTACTGCGCGGTGCAGGGCACGCAGGTCGTCGGCGTCGCGATCGCCGCGGGTACGCTGTCGAGCGTGGTCGTGTTCCTGCCTAACATCTTCGGCGAGGCGAACAACATTTCGATCTTCCTCGCCCAGGTCGCGATCGCGATGTCGATCGCGCACCTCGCCTCGTGGCTGGTCGCGGTCAGCATCGTTCCGATGTTCGCCGCGCGCATGCCGCCGCCGAAGTTCATCGGCCACGAGAACGCGATCACGCGCCTGCGCGACCGTTACGGCCGCTTCGTCGCCTGGACGCTCGCCCACCGGCGGTGGACCATGCTCGGCGTGCTCGGCCTCGTGATCGCGAGCTTCGTGCCGATGACGCAGACGAAGATGGATTTCTTCGGCGGCGGCGAGGCGCGCAACCTGCGCATGTTCTACCAGCTCAACGCCAACTACCGCCTGCAGGACCTCAAGCCCGAGGTCATGAAGGTCGAGAAGTACCTCAACGACAACCGCGAGAAGTTCGAGATCGCGTCGATCTACACCTGGTACTCCGAGCAGGGCCAGGCGATGACGCGCGTGCTGCTGCAGGACAAGAAGCCGGGCGTCGTCGAATGGGTCAAGGACCTGTTCGGCATGGGCAGCAACCGTCCATCGTCGGCGATCAAGGAGGACATCCGCAAGGGCCTGCCCAAACTCGCGACCGGCAAGGTCGGTTTCGACGGCAACGGCGACGGCGGCCTCGGTGGCGGTGTCGACATCTCGCTGATCGGCGACTCGATGGAGGAGCTGCGCGAGATCGCGCCGAACGTGATCAATGTGCTCTCGCACCTGCCAAGCCTGCGCGACGTGCGCGCCGAGAAGGGCAACGGCGACCGCGAGGTCGCGACCCAGGTCGATCGCATCCGCGCCAAGCAGTACGGCTTCGACGCGCAGACCGTCGCCAACTACATCCAGATCGCGCTGCGCGGCATGCCGCTCAAGGATTTCCATGCCGACGATCGCCAGTTGCCGGTATGGCTGCGCTTCCAGGGCGCGGACACGCAGAGCCTCGCCGGCCTGTCCGACTTCAAGCTGCGCGCGCCCGACGGAACGCAGGTGCCGCTGCTGACGATGCTGCGCACCGACTCGCACGAGACCGCGTCGGCGATCCAGCGCGTCGATCGCCTCACCGCGCTGAAGATCACGGCGAACCTCGGCGAGAAGAAGACGATGCAGGACGCGCGCAAGGAAATCACCGAGGCGCTCGACACGTTCGCGTTCCCGCCCGGCTACCGCTGGAGCTTCGGCGAAGGCTTCGACCGCGAAGACCAGGCCGGCCAGCAGATGCTCTTCAACACGCTGATCGCACTCGTGCTCGTCTACATCGTCATGTGCGCGATGTTCGAATCGCTGATCTACCCGCTCGCGATCCTCACGACGTTCGTGTTCTCCGTGTTCGGCGTGTTCTGGCTGTTCTGGCTGAGCGGCACGACGTTCTCGATCATGGCCGCGATCGGCATCCTGATCCTCATGGGCGTGGTCGTGAACAACGGCATCGTGATGATCGTGCACATTAACCAATTGCGCCACCACGGCCACCTGCGCACCGAGGCGCTCGTGCTCGGCGCGATGGAGCGCCTGCGCCCCGTGCTCATGACGATGGCGACCGCGATCCTCGGCATGCTGCCGCTCGCGCTCGGCGGCGCCGAAGCGTGGAGCGACGGCCCGCCGTACTTCCCGATGGCACGCGCGATCGCCGGTGGCCTAACGTTCTCGACGATCGTGACCCTGCTCGCGCTGCCGTGCATCTACTCGCTGCTCGACGATTCGAGCCTGTGGATGCGCCGCGTGATCGCCGACGCGAAGGGCCGCTTCGGCGCCACGGCGAAGCCGGCAGCGAGCTGAAGAGCAGGGCTGAGGGCCCAGGCCAGCGAGCATCGGGGGTTCCGCTGCTCCCGAGGAGGACTCGGCCAGACTTCGGTAGGAACGACATGGGCGGTACGCGCGCTGCGCGTGCCGCCGTCGCGATCAGCCCCCGAGCAGCAACCGCAGCATCCGTCGGAACATGGTTCCGTACGGCGGATTCAGCAGCCCGACGAGATTCCAGCGCGCCTGGCGGAACACGGGTTTCATGCGCGAGAACGTACGGAAGCCGTCTTCGCCGTGGTACGCACCCATGCCCGATGCGCCGACGCCGCCGAACGGCAGGTGGTGCTGGGCGATGTGCAGGATCGTGTCGTTGACGCTGACGCCGCCCGCCAGCGTCGCATCGAGCACGCGCCGCACGACCGCGCCACGATCGTCGAACACGTAAAGCGCGAGCGGATGCGGACGCGCATTGACGTAGGCGATCGCCTCGTCGACCGAGTCGTACGGGACGAGCGGCAGCAGCGGTCCGAAGATCTCCTGCTGCATGACGCCCATGCGGTCGTCGACACCGGTAAGCAAGGTCGGCGCGATCACGCGCGCATCCTTCGGTGCTTCGGCGAGTTCGTGCGCGACAGCGCCCTGTTCGACCGCGGCGTCGCGCAGTTCGCCCAGCCGCGCGTGATGGCGCTCGTTCGCGATGCCGGCGTACTGCGGATTCGCGGCGAGCTGCGGATAGAGCCGGCCGACCGCCGCACGCGCGCCGTCGATGAATTCCTGCACGCGTGCGCGCGGCAGCAGCACGTAGTCGGGCGCGATGCAGGTCTGGCCTGCGTTGAGCATCTTGCCGAGCACGATGCGTTCGATCGCATGCGGCAGGCGCGCGCCTTCACCGATGATCGCCGGCGACTTGCCGCCGAGTTCGAGCGTGACCGGCACGAGGTTCGCCGCGGCTGCGCGCATGACCTCGCGGCCCACCGCGGTGGAACCCGTGAACAACAGGTGGTCGAACGGCAGCGCCGAGAACGCGCGAGCGACATCGACGTCGCCATTGACGACGACGACCTCGTCCGGTTCGAAATGGCGTGCGACGAGCTCGGCCAGCAAGGTCGCGAAGGCCGGGGTGAGTTCGCTCGTCTTGAGCATCACGCGATTGCCCGCGGCGAGCGCGTCGGTGAGCGGCCCGGCGGCGAGGTAGAGCGGGTAGTTCCACGGCACGATGATGCCGACCACGCCGAGCGGTTGAGGGCGCAGCTCCGTGCGCGCGGGCAGGAACCAGAACCCCGCCCAGCGCCGCCGCGGCCGCATCCAGCGGCGCAGGTGCGCACGCGCGTAGCGGATGCCCGACAGGCTCGGAAACACTTCGAGCAGGTCGGTTTCCTCGGCCGGGCGGCGGCCGAAATCCGCTGCGATCGCTTCGGCGATCTGCGCGCGGTGGTCGCGGATCAGCGTCTCGAGCGCGCGCAGCCGGCGCTTGCGCGTGGAGAGGTCGGGTGCGCCGCTGCGCGCCTGCGCGTCGCGCAGGCGGGCATGCTGGTCGTGCAGGGTAGGCCCGCCGTCGGTCATCGGCTCAGAATCTCACGAGTGCTTCGATACCCCACATGCGCGGCGGCGTGATCAGCGCGTACGGCGTACCGAAGACGGTCGCCGAGATGTTGCTCACGCCGGTCACGTAGCGCTTGTCGAACAGGTTGTTGACGAAGAATGCCACACCGAAGCGCTCGCTGTCCGAGGTCCAGCCGATGCGTGCATCGGTGCGCTGCTGTGCGCTGCCGACGCTGAAGTTCGGACTCACCTGGCAATTGCCCTGCAGCACGGAATCGGCATTGCAGCGCGACTTGCCGCGCCATGCGTGCGAGAGGTCGAACTCGACGTCGCCACCGAGCACGGCGTGCCAGGTGTAGGCGAAGCCGGCCGACATCGACCAGCGCGGTTCGCCGGTCGGTTCGCCGCCGAGGTCGACGCCGGACGGCGAGATCGCGTGGCCGTAGGTCGAGTCGATGTAGGCGCTGGTGAAGTTGAGGCGAAGATCGTCGGTGGGCGCCCACTGCGCCTCGATCTCTAGGCCGTCCGCCTTCTGGTTGCTGCTGCTGACGAGGTAGCGCGGCACGCCGGAGCCGGCCGTGTTCGGATCGAGCGTGAGCGACTGGCGGTTGTCGTAGTCGTAGTGGTAGATCGACGCGTTGAGCAGCAGCCCGTATTCGGGGAACACGCTCTTCACGCCCGCCTCGTAGTTCCACACCTTCTCGGGTTCGAAACGCGAGGCCACCTGCACGCTGTTGTAGCCGCCCGCCTTGTAGCCCTTCGTCGCGGATACATAGCCCATCACGTCGGGCGTGAAGTGGTAGTCGAGCACGACGCGCGGGCTGGTATCGTTCCAGCGATCCTTGAACGTGACCGGCACGCCGACCGCATCGGTGAAGACGAGGTTCTGCTGGAACGTCTCGATCGGGATGCCGATGAGGTCGAGCACGCCTGCCGCCTGCAACTGTGCCAGGGTCGCGTCGAGGCCGGGCGCTTCGCGCGGCGCGTTGAACCAGGAGAACGTCTTCTCGTCGCGGGTGAAGCGCACGCCGGTCGTGAGGTTCCAGTTGGAACCCAGGTGCCAGATCACGTCGCCATAGGCGGCGAAGGCCTTGAAGCGACCATTGTTGGAGATCTGTTCGCGCCATGGTTCGCCGAGGAGCGTATTCGGGAAGCCATTCAGCGCGAGCACCTGGCTGAGGTAGTTGTAGAGCGTGCCGTCCGGCGTCGGCGCGGGCGAGAGGTTCAGCGCGAGCGTGTCGATGCCATCGGTGAAGATGTCGGTCTGGCTCGTCTGGTGCGCGTGCTCGTTGTAGTAGCTCGCGCCCGCGACCCAATCCATCAGCGCGGTGTTGCCGGCGAACTTGAACTCCTGGTACCAGCTGCTGTTGGACTCGATGTTCGCGGTCGAGAGGTAGCTAACGATGTGGTTGGTACCGTCGTAGTCGCCGCGGTTGAGCGTGTCGAAATCGCGCCACGCCGTCGTCGACGTGAAGCTCGCCCAGCCGAACTGGTGGTCGATCGACAGGGTCGCGCCGTCGAAGCGGCGCGATTCGCGCGGGTCGACGGTGTCGTTGTAGAGCGGCGCGTGCAGCGGATCGAGGAACGTCGAGGGATCGGGCGGAAAGGGCGGGCGCTGATAGGTATCGTTGGCGAGGGGGACCAAGCCGATCGCCGCCTTCGGCAACTGGTTCAGTTTCTCGTGGTCCCACGACAGCAGCACGCGGGTATCGTCGGTCGCATTCCAGCGCCAGGCCGCGCGCGTGCCCCAGTCGTCGTCGCCGCCGTAGCGCGTCGCGTTCGCCGCGTCGCGGATCCAGCCTTCGCTCTGGTTGTCGACGATGCTCAAGCGCAGCGCCATGTCGTCGCGCAGCGGCAGGTTGAGCAGGCCGTCGATGTACTGGCGACCGTAGTTGCCGACGCGCACGCGCGCGCGGTCCTCGAACGTGTTGGACGGTTCGTTCGTGATGATCGAGATCGCACCCGCGGCGGCGTTGCGGCCGAACAGCGTGCCCTGCGGCCCCTTCAGCACCTCGATGCGCTTGACGTCGTTGAAGGCGAGCAGGGCGCCGCCCGAGCGCGCCGCATAGACGCCGTCGATGTAGACGCCGACGGCCGATTCCGTACCGACGCCGAAATCGTCGGTCGAAATGCCGCGGATCTGGTAGTTCGGCTGGGTCGGCTGCTCGCCGCTGACGACGAGGCCCGGCACGAACAGGCTCATGCGGCTGAGATCGGTCGCGGCGAGCGTATCGATCTGCTTGGCGGTGACGATCTGAAGCGGGATCGGCACTTCCTGCATTTCCTGCGCGCGGCTCTGCGCGGTGACCGTGATGACGTCCAGGCGCGAAGCGTCGTCCGACGGTTTCGCGTCGGCCGCCGGTTCCTGCGCATCGTCGGCGGCGAGGACGGCGGGGCCACTGGCGACGGCGGCGAGGCCCGACAGCGCACGGGCGAGGCACAGCGCGAGCGCGCGTTTGCGGATCATCATATTGTTCCCCTTGCTGGTTGCGGGTTCACACCCGTCGAGTCGTTCTTCAGCCCGTGCCGCTGCAGGACCCCTCGCGTGCAGCGATCCAGGCGCGGATCAGTTCGAGTCCTTCGCGGTGCACCGTGCTGCGACCGAGCTCGGGCAGCATCACGCCCGGCTCGGCCGACTCCATGCGGAACGGCAGGATCGAGTCGTCGGGCTTGCCGGGCACGAGGTCGATGAAGTGTTCGCCGGTCCCGCGGCCGGCCGCGACCGGCGGCTTGCAGATGCCGAGGTGACGGTCTTCCGGCGTCGCGATGTCGAGCGTGAGCGCGGTCGTGTTCGCCGCGCCCTTCGCGTTGTGGCAGTGGCCGCAGTTGATGTCGAGATAGGCGCGCGCGCGCGCGTCGAGCGGTTGCGCCGCGTCGTTCCAGACCGCATCGCGCGGCGCGTCCGCGGGTGCCGGCGCACCGCTGAGGTAACCGACCCGCGCGAGCTCGGCGAGCTGGTTGCGCTCGCCGCCGGCGTAGTGGAAGTCGCGATTGAGATGGCGCGCCTTGGGACCGATCGGAGCGATCGCGCGCGTGACCCAGTCGCGCGCATGGCAGCTCGCGCATTGGCTTTCATCGGGCACGACGTAGTTGAACGCTTCGCGCGCGCCGTCGGCGGCGACGAGCTCTAGCGGGATCACGTCGCCCGTGCGCGCGAGCACCGCGTCGGTCTGCGCGGCGTTCCAGACGTAGGGAAACGCGGCCCAGCCGTCCGCGCGCCGCACGAGCAGGCGCGTCTCGACGAGGCGCACATGGTCGAGGTCGATGCCGGACGGGCCGTAGTCGTGCGCGACGTCGTAGCTGCGCGCGACCGCGGTCTTCGATCGCGATGCGCGCTCGGGCAGCGGGTAGTAGAACGTCTTGCTGATGATCGTGCCGACCGGGAAGTCGAACGCGTCGGTCGCCGAGTAGGTCGCCGACACGCCCTCGGGCATCCAGATCGTGCGCAGCTTGTGTGCGTAGTCGGTGAAGAGCGGCGTGTTGAGGTCATACGGCACGACGCCCTCGTTCGACACGAGCCGCTTGCCCGCGACGTCGAGCACATGCCAGTCGCTGAGGAGGGGCGGCCGTCCTTCCGCGTGGAACGCGACCGGCGCTGGCGCCTGGTGGCATGCGCCGAGCGCGAGCACGCCGAGGGCGCAGAGGGCGCGCAGGAACGGCGACGACGGCAGCCTCGTCCCTCGCGTCATCACGCCTTGCCCGCGAGCACGACCGGCGGCAGCTTGTCGAGCGTGCACTGGTACGGTTTGGTATCGGTGCTCGGATTCTTGTAGCCGCCAGGCCCATCGGCATTGAGCACGCCGATGTCGCCGTTCTGCACGCAGATGCGATCCGCCGGCGGCGGCAGCCCATCGACGAGCGCCTTGCCGTCGACGTAACCGTCCCAGACGATGTCCGGGAAGTGGCCGGTCACGCCGTAGACCGCGCTCTTGAGGATCTTGAGGTCCATGCCGTCGGGCGAATCGCCGCCGCCCTTGAAGCGGTTGTCGTAGATGAAGATCCCCTTCGGGTAGGGGTTGTAGTTCGGGTCCACGCCGGCCTTGTTGTAGTAGTTGGTCGAGAAGTAACTCGACACGATCACGTTGGCGGTGCGGTGGTCGGCGATGTCGTTGTCGAAGATCTCGACGCGGTCGTTGGAGTTCACGATCACGCCCGAACCCGCCGGCACGCTTGCCACCGCCGCGCCCTTCGCGGCGAAGTTGCCGGTGTTGTTGTCGTGCACCTTGTTCCTGAAGACACGCGCGTTGCGGCCCGCCTGCGACAGGTTGGGCATGTTGAAGACCAGGATGCCGCCGGTGTTTTCGGTCGCGGTATTCTCGTACACGTCGGCGTCGATCGAATTCTCGATTTCGATGCCGGCGACGTTGCGCTCGGCGCGATTGCGCCGGACGACGATCGTCTTCGACTGGCCGACGTAGATGCCCGCGTCGGACGCGCCGATCACTACCGAATCCTCGATGAGCACGTTGCTCGTCTTGACCGGATAAAGACCGTAGGCCCCATTGGTCGTCTTTGGCCCGCCGGTCCATTCCACGCGCACGCCGCGGATCGTGATGTTCGCGCCCTCGTTGATCTTGAGCGCGTCGCCCTTGGTGTCTTCGAGCGCGAGGTTCTCGATCGTGAAGTCGCTCGCGTTGACGAGCAGTCCTTCGGGGCCGACCACCTGGCCCTTGAACGAGAGCACGGTCTTGTCCATGCCGGCGCCGCGGATCGTCACGCCGTTGCTGCGCAGGGTGAGCCCGCGGTTGAAGCTGTAATGCCCGGCCGGGATCTCGATCACGCTGCCCGGTCTTGCGTCGAGCAACTGCTGCTGCAGTTGGCTCTGGAAGCTGGCGTCGGCGCTGCTCTGCGCGGGCGGCGGGGCGCTTTCGCCGCAGCCGGCGAGGGCGGCTGCGATCAGGATCGCGAGGCAGGACAGGCGCATGGCATCGACTCCGAAGGGTTCCCCGTGGGCGCCGCGCAGGCAGACCATGCCGCGGCGTATTGCCGCACTCTCGGCGAACTCGCCGGAATCGGGGAGGGGGGGATTTTCCGCCAATGGGGGGCGGATCGGCCAACCGGGTGTCGCGTCTAGGCCACCGCGTGGCGCGCGGCCTGCGGCGGCATCCCGGTCCACCGCTTGAACGCGCGACGGAACTCGCGCGGGTCGCTGAAGCCGAGTTCGCTGCCGATCTCCGCCACGCTCAACGGTCCGCGTTGCAGCAGGTCGAGCGCGCGTTCGGCGCGTACGCGATCGTGGATCTCGCGGAACACGCAGCCACGGTCGGCGAGGCGACGGCGCAGCGATCGCTCGCTGAGGTTCAGCGTGCGCGCGACGTCGGGCAAGCGGGGATGCTCGCGCAGCCGGTTGCGCAGCAGGTGTTCGACCGACGTGACGAGTTCATCGCCATGCGCGCCGGCGTTGGCGAGTTGCTGCCGGCACAGCAGCAGGGCCTGGGTCGCGGTCAGCGGGTTGTGGCTCGCGAGCGGATGCGACAGCCAGCGCGTATCGATGACCGCGCGGTTGTGGTCCGCACCGAAGCGCAGCTCGCAGCCGAAGAACGCGGCGTAATCCTCATGGTAGGCCGGCGCCGGGTACGCAAGTTCGAGCCGCCGCACCGTGAACGACGGCCCCACCAGGCCGCGCGCGACGGCGAAGGAACTCGCGAACAACTCCTCGCACAGGAACGGCAGCAGTTCGGGATCGCGCAAGCGCGGCCACGCGGCGAGTGCGACGTCGCGCTCGTCGATCGCCTCGAACGTGACGTCGAGCAGGCTGCCACACACGCGATGGTGCTCGATGCCCACGCGCATCGCGTCGCCGAACGTGCGCGAGGTCATCATCGCAAGGCCGAGCAGCCCGAAGCTGCCGACCGTTTCGTTGCAGCCGACCTGCAACCCCAGCGCGGGCTCGTCGAGCGCCTTGAGGGCGCGCCGGATGACCATGCTCGCCTGCCGGTACGAGACGCGCAGCGCGGGATCGGTCAGCTGTCCGACATCGAGGCCGAGGCCGGCGAACCAGCGCTCGCAGGCGATGCCGCGCGCCTTGGCGAGCTCGGTGAGGTGGACGAGCACGTTGGGCGGGATGTCCGCCAGTGTGTAGCGCGCATCGGCGCTGCGCGCGGCGTCCGCCTTCGCGTCCGCATCGGGTGGCATCATCGGAGAAAGTCCGCGCTGTCCGGGCACGCTATCTAGCATGCGCGAGACCGCGATGGTTCACGCAGCGCAGCATGCGCGGGACTGTCAGGGCAAAGTATCCCTTGCGGCAACCAATGCGCGTTCGATGCGACGGTCGAAACCCGCGTCGACCGGCGCACCGAGTTCGCACCAGCGCTGCAGCAGCGCCGCGAGTTCCTCGGCGGGAGGGGTCGCGGAGCCGCCGCCCATGCGCGCGGACAGGCGGCCGATCTGCACCGCGCGTCGCCGTTCGCGATCGTCGGCGGGTGACTCGATGCCGGCGAGCAGTTCGAGCTCGACGAGGACCTCGCGCTGCGCGTCGTCGAGGGCGGCATCGGGCTCCGCGGGCGCGGCTCGTGCTGCGTCGAAGCGCGCCTGCAACGCGCCGGCGGCGACGTCGCAGGGTGCGGCCATCGACCAGTGTTCCTGCGCCTGCCCGATCGGCGTGGCCGCCGTTTCGACGGCACGGCAGAGGCGATAACGCTCGAGCCATGCGTGGTAACGCAGGTGCCGGCGCGCGCGCTCCTGGCGCCGGGCGAAATCGCGCAGGCGCTCGTGCGCCGCGGCGTAACGTCGCGCGAGCGCCTCGTCGCGCGGGCGCAGCGCATCCCACGCGGCTTGCAGGCGGCTCACCGCGCCACGCTCGGCCGGCGCGTCCGCCGCGGCCAGGGCTTCGAGTTCCGTGCAGATCGCCTCGGCCTGCTGGCGCGACTCGACCTCGCGTGCGCTGCGTTCGGCGCGCTCGGCGTCGAGCTTGCCGAACACGCGATCGACCGCCGCGCGGAACGCAGTCCATTGCGCCTGGTCGCGCGCGCGGCGACCGTGGCCGGCGCGTTGCCAGCGCTGCTGCAACTCGCGTGCAGTGGCGACCGCGCCGCGCGGCAGGGTGTCGGCGAGCGCTTCCGCTTCGGCGATCAGCGCGGATTTCGCGCGTTCGACCTCGGCATCGCGGCGCTGGATGCGCCCGTCGAGCGCGGTCAGGCCGTCCTTGAGCGCCTGCGCGAGCGCCTTGCGCGCGCGCGGGTCGACGCGGTCGAGTGCGCGCAAGGCTTCGACGATTTCGCGGCGCAGCTGGATGACCGCAGTCCAGTCCTCGCTGTCGTCGGCAAGCGCGGCGTGGCGCTCGATCAGCGCGCGAATGGCGTCCGCCTGCGACTGGCGAAGTTCCTGGCGCTTCTTGAAATAGCCCTGGGCCGGCGCGAGTGCGGCGCGGCAGGCCGCATGGAAACGCCGGTTGAGCTCGCCCGCGCGTGCGCTGCCGCCCTCGAGCGCATCGAACCGGTTCCACGCCGCCTGTGCCTCGCGCACCTTGGTGGCGACCGCGTCCGGGTGCAGGCCGCTCGCGGGCAGCGCCTCGATCTCTTCGCACCATTGCTGTCGGTGCTGGTTGTCGGCCCAGCGCTGCCAGCGGGCGAGTTCGCCGTAGCGCGACTCGACCACGGCGAGTCGCGCGACCAGCGACTTTGGCAAGGCCGTGTCGATGCGACGGCGCAACGCCTCGCTGCGTGCCTTGGCGGCATGCGCGTTTGCGCTGTGCCCGGACTCCAGTGCCGCGGCGCATTCGCGCAATGCGGTTTCGAGTTCCGCGAGCAGCGCGCGTTGCTGCTCGGCCTGCTGGCGACGTGCGGCCTGCGCCTCGTCGAGCGACGCGGCGAAGCGGGCCTGCGCGATCAACGGCGCGACAACCGCGTCGGCGTCGGCATCGGATGCGTCGGCGTTGGGTGCGTCGGTGTCGCTGGGCTCCGGCTTCGTCTCGGTCGCCGTCGCGGGCGAATAGGCGGGCGCTTCGTCCGCAGCCACCGCCGGGCGCGCAACCACCGGCTCGCGGCTCGCCGCAAGCAGCGCGCGCGCGGTCTGGAATCGCTGGCGCAGCATCGGGGGCGCCGCGGCATCGACCGTGGCCCATTGCGCCGCGAGTTCCTGTTCGGCGTCCGCGTGGCCGGGCACGCGCAGCAGTTGTTCCATGCGCTCGCACAGCAAGCGCGCGCGCTGTTCCAGCGTCGCGTCGTCGCCGCGGCCGATGCGCAGCGCCTCGATGCGTTCGCGGGCGCGGCGGCTGACCTGCTTGTCGGATTTGCGCGCGCGCTCGGCCAGACGATCGAGCATCGCCTCGTCGGCGATGCGGTCGACCAGGGCGAGGCGAATCGAGGCGTCGCGGTCGGCGAGCGCCCGTTCGAGCAGCAGCGCGGGACGCGCGACCTGCTCGAGCGCCGCGCGGCGCAGTTCGGGTTCGGCCGCATGGCAGGCGATGCGCTCGGCGAGTTCCGCATCTTCCTGCGCCTTCAGCAGGCGCAGACGTTCGGAAAGCGGTGGCGCCGACGGGTGCGTGCCGGTGAGAAGGTCGAGCCAGAGCGCGCGTGCCTGCCCGCGCACGTTCGCATCGGCGTCGTGCTGCGACAACGTCTGCGCGATGCCGGGGTCGGCAAGGCGTCTGGCGGCGGCGATGCGCACGCCGGCGTCGGCGTCCTCGCGGGCGAGGCGGCCGAGGTTGGCGACGAGTTCGGCGTCGTTGTCGTGCGCAATCGCGGCGCGCCGCTGCGCGGCGTCCTTGGACTGCCAACGCGGCTTGCTGAGGAAAGCGGGCAATTTCATCGAGCGATGGTCACAAAAGGTTCTTGATGATGTGGAAGCCGGCGACGTACTCGCCGACGATGGTGCCGAGCGTCACGAACATGAAGTTGAGCAGGGTGCGCGCGATGCGGTTCTTCCACCAGCCGGTCCAGTGCGCGACGTCGTCGCGCAGGCTGTCGAAGTCGGCGACGCGCGGCTTGCGCAGCCACGCCTCGACACCGGCACTGAACGCCGACGCCGGCACGCCGGGCCGGAACGGCTTGAGCGGCGCGGCGATGAACGCGGCGAGTGCGCTGAGCGGGTGCGCCGCCGCGATGATCGCGCCGAGCGCCGCGCCGCAGCCGGTGAACAGCGTCCAGGCGAGCAGCGCGTCGGCGCCCGCGCGCGTGCCGCGCGTGAACGCGAAGCCGATCGCGCCGGCGATGACGACGAACACGCCGATCGCCAGCCATTTCGGCCAGCGCGACGGCGGCGGCACCTGCGACAGCTTCTCGACCAACGGCCGCGGCATCTCGTGCTGGCTCGACAGCTCGCGCTGGATGCCGGCGAGGTGGCCGGCGCCGATCACCACCAGCACGCGGCGCACTTCGCCGGACGCGGCCTGCTCGCGCAGGCGAGCGGTCATGTAGCGGTCCCGTTCGCCGATCAGCGCGTCATAGAGCGGCGGCGACTCGCGCGCGAATTCGTTGAACATGCTGCCGAGCAGGTCGCCGCGCTTGAGCTTCTCGATCTCGTCCTCGCTGACGTCCTCGCGCGAGAGCACGCTCGCACCGAGCCCGCCGACGATCGACAGGCGATCGAGGAAGCCGACGCTGTGGTACGCGCGCTTGAGGGTGACGCCGATCTCGCGGTCGACCAGCCACACCGGCAGTCCGCGTTCGTCCGCGCCATCGATCGCGGCCTTCATCTCGGCGCCGGGTTCTATGCCGAACTGCTCGGCAAGGCGGCGCTGGAACGCCGACAGCGCGAGATTGGCGGCGACCAGGCCGACCTTGCCCTGGCGGATCACCTGGAACAGGTCGAGGCGGCGGAATGCCTCCGGATCGCGGATCGACTGGTAACGGGGCTCGCACAGCTCCACCGCGACGGCATCGAACTCCTCGCGCTCGAGGATCGCGCGCACCGCGTCTGCGCTGACGCGCGAGACGTGCGCGGTGCCGAGCAGCACATACTCGACTTCGCCGCGCCGCACGCGCGCGATCGGCTGGCCGGCGAGGGCGTCGGACGGGGCGAGGTCGGTGTTCATCGGCTCATGGCCCGGGGCGTCGGCGTTCAATCGCGGTACCGCCGGGTCAGGTCGGCATACGCATCGATGCGGCGGTCGCGCAGGAACGGCCAGATACGCCTGACGTTCTCGCTGCGGCCGAGATCGACGTCGGCGAGCAGCAGCTCGCGACCTTCGGTCTTCGCCCGGGCGAGGAACTCGCCCTGCGGGCCAGCGACGAAGCTCGAACCCCAGAACTGGATGCCGCGCGCGCCGTCGGGCGCGGCCTCGAACCCGGGGCGGTTGCAGGCGAGCAGGGGCACGCCGTTGGCGACCGCGTGGCCGCGCTGCACGGTGATCCAGGCGTCGCGCTGGCGCTCCTTCTCCTCGTCGGTGTCGCCCGGGTCCCAGCCGATCGCGGTTGGGTAGAGCAGGAGCTCGGCGCCGGCGAGCGCCATCAGGCGGGCACCCTCGGGATACCACTGGTCCCAGCAGACGAGCACGCCGAGCCTGCCGACCGAGGTCGACACCGGTTCGAAACCGAGGTCGCCCGGCGTGAAGTAGAACTTCTCGTAGAATGCCGGATCGTCGGGGATGTGCATCTTGCGGTACTTGCCGGCGATCGCGCGCGAACGATCGAACACCACTGCGGTATTGTGGTAAAGGCCCGCGGCGCGGCGTTCGAACAGGGAGGCGACGACGACGAGCCCGAGTTCCGCGGCGAGGCCGCCGCTGCGCTCGGTGCTCGGGCCGGGGATCGCTTCGGCGCGATCGAATTCGCCAACGTGCTCGTGCTGGCAGAAGTAGGGTCCGTTGTGCAGCTCCTGCAGCAGCACGAGGCGGGCGCCCGCTGCGGCGGCTTCGCGCAGGCCCGCCTCGATCGCATCGAGGTTGGCGTCGCGACTGCCGCGGTCGGTTTCCTGCAGCAGGGCGACCTTCAGGGTTTTCGTGGACATGGCGTCGAGGCGGGGATCCAAACCGGGGATGTTAGCGCGGATCGCGAACGGGGGAAGGACCATGGGGGCGGGGCGCCTGTTGTGGAACAGGCCGGGTCGGTGTAGGAAGGCGGGATGACCGGCACGGGCGGGGCGAATGCTGCACTCGAGGTCCTCGTCGTCGTCGGCAATGCCGACGAGACGGGGCTGCGCGCGCTGCTCGTCGATTCCGGTGCATCGATCACGAGTTGCCCCGGCACGCACGAGGCGGTCGCGCGGCTCGTGCACAAGGCATTCGACGCCGTCGTGTTGTACGTCGCCGGCGCACGCCAGCTCGAATCGGTCGCGAAGCTGCGCGCGCGTGCGCCGGACGTCGCGCTGATCGCCCTGCTCGGGCGCCAGGACCGTACCCTGTGCGAGCTCGCCGTCAGCCGTGGCGCCAGCGACGCGCTCGCGCTGCCAGGGCTGCAGCCGCTCGTGCTGCATTACGCGCTGCGCCTCGCCGTGCAGGGCGTCCTGCAAGCGCGCGAGCAGCGCACGCAGAAGGTAAGCCTGCGTACCGTGTTCGATCTCGACGCGCACCCGGTGTGGATCTGCGATCCCAACACATTGCGCTTCATCGGCGCGAACCGCGCCGCGACCGAGACCTACGGCTACACCGAAGCCGAATTCGCCGAGCTGAGCGTGCCCGACCTGCGCCCGCGTGGCGTCGCGGTCGGCCCCGACCTGCCGCCCGCGGGACGCACCGCGGTCGGCCGGCATCGCACCAAGGACGGGCGCGAGATCGAAGTGGAGTCGTTCGCCGAGCGCGCCGCGCTCTCGGGCCGCGAGGTGCTGCTGCTGCGCGCGCGCGACGTCACCGCCGAGCGGCGCGCGATGCGTGCGCTGGAGGCGAGCGAGCGGCGCTTCCGCGACTTCTTCGAGCACAGCACCGGCTTCATCTGGATCCACGAGCTCGACGGCACGTTGCTGTCGATCAATCCGGCGGCTGCGGCAGCGCTCGGGCGCAGCGTCGGCGACCTGCTCGGCACGCCGCTGCGCGACCTCGCACCGCCGCATCTGCGCTTCCTCATCGACCAATACCAGCAACGCATCGCGCGCTCCGGCGAGGACGCAGGTTTCATGCGCGTGCAGAACCGCGACGGGGCCGAACTCGTCTGGCAGTACCGCAACCGGCTCTACACCGATGCGGACGGCGCCGCCTACGTGATGGGCTACGCGCAGGACATCACCGCGATGCGCGCGGTCGAGCAGGCACTTCAGCTGAGCGAACAGCGCCTGCGCACGGTCGCCGACACCCTGCCGGTCAAGATCGCCTACGTCGACGCGCAGCTGCGCTTCGTGTTCGCCAACGAAGCGTTCCGCCGCGCCTATGCGGCGAACGCGCCGACGATCGTCGGCGAGAACCTGCAGGCCGTGCTCGGCGAAGCGAGATACGCCCGGCGCGAGCCGTACCTCGGCCGTGCCCTCGCCGGCGAACGCGTGACGTTCGAGGACGAAGAGGGCGACGGCGACGAATACCAGTGCGTCGAGATCACCTTCATCCCGGAGACGGCCGAGAAGGACGGCAGCGTGATCGGCGTGCACGCGATGGTGCAGGACATCACCTCGAAGAAGCGCGAGGAGCGGCGCCTGATCCACCTCGCGCGCATCGACCCGCTCACCGGCCTGATGAACCGCGCCGCGTTCCACGAGCGGCTCGACGCGGCGATCGCGCGCTCGCGCGAGAAGGAATGGCTGCTGTCGGTGTTCTACCTCGACATCGATCGCTTCAAGCAGGTCAACGACACCCACGGCCATGCGGTCGGCGATGCGCTGATCCGCGCGTTCGCGACGCGGCTCGGCGAGAACGTGCGCGCGTCCGACGCGGTCGCGCGCCTGGGCGGCGACGAGTTCGTCGTCGTGATGGAGGGCATTCCGGACGTCAAGCGCGTGCGCACGATCGCGACCAAGCTCGTGATGGCGATGTCGCGTCCCTTCGAACTGCGCAGCGAAGGGCTGACGCTCGCGATCGGCACGAGCATCGGCGTCGCCGCCTGCCAGGCCTGCCCGCTGCCGCCGGCGCAGCTCGTCGCGCGTGCCGATGCGATGCTCTACGAAGCGAAGCAGGCCGGCCGCGGCACCTACCGGCTCGAACTCGTCGCGCCGGTGTCGCCGGACCAGGCGAACGCCTGAGCCCCGCTCAGGCGGCGAGTACGCCTGCCGGAAGCTGCATCGTGAGGCAGTGCACGCTGCCGTTCTGCCAGATCAGTTCGCGCGCATCGACCGCGACGACTTCCCGACCCGGGTGTGCCTCGGCGATCACGCGCGCCGCCGCGGCGTCGGAAGGATCACCGTACGCGGGCATGACGACGCCACCGTCGACGACGAGGTAGTTCGCGTAGGACGCCGCGAGTCGGCGCCCGCCATCGACGATCGCACGCGCCCACGGCAGATCGTGCAAGCGGTACGGCTGGCCTCCCGGGGTGCGCAGCGCCGCGATTTCCGCGCGCATGCACGCGAGTTCGGCGTGGTGCGGATCGGACGGGTCGTCGCAGGTCTGCAGCACGATCGCGTCGCCGGGCGCGTAACGCGCGAGCGTGTCGATGTGCGCGTCGGTGTCGTCGCCTTCGAGGTAGCCGTGTTCGAGCCACAGCACCCGCTCGACCGCGAATGCATCGCGCAGCAGCGCATCCATCTCGGCGCGGCTCATCCGCGGATGGCGCTGGTGCAGGCAGCGCCAGGTCGTCAGCAGGCTGCCCTTGCCATCGACCTCGATCGCGCCGCCTTCGAGCGCCCAGTCGATGCGCCGGTGCGTGGCGTCGCCGAACAGACCGCGTGCGTGCAGCGTCTCGACCAGCGCATCGTCGCGGCCACTTTCGTATTTGCCACCCCAGCCGGTGAAGCGGAAGTCGAGCAGCTCGAACCTGCCGTCGCCGGCGAGGGTGAGCGGGCCGGAGTCGCGCAGCCAGGTGTCGTCGTAGGCGATTTCGACGAAGCGCAGGCGTGCGGTCGCGACGCCCGCTTCGGCGAGCAGCGCGTTCGCCCGTGCACGCACCGCCGCATCGGCGACGCAGACGACCAGGGGTTCGAAGCGCGCAATGGCCGCCGCGAGGCCGACGTAGGCGCGTTCGATGCGCGCGAGGCGCGGGCCCCAGTCGGTATCCGCATGCGGCCAGGCAATGATCACCCCTGCCTGCGGTTCCCATTCGGCAGGCAGGCGCAAGCGACGCCCCATCGATCAGGACTTCGGCGCCGGCGGCGCCTCGTCGACGACGTTGTGCAGCACGCGATTGCGTTCGAAGTAGACGGTGTAGCCGGCATAGCGCCAGCGGTTGATCGTCGGATGGCGCGCCGTGTCGCCGCCGGCGGGCGCAAGCTTCTCGGCCGGTGCGCCGAAGCGACGTTCGACCTGGGCCATCGTCATGCCGCGGACGGGCATGTTGGAGGCCGCGCTGGACACGGCATGGTGGTGGTGGCGCTTCGTGGCTTTCGTATCGAGCGTGTCGGCATGGGCGGTCGGGGCGATCAGGATCGCCGCCGCGAGGCTGGTCGCCGTTACGAGAACAAGCTTTACAAACATGGCTCAAATCCTTGTCGGGAAAGGAGGAACTGCCACTGATCCATACCAGCAGCCGCCTTTTTAGCAGAACCCTGCCGATGGTTCCATGACCCGGCGCCGGATGTGCGATGGCGCACAAGAAAAGGGCCGCAAGAAGCGGCCCTTTCTCCAGAATCCGGGAGCCAAGCTCCGCTCAGCGCTGGCGCGCCTTGAAACGCGGGTTGCTCTTGCAGATCACGAACACCTTGCCACGGCGACGCACGACCTTGCAGTCACGATGGCGCGCCTTGGCGGACTTGAGGGACGACAGCACTTTCATGGAAACGCCTCGCAACGGGTTTTGAACGCGGAAAGCGCGGAATTCTAAAAGAATTTTCGCGGCAATGGAAGCGGGGGCGACGCCGGGGGCGCGGTGCACCTCGAATCACCCTTGTGCGGCCTGCGCGGCGGGGCTGGAGCCCCCCGGCGCGCGCGGTCTTCAGTCGATCGAATAGGACTGCAGGTCGACCGGATTGGTCACCTGGATCGTGCCGACCATGCCGGACCCCTGGTGCGCGTCGCAATGGTAGCCGATCGAACCGTGTGCGGCGGCCTGGGTGATCGTGATCGTCGCGCTCCATCCGGCATTGCTGACGTCGCCGTTGCCGCCCGCGCCGTCGCAGCCGTTGGCGCAACGGAAGGCGAGCGGTGCGCCGGCGTCCGATGCGACATTGTGGAAGCCGCCGTCATTGACGAAGGTGACGGTGTCGCCGACGAGTACGTCGATGCTCGAAGGCGTGAAAACGAGGCCAGCACCACCGACGTGGACCGTGTGGTCGATCGCGGACGCGGGGCCTGCGGCCAGGGCGAGGATCAGCGTGGGCAGGGAAGCGGACTTGCGCATGGGTTCGTACTCCTGAGGTGTTTGCGGGCGGCCCGGTTGCGGGGCGTCGGTCAGTGCGTCCCTTCCGGGATCGCAGGGTTCACCGTGGGGCTCCCGCCGGGGGCCTGGGGCGCGTCCGGTGACGGCGCACCCGCCTCGAGCCAGTGCGTGATCGCCTCGATGCTGGCGGCATCGAGCGAGCGCGCGATCGGCGCCATCACCTGCGCCGTGCTCGTCCGCGGGGCGTGGGTCGCGAGGTCCTCGAGCCGGTCGGCGAGGTAGGCGGCGTGCTGGCCGCCGAGGACGGGATACAGACGCGTGCGTGCGTCGTCGGTGGCGGTGCCGACGCGGGCGCGTGCATCCGCGCCGTGGCAGCCCTGGCAGGGCGGCACGCCGCGCGCAGGATCGCCATCGCGATAGATCGTCGCCCCTCGCATTCCGGCAACGGCGCCGCTACCCGCAGCCGGCGGCAGGCTGGCGAACCAGGCCGCGAGATCACGCATCGCCGCATCGTCGAGTTGGGCCACCTGCGCAGTCATCGGCGAGTCTGCCTCGCCCGCGCGCTTGAAGGTCACGAGGCGCCAGTAGAGGTAATCGGCCTTCTGGCCCGCGATATTCGGGAACGCCGGCACCATCGCGACACCGAGCGGCCCATGGCAGGCGCCGCACACGGCCGCCTTGGCCTTGCCCGCGGCTGCGTCGCCGCGGACCGGGGCGACACCGCGCAGGTCGATGAGGTCGTCCGACGCGTGCGCGAATGGCGCGCCGAGCAGGGCGGTCGCGAGCAGCAGGCGGCGCAGGCGTTCGATGGCGATCATGGCGGCCCCCGTCACAGGCGCACGTCGAGCAGTAGGCCGACGAGATTGGCGTCATACCCCTGCGGCCCACCGTCGGTGTATACGCGATGGTCGAACGTTCGCATCGCGTCGAAACCGAGGTAGTGCCAGTCGCTGATTCGCCCGCGTTCGTACAGGTCGAACACGCGCAGCGCGACGCGCTCGTGCAACGGGATGCGCACGCCGACGCTGAACGAATTCACGCGATAGGTCATCGCCGGGAACGAGCCGGAGCCGGCGCCGTCGCCGGTCACGGTATCGGCCCAGGCGAGCGCGAGCGGCGAAGCGAAGCGATAGTCGGTACTGCCGCGCGCGTACAGGTAATTCCAGCTCGCATCGACGCGTACCCGGCCGAACGCGTGCGCGAGCACGACCCCGGCATTGTGGTTGCGTTGCGCATCGTCGGCCCACCAGCGGCCGATCTCGGCGTAGGTGCTGCCGCCCAGGCTCGGATCCGAGCCGCTGTCGAAGATCTCGTTGATGTTGGCCAGGCGCAACCGGGAGCGGTCGTAGCCGTAATAGACGCTCGCATGCGTGCCGGCCGCGGGTTGCCACTCCCATTGCACGGTCGCGCCGAGCGTGTCGTAGCCACGCCGCCCGAGTTCGGCATCATAGTCGTTGAAGTCGCCGCGAAGCGAAGCGCTGACCGTCATGTCCTCGCGCGGCATGAAGGTCGCCATGAGGTCGAGCTTGTGCTCGCTGCGACTGGCGACGTCGTACTTGCGCAGCGCATCGACCGTATGCGCCGGCACGCCGTTGGGCGGCGCGACGAAGCCGGGCAGGCTGATCGAATAGGTGAAATCGTAGGGGTCGTAGTCGTAGCGGTCGCCGTCCTGGTGCAGGTACGTGTAGTTCGCGCGCAGGGTAAGCCAGTCGATCGCGCGGTTGGTCCAGTTGAGTTTCACGCTACCGTCGTCGACGTTGCGCCGTTCGCGGTTGGTCGGCTCGTATCGGCTGAATGCGAGCGTGGCGCCGAGCGTGTCGTGTGCGCCGAGCTTCCAGTCGGCGCCGATGTTCGCCTCCGTGGTCTCCATGTCGAGCGGCAGGCTGCGTACGCGCGTGATCGCCGACGTATCGGACGGATCCCAGATGCCCGATTCCCCGGGCACCACGCTTCCTTGCGACCCGTTCTCGCTGACGTAGCCGTACTGGCCGGTGAGCGGATTGTAGGCGAGGTAGACGTTGCGGTAGTCCTCGCGCTCATGGCGCACGCCTGCGCGCAGCGTGAGGTCGGAAACCGGCTGCAGCGCGATGCGCGCGTCGAGCAGGCTCGTGTCGATGCGCATGTCGGCCGTGCGCCGCGACAGCGCGGCGGGCGTGTTCCAGTTCGCGCAGTCGTGAAGGAACGGATTCTGTGCCCCTGTTTGCAGGCTGCCAGCTAGGCCGATGCCGAACACGCCCTGGCAGTCGATCGGCGCGATCAGGGTGTCGTCCTGGCTCATGCGCCCGCCGGAGGCGGTGATGGAAAGCTCGCCATTCATCGGGAGCTTGCGCGTGAAGGCCGCCTTGATGGTGTGGTAATCGTTGTCGGGTTCGGTCGCGAATTGGCCGGTGGTGAGCGGCGCCGATACCGCGCCACCGACGAGCGGACTCAGCGCGAACGGCATCTCGTAGGTGTAGCGCGTGTAGCGGTCGCGGTAGAACGAACCGGTGTAGCCGAAATCCATGCGCCAGACGCTGCCGGCGTAGCGCAGGCCACCGGCGAGGTTCACCGTCGAATCGTCGATCGGCTTGACCGTCTCGAGCACGCCGCCGTTGTCGGGGAACGGGAAGTTGAAGAAGAACGGCCCGCCGAACGGGCGCGCGCCATGGCGCTGCTCGTCGGTCGCGTTGGCATAGGCCGTCCACTGCGGCGTGAGATAGATGCTGAAACCGAGGCCCTGCTTCTCGCGCGTCACGCCGAGCGTGCGTTCGGGCGTCGCGGCGGACAGTGCCGCGATCGCGTCCGGCGTGCTCGCGCCGGCCGCGTAGCCCGCAGGCAAGGTCAGGCGATTCGTGCCGACGCCGTTCCAAATCGGTTTGGCGGTGTTCGTCACGAGGTTCGGCATGTCGCGCAGGAACGCCTGCACCTTGTAGCTGCCTGCGCGCCCGAACACGGCTTGGTAGTACTCGTCGTCGTCACTGATCCGGCTCGCGCGCACATTCACGTAGCTGCCGTCTTCGGCGCGTTCGGCGTCGAAGGCGAGCAGGGCGAGGACGATGCCGCCCTCCCAGTCGACGTAGCGGTTCCACAGTGCATTGTCGTCGTCGCCGCCGGTCGCGACCGCGCCGACCCTGAGGACGCCCGAGGTCGTCCACGCGCCGTGTGCGGACGTTACGGGAGACGGTGGCGGACAGGCGTAGAGGTTGCCGGTCGGGCTGCGGTGCACGCCCGCTTCGAGCCAGCTCGTGCCGCGTTCGTCGCAGCCCTCGATCGTCGCGCCCGCGGCAGGATCGAGCTTGTTCGCGCGCCAGGTGTCGACGCCGACGCCGCTGTCGGCGCGGGCATTCGTCGCGATCGCCGCGATCGCGACGGCGAGCGGCAGCGGGCGGAGCAGGCGAGGTGTGCGCATCGGTCCTCCCGCGGTGCTATTCGTGGAACTTCGGACCCGACGGCGCGTTCGAGCCGTGGATGTTCGCGTGACAGGTCACGCAGGCACGCCCCATCGCGCGTTCGTCCGGATGCAGGCCGTTGCCGAGCGAGCCGGGCGTATGGAGGTCGTTCGGGTGCCGCAGGCCCGAATGGCACTGCTGGCACAGGAACGGCAGCGGCGTGACGAGCAGGGTCTGCTGGTTCGAACCGTGCGGCGTGTGGCAGTTGAGGCAGTTCTCGCGCACCGGCGCGTGTTCGAACAGGAACGGGCCGCGCTTCTCGGCATGGCACTGGTAGCAGGTTTCGTTGACGCTGTTGGTCTTCAGCAGCGGGCTCGTGATCGAACCGTGCGGGTTGTGGCAGTCGTCGCAGCTCATCTGGCCTTCCGGCAGCGGCATGTGCGAACGTCGGTTGAACTGCAGTCGCACGTCGCGATGGCATTGCGCGCAGGTGTCGTTGATCGACGCCTTCGCCATCAGGCCTTCGGCGGAGAACTTCGCCATCGGATTGTGGCAATCGCTGCAGGAAAGGCCGTTGCGCTGGTGGACCGAACCCAGCCAGTGGTCGCGCGGACCGCCCTCGTGGCAGGTGAGGCAGGTCCTGGTCTGCGTTTCGATCGGCGTGGCCGAGCCTTTCGTGTAGCCGATGATCAGGCCCTTCGCGCTCGGATCCTTCGCGTGCGCGGAACCCGGGCCGTGGCAGGTCTCGCATACAGGGATGGAAGCGTCGGCCTTGTTCGCCGCGTGCAGGCCGAGCGCATGGAACGTATGCGTGAAGTGTTCGCTCTCGAGCTGGTGGCAGGCGATGCAGGTGCGCTCACCGACGGCGGTCGCGCCCGGTGCTCCTGGATTGTCGGCGACCTTCGCCTTGGCGAAGCCCGGCGCGACGGTCCGGTCCAGCATCGCGGCGCCGGCGTGCACGTCGTCGCCGGTCAGGTTCGTCGCCGGCAACGACTTCGCGAGGTCCTCACGGCTCTGCTGCGCCAGCACCGGCACCAGCGTCGCGCATCCCAGCACGAGCGCCAGCAGGCGCCGGATCACGTCAGAGCTTCGCATGGGCCAGTCCCGTCGCCGTGGTCGTCGAGTCGCAGTTGCCGGTCTTGCGTGCGAGTTTGCGCACGGCGGCGCAGGCGTCAATCGAGGCGTCCGCGCTTCGGCTCGAGCCGTCGAGCAGCGCGAACAGCGCCTTGGCGTCGAGGCGCGGATCGATTTCGAGCAGCAACGCGACCGCACCGGTCACGTGCGCGGTCGCGAGCGAACTGCCCGACGCATAGTCGTAGTGACCGCCGGGTTCGAGCGTGAGGATGTCCCGACCGGGTGCGGCGAGCGCCGGGCGGGAGACGGCAGGGGAATCGCTGCTGCGCACCGCGACGACGCCATCGACATCGACCGGGAATCCGTCCATGCGTGCATCGGGCGGCACCGCGCCGACGACGACGATGCCACGCTCGATCGCCTTGGCGACGAGTTGTTCGAGCAGCGGGTCGGACGGGCCGCCGAGGCTGAGATTGATCACGCGCGCGCCGGACGAAATCGCCGCGCCGAGCGCCTGCGCGAGCGTGAACGTGTCGCAGCGCGCGGCGCTGCCGCCGACCTCGACCGGCCAGCAGGCACGCAGCGCGCGGATGTGCGTGCCTGGCGCGACGCCGACGATGCCGACGCCGTTGTTGGCGACCGCGGCGATCACGCCCGCGACTTCGGTGCCGTGGCGGTCGCGCTCGGCAGGCTCGCTCGCCCGCGTCGCGAAATCGCGTTGCGCGACGACGCGGCCGGCGAGGTCGGGCTGCGCGGCGTCGGCCCCGGTGTGGACCACCGCGACTTCGATCTTCGCGCCGCTCGCCCAGCGTTGCGCGGCTGCCGCGCCGATGCGCGAGAAACCCTGTTGCAGGCCGACGTACGGGTCGTTGTACGGCGCGCCGGCGCTCGCGGGCGGCACGGGCGCAGCCGTGGCGGCGGGAGCCGTGGAATAGGTGGTGAATTCCTGCAGTGGTTGCGCGAGGCTCACCCGGCGGTCGCCGCGCATGCGCGCCAGCGCGGCGGCGCGATCACTGCCGGCGGGCAATTCGTAGAGCATGCAGCGCAGGTGCAGCGCGTCGATCGTCCACGCCGACACTTCGCGCAGCGCGTAGTCGTCGGCGATGCGCCGCGCGGCGGCGCGCGTGCGTTCGCTGCCGCCGGCGTAGTCCGGCAGGCCTGCATAGCCGCGCGGAGTCGCTCCCGCGGACGGCGCGGGATCGGCCCTGTCGGCGATTGCGACGACGATCATGCGCGCGCTGTCGGCAGCGTCGCCGGGTGGCCGCTCCAGCGCATGCGCGCCGGGTGCGACGAATGCGAGCAGCGCCGCAAAGGCGGCGGTGAGGCCGGGCAGCGGTGCGGTCATCCAGCTCGAGCGCGCCAGCATCGTCCGGTCACCTCTTCGACGCATTCGCGATCGGTTCGACCAGCAGCACCCCCGGCGCCGCGCGCAGGCGCGCGACGACGTCGGGTGCGGTGCTGCCTGCGGCGACCGGCGCGAGCGTGTAGATCGTGCCGGCCTCGTTCGTGCCGACCACATGCAGGCCGTGCTCGCGGAGCAGCCGCTGCAGCTGGCCGACATTGAGTTCCGGCGACGGCACGAAGCGCAGGCTTGCATCGGGCAGCCGCGTTTCCGGCGTACTCAGCGTGCGATACGCGGGTTCCGCGCTGCGATGCACCGCCCAAGTCGCGAGTGCCGCCAGGCCGATCGCCTGCACGACGACGGCGGCGGCGAGTGCGCGCAGCAGGCGGCGCTGCCGTGCCGGCCGCATCGCCGCGGGATCAGTCGCCTGTTCGCCGGCGATGCGCTCGAGCAGGCGTTCGAAGGCGGGGCCTGCCGCGGGCGTGGCGCTCGTTTCGGCGGCGAGCCCCGCCTGCACGCGCGCCTGGAACGCGTACTCGTCACGGCAATCGGCGCAGCCGGCGAGATGCGCTTCGGCGAGCGCGCGGTCGGCCGCGGCAGCGGTGCCGTTGACGAGCCAGGGGATGAGGTCCCAGGTCTGGCGATGTTGCGGAGACTGCATGGTCAAGCCTGTGCGGAACGGGGATCGGGAGTGATGTCGCCACCGAGCGCGGGCAGCGTGTTGCGAAGGCGCAGTCGCGCGTGGAACATGCGCGCCTTCACCGTGCCGACCGCGCAATTCATGATCGCCGCGATCTCCTCGCACGACTGTCCGAGGTAGTACGCGAGTTCGATCGTCATGCGCTGCTCGTCCGGCAGCAACGCCATGCCGTGGCGCAGCCAGTCGCGCAATTCGGCCTGGCGCGCTTCGCTTTCATCGGGCGCGGCGTCGTGCAGCGCCTCCTGGTCGCGCGCCCCGGCGCCATAGGTCGTCTCGGCCGGGTGATCGCGCAGGTGCTTCATGAGGCAGCGGTAGGCGATACCGATGATCCAGGTCCCCACCTTCGACTCGCCGCGGAAGCTGCCAGCGGTGCGCCATACGACCCACAAGGTCTCGTTGACCATTTCCTCGATGACGTCGCGGCGCGACGTGAAACGGGCGAGGAAACGCGTAAGCAGGCCGTGGTAGTGTCGGTAGAGGCGTTCGAACGCGACGCGATCCTGGCGCGCGATCGCCCCCAGCCAGTCGAGCTCCGTCTCGGAACCCGCGGCATGGTCGTGGTCTGTCCGTGTCTGGCTCACGCGATCCAGGCTCCGCCTATGGCCATCCTGGCGTATGGGTACCCGCCACGGGCAGAAAGGTTGCGCCTCGGGGGCGCGAGGTGCAATGGTGGCGGCCGCCGAGGATCACGGACCGGTTCGGACGACGGATCGCATTGCCGCCACTGCCTGGGGATGACAGCGTTTGCGGCACGTTCACAGCACATCGATGGTCGTTGACGCCGGTTCGTGGCCCTCGTGGGTCGGCGCGGTGCTGCTCGCGCTGACGCCGGTGGCGCACGCCGCCGGACGCTGCGGTGGCGCCGTCGGCCTGTCCTCCGACAACCTCTATCGTGGCACCAGTCTCACCGACGGCCGGCCTGCATGGTTCGCGGACGGCCACTGCGAGTTCGCCGACGGCTGGGTCGCCGGGGCTTCGATCAGCACGGTCCACCTGCCAACGCGCGGGCGCAATGCGCAGCTCGGCCTATATCTCGACCGGCGCTGGCAGCTCGACGACGACTGGAGCGCGAAGATCGGTGCGGTCCACTACGACGCATTCCACCACGGTCGCGCCGAAGGCCTGCGCTACGACGAACTCAACGCCGTGATCGGTTATCGCGGCTTCTGGCGCGCGTCGATCGCCTGGTCGCCCAATGCGACCGACCTGTACTTCGGTGGCGCTGGCACGACGCACCGGACGGTGTGGGCCGAAACCACCTTCCATCGGCCGCTCGCCGGGCGGCTGTCGGCCGACCTCGGCCTCGGCATCGCGCTGCCGGGCGGCCAGGGTGAGCGAAGCTACCGTTACGGCAGCATCGGCGCGAGCTACGCGATCGGCGACGTCTATTTCTACGCAAGCCGGATCTGGACCGATTCGCTGAGCTGGTCGTTCGACTATCTCGGCGAGACCTACACGGCGACTTCACCGTCAAACGCACAGTGGGTCGGCTCGGTGGTCTGGAGTTTCTGATCGTGGAAAGCCCCCAAGGCCTGACCACGTTCCTCCTGCGGACCAAAGCCGGCCGCCCAAGCGGGGAACCCGAGAACCACCAAGCGCGTTTATACCGTGTTCAATTCTGCGGCCGAATCATTGATTCGACGCGCCGGGCGTCGATGCATCGAGGAGAACGCCATGGAACCGATGCTCGTCATGCAGACCGCCGCGGTGCTGCTCGCCATTTCGGCCGCCGGTGGCGTCGTGATGGCTTTCATTCGCTTCGGCGGCAAGCCACACCCACCGATCGCGCTCGCGATGTTGCACGGGTTCCTGTCGGCGGCGGCGGTGACGCTGCTGCTGTACGCCGCCTTCACGACCGGTTTGCCGATGGCCGCGAACGTCGCCCTCGTGCTGTTCCTCGTCGCGGCAGCCGGCGGCGTGGTGCTGAACCTCAATTTCCACTGGCGGGCGATCCCGCTGCCGAAATGGATCGTGATCGTCCACGGCGTCATTGCCGTCATCGGTTTTCTCTGCCTGCTGGGTGCCGTATTCGGCACGCGAGGCCCGTTGTCCTGATCCGCACGATCGCTGGCCGCGCAGCCGAGCGCCGTATGGACGGGAGCGCCGCGCTCACACGCCCGGATGTTCCACCTCGCGGATATCGCTGAGCCACACGTAGGCGGTCCATGGGGGCGCCACCGGATCGTCGATGCGCACGACCGCGTTGAACCCTTCCTCGCCGTCCGCGTTCTGGAACAGCTGCAGCGCAGGCCGCTCGACCACCGTGCCGCAGATCGACTGGCCGTCATGCACGATGATGCGCACGCGCATGTCACTCGGCAGCAAGGTGACGAGATGCTCGAGGCGATCGATGTCCTCGGGGTTCGTACATACGGTCGCAGCGAATCGGCCCATGCTCCGAGAAGACAGGGGCCGTGGACAATCCGCGCTGAACTTCCGCCTGGCGCGGTCGGTGGCGACTCAGGTTCGCCGTCACGGGACGCGTGCCGCCATCCGCTCTAGTACGCCAGGGCCGGCGTCGCTCCATTCCTGCGCCATGCGGCCACGCCCGCGACGATGAAAAGCAGCACGACGATGCCTTGGGCGATCGCGAATGGCGGCTCGGAACCGGTCGGCGCGAGCGCGTGCAGCGCAGGGACCTTCTGGAACAGCTGGGCGACGAGGACGAAGACGTTGAACCACTGGCTCGCCGTTGCGCCGACGATGAAGCCGCGCTTCCAGCCGCCGGCCAAGCGATACGGGCGCCACGCGAGCCAGGTGGGAACGATCACCAGCAATGCGATCGCGCCCACAACATGCGACGGCAGCAGATGATCGCGCTGGAACAGGTAGCCGGTGGCGCTCGTCAATGCGGTCGTCACGAGGAACATGTTGACAGGAGCCGCGCGGAACGTCCCGTGCAGGAAATCGCGCATCACGACGGATCCTGCGGCGATGCCGAGCAGGCTGAGCGCGACGTGCGGGTAGAGAAGGGCGATCGGATCCATTGGCTGAACTCCGTTGAACGACGGAAACACCATGCGCTCTTCGCGCAGCGTGCCTGCGATGCACTGAAGCAACACTCCACTCGCGGACGGTGCGTTCGCACGAACCGTCCGCGCGTTTGCGGTGCTCAGCCCTTGATGAATGCCAGCAGGTCGGGGTTGATGACCTGCGCATGGGTCGTGCACATCCCGTGTGGCAAACCCTTGTACGTCTTCAGCGTGCCGTTGCGGAGCAGCTTCGCCGACAGCAGCGCCGAATCCGCGATCGGCACGATCTGGTCGTCGTCGCCGTGCATGACCAGCGTCGGCACGCTGATCTTCTTCAGGTCGTCGGTGAAGTCGGTCTCGCTGAAGGCCTTGATGCAGTCGTAGTGGGCCTTCGCTCCGCCCATCATGCCCTGTCGCCACCAGTTCCAGATCACGCCCTGGTCCACCTTCGCGCCGGGCCGGTTGTAGCCGTAGAACGGACCGCTCGGCAGGTCGAGGTAGAACTGCGCGCGGTTGGCGGCGAGCGCGTTGCGCAGCCCGTCGAACACGTCGAGCGGAAGGCCGCCGGGATTCGCCTCCGTCTTCAGCATGATCGGCGGCACCGCACCGATCAGCACCGCCTTGGCGACGCGTCCCGGCTTCGCGCGCGCGACGTAGTGCGCGACCTCGCCGCCACCGGTCGAATGACCGACGTGGATCGCGCCCTTGAGGTCGAGGTGGTCGGCCAGTTCCTGCACATCGGCCGCATAGGTGTCCATTTCGTTGCCGTCCCAGGTCTGCGTCGAGCGGCCATGGCCACGACGATCGTGCGCGATGACGCGGAATCCCTTCGAGAGGAAGAACAGCATCTGGTTGTCCCAGTCGTCGGCGCTGAGCGGCCAGCCATGATGGAACACGATCGGCGTCGCGTCCCTGGGTCCCCAGTCCTTGTAGAAGATCTCCACGCCGCTCTTCATGCGGACCGTCGACGACATCGGTGATCCACCGCCGGAATGGGAGGCGTGCGCGGTGCTGGCGCCGAGTACCGGCGCCAACGCGGCGCCCGTGCCGATCGCGGCACCTGCGGCGAGCACGCGACGACGCGTGCGATCGGTTGAATCGATGTCATGGCTGGAACGGGAACGCTTCATGGCTTTGTCTCCTCGCGACCAACGACTTCGGAACCGCAGGGGCGCCTGCGGGCGGTGGGGCAGTCCGGACGGCAATTGAGGGAGAACGAGCGCTGCGTGGAAGGCATCGGGCCCACGCGGATGCAGACTCCGCAGACAAGGCCGCATGTGCGCGAGCCGGCGGCTCTGACAGCCCTATGCGTCGGTCCTGCCCCGCACCTCCCCGCGGGCGGACCGGCCGCCATCATAGGCGTGCGCCTTCGAGGCGACGATGAGACCATCGTCGAGTGCCCGCATCGTTCGCTCACGGCCGCGGTGCCACGGCGGTTTCCGGCGCGGGCGGGCCCCGATCGGATTCAGCCTGCAGTCGCGACATGTATCGTTCCATGGACGCAGCCGACCGGAATGGAGCCAGCCGATGTCCCCGCAGCACTCCCTGGTGCTCTACGGCGTCATTCCGCTATGGCTGCTCGCCGGTGTCGCGGACTGGTACTTCCATCGGCGCACCGACATCGAGGACACGAGCGGCGTTCCGGAATCGGCGCTGCACCTCCTGATGCTTGCGGAGATGGGCCTGCCGCTGCTCGCCGCGATCTATTTCGAGGTCAATGCACTGGTGCTCGCGCTGCTCGGCGTCGCATGCATCGTGCATGAGATCACCGCGTACGTCGACGTGCGCTATGCGATCACGCGCCGCGAGGTCGGCGTCGCCGAGCAGTTCGTGCACAGCGTGCTCGAAATGTCGCCGCTGATGGTGCTCCTCCTGCTCGCGAGCGCGCATTGGTCGCAATGGCTTGCGCTGTGGGGGCTCGGCGCGGACACCGCACGCTTCGACCTCAGCGCGTCGAGCGAGATGCCGCCGCTCGCCTACAGCGTCGCCCTCGCCGTCGCGATTGCGTTGCTGGCAGCGCTTCCCTATGTCGAAGAGCTGCTGCGCGGATGGCGTGCAAGGCAGCCGTCACGACTCTAGCAGGATGTTGAAAAAGGCGCTATCCAGCGCTGTTTCAACTCAGCGCGTCCGGCGCATGTCCGGACTCGCTTCCGCGATTCAACGACGTGCGTCGTCGACTCGCGAGCGATCCATTCCTGGATCGCGTCCGCAGGCTGTTTTTCAACAGCCTGCCAGACGCAGACTCGGCGAAGCTGCGGGCACACGATTCACCCGTGGGCGGGCAGGGGCGGCGCAGGAGGTCCCAGCGGCCGCACGCCCGCTTCGGCAAGCGCCTTTTGCAAGGCCTCGATGAGCGCGGACCGCGCGGTCGCGAGATCCTGGCGCGGCGCCCAGGCCTGGATCATGAGCTGCACGCCCTTGTCGCTGAGGTCGCTCGCCGCAACGAGCGGCGCGGGTTCGCGCAGCAGCGGAGGCCGCTGGAGCACAGGCGCGATGGCCTCGACGACGCGCGGCAGCGGCGTGTCGATGGAGAGTGCGAGCGAAACGTCGATGCGGCGCTTGTCGCAGCGCGACGCATTGACGATCGCCTGGTTGACGATCAGCGTATTCGGCAGGGTGATGAGCCGGTTGTCGGGCGACAGCAGCACGGTCTGGAACAGGCGCACCGATTGGACATGGCCTTCCTGTCCGGCCACGGTCACCTGGTCGCCCGCGCGAAACGGCCGCAGCACCATCAACTGCACGCCGGAGGCGAGCTGCGCGAGCGAGTCCTTGAGCGCGAGGCCGATCGCGAGGCCCGCGGTACCGAGCACGGCGAGGAACGACGCTGTCGGGATGCCCGCGAGCTGCAGCGATGCGAGCACGACCACCACGATCCCGACCGCGACGATCGAGCTGCGCACGAAATCGGCCAGCAGGCGATCGATATGACGGGCGATCAATGCCGCCCCGACGGCGCGAGCGGTCCAGCGCGCGAGCTGCAGCCCGATCACGATCAGGACGAGCGCGATGAGCAGGCGCGTGCCGTAGCGGAGAAGCTGCTGCAGCCAGAAATCGAGCGTTTCGGTGGGCATGTCGGGTATCACTGCGGCCCGCGTTGCTGCCGTGGCGGCGGCCGGCGGTCACGAAGCAGCGAACTCAGCACGAGACCCAGGCCGAGGAGGGCGGCGGTGACGAACAACGTCATCGCGAGCAGTGGATAGGCCGCCCCGCTGGTACCAGGGGGCACGCGCATGACGAGCGCGGACGCGATGAGCAGCGCGGCGACCACGAGCCCGGCGGCGATACGGTTCGCGATCTTCTGCAGGTTCTCCATGAGGTGCGACTCGCGCAGGCCGACCACGCGCAACTGCAGGCGGTTCTCGGCGACGAGCGTGAGCGCGTCGGCGAGCTTGCGCGGCAAGCCGAACACGAGGCGTTCGGCGTCGAGCAGTTCGCCGGCGAGCAACGCGGGCGAGAATGCCTGCCGAAGGTAGCGGCCGATCAGGCTTTCCAGATGCCGCTCCACCGGCTCGCGCATGTCGAGACCCGGCTCGAGGCAATCGCAGACGTGGCGCAGGTTGAACAGCGTCTTGCCGAGCAGGTTGAGGTCCGCCGGCAGGCGCAGTCCACACTCGGCGCTCACGCGCGTAAGTTCGAGCATGAGCCGGCCTTCCGACAAGCCCCGCTGTGCACGGTGCGCGGCGTAACGCGCGACCAGTTGCGCGACGACGCGCTCGTAGCGCTCCTCGTCGAAGTCCTCGAGGCGGGTGCCGATCGAAATCGCTTCGCGCACGACATCGTCACCGCGACCTTCGACGGCCGCGAGCAGGAGCTTGAGCAGTTGCGTACGGCGCCGCGGCGGCAGGTACGCGATCATCCCCGCATCGAAGATGCCTAGGCGCCCGTCGTCCAGCACGCGTACGTTGCCGGGATGCGGGTCCGCGTGGATCTCCCCATGCACGAATGCCTGGTCGAGATAGGCGCGCACGAGGGCCTGCGCGAGCGGAGCGTAATCGCATTCGGTACGCCGAACGCCGTCGAGCGCGGTGACCTTGCTGCCTTCGACGAGGTCCATCGTCAGCACGCGGCCGGTCGTGAAGGACCAGTGCGGTTCGGGCACGAACAGTTCCGGATACGGCTCGAGGTGCGCGCGCAGGCGCTCGAGATTCTCGGCTTCGGAGCGGAAGTCGAGCTCGGCCATGAGCGTCCTGCGCATGTCGAGCACGGCGTCGCTGAAGCGGATGCGGCGGCCCGCTTCGGTCACGCGATCGAACCGGCGCGCGAGCGAGGTGAGCACGTCCATGTCGCAGCGCACCTGTTCGCCGATCCCGGGCCGTTGCACCTTGACCGCGACGACGCGGCCGCCGCGCAGCACGGCACGATGCACCTGAGCGAGCGAGGCCGCGCCGAGTGGATGCTCGTCGAAGGCTTCGAACGCATGCGAAATCCGGACGCCGAGCTCGGACTCGATGACTTCACGCACTTCGGCGAAGTCGAGCGGAGCGACGTCCTCCTGCAACGATTCGAGCGCCTCCACCCACGCCGCGGGCAGAACGTCGCCGTGCGTTGAAAGGAGCTGGCCGATCTTCACGAACGCCGGTCCGAGCTGCGCGAGGTCCTGCTTGAATGCCTGCGCGCGTCGGGGGTCGTCTCCGGTGGCGGCAGCCTTGCCGTCGAAAGGCGCAGCGAGGTCGCGGCGATACTCGAGGAGAAATCGCAGGATCTGTCCGGTGCGTTTCCAGTAGCTCGCGGCCATGCTTCGCTTCCCGTCGACGTGCAGACGCGCGGTACTGTCGCAGCCGGCGTCCATGGCGGTCATCCTCGCAGCGCCTTCCCGAGCGCGCGATTAACGCCGCGGCACGCGCTTCACGGCGGGTTACACCGATTCGGGGGAATGGCGAGCGTCAGGTTCCGAACAGCAGGCCCCGTAGGGGCTTGCGCTCGTCGCGCGATCGATAGCGGGACAGGCGGTTGTATACCGTCTTCGGCGTGACGCCGAGCTTGTCCGCCGCGGCCCGCTTGTTCTCGTTGCACATCGCGAGTGTCTTGAGCAACATCTCGCGCTCGACTTCGGCGAACGTCATGCCGACGGTGAAGAAGATCGAATCTTCGGTGAGGTCGACCGCGGCATCCGACTCGTCGTGGCGCGGCGGCTGGCTCAAGTCGACGAGATCGGAATCAGCCAGTATGTAGTGCCGTTGCACGGCATGCCGAAGTTCGCGCACGTTGCCCGGCCAAGGCAATTCTGCCAGGCGCTGCAGCGCTTCCGGCGCGAATGCACGGCGCGTTCCGTGACGCTCGTTGAGGCGCTGCAGGAAGTGCAGGACGAGCAGCGGGATGTCTTCGCGGCGCTCGCGCAAGGGCGGAATCGTCAAGGGGAATTCCATGAGCCGGAAATAGAGATCGCTGCGCAGTCGTCCGTCGCGCACGGCCTGTGCAGGATCCCTGTTGCATGCGGTCACGATCCTCGCGTCGACCGCGACATCGCGCGATCCACCGACGCGGCACAGCGCATGCGACTCGAGCACGCGCAGCAGGAACACCTGCAGCAGCGGCGGCATTTCGGTGATCTCGTCGAGAAACAAGGTGCCGCCCTTGGCCTGTTCGAACAAGCCGGCGTGCGCCTGCTGCGCACCCGTGAATGCGCCCCGCTCGTGGCCGAACAACTGGCTGGCGAGGAGGTCCGGCGCGATCGCGCCGCAGTTGAGGGCGACGAAACGCCCGGGGCGGCCGCTGAGATCGTGCAGCGCGCGTGCCGCGAGTTCCTTGCCGGTGCCGCTTTCGCCGTAGAGGAGGATCGTCGCATCGAGCGGCGCCACCTTGCCGATGCTGTCGAACAGGTCGAGCATCGCCCGGCTGCAGCCGATCATCTGGCCGAGACGCCGGGGCGGTTACGGGCCGCTTTGTTGGCTGCTGCTGGGGCAACTTGTTGGCGCCGAACACCTGGGCTGACTCAGGGCGAGGCTCAAGCGCAGCTCGCGAAAGCCGTCAGGAGCGAGATACCAGAGCCGGCGACGGCGCGGCTTGGAGCCCCTTCCCGGAGCCCCAGAACGTGCGCAATGCCTATTATGTAAAATAAATGTTTTCCTGCTGTCCGGCCCTCGACGGCAGCGAGTCCCAAATCGCGCTTGGGAAAGGCCGAGCCTCTGCGATGCAAATCACGCGGTCTCGCGACTGCTTGATCCAGATCAGCAGCGGCCGGCGCCACGGACGCTAGGGTGCCGTGCATCGCCGAGTTGAGATGGGGCCATGAAAGACATCCTGGCTTATGCGGACAACTACACCTCCGTGACACCAAGCATGGAGTACGCAGCGGGCATGGCTGCCGCTCTCTCCGGACACCTGACTGCCGTGCATGTCGTCGCATCGCCGTACATGATGGTCTCGCCCTACGACGCGCCGCTGTTGCTATCGCGGATCATCGATGACCTCCGGCAGATCAAGGAGGAAGCGTGCGCACGGCGCAGCGCGTTCGAATCCAAAGCGTGCTTACTCGGCGCACGCTCGGCGCTCTGGGTGGTCGCCGAGGGCGAGGTTCCGGAAGTGCTCTCGCAGATTGGCAATTGGCACGACGTGCTCATCCTTGGCCGCGATGCAGAGAGCAACTGGGGCTCGCCGCAGGCGTTGGGAGGCCTGGTCCTGCGCAGCCATCTGCCCTGCATCGTCACCCCGCCGAGTTGCGCGACGGCTCGCGCGCAGTGCGTGGCAATCGGCTGGAATCACTCACCCGAGGCGATCCGCGCGATCCATGCAGCGCTACCGCTTCTTGCCGCCGCCGGTCGCATCGTGGTCCTTTCCGGCAAACCACGCGAGCAGCCGCTGAAGGTCGGCTGGATGCCCGAGTTCGACCTCGGAACCTACCTGCGCGGACATGGGCTCATCGTCGAGGATCGCGAACTGGGCGCGAGCGACGCGGACGCCGGTGCGGCGCTGCTCGGAGCCGCTGCGGAGTGCCGCGCGGACCTCCTCGTGATGGGTGCATACGGGCGTGCGCGCTTCAGCGAATGGATCTTCGGTGGCGCGACCCGCCACGTGCTGGCCGAAGCGCACATCCCGGTCTTCCTGCGGCATTGATCCGCGAGCGCGGCGCCTCAAGCGCGCTGCGTTCGCGACGACAACCGCTGCTGCCGTGACGGCGAATGTCGCCCGCGCCGGCGAAAGCGAATCCAGGGCTCGCCTCGAGCCGATCGATCAATCCGACGCCGTGCCTGAATCCGACTGCAGGATCTGCGCCTCGGTGTCGCCGCGCAACGCGGGCTGGTCCGTCACCAATACGGTCGTGCCCGCGGCGATGACGCTGCGCACGTGCTCCCTGAACTCGTCGGCCACCTTGAGGTACGCCGCGAGCGAATCCATCGACCGCCGGCCGAGATCGCCGCGCAGTGGCACGGCGAGCCAGCTGCGCGATCGGGCTGCGCCGCCCTGCTCTTCCTGCGCCACGTAGACGACGGCTCCCCTCGCCTCGAGCCCTTCGGCGACATCCACCGGCGCCACGCCGATACGCAAGCCGTTGCGCATCACGTACGCACGCCGATCCGCCAGGCTAATGAGGATGCTGACGGGCCCTTCATCCTTCGCATTCGCTTCCCACCAGAAAGACGCGGCGCGTCCGACATGCGAGTCCGGTGTGCCGAGCGGCGTCACGGGCGCGAGCACCGACGGATGGATGATTTCCGGGTCGATGGCGTCCCGGTCCGACACGACGACGGTATCGCCCTTTCGGGTCACCCCGAACAGCCACTCGGCGAACGCGTGCGGCATGCGGATGCAGCCATGCGAGGCGGGATATCCGGGAAGCGTGCCCGCATGGATGGCGACGCCATCCCACGTGAGCCGCTCCATGAAAGGCATCGGCGCATCGTCGTACAGGTTGGATCGATGCTCGCGCTCCTTCTGCAGGATCGTGAACACGCCCGCCGGCGTCGCGTGACGGCGCTTGCCCGAGCTGACCGGACCGGTGCCGATCGCGATGCCGTTGCGATAAACGTACGCGCGCTGCTCGACCAGGCTGACGACGATCACGACCGGGCCCGTCGGCGCGACCTGCGGGTACCACCACGTGTCGTTCGCGAGCGGTGCCGCATCCGGACCGTCCGCGACTGCGGCTGTTTGCGCAGACAGAAGGATCGCGAACAGTGCGCCGGTCCACTGGCCTCTCATCGTTGGACCCGCGGCGCACCGTGCGCATCGGCGGGCCGGCCCGATACGGTACTCGTCACGGGTCGACCGCTACGCCCGGAAGTCCGCCGCGCCCCCGATCGGCTTTCATCGCGACTCCTCCGGTTGGTATGGACAGGGCCACGATAGGACGGGCGACGTCCTCGCGATTTGATGCAGGTCAAACCACCTCGTTTTCAGCATCCTCCACGTCTATCGGGCGGGCGCAGCTCGCCGAGGAACTCGGCGCCGGACGCACGATGCCGTCATACCGCATTGCGCGGCCGATGCGTGATCGCGTAGTACAGCACCGGAATCACGACGAGCGTCAGCACGGTACTGACCAGGATCCCGAAGATCAGCGAGATGGCCAGACCATTGAAGATCGGGTCGTCGAGGATGAAGAACGCGCCGAGCATCGCCGCAACGCCGGTGAGTACGATCGGCTTGGCGCGGACAGCGCAGGCGTCGATCACCGCCTCCTCCAGCGCTACGCCGCGCGCGACTTCGTGGTCGATGAAGTCCACCAGAAGAATCGAATTGCGCACGATGATGCCTGCGAGCGCGATCATGCCGATCATGCTCGTCGCGGTGAACTGTGCCCCGAGCAAGGCATGGCCCGGCATCACGCCGATCACGGTCAACGGTATCGGTGCCATGATCACGAGCGGCACGACATAGTTGCGGAATTGCGCGACCACCAGGAGATAGATGAGCACCATGCCGGCGGCATAGGCGATGCCCATGTCGCGAAAGGTCTCGTAGGTGATCTGCCATTCGCCGTCCCACTTCACCGCATAGCGGCTCGTGTCCGCCGGTTGCGCGATGAACGTCTGTTGCAACGGCGATGCCTGGCCTTCGAACCGCGCATCGTGCAGTTTTCCGACCATCGCGAACATGCCGTACAGCGGACTGTCGAGCTTGCCGGCCTCGTCGCCGGTGACGTATGCCACCGGCAGGCCGTCCTTGTGATGGATCGCGCCGTCCCACTCCTCCGTTTGCACGGCAACGAGTTCCGACAACGGCACCAGCCCGCCCCCTCCCCCGCGCACCTGCACGGCAAGCAGCGATGACGAGCCCGCCTGCTGCTCGGCGGGCAGGCGCAGGCGGACAGGGCGCGGATACTTCGAGCTTCCGTCATGTATGAATGCCGCATCGTTCCCCGCGACGGCTGCGGCAATCGCATCCGACACGGCGGCCTGCGTCACACCCAGCCGCGCGGCGCGCACCCGGTCGAGCACATAGGTCTCGCGAGGCGCATCGGCCTCCACGCTCGTGTCGACATCGACGATGCCTTCGGTGTATGCGAACTGTGTCGACGCGAGCTCACGCGCGATGCGGCGCTGGCCCGCGTAGTCGGGTCCGTAGACCTCCGCCACGAGCGGCGCGAGCACCGGCGGTCCGGGCGGCACCTCGACGACCTTCACCGATGCTCCGTAGCGGGCACCGATCGCCGCAAGACCTGGGCGCATCGCCCTCGCGATCGCATGGCTCTGTCGCGAGCGAAGATGCTTGTCGATGAGATTGACCTGCAAGTCACCGACGTTGCTGCCGCTACGCAGGAAATACTGTCGCACGAGTCCATTGAAGTTGATCGGAGCCGCGGTGCCTGCGTAACCCTGATAATCGAGCACCTCGGGTATCGTGTCGACTTCGGCAGCCAGTTCCTTCAGCAGCGCGTCGGTCCTCTCCAGCGTGCTGCCTTCCGGTAGGTCGACGACGACCTGGAGTTCCGACTTGTTGTCGAACGGGAGCATCTTCAGGACGACCCATTCCGCGGCTGCGAGCGATGCCGCCAGCACCACGAGCACGATCATCGAACCGAACACGAAGCGACGCCTCCGGCGTGCATGCGGCACGAGGAATGGCGACATCAATCGCCGGAACAGTAGGCGCAATGGGTCCTGCTGACGGACTTCGGGAGGCGATGAGGCGTGTCCGGTCGCCTCGTGCCGCCGCAGCAGCTTGAGCGACAACCACGGCGTGACCGTCAATGCGATCGCCAGCGACAGCAGCATGCCGGCCGACGCATTGACCGGGATCGGGCGCATGTACGGCCCCATGAGTCCCGACACGAAGGCCATCGGCATCAGCGCCGCAATCACCGTGAAGGTTGCCAGGATGGTCGGGCCGCCGACTTCGTGCACGGCGCCCGGAATCACCTCGGACAACGTGCGCGCTCGACCGTCGGGGCCTGGCAGCGTCAAGTGCCGATGGATGTTCTCGACGATGACGACCGCGTCGTCCACGAGGATGCCTATCGAGAAGATCAACGCGAACAGCGAGACCCGATTGAGGGTGAAGCCCATCGCGTGGGAAGCGAACAGCGTCACCGCGAGCGTCAGGGCGACGGCGCTGCCGACCACCACCGCCTCGCGCCACCCGAGGGTGAACAGGACCAGCGCGATCACCGACAACGTGGCGAAAAGCAGCTTCTGCATCAACTTCTGCGCCTTGTCGGAAGCGGTCTTGCCGTAGTCGCGGGTCACGGACACATGCACGTCATCGGGGATCATCTCGCCGTGGAGCTGAGTGATGCGATGGCCGATCGCAGTCGTGATGTCGGACGCATTGCTGCCCGGCTTTTTGGCGACCGCGATGGTCACTGCCGGAGCGATGCCGGCACCGGGTCCCGCGCGACCCGGCGGCGAGCCGAACCATGCATAGCGAGCAGGCAGGTCGGCCCTTGCCTCGACAGTGGCGACGTCCGAAATCAACAGCGGCTTGCCGCCATGGCTGCCGATGACGAGCGCGGCGACGTCCTGCGCGGACGCGAGGAAGCGGCCGGCCGTGACGGGCAATGCGCCATCGGCATCCACGCGTTCCCCCGGCTGGCGCACCACGTTCGCCGCCTGCAGCGCCGTCGCGAGATCGCCCGGCTCGAGACCGTAGGCTGCGAGCTTGGCCGCGTCGAGGGTGACCATGACGACCCGATCCGGCGCACCGATCGTATACACGTTGCGCGTGCTTGGAATGCGCTTGAGTTCGGCCTCCAGCGCATGTGCCACCTCCGCGAGGCGGCTGGCGTCCGTCGACGCATCGTCGCTCCAGAGAGTCAGGGCCATCACGGGCACGTCGTCGATGCCCTTCGGCTTCACCAGAGGCGTGCCGATACCGGTGTTCGGCGGCCATGCGTCCAGGTTCGAGAACACCTGGTTGTACAGGCGCACGAGGGCCGCCTGCCGCTCCACGCCGACCTCGAATTCGACGGTGACCACTGCCGCCCCCGGGCGGCTGACGGAATACACGTGCTTGACGCCTTCGATCTCCGACAGCGTCTGTTCCAGCGGCACCGCCACCAGCTGCTCGACATCGCGCGAACTCGCGCCTTCGAAGGGGACGATCACGTTCGCCATCGTGACGTCGATCTGCGGCTCTTCCTCGCGGGGCGTGATCACCACTGCGAGCAGGCCCAGCAAGAGACCGGTGAGTGCGAGAATCGGCGTCAACGGATTGGACTGGAACGCTGCGGCCAGACGACCCGCAATGCCCGAGCGCGGCGGGTTCGGCATGTCATTCATGCGTCGAATCCGCCGCCTGCCGTTGCGCGACCAGGGCCTGCACCGCCGCAACGGGATCGCGCACAACCATGTCGCCCGCGCGCAATCCGCTGATCACGTCCACCATCTCCTCCTCGCGTGCGCCGAGACGGACCTGGCGCAGCACGATCCGATCACCCTGTTTGACGTAGATGCCGCTGAGTTCGCCCCGTTGCGCGATGGAGGCAGCAGGAACGCGCACGGCTTGGCTTTCCGCTTCGCCGCCTCCCGCATCGAACATGACCTTCGCGGTCGTACCCGGTGCCGGCGGCGCCGCGAGCTCGGGCAGGTTCGCCCGCACGATCACGCTGTGACTTGCGACGTCCGCCGACGGAAATACGGTCACTCGCGGCGACACCGCTTCGCTTCCGTCGGGAAACAGCACGCGGGCGCGCGGGTCGCGCCGGATCGCGTCGGCGCGCGTCTGCGGCACGGACACCTCGATGCGCAGGTCCCGCGGCGCGTAGACCGACATCAGCGGCTGGCCGGAAACCACCGTCTCGCCGGGTTCGACGTCGCGCCGCGACACCACGCCCGCGAACGGCGCACGCACCACGGTATAGCCTGCCTGCTGCTCCACCTGCGTCAGCCGTGCGCGCGCCGCATCACGCGCGGCGACGGCCGCATCACGCTCGGCACGTGCTTGGTCGAGCTGGGCACGAGACACGTACTGCGCACCCGACAACGCATCGAAGCGCGCGTACGTGCGCGCCGCCACCACGGCGGCGGCTTCCGCCGCGCGCAACTGGGCTCGTGCGGTATTCGCGATGGCATCCTGTTCGACAGCGACGATCCGTACCAGCACCGCATCGGCGCCGACGCGGTCGTTCACGTCGGCTTCGACCGCGGCGACGGTTCCGCTGGTCTGAGCGCTGAGATCCGCTCGCCGGACCGCTTCCACCACGCCGTCCCAGGCACGCCCCGCGGTCAGCATCGGCCGCTCGACCGGGAAGGTCGATAGCTCGGGCAGCGGCGACATGCGATCGGCCATACGCTCACTGCCGCATGCCGCGAGCGCCAGACCCATCGCGGCCGGAAGCCACCGCCTATCTGAAAGCACAACCGCCCCCTCGCACGCCGATCTTCCTGAAGACAAACGCGGCCGGGCAGAAGCCTGTCACGCTCGCCTGCAGGAGGTTGAGGCCGATGAATGCGGTCAGGAGCAGCCACCAGGCGGAATGGAAATGCACCAGCAGCACGCTGACGAGAATCATCACGCCGGCGAATGCCATCACGGCTCGATCGATGTTCATGTAACCAGCTCCTTGTTCACGTGGAGGATTGCGCAGCGCGCGCCCGCGCTGGACCGGTGCTTGCTCATGCGAGCGATCCGGGCTTGTGTCGTCTTTCCGGACACCCAGCGGCTCAGTATATTAGCAATTTCATATATAACAATCAACTGATATTATGCCGCCGGGGCCGAGCTAGACTGAGCGCATAGCCCGGATGCCCGGGCGACGTCTTTGCAGGAGGAAACCCAATGGCGCGCGGCAGGAAATCCCCTCTCGGGATCGACCCCCGGCGGATGCGCGCGCATTCGCGCGACGCGAGCCGGCTGCTCAGGACGCTCGGCAACGAAAGCCGGCTGGTGATCCTGTGCCTGCTGGCCGAGGGCGAGCGCTCCGTGACACAGCTCAACGAGCACCTCGATCTGAGCCAGCCCGCGCTTTCTCAACATCTCGCGGTCCTTCGCGACGAAGATCTCGTGACGACCCGGCGCGACGCGCAGACGATCTACTACGCGCTCGCGCCCGGCCCCGCCGCCCGCGTGGTGGAGGTCCTGCACGACATCTATTGCGGCACCGAATCGAAGGGCGGGTGATGCGGCCATCGGGGTACGCCCGCCGCTCCATGGCGGGCCTCGCCCGGCTCGCTGCGCCGCGCACGCCAGACCGCCGCCGGCTCGAGGAAAGTTCCACAACCGCGCGGGAAAGGTGATCGCGACGGCGTGCTCCAACGGCTTGCCACCAACGTCCAGATCAGCGCGGGTGGACATACAATGTCGCGTGGCGAAGTGCCCGACGCCCTCGCCGGGACATTGCATTTCCTGAAGGGGGAAAGAGATCACGCCGGTGCCGGCTCGGTGCTCATGGGCAACGCAGCGCTCATGGGCAACTCAGCCATGGATCTTTGCGCGGCCATCGGTCGCGCCGAAAAACGTATCCCTCCCCCGCTCCTGGCCGCGAACATCGACCTGGAACGTAGCGAACGAGGACCTATGCGTACACACGTGATCTCATTCCTGAAACGGCTTCTCGGCATCCACCACCAATCCGGCGTCGAGCCACTGGCATCCATGCGCACGGTCGGTTGGCGTCGCCACAGCTACTGGGTGCCCGAAGGTTTGCTGGGGCCGGAATCCGTCTGTTACTGCATCGGCGCCGGTGAGGACATTTCCTTCGACGTCGAACTTCGAACGAATTTCGGCTGCCAGGTCTTCATCTTCGATCCGACCCCGTACGGCATCAACCACTTCGCCGAACTCGAGCGCCACGTCGAACAAGGCAAGCCGTTCAGCACGAAAGCCGTCAACCACCCTTACACCTACGACATCGACGCTGCGTCATTGGCCCGCATCACGTTCGTTCCAACGGGCGTGTGGGATCGCAAGACGGTCCTCAAGTTCCACGACCCCCAGCAGGCGGACTATGCCTCCTTCTCGGCATGCCTCTTCCAGGATTCGGACAAGGTCGTCGAGGCGCCGGTGGACAGGCTCGCGAACCTGATGGCCGAGCTGGGCCATCGCACGATCGATCTGGTGAAGATCGAGATCGAAGGCGCGGAATACCGGGTCATCGAGACGATCATCGAGGACCGCCTCGACATCAAGGCGATACTCGTGGAGTTCGACGAGGTGTACCACCCGCGAAACAAGGCCTACCATTTCCGGGTCAGGCGGGCGTGCTCGCGTTTGCGCAAGGCCGGCTACGTACTCGTCCATTCGACGCCGAACTTCAAGCGGACGTTCCTCCGGCGCGACATCTACGATCGGCTCAGGGCGCGGTCTTCGTGAGATGCATCCGTGCCGTGCGACGACGCGACCGCGCGTGACGGGCCAGGCTGATCCCATGGGGAAACGCGCATGACGCGGCGGACGGA
>NZ_JBQCFP010000109.1:0-31704 GCF_051958935.1 Dokdonella sp. | reverse complement strand
GCTGTCCCAATGCGCCATGCGGCGTTCGGCGCGCTCCTCGTCGAGTTTCACCTCCGTGCGCTCGGTGACCAGCGGCACGATTTGGGCAACACCAAGTTCGGTAGCTTTCTGCAGGATCCAGTCCATCTTTTCGCCGCGCGCGACGCCCTGGCCGAGCGTGATGCGCAGCGGACTCTCGCGGTCGGCACTCGCTACCGGCTCGAGCACGCGCGCGCTGACTGCGCGCTTGGCGAGCGAAGCGATCTCGCCGGAGAACTCGCTGCCGTCGCCGTTGAAAAGACGCAACGGATGGCCGCGGTCGAGGCGCAGCACACGCGCGATGTGTTCGCCCGCCTGCACGGGCAGATCCACCTCGCGGCCCGGATGCAGCGGCTGCGGGACGTAGATTCGGGGAATGCGCATGGAATTTCCGGGGCACGAAAAAACGACGAAGCGCGGATGCTCACCACAGCCCGCCTGAATGTCCACAGTACCGCGCGAGGGCGACCGCCGGTAGTGCGCGCGAATGGGTTGCCGCGGGAGTACATTGCGCCGATGGAGCGCGTTTTTCCGCGAAGCAGCCGAGGAGCGACATGATGGGCGTGCTGGCGTGCTGCCTGTGGTGGTTTTTGTTCGGCCTGCTGCTCGGCTGGCTCGCGAACTGGCTGTTGCAGCGGTATGTGCGACGCACGCCGCCGCAGGCGCCGCGCGCCGTCGCCGCACCGTTGCCGGACTCGCCGCCGGTGATGCCGTCGCCGCCACCGCCGGCTCCGATCGACGAATCGCCCGCATCGCATGCGCCGATGTCGCATGCGCGCCTCATCGATGTCGGCGCTGCGCGCGCGGCCGGGTTCAACCTCAGGCACGCCGACGACCTCACGATCATCGAAGGCATCGGGCCCAAGCTCGACGAGCTGCTCCGCTCGCACGGCGTGAACGGTTTCGCCGCCCTCGCCGCACTCGACCCCGAGCGCATGAACGCGATCCTCGAGCACGGCGGCCCGTATTTCCGCTTCGCCAATCCGGCGACCTGGGCGCGCCAGGCCGCACTCGCGGCCGACAACCGCTGGGGCGAACTCAAGCAACTGCAGGAAGAACTCATCGGCGGCGTCGATCCCACGGCAGGCGCGTGATGGACACGTCGACCGACGACCGTCGCGCCGAACGCAGCCACGCGCGCTGGACCTGGACGATCGCGGGCGTGCTGATCGTCGTGCTGTTCGTGCTCTGGACGCTCGATCGCGGTCCGGCCGGTGCCGGGGCATGTTGCGCGGTTTCCGCGATCCCTGCGTCGGCGGCGGATGCGGAGCGCGCATCGTCCGCCGAAGCGCCCGCTGCGAACCCGCGATGATGATGCGGGCAAAGAGGCTGCTACGCCGCATCGTCGCCATCGCCTGCGTATTCGCCGTTGCCGTCGTGCTCGGCGGCTGGTGCGTCACCGTGCTTCTGACGCGGCCGAATCATCGCGCGATCGGCGCGCCGCCACCGGGCCTCCATGCGCGTCCGGTGGCATTCCTTAGCGAATCGGGCGCGGAACTCCGCGGCTGGTACGTGCCTGGACAGCCGGGCGAGGGTGCCGTCGTGCTCATGCACGGGGTGCATGCGGGATCGCACCGCGATGCTCGGACGCGCGCGCCTGCTCGCGCAGGCGGGCCATGCGGTGCTGTTGTTCGACTTCCAGGCGCACGGCGAGAGCGGCGGCGAGGCGATCACGTTCGGCTGGCGCGAACGCCTCGATGCACGCGCCGCGCTCGCCTGGCTGCGCGAAGCGGCGCCGCACGAGCGCATCGGAGTGATCGCGACATCGATGGGCGGAGCGGCCGTGTTGCTCGCGCACCCGAAGCCGGCGCCCGACGCGATCGTGCTCGAGCAGGTCTATCCGATCGTCGAGGAAGCGCTCGACAATCGCCTGCGCAACTACCTCGGTCCTTTCGGACCGGCACTGTCGCCCGTGCTCGAGCGCGAGATGAGCTGGCATCTCGGCCTTGCGCCGTCGCTGCTGCGACCGATCGAGCACATCGCGTCGGTGGACGCGCCCGTGCTGATCCTCGCCGGCGAGACGGATCGCCACACCACGCTCGGCCAGTCGCGCGCACTGTTCGCCGCGGCGAGCGAACCTCGGCAACTCTGGATCGTTCCGGGCGCCGCGCACGTCGATCTGTGCGCGTTCGCCGGCGTGGACTATGCGGCACACGTGTTGCCTTTCCTCGCCGCGCATCTGCGCGGGGGCTGAACACGCGAAGGGTGCGTTCGTCCTTGCATCGCTGGACGATCGATCAAGTGCGGCTCCGCGCCGTTCGCTAGTCTGGCGTCGTGCCGCAACGATCGAGGTACGCATGTCGCTCGTGGACAAGGCCGTCTGGGTCATCGAACGCAACTCATCGCGCGAGCTCGGCCTCGATGCGATCGCGCAGGCGTGCGGCGTGTCGCGATCGCACGTCGCGAACGCGTTCGGTGCGACGACCGGGCTGTCGGTCGTGAAGTACCTGCGCGGTCGCCGGCTCAGCGAAGCGGCGCGCACGCTCGCGGCGGGCGTGCCGGACATTCTCACGGTCGCGTTCGACGCCGGCTATGCGTCGCATGAAGCGTTCACGCGCGCTTTCCGCGACCGCTTCGGCGTTACGCCCGAACAGGTGCGCGACGCGCGCAGCGTCGAGGGGCTCGCGCTGGTCGGTCCGCTCGATCTCGTCGCGCGCACGCCGCGCGCGCTCGATCCGCCGCGGTTGCTGCGCCAGGACGCGCTGCGCGTGGTCGGGCTCGCCGAGACGCACACGTTCGAGAGCGCGATCCGCATCCCGGCGCAGTGGCAGCGCTTCATGGCGTACGACGACGCGATCGCCGCGAAGGCCGATCCGATTCCGCTCGGCGTCACGCGCGCGCCCGACGACGAGGGCCGATTCGAGTACGTCTGCGCGGTCGAGGTGCGCGCGATCGGCCACGTGCCGACGGATCTCGTCGCGTTCGAGGTTCCTGCATGCCGCTACGCAGTGTTCGAGCATCGCGGCCACGTGTCGACGATCTACGACACCTACGCCGCGATCTGGAACGGCGCACTGCCGGCGAGCGGCCTGCGCGTCGCCGACGCGCCGATCCTCGAACGTCATCATGAGACCTTCGACCCACGCAGCGGCGAAGGCGGCCTGAATCTGTGGATTCCGCTCGCGGACTGAGCCGCCCGTCTTCATCGGCCCACTCGTCAACGAAGAACGTCATGACGCGATCGACACCGGATCACCCCGCGGCGAGCGACGCGAATCGTCGCACGATCGAAGGCTACGAAGCCTGCGCACGCGACTACGCTGCAGCGGTTGCGCCGACACCATCCGGCGTCGGCGAAGCGGCACTGCGCCGCCTCGCAGGCGAGCTGCCGCGCGGCGCGCGCGCACTCGAGATCGGCTCGGGGCCTGGGTGGGATGCGGATTTCCTCGAAGCGCTCGGCGTCGGGGTCGATCGCACCGACGTGACCTCGGCGTTCCGCGCGTTCCAGGCCGAACGCGGCCGCGTGGTCGCATCACTCGACGTGGTCGAGGACGCACTGCCGGGTCCGTACGACGCCGTGGTCGCGCTCTGCGTCCTGCAGCACGTCGAGCGTGAACGTTTCGACGAGGTGCTGCGCAAGATCGCCGGCGCGTTGCATCCGCGCGGCCTGTTCCTCGCCTCGATGCGCGAAGGCGAGGGTGACGGCTGGGACCATGGCGAATCGGGCGACTATCGCCTCGTGCTGTGGCAGGCCGATGCATTGCACGCGCGGCTTGCCGCGGCCGGCTTCGCCGTCGAATGGGAAGCGCGCCACCGCCACGGCGACGAGCGCTGGCTGTACCTGATTGCGCGCCGCGCGTGACCATCATTGCGCTTATGAGTGTCTGTCCGCGCACGGACCCGCGCGCCGTCGTACGCTAACGGTTTGCACCGGAGGCGCCATGACCCGACGCGGGTGGACCCTGTTCTTCGTCCTCAGCCTGATCTGGGGCGTGCCCTACCTGCTCATCCGCATCGCGGTCGCGGAGATCGATCCGCTCGTCGTCGCGTTCGGCCGCACGACGCTCGGCGCGCTGCTGCTGTTGCCGGTCGCGTTGCGCGCGAAGTCGCTCGCGCCCGCGTTCCGTCATTGGAAGCCATTGCTCGCATTCACGCTGGTCGAGATCAACGGGCCGTGGCTGCTGCTCGGCCATGCGGAGACGCGCCTCACGAGTTCGACCGCGGGCCTGCTCATCGCGGTGGTGCCGCTGATCGCCGCGGTGATCCTCGCCCGTCTCGGCCACGATCGGTTCGGCGCGCGCCGCCTGTTCGGACTCGGCCTCGGTTTCGCCGGCGTCGCCGCGCTGGTCGGCCTGGACATCCACCTCGACGACCTGCCCGCGGTCGGCGCGGCCGTGCTCGCCGCGGTCGGCTATGCGATCGGCCCGATCATCATCGACCGCAAGCTCGGCGGCGTGCCGCCGCTCGGCGTGGTCACCGCGTCGCTCCTCCTTGCGAGCCTGCTGTACGCACCATTCGCGCCGTTCCTCTGGCCGCACGAGGTGAGCCTCGCCGCGGGCGGATCGGTCGTCGCACTCGCGCTGTTCTGCACGGCGACCGCGTTCCTGCTCTTCTTCGCCCTCATCGCCGAAGCCGGCCCGGCCCGTGCGACCGTGATCACCTACATCAATCCCGCGGTCGCGCTGCTGCTCGGCGTCATCGTGCTGCACGAACCGCTGACCGCAGGGATGGCAATCGGGTTTCCGCTGGTGATCCTCGGCTCGATCCTCGGTACGTCGAAGTCCAAAGTGCCCGCGCCTGACACGCCACGCGAAGTCGTCACGTCTTCCGCGCCAGAATAGGCGTTGTGCGCGACGCGTCACGCTCGATTTGCGCAAACATTCGAGCCGAACCCCGCGTCGATCTTCATCCATCAGGCGCGGCGCGGGAGACTGACGATACGAAACCGCGTTACGTCCTCGTTCTCGAATGCGTAAACCATTACGCCGTCGCATCCGGGGTATTGCAATCGAACCGGACGGCGATGGACTGCAGCGGCGACGACGTAAGTAACTGAAATTGTTTAATAGTAACGCTTGACGCGAACTACGGCCACGCGCAGGATGCCGTGTAACGCCCCGCATATGGGCTGTATTTGTAGTTAGGGCGCTGATGGAACAAGTACCGCGAACGTACCGATACAAACTCTCGCTCCGCCTCAATCATCCGAACGCGCGCCTAGACACATGCGCTGAGCGCTTCGGGCTCGAGACGATCCGCGTCTGGTCGGTCGGGGAGTCACGTACCTCGCCGCGCGGGGCCACTTTGCCGGGCGTGCACACGGATTCGTACTGGGTCGGTGCGCTGGACCTCATCCAAGGTGAGGAAATCGAAGATGCCTTAGCGAGAGTGGCAGAAAGGCTCGTGCGCCATGCGGAATTCTTGGGCCTTCATCGTGAGTCGGGCGGCTCTGCAGAGCTCTTCGTCGGTTTTTTCCTGGAAGGCTTCAATAGCGGCTTCCCGATTTCGTCGTCTCTCATGTCATGCCTAGGCGCCCTGGGCGTTGCCTTAGACTTGAATATCTACGGGCCAAGCGATTCGCCGCACGCGCCCTAACAATTCGTATATGGACTCCCCTTGCAATGACCGAGTAATTTCGCTTCTGGCAAGCGGTGCGGTTGCAGTCGTGTATTCGGCCTTGGGGTGAGCAGTCGGTTCTCGGGCCATGATGGAATCCGCCGGGACGAAGCCACACGTTCAGTCGGCCGCTGCGGGCCAGAAGTGTTATCGGCTTTCTCGTCCCGAGGACCGACTCGTTAGGAGGATCCCGAACTCCCGCAACAGGCCGCGCACGAGGTGATCGCCGCGGTGCGCTGCGCCTTGTGGAACTCGCGCACGCGGTGCAGCCCCTGGATGCCTTGCTGCTCAGGCGTCTTGACCGGAACGCGCCGGATCGACGCGCAGCGCGCGGCTTCGAGCAACCCGCGGCGTCGGTGCGATCGGTCTTGTTGCGTCGCACGTACGGTCGCACGTCGTGCGCCGGCAGCAGCTCGACCGCATGCCCGAGTCGCGCGAAGCGGCGTGCCCAGTCGTGCGACGAACCGCATGCTTCCATCACGACGTGCAGCGGCGGGCGGTTGTCGAGCACGCGCGCGAACGCCGTTCGATTCAGGCGACGCCGCTCGACGATGCGCGCATCGGGATCGGCGAACGCGAGTTCGAGGTCGATGGCGACGGTGGAAATGGCGACATTGTTGGGCGTAGCATGCATGGCGGACTCCTCTCGCGATCCCCTGTCCGAATCATCATGATCTGCCTGGCTGATTGAAGCCGTGTGGCGACACGAGGGAGTCCATTCGATCACTCAAGCGGACTGCCGGTGTTGGGGTTGCGCTAAGATCGTAACGTCCGCGGCGGAAGCCGCTTAGCTCAAGCGTTAGGTGCCGTCATTGAGTGCCTTTGGTGAATGGGAGTTCACAGCGGATCGCGAAGCCACTTTGGCTGCATATGCTCGCGCACCTGAAGGCGGATCTGCTTCCTGCAACTGCAGTGGTTGCCGAAATTTCGTCGCTGCGCGCAACTCGGTGTATCCGCCTGCCTTCCTCTCGTTCCTGCAGTCACTCGGCATCGACTCCCAAAAGGACGGCGAGGTGTATCACAACGCACGCCTCAGTCCACGCTGTCATGATTATGGTGGCTGGTTTCACTTCGTCGGAACTCTCAACAAAACCGGCGACTTTCCGGTCGTCGCAATGTCCGACAACTTCGAAGTATGGCTCCTGCGTAGGAGCGCGCCGGCCTTGGCGACCCTAGAGGGTCTTCCCCTAGTCCAGGTGGAATTTCATGCGTCTGCGGTGCCCTGGCTGCTCGACGAACCAGAGGCCGTGTAGGCCCCTAACTATTCGCTCAGGCGGACCGCCGGGTGGAAGTTGCGCTAACATCGTGGCGTTCGCGGCCGGCGGCCGCTTAACTCAAGCGTTAGGTCGCAGGGGAGTACGAAATGGCACTTGAGTTTAGGCAGGGGCAAGTTGGGGTCGTTCTGACGATTTTGGCGTTTGCAATCGGCGTTTGGGTTGGTGTTCAAGTTACTGCCTATCGGCAGGTCTACACCACAACAACTGACACAAGAGTGAGTGATCGCGTCCAATGCTTACAATGGGTGTCAGCAAACATGGACAAGCCAACATCAGGTGTATTCGCCTTAATGTGTGGTGAGAAACAGTAGTGGCTCAAATTAATTGTCCAAAGTGTAAGCACTCCTTCCAGAATAACAGCCCCGAGAGTCTTGCAACGCGCCTAGCTGCATTGAGCTGTGGGGCGGGCACGGGATTCTGGGGCGGCGCCAGTCTCGGTATTGTGGGCGGCCCGTTGGGCGGCATATCGGGTGCAATTCCCGGGGCGTTCATAGGCGGCTTTCTGGGGTGGTTTGCGGCAGATCAGTTTCGCCGGTGCCCGTCGTGTTCGCGCATCTTCAAAACCTGAATGTGTTGATCTAACTATTCGTATTGGACTCCCCTTGCAAGTGACCGGGTGAATGCGCCTCGGCAAGCGGTGCGGTTACAGTCGTGAATTCGGCCCTGGGGTGGCGCTATCGCAATGCAACCTCGATCCCCTCGATCGCCACCGCGACCATCTGGTCGATCTCCTCCGGCGTGATGCAGAACGGCGGCATGAAGTAGACCACGTTGCCGAGTGGGCGCAGCAGCATCTCGTGGGCGAGGCCGTGGCGGTAGACGCGCAGGCCGCGGCGTTCGGCGGCGGGGAAGGGTTCGCGCGTGCGCTTGTCCTTGACCAGTTCGATCGCGGCGATCATGCCGGTGCGGCGCACGTCGGCGACGTGCGGGTGGTCGGCGAGTGCCGCGAGGCGCGTGTCGAGGTGCGCGGCGAGCACGCGGTTGCGTTCGAGCACGGGTTCGTCGCGCAGCACCGCGAGGGTCGCGAGCGCGGCGCGGCAGGCGATCGGGTTGCCGGTGTAGCTGTGCGAATGAAGGAACGCCCTGCCGGCAGAATATTCGGCATAGAACGCGTCGTAGACGCGCGTCGTCGTCAGCACCGCGGAGAGCGGCAACGTGCCGCCGGTGAGGCCTTTCGAGAGGCAGAGGAAGTCCGGCACGATGCCGCCCTGTTCGCACGCGAAGAGGCTACCGGTGCGGCCGAAGCCGACCGCGATCTCGTCGGCGATCAGGTGCACGTCGAATTCGTCGCAGAGCGCGCGCAGGCCGGTGAGATACGAGGCGTCGTACATGCGCATCCCGCCAGCGCACTGCACGAGCGGCTCGACGATGACTGCGCAGCATTTGTGCGCGTGGCGTTCGAGGATCGCGCGCAACTCGCCGAGGCGACGCTTTGCGCACGCGGCAGCGCTTTCACCGGGTTCGGCCTCGTACGCATCCGGTGACGGCGCGAAGAACGGCTCGAGCAGCAGCGGCGCGTAGGTCTGCCGGTACAGTGCGACGTCGGTCACCGACAGCGCGCCGAGCGTCTCGCCGTGATAACCCCCGCTGAGGGCGATGAAGCGCGTGCGTTCGCCGCGGCCGTGGTTGCGCCAGTAGTGGAACGACAGCTTGAGCGCGACTTCGATCGCGCTGGAGCCGTTGTCGGCGTAGAAGACGCGCCGCAGGGAGCGATCGCCTTCATTGGCGACAGGTCGACGCCCCGCCTCGACGTCAGGCCCGGGACAGCGGGCATCCATGGTGCTTTTCGGATCACCCTGAAAATGGATTCCCGCTTGCGCGGGAATGACGTCGGGGGTTTGCCGGCGCTGCTCCAGCGGCGACACGCCCGCAGATGAAGCGGCGCCGCGCGGCGCGATCCGCACGAGTTCCTCGGCAAGCTGCACCGCCGGCTCATGCGTGAACCCCGCGAGCATCACGTGATCGATCTTGTCGAGCTGGTCTTTCAGCGCGGCGACGATGCGAGGATGGCGATGGCCGAGCAGGCAGGTCCACCACGAGCTCACCGCGTCGAGCCAGCGGCGGCCGTCGTGGCCATACAGCCACGCGCCCTCGGCGCGCGCGATCGGCAGCATCGGCAGGGTTTCGTGGTCGTGCATCTGCGTGCACGGATGCCAGACCACGGCGAGGTCGCGCGCGGCGAGTTCGGAGGCGTAGAGCGTCATGGCTGCTATGATCCGGGTGGACCCCGTTCGCCACAAGCTCGCCATGCCCAGCCTTCAGCCATCGGCCCTCAGCGCTCGCGCAGCGCGCGGCTTCACGCTCATCGAAATCCTCGTCGTCGTCGTGATCCTCGGCATCCTCGCCGCGATCGTCGTTCCGCGCGTGATGGAACGCCCGGGCGAAGCACGCGTGACGCGCGCGCGGCAGGACATCCAGGGCATCGTCACCGCGCTCAGCATGTACAAGCTCGACAACTTCGCCTATCCGAGTTCGGAGCAGGGGCTCGATGCACTCGTGGCCAAGCCTTCGGGCCAACCCGAGGCGCCGAACTGGAAAGGCCCTTACCTCGACCGCGCCCCGAAGGATCCCTGGGGCCAACCGTACCAGTACGTGCAGCCGGGCCAGCACGGCAGCGTCGACGTCTACAGCCTGGGCGCCGATGGCAAGCCCGGTGGCGACGGCGAGGCGGCGGATGTGGGGAATTGGGAGTGAGTTGGTGATTCGGGATTCGTGATTCGTGATTGGTGATGTGCGACCGGGGCGCCGCGCGCGTGGCATGGCATGCACGGGACGCGGCTCTGCGCTGGTCTTTCGCGAAATGCCACCGACGGCATGGCCCGGCTGCCATCCCGGGGCTGTAAAAGACTCAGCACCGGCTCTCGCTCCTGAATCCCCAATCCTCAATCCCCCATTCCCAGCCACCAATGCCGGCTTCACCCTCCTCGAAGTCCTCGTCGTCGTCGTCATCGTCGCCGTGCTCGCGACCGCGCTCGTGCTCGCGGTCGGCGGCGGCAGCGAGCGCAAGCTCGCCAACGAAGCGGAACGCTTCCAGGCCCTGCTCGGCCATGCCTGCGAACAGGCGGAGCTCGGCGGGCGCGAGATCGGCGTCGTGCTCGGCGGGGACGGCTATCTGTTCCTGCGCCTCGACGGCGCGCAGTGGCGCGCGTTCGCGCGCGACGACGAGCTGCGCGCGCGCGCGTGGCCCGCGGGGCTCGGCTTCGAGCTGCGCCGCGACGGGCGCCGCGTCGACGCTGCGGGGGGCGAGCATGCGGTGCCGCAGATCGTCTGCTTCTCGTCGGGCGAGCTCACGCCGTTTGCGTTGACCCTTTCGCTCGGTGACGCCGCCCGGCGCCGCATCGATGGTGGCGAGGACGGCAGCGTGCGCGTGCAGGCGATCGAGGCGCTGCCATGAAGCGCGGCCGCGGCTTCACGCTGGTCGAAGTGCTCATCGCGCTCGCCGTGGTCGCGATCGCACTGCTTGCGCTCACGCGCGCGGCGAACGTGCAGGTGCAATCGTTCGATGGCCTACGCGAGCGCACGCTCGCCGGTTGGGTCGCCGCCGACGTGCTCACTGAAGCGCGTCTGGCGAGCGCATTCCCGCCGACCGGTCGCAGCGACGGCCGCGCGACGTTCGCGGGCCGCGACTGGCGCTGGGAGCGCGAGGTGAAGGCGACCGCCGACGCGGAGATCCGCCGCATCGACGTGCGTGTTTATGCGGGCGCGTCGAAGGAACCGTCGGCGAGCCTGAGCGGGTTCACGGGCACGGCGTTGGTCCCATGAGCAGGGGAATGGGGAATAGGGAATGGGGAATGGTTCAAGCCGCTCCGGCGAGAAACGCGGCGACGGATCACCCCCTCAGCGCCCGGCCTCCCGCGAGCCGTCGCCTTGACCATTCCCCATTCCCCATTCCCCATTCCCGCGCAGCAGGCTTCAGCCTGATCGAACTCCTCGTAGCACTCGCCGTGTTCGCCGCGCTCGCGGCGGCCGCGTATGGCGGGCTCGCGGCGATCGCACGCACGCGCGGCGCACTCGCGGCAGAGCAGGATCGGTTCGCCGCGATCGTGCGCGCGGTGTCGTCGCTCGAACGCGACCTGCGCCAGGCGGTAGCGCGGCCGGTGCTCGGCAACGACGGCCTGGCCGAGCAGCCGGCGCTCGTCGGCGGCAACGACGCGATCGAGCTGTCGCGCCTGGGTTACGCCAATCCGCTCGCCGAATCGCGCAGCAATGTCGAGCGCGTCGCCTATGCGAGCGAGCGCGCCACCTTGCGGCGTGGCCGCTACACGGTGCTCGATCGCGCGCCGAACTCGGTACCGCTGCAACGCGACCTGCTGGCGCGCGCAGGCGAGCTGCATTTTCGCTACTACGGCTGCGACGGCGTCTGGCGCGACGCCTGGCCGCCGCGCGACGTGCTCGCCTGCCAGGCCGACGCGGTGCCGAACGGCGCATTGCCGCGAGCGGTGGAGTTCCGCCTCGCGCCGGCCGGGCTCGGCGAGATTCGCCGCGTGGTCGAACTGCCCTCGCCGCTGCCGCAGCGCGCGACCGGTGCGACGCCGGAGGGCGACACGCCGCCACCGGGGCGCGGTGATCGGCCGCAGCCGCCGCGCGGAGGCGCTCCATGAACCTGCGCTCGCGCCAGCGCGGCGTCGCATTGCTCGTCGCGTTGCTCGTCGTCGCGCTCGCGGTGATCCTCGTCGCCGCCTTGCTCGACCGCGGCGAACTCGCGCTCGCGCGCACGCGCAACACGCTGCGCAGCGAGCAGGCCGAGGCGTACGCGCTCGGCCTGGAAACCTATGCGGCGCAGGGCCTGATCGCCGCGCTCGGCAGCAACGAGCCGGACACGCACGCGAGCCCGTGGGCGCAGCCGCTGCCGCCGCAGGAGGTGCCGGGCGGGGTGATCCGCGCGACGATGCAGGACCTCGGCGGCTGCTTCAATCTCAACAACCTCGCGCCCGCGTCGCTCGGCGGCGATCCGGCCTGGCGGCCGGTGTTCGACAACCTGCTCGGTGCGCTCGCACTCGATCCGAACCTCGCCGCGGCGGTCGAAAACTGGCTGGACCCCGCGACGGCGCCGGTCATCGAAGCCGCGCGCTACCTCGCGCAGCCGCTGCCGTACCGCCCGCGCGGCGGGCCGTTCGCGCACGTGTCGGAACTGCGGCTCGTGCGCGGCGTCGACGCGTCGGTCTATGCGCGGCTCGCGCCGCACGTGTGCGCATTGCCGCCGGGCACGCGCCTCAACGTCAACACCGCGAGCGCACCGCTGCTGCAGGCCCTGCTCGACCATGCGACGCCGGCGATCGCCGAGGCGCTGTGGCAGAACGGCGCCGCGCATTACGGCAGCAGTTCCGAATTCGCCGGCCAGCTCGCATCGCTCTGCGTGACGCTGCGCGTGCCGCTCGCGCTGCTCGACGTGAAGAGCAGCTATTTCCTCGCGCGCGGCGACATCGTGCTCGACGGCGTGCCGTTCACGTTCTTCAGCATGATCGAGCGCGGTTTCGGCGGCGTGCGCGTGCTTGAGCGCAGCCGCGGCGCCGACGACGCGCTCGTGGTCGCGGCAGCGATCGGCGCCGAAGCCGGCACCGACGACGCCACCGGTGCGTCGGTGCACTGAACACGCGGGCCGCGGCGGTTCTCGACTACAAGCGCCGCGATCCGTCCACGCCCTCGTCCATGTCCGACCGCCTGCTGCTGCGCCTCGCCCCCGACGGCGGCCTGACCTGGCTGCGCCCCTCCGGCGCGCGTGCGGCTGCGTCCGTCGCGGGCGTACCGCCGGCCGACGTGGTCGCGCGGGCGGACGAGATCGTCGTGCTGGTGCCGGCCGAGGACGTGCTGATCACCCAGGCGACGCTCAGCGCGCGCAACCGCGCGCAGCTCCTGCAGGCCCTGCCGTACGCGGTCGAGGATCAATTGCTGGCGCCGGTCGAGGAGCTGCATTTCGCCGCGGCGCCCAAGGCCGACGGCGCGCTCGGCGTCGCGGTCGTCGCCAGGTCGACGCTGCGCGGCTGGCTCGAGCGGCTCGCCGAAGCCGGCATCCAGGCCGATGCGCTCGTGCCCGAATCGCTCGCCGTGCGCGCGGCGGGGCCGCAGGCCTGCCTCATGATCGAGGACACGCGTGCGATCGCGCGCCTCGCGCCATGGTCGGCGTTCGCGTGCAGCCTCGCGGAACTCCCGGGCTGGCTCGCGCTGGCGGAACCGCGCCACGCGCTCGAAGTGTTCGACTTCCGTGCCGCACCGCCGCTCGCCCTGCCGCAGCACGCGCTGGCGTACCACGCGCGCCAGCGCGATCCGCTCGCGTTCCTCGGCGGCGGCCTCGCGCAGGTGCCGCTCAACCTGCTCGACGGCGAGTTCGCGCCGCGCCATCGACATGCGCGCGGCCGGCGCTGGTGGCGCGTCGCGGCAGCGCTCGCCGCGAGCGTGGTCGTGCTCGCGGTGGCCGGGCTCGGCGCCGACGTGTGGCGGCTGTCGCGCGCATCCGCGGCAATCCAGGCGCAGTCGCGCGCGGCGTTGCAGGAAGCCTTCCCCGATCTCGACGCAAACCAGCTCGAGCGGCTCGATCCCGGCCAGCTCATGCGCGGCCGGCTCGAACGCGAGCGCGGCGGCGTGCAGGCGAACAATCTCCTGCGCCTGCTCGACCAGCTCGGGCCCGTGCTCGGCAACGGCACCAAGCGCCTGGAATTGCGCGGCCTCGAATACCGCAACGGCGTGCTCGAGATCGCGCTGCGCGCGCCCGACACCGGCGCGCTCGACCTCGTGCGCGAGCAGATCGGTGCACTGGCCGGCCTCAAGGCCGAGTTGACCGCAGCGAACGCGGGCCAGGACGGCGTCGACGGCCGCGTGCGCGTCGAGAGCACCAGCGGCCGCGGAGGTGCGCCGTGATCGGCGCCTGGTGGAACGGCCTCGCCGCGCAGGAGCGGCGCGTGCTCGCCATCGGTGGCGTCGTCGCCGCGCTGCTGCTCGGCTGGGCGCTGCTGTGGCATCCGCTGGTGCAGCGGCGCGCGGAACTCGAACGCGAACTCGAGCGGCAACGCGAGGAACTCGCGTTCGTGCGCACGGGCGCCGCGGAGATCGCGCGGCGGCATGCGACCGGCGTGCAGGCGGGCGGTCAGCGCGCGGGCAAGTCGCTGCTCGCACTCGCCGACGCGACCGCGCGCAGCGGTGGACTCGGCGACGCGCTCAAGCGGGTCGAACCGGCCGGCGCGAAGACCGTGAAGGTCGCCTTCGAATCGGCGCGCTTCGACGCGCTCGCCGGCTGGATCGAGGCGCTGGCGCGCAGCTACGGCGTGGAAGCGACCGAGCTCTCGGTCGACCGCGCCGACGGCATCGGCATCGTCAACGCACGCGTGACGCTGCAGGACGCGCCGTGAGCCGCGCGCCCGTCGCGCACGCGTGCGCGCGCCAGCGTCGTTTGAACATTCTTTTGACGTCGTGCTAAGAAGCGCGGCGGCACGCTGCATGCGGCGACGCCGCCGGCTCCTCCCGAATCCGCGATCCCGATCCCTTCATCCGATTCCGCCATGCGCCTGCTCAAGATCCTGCTCGTCCTCGTCGTCCTTGTCGTGATCGTCGGCGTCGCATGCCTGTGGCGCCTGCCGGCCGACCTCGGCTACCGCTACGGCGAGAAGTACTTCGGTCCGCTCGCCCTCACCGGCGTGCGCGGCACGATCTGGGATGGCCATGCCGACGGCGTCAGCCTGTTCGGCAACGACCTCGGCGAACTCGACTGGACCGCGCTCAAGAAGCCGCTGCTGCGCGGCGATGTCGTCACCGACATCCGCATCAAGGGCGGCGACATCGACATCGGCGGCCTGCTCACGCGACGCCGCGACGGCGCCGTCAGTGCCGAAGGCCTGCGCTTCAGCGTGCCGGCATCGCGCTTCGAGCCGCTGTTCGACGGCAAGCTGCAACTGCTCGGCACGATCAGCGGCGTGCTCGACGAGGCGACCTGGTGGAATGCGGGTTTGTCCAACGCGTCCGGCACCGCGCACTGGAGCGACGTGGGCGCGGTCGGCGAAGTCGAGGCGCACTTCACCGACATCCTCGCCGAGTTCACCTCGCAACCCGACGGCAGCGTCAGCGGCAAGGTGCGCGACGACGGCCGCGGCGCGATCGCCGTGCTCGGCCACTTCGTGCTGCGCCCGCCGATGCTCGACGGCGAGGCGATCCTGAGCGCACGCAACGGTGACCCGCAGACGATCGAAACGCTGCGCCACATCGGCGAGCCGCTGCCGGACGGCACCTCGCGCGTGGTCCTGCGCGGGCGCATGCTGCACCTGCCGTGAGCGCGCCGCTCGACGACGCGTTCCTCGCGCGCGCGCTCGCCGTCGCGCAGCGCGCCGCGGATGCGGCCGCCGCGGTCATCGCGCCGCGCTGGCGCGCACGCGATTTTTCGATCGAGACGAAGGGCGATGCGACGCCGGTGACCGAGGCGGACCGCGAGGCGGAAGCGGCGATCAAGCGCGTGCTGCGCGAGGAATTTCCCGCGCACGCGTTCCATGGCGAGGAAGAAGGCCGCGAGGGCGAGGGCGACTTGCTCTGGCTCATCGATCCGATCGACGGCACCAAGGCGTTCGTGCGCGGCTACCCGATGTTTTCGACCCAGATCGCGCTCATGCATGCGGGCGAACTCGTGCTCGGCGTATCGGCTGCGCCCGAGTACGGCGAACGCGCGTGGGCCGTGCGCGGCGGCGGCGCGTACCTGCGCGATGCGCACGGCGAGCGGCGCGTCCGCGTCGCCGATACGTGCGCGTTCGACGCCACGGCGGCGATCTCCACCGGCAACCTCAAGTCGCTCGCCGCATCGCCCGCGCGCTGGTCCGCGTATGCCGACCTCGTGCGCCGCGTCGGCCGTATCCGCGGCTACGGCGATTTCCTGCACTACCACCTGCTCGCCCGCGGCGCGATCGACCTCGTGGTCGAGTCCGACCTCAACATCCTCGACATCGCCCCGCTCGTCGTGATCGTGCGCGAAGCCGGCGGCACCTTCACCGATCTCGACGGCCACCCGATCGGCCTCGACACCCGCAGCGCCCTCGCCGGGACGCCCGCGTTGCACGCCCAGGCGCTCTCGGCTTTCAACGGCTAGCTGCGCCGTGGGCGAAGAGCCAAGCGCGCAGCCACAGCCTGACACACGAAGCACACCGAGCACGCGAACAAGGATTGAAAATCCTTGATCCACCGTGTGCTCCATGCTTCACGTGCGTGTCGCCTTCGACGGACCACGCCGGCCGCGCCACTGCGCGACGCGAGAGCCTGTCGGGAACTCGATCGAGAATTCGTAATCCTTGATCTCATCCTTCGTGTGCTCGGTGTGCTTCGTGTTTCAGGCTTTTGCTCCGAACCGGCGCAGCAAGCGCCGGCACGATACAATCGCCCCATGCGAACGCCTCCGAAGATTCTTGCCACGCGCGTCGTCGACGGTAGCCGGTTCCTGCGGGCGGAGCAGGTCGATCTGGAATTTTCCAATGGCGAGCGGCGCACGTTCGAGCGGTTGCAGAGTTCGGGGCTCGGCGCGGTGATCATCGTGCCGATGCTCGACGACGACACCGTGCTGCTCGTGCGCGAGTACGCGGTCGGCGTCGACCATTACGAGCTCGGCCTCGCCAAGGGGCGCCTGGATCGTGACGAGACGGCGGAGCAGGGCGCCAACCGCGAGCTCAAGGAGGAGGTCGGCTATGGCGCGCGCGAGTTGCACATCCTCGGCACGCTGTCGGTGTCGCCCGGGTACATGACCGCGATGACGCATGTCGTGCTCGCGCGCGACCTGCACGAGGAGCGGCTGCCCGGCGACGAGCCCGAGCCGCTCGAAGTCGTGCCGTGGAAGCTGTCGGAGCTGCATCGCCTGCTCGGCAGCCCCGAAGTCACCGACGGCCGTTCGATCGCCGCGCTGTTCATGGCGCGCGAATATCTCGCCGGCCGTTACCGGCCGCAGCCGTGAGCCGCGACCTCGACCATCTCGCGCGCGCGGCGGGTGCCATCGCCGAGCGCGCGGCCGCGGCGATCCTCGCCGTGTACGACTCCGATTTCGCGGTCGAACACAAGGACGACCGCTCGCCGCTCACCGCGGCCGACCTCGCCGCGCATCGCGTGATCGTCGACGCATTGCACGCGCTCACGCCGGAGCTGCCGGTGCTGTCGGAGGAATCGTCCGCGGTTCCCTGGTCCGAGCGGTCGCGCTGGACGCGCTACTGGCTCGTCGATCCGCTCGACGGCACGCGCGAGTTCGTCAAGCGCAACGGCGAGTTCACCGTCAACATCGCACTCATCGACGACCACCGCCCGGTGCTCGGCGTGGTGCAGGTGCCGGTCGGTGGCGATCTCGCCTGCGCCTGGGAGGGCGGCGGCGCGTGGCTCTCGGCGCGCGGCGAGAAGGCGCGCCGCCTCGGCACGCGCCGGCGCGCATCGCCGATCGTCGTCGCGGGCAGCCGCTCGCACGCATCCGAACACGAAGCGCGACTGCTCGCGCGACTCGGGCCCTGCGCGAAGCTGCCGCTCGGCTCGTCGCTGAAGTTCATGCGCATCGCCGCGGCCGAAGCCGATCTCTACCTGCGCCTCGGCCCGACGTCCGAGTGGGACACCGCTGCCGGTCAGTGCGTGCTCGAGCAGGCCGGCGGCGCCGTGCTCGATTTCGACGGCGAGCCGTTCCGCTACAACACGCGCGAATCGCTGCTCAACCCCGATTTCTTCGCGGTCGGCGACCGCGATGCGAACTGGTCGGCGTTGCTTGCGCGGCCCTGACGCCGGCCCGTAGGCGGGATCAAGCCGAAGGCGGATCCGGCGCTTCGCGCCTTGATCCGCCTTACCATGCTCGCCAAACCCGGAGCGAGTGCGCCCGAGCGCGCACGCCCAGCCCTCAGCCATCAGCCATCAGCCCCGCCCCATGCCTTCGATCGACGCCCTTCTCGCCATCATGGCCCGCCTGCGCAGCCCCGACGGCGGCTGCCCATGGGATCTCGAGCAGACCTTCGAGACGATCGCACCGTATACGATCGAGGAAGCCTACGAGGTCGCCGACGCGATCGATCGCAGGGACTACGCGCACCTGCGCGACGAACTCGGCGATCTGCTGCTGCAGGTCGTGTTCCATGCGCGCATGGCCGAGGAGGCGGGCCACTTCGCATTCGCGGACGTGGTCGATTCGATCTGCGACAAGATGGTGCGCCGTCATCCGCACGTGTTCGGCGAGGCGCGCGTCGATTCGGCGCAGGCGCAGACCCTGAACTGGGAAACGCTCAAGGCGAACGAGCGCGCCGCCGCCGGCGACGCGGACACCAGCGCACTCGCCGGCATCTCGCGCGGCCTGCCGGAATGGCAGCGCGCGCTCAAGCTGCAGCAGAAGGCGGCGCGCGTCGGTTTCGACTGGCCCGGCGTCGATCCGGTGTTCGACAAGTTGCACGAGGAGATCGACGAGGTGCGCGCCGAGTTCGCCGCGGGCGGCGACAGGGAGCGGCTCGCCGACGAAATCGGTGACGTGCTGTTCGTCTGCGTGAATCTCGCGCGTCACGCGAAAGTCGACGTATCGCACGCATTGCGCCATGCCAACGCGAAGTTCGAGCGGCGCTTCCGCCGCATGGAGGCGCTCGCGGCGGCGGATGGCGGCCAGCTTGCGGGGCAATCGCTCGCGGAGCAGGATGCACTGTGGGGCCGCGCCAAGGACGAGGAGGGCCGGGCGTGCTGAGCCGTCCGCCCTGTCTCGCCGCGGTACCGTTTTCCGTTACAGCGTAAGGTCGGCGCCGCTCGCGCGCCCATAGGTTCGCTACGGGAGGCAAGGAAATGCGCATCTCATGTCTGGTGGGGATCGCCGGCGCGCTCGCGCTGTGCACGGCGGCACGCGATGCGGCCGCGACGAACGCGGTGGTGTCGCCGCCCAACTGCAACGAAGCCGGCTTCGCCGCCGCGCTCGCCACCGTCGACAACAGCGGCGGCGGGACGATCACCTTCAACTGCGGCGTCGCTACAATCACGTTCACCGGCTACAAGCAGGTCGCGCACGCGGTCGCGATCGACGGCGGCGGCAGCGTCACGTTCGACGGCGGCAACAGTTCGGCGTTCTTCCAGGTGTTCGCCTCGGGCTCGCTCGTGCTCAAGCGCCTGACGCTGCAGCACGGCGAATTCAACCAGAGCCACGCGCTCGAGAACTTCGGTTTCCTGCGCCTGGACCACGTGAAGATGCTGGACAACGCGTCTACCGCGGCGCCGATCCTCAACCTCGGTGCGATGATCGCCGAGTGGAGCACGTTCGCCGGCAACAGCAACACCGGCACCACGACCAATGGCCACGGGGGCGTGATCCTCAACGATGGCGGCATGGCGACGGTGCGCAACAGCACCTTCAGCGGCAACGCCGCGTCGACCGGCGGCGGTGCGATCTACAGCACCTCCGTGCTCGAAGTGTGGAACACCACCTTCAGCGGCAACAGCACGACGGCGCCTGGCTCCGGCGGCGGCGCGATCTACCAGACCGGCAACGGCACGAGCTCGGTCAGCTACGCCACGTTCGCGGACAACACGGGCCAGACGTTCGGCGGCGGCGTCTACAGCGAGGAGCCCTCGGTGCTCGTCGTGAGCCGCTCGGTCTTCTCCAACAACGTCAACGGCAACTGCGACGGCGGCAGCAAGTCGCTCATCTCCGACGGTTACAACGTCTGGTCCGGCGCGACCTCGTGCCCGTTCTCGAACAGCGGCGACGGTGCGGGCAACCCGATGCTCGGCGCGCTCGCGAACAACGGCGGGCCCACCCAGACGAGACTTCCGGGCGCGGGCAGCGCGGCCATCAATCGCGTGCCGCACGCGCAGTGCGTTCTTGCATTCGACCAGCGCGGTTCCGGCCGGCCGGGCGGCGCGAATGCCGCGTGCGACAGCGGCGCGGTGGAGGTCGGCGGCGCGATCGATCTCATTTTCGCCGACGGTTTCGAATAGCGGCCGCCTCGCTCGATCGCACATCGACGGCTGATCGGTGGCGCGGACAGGCGTCGGCCCGCAGGGTGGGTCCTGGTTCCACCGCCCGTACTGCATGCCCGCAGCCGACGGCCGTTTCGTTCGCGACGGCTCCAAAGTCCCACCTACGACATGGCGGGAAACGAGAACGGCGCGCATTGCTGCGCGCCGTTCGCTTTTGCCGCCCATGCCGGTCGACGCGAGGCGCGTCGCCGGCGCAAGGCCGGCCGCCGGATCAGTCGAAGCCGTTGCGGAAGATCGTGTCGTTGTCGACGACGTCGAGCGTGAGCGGCACGCTGACCAGCGCATGCGTCGCGTCGTTGCTGTGCACGCAGACGTTCGCGGTGTACGTGCCCGGGGTGAGGAAGGTCGCATTCAGGCCGACCGTGATCGTCGCATCCGGGTCGCCCGCGTGCAGCGTGCCGCTCGGCGGCACCAGCGCCATCCACGACACCACGCCCGGCGTGGCGCAATCGTCCGGCGCGCTGTCTACCGTCCACAGCAGGTCGGCCGTGCCCGTGTTGCCGATCGTGAGCGGCAGACTCGTCGCCTGGCCGGCGACGACCGACGTCGTGAGCGAGGCGGGCGTGACGTCGAGCACCGGCGCTGCCGGCGGCGTGACCGTGAAGGTGAACACCGCGCTCGGCGTCGAGGTGCCGCAGAGGTTCGTCGCGGCGACGCGCCACCAGTACTGGCGGCCGGCTTCGAGCGCGGCGCTCGGCTGGAACGACGTGGCGCCGCCCGGCAGCGTCTGCGACAGCAGGATGTCGCTGAAGCCGGCGTCGGTCGCGATGTCGATCGTGTAGTTCGTCACCTGCTGCGACGCGGCCCACGAGAACACCGGCTGCGCCGGCTGGTTGATCGCGCCATCCACCGGAGCGGTGAGGGCGACCTGGCCCGGCACGGTCGTGGTCACGTTGACCTGCAGCGTCAGGTCGTGGTCGACGCCGTCCGCGCTGCCGCGCAGCAGGATGTCGTGCGCACCCGGGGTCGCCGCATTGGTGACCGTGAGGTTCGCATCCGACGTCGTCGCCGGCGGCGTGATCACGCCCGGCACGTAGGTGCCACCGAAACCGGCGGGCAGGCCGGGCGCGGGAAAGCTCATCGTGACCGGGCTGTTGAAACCATTGACCGGATTGACGGTGACCGTGACCGGCTGCAGCGCGGTCGGGCTCGGCGTCGCCGCGCACACGTCCTGGCTCAGGTGGGTGCCGGTCAGCGTGAAGGACGCCTGGCTCGAGCAGCCGTCGAAGCGGAACGACGCGATGCGCGTATCCCAGTGGCCGCCGCTCGGCTCGTACATGCCCGTGAACCAGAACGTGCAGCCGTCAGCGGGGTCGACGCTCATCTGGTGGTAGTCGCCCCAGCGGTCCGCATTGGTCTGCGAGCTGCCGCCGGCGACGATCGAGGTTTCCGCCTGCGTCATCGTGCCGAGCGGATCGCCGGCGAGACGGCCGGTGTAGCTTAGGCCCGGGAAGACCGCAGGGGTCTTGCGCGCGACGCTGTAGGCGAGGGCGATGTTGCCGGCCTGGTCCTGCGCCGTCGCGGCCATCCAGCGGCTGATCTGCCCGCCCGAATCGGCCGGTGCATAGGTGCCCTGCTGGTACATCGACCAGCTGCCGGCGAGACCGCCGGTGCGGCGCAGTTCGAACCAGCGCACGCCGGCGTTGTTGGCGCCGCTCGGCAACTGCGTGACGTGGTTGCCGACGATGGATTCGTGGTCGCCGAAGTTGCGGTAGTACACCTGGTACATCAGCACTTCGAGCAGCGGATCGAGCAGGCGCGTCGTGCTCGGCTGGTTGATCGCGCCGAAGCCGCTCGGTACGTTGAAGTCCGAATCGAACTCGGCCTCGTTGATGCGAACCGGCCCCGTCAGTGTCGTGCTCGCCGGCGTCGTCCAGTTCACGCTCATCGTGAACAGCTCGATGTAGTCCTTGGTCGGGTCGTTGCTGCCGGGGCTGTTGCGCTCGTCGTCGTTGTTGCGCGCGAACAGGCCCGGCGCGCCCGCCGGCGGCGGCGTGTTGCCGTTGAACGAGATCGGCAGCAGCAGCTGGAAGCCGAGGCCGTTGAGGCGCGGCACCGTCTTGCGCTGCAGCGTCGCCGGCTGCGCGGCGAGCATCTTGGTGCGATCGAGCGCGTACACGGCCGGGCCTTCGTTGGCGCCGACGTAATAGGCGTCCGGCCACACGCCGTACTTGGGATAGTCGGGGAAGGTCGGCGTGGTGAACTGGTAGCGCGTCCACGTCGTGGTGACCGGGTTGCTGTTCGCGCTGATGTAGACGCAGAGGTTGTTGCCCGAGTTGGAGAACTCGGTCAGCAGCCAACGCTGCGCGAGGTGGTCGAACACGATGATGCCGTCGCCGAGGCCGCTGGCGCAGGCGCCGCCGCTGCCGACTCCGTCCATGTTGAACGGGCCCGCGGCGACGCTGCCGTCGTTGGTGTTGTAGATCTTGTAGATCGCACCGCCGCTGCCGTTGATCGCCTGCACGTAGTAGCCACCGCCGACGTCACCGGTCGGGTCGGGCGGGAACACGGCGGTGTAGGCCTGGCCCGGGATGTTGACCAGCGGCGTCGTGAACGCGTCGGTCGCGCTCGGCACGACGCGGCGCTGCAGCGAGGCGAGCAGGTCCGCATCCTCCAGCAGCACCGGGTTGACCGGGGCCGGCGGGTGGCGCTGCAGCTCTTCCTCGCCGTGGAACTGGCGCGGGATCTCGCGGATCGGGTCGCCGGGCTTCCACGCGGGCACGAGCGGACGCTGACGTGCGTCGAGGAAGAACTGCTGTGGCTCCGACGGCGGGCTGACGTAATCCGCGCCACGGCTGACCAGGGGATCGTCCACGCCTGCGGCAAAAGCCGTCGGCGCGACGAGGGCGAATGTGAACGCGGCGAAGGCCGCGACACGACGGGTATTGAACGGCATGGGCACTCCTCGTGGCGTGAAAAACGCACGACGCCCCGCCGTCCATCCTCGGGCTGAGTTAGTCGTCGTCTTCAGGGATCGCCTTATCGTCCCCCAGAAGGACCAGCTGTTCAAGCACGAGCTCGCCCATGCGGCTGCGTACGTTGAGCGTGGACGTGGCGAGGCCGAAACGCGCGCGAGCGGTGCTGCGGCCGTCGTCGCCCGTGCGCACGGTGAGCCCGAAGTCGGTCGACACCTTGCCGCCGCTCGCGGCGTCGAGCACGACGTCGCCGAAGGTCGGCACCATCACCACGATCTGGCCGGTGTCGGTCTCGACCATGCTTTCGCCTTGCCAGCGCTTGCCGAACGCGACCGCGCGGATGTTGCCGCTGCGCGAAGCGAGGCGCAGCCGATCGCGCGAACCGGCGAGGATCGTCCCCGACTCCGTCGTCGCTTCGACCCCCCCGTTGCGGCGCTTCGCGGAGATGCGACCGTCGCGCGTGGCCAGCGCGACCGCCATGTCGCCGGGCAGGAACGCGGCGACATCGACGCGGCCCGGTGCGCCGCGGTCGAAGTCGACGTCGATCGCGAGCGTGTCGCCGTCGCGATGCGTGCGGAACCGTGCCGGCGCATGGTCGGGCGCCATGCGTTGCACGACCGCGTGAATGCCCACCTCGCGCTCGTCGTGCGCGCGCAGGTTGATCTCGCCACTGAGGTTGGTGATCGCGATGCGCGTGACGCCCGCGGGGATCTCGAACTCGCGATCGACGCGCTCGATGCGCACGCCACCCTCGGCATGGTGCACCCGCGGCCGCACGCCGCTGCACGCACCCGCGAGCACGGCCACCGCGAGCAGGGCGAACCGCGCCCGCGAAAAGTTTGCAGACATCACGACTCCTCGAACGCCGCCGCTGGATCCGGCCAAACGCCTACTATGCCAGCACGATCGCCACGCGGCACCCGCGCTCGCCAGAAGGGGGCTACTTTCATCCGTTCGCCCCGGGCAAGCGCAAGGCCGGAGTCGAGGGCACCACCCGATGGCGTCACGGTCCTGTGGCGCTTCGCGAACTGGCTCGAGCCGGCGCATCACTCCTTGAAGATCAAAAACCCCGCCACGACGATCAACGCAAATCCCGCGAGGTGGTTCCACCGGATCGGCGCCCCGAGATACGCGACCGAAAACACCACGAACACGCCGAGCGTGATGATCTCCTGCATCGCCTTGAGCTGCGCCGGGTTGTACACCGCAAAGCCGTAGCGATTGGCAGGCACCTGCAGGCAATACTCGAAGAATGCGATCCCCCAGCTCACGATCACGACGAGCCACAGCGGCCGATCGGTGAACTTGAGATGGCCGTACCAGGCGAACGTCATGAACACGTTCGAACCGATCAGCAACAGGACGGGCAACAGGGCATTCCACATGGCAGCAGGCTCGGCGGTCGGGTTGCGCGCATCCTAGCCGGGCGCGGCCGGGGCCGGCAGCCTCGTGCGTCGCGTCGCCCGTCGACGGAAGCCGGCGCAGCGCGGCGCGATCGCCATGCACGACAGCCCGTCCGGCGAGCGCCCGCTTTGCGCGGCAGTGATGATGGCCGAAAACGGCGAGCAATCGGCGCGCGCTCGTGGACTACTAGGCACGCCGCACGCACCGACGTTTCCCCGGGGGTGCGACCGGTCCCCTCCACGATACCCGGCTCGCCCATGAACATCATGCTTCCGCGTCGCGCCCGTCCGCCTCGCTGCCCTCGCTATCTGCGCGGTCCTCATCGCGCACGATGCGATCGCTCCCGTGCACGCCGCCGCTCCCCCATTCGCCTGCACCGATGCCGTCTACAAACAGTTCGATTTCTGGATCGGCGAGTGGGACGTGTTCGACACCGACGTCCCCAACGGGCCGGCACAGGCGCGCGCCACGGTGCGACCGATCGCCGGCGGCTGCGCGATCCATGAACTCTACGAACAAACCGACGGCCTCGTCGGCGACAGCATCCTCAGCTACGACGCCGCGCGAAAGCACTGGCAGCAAACCTGGGTGACCAACCGCGGCTCGCTCATGGCGATCGCCGGCACCGCGAAGGACGGCGAGCTGGTGCTCGAAGGCGAAGTCCATCTCGCGAACGGCTCCACCGTGCTGCAGCGGATCACCTGGAAAACGCAGGGCACCGAGGTGCGCGAATCGGCGGTCGTCTCGAAGGACCGCGGCGCCACGTGGACGCCCGCGTTCGACATGCTGTTCCGCAAGCGCGCACCGTCGGCGAAGGCGAGCGGATTGCACCGTCCGTCACTCCAGTAGGCGGACGGCCGCAAGGCAGGCCGGCACGCTGTCGCCCTTACACCGCACGCTCAGAAAATCTCCTGCAGGTCACCGGCGGCAACAACATTCGCACGCCGTCCTCGGTGAGGAACCGTCTGCCCGCTCGATCCCGTCCGTAAAGCTGATCCCGCTCAACTACAGCGTCTGGCAATTGGGCGCGCGTCGGATCCTGGAACGTGGTGTTCGACGCAGACTGAGCGCGGCCAACATCAATGTCAGGACCGCAAGCCCCCACCACGACAGCGCCGGCACTGGTGCTGCTGCGCCGCCGCCGATCGCCGCGGGTACGAGAACGGCAGACAGTTGCAGTGGATCACCCACGTCGAACGGCTGGATCCAGATCACCTGATAGGTTTGATTGGCCAGGATTCCGAGATCGGCCGTGACGCTGTAGGGAATGGGGGTAAACGGCAGGGAGCAGAGTCCCGATTCCGAATACGACGTGATCGTAATCGTCGTTGCTGCGGACGCGATGCTCTCTGGCGGCAAGAAGACCGGAGGACAACCATCGGTCATCCCCGAAACGACGGCTTCGATCGAGCCGGAGGGGGTGCGCCTGAACGACAGCGACTCGTTGCTGGCCGATGCGGACGCGGACGCGAGTAGTCCGCCCAGGAAAAGGCATCTCGCCGCGATGAAAAGCGATCGCATGGTTTTCACCCTTTCCGGAAGCGCCGGAACATTGTGCACTTCGCGCTTTCGCTGTCCATCGTCAGGACGCCGATCGTTCGCCGACAAAGAGACGAACGGGCTGGGCGGCGTGATTCGGTCAGGAGTGCCGTGTCGGATTGGTCAGGTGGGGGGCAATCCAGAATGAGTCTTCGAGTCGCTCGCAGGGTGGGCTCCTTCATCGCACGAAGCCGACCGGGTTGCGAGGTGCGAGTCGTGTTCGACGACGTCCGTCGCTCCGATTTCCCCTCACCCGCGCCTGCGGCGCGACCTCTCCCGCGAGCGGGAGAGGTGGACTGCCGATTGCACCCATGCGGGATGCGCTGTTCGCGGCGCGTCATGCGCTACGCTTCCGCGGCGGCGCTGCGCGCATCGGAAGAATGGAGCAGGGTGGATGGACAAGGCGGAAGTCGCGGTGGGGAATACGCGGATCGCGTTCGAATGGCCGGCCGATCGCCGTGACTTGACGGCGACGCTGGCCCGAGCGCTCGATGCGATCCTCGTGCCGCTCGGTTTCGAGATCAAGCACGGCCCACGGGGCGACGACTTCGCGAGGACGCGCGGCGACACGACGCTGACGCTGAGCGGGGCCGGGTACGACGATCACCCGTACTACGCCTGCGACGTGATCTTCGCCGTGCGTCACCACGTCGTCGAGCAGCTGCTCGCGAGTGTCATTCCGCACGCCACGTCGACCGCGACATGGGTGCTGCGGCTCTCGACCCTCGAGGACAAGCCCGGCTTCGCGATCACGTCGGTCCGGCACATCGAGGCGTTCATCAAGTTCATGGGCAAGAAGCTGCCGGCGCTGATCGAGCGCTGCGACGACCTGCACGAGCTTGATCGCATGATCACTGGCGACCGCACGCAGATCGACGGCTACGACTTCGCGTCGGCCGAAGGTCCGATCGTGCTGGCGTGGCTCGCGGGCAATCCGAACTTCGACAGCATGGTCGCGTACGCGGACACGCGCTACGACCGGCGCGAGATCGAGGGCGATACGCCGATCGTGCAGCTCGCCGATCACCTGCGCCGGACCGTGCCGGTGGAACGCAGGCGGCCGGCGACGGGCTAGTCCCACCATTGCGCGATCGGCAGCAGGCGCGCGCGATGCGACGCCTGCGTGATGGCTGCGTCTGTTGCCGCGCGACTAACGCTCGAATCCGTCCTCGAACAGACGGTCGCTCTCGAACGCACCGATATCGAACGGATGCGCCGCGCCCGCCGCGCTGGCGGCGACGCCGCGCGGGTGTCCCTCGGCATCCACGGGCTGGCCGGCCGCGGAATAGTCGATCGCCGGAGAATCGGGCCGCAGGTGGTAATCGCCGGCCGCGGCGTCAGTGAACGCGGGGTCGGCGACGATCACGTTGTCGTGCTCGCCGGCGGCGAGTTGCGTCGTGTCCGAGGCGATCACGTCGATCACCGTGAGGCCCGCGGGGTTCTGGCGGTCGAAGAAGTCGACGCCAGGGGCAGTCGTCACGATGGAGTGGGCCAGCACGAGTTCGGCATCGGTCAGCTGGTTGAAGACGTATCCGGTTTGCGTCGACAGGCCGTTGCGCGTGATGGTGCAGCTGTCAATGAACAGCTGGTGCACCCAAATGAGGGTCGTGCCCGGAAAGTTGTCGGCGATCACGCAGTTCTTGAGCGCGACGCGCGTGGCCGACGAGTTGATGAGCCTCTCATACCAGGCCGGATTGCCGTTGCGTCGCACTTCGATCCGTTCCGCATTCCACTCGGCGGGATTGACCAGTTCGATGACGGCGCTGCCCGGGTTGTCGACGATGTGGTTGCAGAGGTGCCCGGACTTGCACTCGAGCGCGCCAAGGTCGGTCGCCGGCTCCGGCCCGCACCCATCGATCGCGCCGGCACGCGTCATGTCCACGGTCGCGCCCATCGCGGACAGCGCGGCGCCATTGGACGATGTGTTGCCTTCGATGCGGACGTTCCACGCGCACACCCTCGTATTGGCATCCGCGGCGTAGATGCCTCCACCGTGCGAATTGGAGAACTCGTCGCCGTGGTTGTACGAGATCGACAGCGGATTCGCCTCGGCCGAATACAGGCGCACGACGCCACCCGAGCGCACGTCGATGCCGGCACCGCTGCGCGCGACGTTGTTGGACACGGCGCCGTAGTGGCTGTCGGTCGCGTGGTTCAGAAAGCCGCCCGTCCCGATGTCTGCGCGCGCCGGTCCCACCACCGAAAGCCCGCCGCCGCCGTCGTTGTCGGTTTCGCCGACGACCCGGTTGTAGGTGATCGCGGATTGCGTCGCATGCATGTACAGACGTGTCGCGCCGGAGAGGAAGACGCCGCCGCCACGCTTGGCGGCGACGTTGCCGGAGATGAGCGTGTTGCTGGCAAGGGTGATCATGAGCGGCCCGTCGACGCCGAGCCCCTGGATACCGCCGCCGTAGGTTGCCGTGTTGCCGCTGATATGGATGCCATCGAGGACCAGGAAGCCGTTACCCGCGGCCTGGATGCCACCACCCCCGACGTTGCTGCCGCCCGTGAGGGTCATGTTGACGAGCGTGACGTCGAAGGTGCCGCCGAGCTCGAACACGCTATGGTCCGTGGCCGACGCCGACACGATCGTTAGCGCAGGATCGATGGTCTGGTTGTCCTGGCAGTCGTGGAATCCTCCCTCGATCCAGATCCTGTGCGCCGGTGGTGACGGCAGGCGCACGAAACCCGGATAGATACCGGCGTCGACATGAAAATTGGTTTCGATCGGGTTCGCGTCGAGCGCGGCTTGGATCGACGTATAGGCGCAGGTCGGCCCGATGTGCACGACGGCCATTGCCGGCGTGCACAGGCACAGGAGTGCGACCAGCAGCAGGCGCTGCAGGGTGATTCGATGGAGCATGAGGAGGGGTCTCGTTCAAACGTTGGCTCGTTTAACGAAATCGGGTGACGCGAAACGCCACCGGGCGTGCAGCGGCGTTGCGTCAAGGTCGACGCGCGCGCATTTCGACGCGCGCCGAACGCGAGTGATCGCTCCGTGGTCGCGGCCGCCGCAGCGCGGGTTCTACTCGAATCCATTCGCGAAGATCGGATCCGGCGCCCCGGTCGAGGCGCTGACGGTCGCCACGCCATAGCCTGCGAGCGAGAACGCGAGTTGCGCGGAAGACGGCTGCAACGTCGACGCCTGCCACAGCGATCCGTCGCGGCTGCGCACGAGGTCGTAGCTCGCGGCGGCGGTGCCGGGAATCTCGATCGTGATCGACTGCGTCGATGCGCTGCCGTTGAGGATCACCCAGGTGAGACTGCCGGTCGCGGCGTTCACGTAGGCGCTTGCGACGACGTCGGTGCTGCCGCTGACCGTCACGGGTGCGCGTTGGCCGCCGGGACGGATGTATCGAGCGTAGTGCTTGAGGGCGACGTACTTCGGCGAGTTCGCTTGCAAGGTGTCGTTGGTGAGCGTCTGTTCGGCGACCGCGCTGCCTTCGCTCATTTGCCAATACACCCAGGCGCTCTGTTCGCCGGCGACGAGCGCCTGGTGGACGCGCAGGGCGAGGCCGAACGCGCCCTGGCCGGGGAAGCCGCTCGCGGGCGCGCCACGCGGTTTGTTCGCCGAGGTTTCGGTCATCCACGAGGCCTTGCCATGGCTCGCATAGCGGGCGACATGGCGGGGTCGATGGTAGAAGATGGATGGCGCGGCGATCGCGACGGCAGTCACAGGGGAGGGGAATGAATCTTGCGGTAGGACTCGCGCGGGGCGCACCGCGCGGACACGCGTGGGCGTGCATCCCGACCGACGAGTCCGGCGCGGTCGGTTGCCTGTGGGGGGCGTGCGGTGGGACTCGCGGTTGCGCGATGTCGCATGGATGGGCGTGGTCGTGCCGCTGCGTCCCACCCTGCCGGGTTGCGGGTTAGGGGGCGGGTTGTCGGTCGCAGGCGACGCGGAAGCCTGTGTCGTTGCGGCGGCTGGCCAAGGGTAACGGGCTGGTGCGTCGGGCGGAGCGGAGGTCGATGCCGTAGTCGTCCCATGAGCCGCCGCGTGTGCGATGGGCGGTGCAGGCGTCGTTGCCTGCGGGACGGCCGTCAGTTGAGAGATGGTCGTACGCGCCTTGGGCGTAGCAGTCTTCGACCCATTCCCAGGCGTTTCCGCTCATGTCGTACAGCGCGAAGGCGTTGCCTCGCCCTTGTCCCACGGGGCGCGTGAAACCCGCGCCGTCGCTGCATTCGATGATGCGCGCGCCGGCTTCGCCTTCCTTCTGCGCCTGCGCGATCGCGTTGGCCCACGCGGGCAATGCCTGCAGCAGGCTGCGATCGCCGCCGTTGGCGTAGGCGCAGGAATCTTCTTCCGCGCGGCCCCAGTAGAACGCGCTCGTCGTGCCTGCGCGCGCGGCGTATTCCCACTCGGCTTCGTACAGCAGGCGATAAGGTCGGCCGGTGCGCGAGGCGAGCCACGCGGCGTAGTCGCGTGCATCCTGCCAGGTGATGCAGACGACCGGATGCTCGGCTGTCTGCGCGAAGCCGGGTGAGCGCCATGACGCGGCAGGCGCGAAGTCCCAGTTGCCGTCCGCGCCGTCGCCGTGCGTGTCGCAGCCCGCGGGCGTGGTGCGCTTCGTCGCATCCACGAAGGCGGCGAACTGGCCGACGGTGATCTCCGTGGCGCTCACGGCCAGCGCGTGGATCGACAACGTGCGCTGCGGGCCTTCGTTCTTGTGGCGACCGGGTTCGCCGTCGGGCGATCCGATCAGGAACGTGCCGGCGGGTATGCTGCGCATGCGCGGGCAATCGGGGCAATCCTGCACGCTCGCGTCGGGAGCCGTGGTGGCGCGGGATGCAGCGAAAGGCAATGCGCAACCGACGAGCAAGGCGAGGAGCGCGGGTGCGGTCGTCTTGACGTGCGACATGGTTCGACTCCGGCGAATAGGGAACGGGAAGGCCTGGGTGCATCCCGATCCCGGGTTTCATCGAAAGACGCGCTGGCCCGGTAGCGACCGCCCGATGCGGGCGTTGCTTTCATGGCGTCCCCAACTCAGGCGCGGGCCAGCCGGGCACGGCTATGCTCCGCCGGCGCCATGGTGGGCGACCGGAGGTTGGATGGGATCGATCGATGCAGTGCCAGGTCGTCGTGCGGCCTGGCTCTTCCTCGCGGGGCTTGCCGGGTTGCGCGTGCTGTTCGCATGGCACCTGCCGTTCGATACCGACGAGGCGCAACACCTGCACGTGGTATGGGCATGGACGCAGGGGCTGCTGCCGTATCGCGATGTGTTCGACAACCATGCGCCGCTGTTCCAATGGCTGAGCGCGCCGCTGTTCGCGGCGATCGGCGAGAACGCCGATGTGATCCGCCTGATGCGCCTCGCGGTGGTGCCGTGGTATGGGCTTGCACTCTGGTGCACGTGGCGCATCGGACGCGCGTTCTACGGCCGCGGTGTCGGCGCCTGGGCGATGGCGCTGGTCGCGATGTATCCGGATTTCTTCATCGCCTCGGTGCAGTACCGCACGGACGACGCCTGGGGGCCGGTGTGGCTCGCGATGGTGATGGTCGCGATCGAAGGCCGGCCGACGCCGCGGCGCGCATTCGTGGTCGGGCTGCTCGCGGGCGCGGCGGTCGCGATTTCGCTGAAGAGCCTCGTCCTGATCCTCGCGGTCGTGCTTGCTGCCGTCCTGACGCTGGCGCTGATGCATATCGCGCGGCGCCCGCTGCCGTGGGCGACGCTTGCGCGCACGAGTGGTGCGCTGGTCGCGGGTTTCCTCTTGCTGCCGGGGCTCATCGCGCTCGGTTTCGCGTTCGCGGGCGCGTGGGGCGCGCTCGTCTACTGCACGCTCACACACAACGTCGTGCCCGGCGACGCGCGCTGGCAGCACGCGGGCGCGGTATGGTGGTTCCCGTGCGTGGTCGTGCCGGTCGTTGCGATCGCATACCGGCTCATGCGCGACCCGGTGGTGCCCGAGCGCGGCGCGAAGCGCGCGTTCGTGTTCCTCGCGGCGATGCTCTATTGCGCGCTGCTGCTCGCCTGGTGGCCGCTGACGCCGCGACAGGACTGGCTGCCGTTCGCGCCGTTCGCGGCGATCTTCCTCGCGGCCGGCGCGCGGCGGCTGGCGTT
>NZ_JBQCFP010000108.1:0-53685 GCF_051958935.1 Dokdonella sp. | reverse complement strand
GGGTTGGTGGGTCACCGCGCGCAAGTGGTCGTGGCCGTGGTGTTTCGACTGCTTGTAGTCCCCCACGAACGCGAGCACCCAGGAATTGTGGTCGATCGTCTCCGGGCGCGAGCGCTCGCGCCGCGAGAGCTGCAGGATGTTCTCGACGACGTCATTGGCGCGCGTGCAGTGGTTGTTGATGATGTCGACGAGGCGCTTGTCCTCGGCATTGAGTTCCGGCGACTCGGCGAGCAGCTGGGCCGAATAGCGGATCGCCGCGAGCGGGTTCCGGATCTCGTGCGCGATCGACGCCGACAGGCGGCCGAGCGAGGACAGGGTCAGTTCCTCGGCGCGCCGCGACAGCAGCGACGTGTCGTCAAGGAAGATCAGCACGTTGGTATCGTCGTTCGGCGCCAGGCGCGTGAAGCGGGGGATCACCTCCGGTACGTCGTGCGCGAGCGCGACCGCGGTCTGATCGCTCTTGCCGGTATGGCGCCAGTGATAGAGCCGGCGCGACAGCTCCGGTGCGGCCGAGCCGAGTTCGCGCTGGTTCGGCGGCGGATTGCCGATCAGGTGCCAGGCCGATTCGTTGATGCGCAGGATGTGGTTGGCGCGGTCCACCAGCAGCACGCCGGTCTTCATGCGCTGGATGATGAGGTCGTTGATCTGCTCGAGGTTGAGCAGGTCGACGCCGCGGCGTGCGGCGAGGTCTTCGGCCGCGCGCATGTGGCCGCCGAGGTAACGCAGCAGCGCGGCGACGATGAAATAGGCGACGACGACCGCGAGCGTCTCGATGCCGTTGTTCTCGATGACCGACCCCGACAGCAGGTCGTACGCGCGCGGCACCGCGATGCCGATCGCGGCTGCGATCGCGAACAGGTAGGCGCGGTGCGGCAAGAGCAGCGCCGCGATGCCGACGTTGACGAGCAGCATCATCGGCACGAGGGTGTGGCCGGTCAGCGCGACCAGCACGAGCGTCGCGGCGACGATGTCGATCAGCAGCGACGTGCTGATGGTCCCGGCGAGCCGCGTTCGCAGGCGCTCGGTGCCGATCAGCAGTGCGACGGCGATGACGACGTAGGTCGCCGACGCGACCTGCCCGAGCAGCGGCCGCGACAGGCGCACCCAGTCCACCGCGAACGGACTGAACACGAGGCCGACGTAGACCACGGCCTCGAGGCAGCGGTAGAGGTTGAAGAAATACAGTTCGCGCCGGGTGATGTCGCCCGGTGAGGCCGTCGTGTCCAGCAAATGGGTACCCGTGCTCACGTAGGCTCCGTCGACCCAGTATATAGCGTGCGGGTCGACCGGCGGCGCGCGGCGTTTTCTTTGCTTTCGCCCGGCCCATCCCCGAGAATAGGCGACCGTTTTTCCGCCGGCTTTTCGCCGACGCTCCCCGGATTGCGCTGCCGCGGTGGATTCGCGCCGCGCGCGTGCGTCCCTTCGCACAAGGTGTCCCATGAATTTCCACGAATACCAAGCCAAGGAACTGTTCGCCGAGTACGGCATCCCGGTGCCGCCCGGCAAGGTCGCCTCGACGCCGGAACAGGCGGTCGAAGCCGCCCGCGCGCTCGGCGGCGAGCAATGGATGGTCAAGGCGCAGATCCATGCCGGCGGCCGCGGCAAGGCCGGCGGCGTGAAGTTCTGCCGTTCGCTCGACGACGTGAAGGTTGCTGCGACGGGCATGCTCGGCCGGCGCATGGAGACCTACCAGTCCGGCGGCCGCGCGCTGCCGGTCAACCTGGTGCTGGTCACCGACGCGACCGACATCGCCAAGGAGCTGTACCTGTCGATCCTCGTCGACCGCGGCAGCAAGACCGTGTCGTTCATCGCCTCCGCGCAGGGTGGCGTCGACATCGAGCAGGTCGCGCGCGACACGCCCGAGGACATCCACACGATCGAGGTCGATTTCGTCGAGGGCCTGCAGCCGTACCAGTGCCGCAAGCTCGCGTTCGACATGGGCCTCAATGCCAAGCAGGCGAACCAGCTGACCAAGATCATGCTGGGCCTGTACAAGCTCTTCAACGAGAAGGACCTCGCGCTAGTCGAGCTCAACCCGCTCGCGATCGTCGCCTCGGGCGACCTGATGGCGCTCGACGGCAAGGTCAACTCCGACGACAACGCGGAGTTCCGCCATCCGAAGCTGGTCGCGATGCGCGACGAGTCGCAGGAAGACCCGGCCGAGGCGGCCGCGGTCAAGAACAACCTCAACTACGTCACGATGGACGGCAACATCGGCTGCATGGTCAACGGCGCCGGCCTCGCGATGGCGACGATGGACGTGATCAAGCTCGCCGGCGGCGAGCCGGCTAACTTCCTCGACGTCGGCGGCGGCGCGACCAAGGAACGCGTGACCGAGGCGTTCAAGCTGATCCTGTCCTCGGACAAGGTGCAGGCGATCCTCGTCAACATCTTCGGCGGCATCGTGCGCTGCGACCTCATCGCCGAGGGCATCATCGCCGCGGTCAAGGAAGTGGGCCTCCAGATTCCCGTCGTCGTGCGCCTGCAGGGCACCAACGTCGAGAAGGGCCGCGAGCTGCTCGCCAATTCCGGCCTCGCGATCACGCCGGCCGACGATCTCAACGACGCCGCGCAGAAGGCGGTCGCCGCGGTCAAGGCCGCCTGAGCGAAGGACACGAACCCATGAGCGTTTTGGTCAACAAGAACACCAAGGTCATCACCCAGGGCTTCACCGGCCAGCAGGGTACGTTCCACTCCGAGCAGGCGCTGGAATACGGCACCAGGCTCGTCGGCGGCGTCACGCCGGGCAAGGGCGGTGGCACGCACATCGGCCTCCCGGTCTACGACACCGTGCTCGACGCGGTCAACGACACCGGTGCCGACGCGTCGATGATCTTCGTGCCGCCGCCGTTCGCGGCCGATGCGATCCTCGAGGCGGCCGATGCCGGCATCAAGGTCATCGTCGCGATCACCGAAGGCATCCCGGTGCTCGACATGCTGCGCGTCAAGAACGTGCTCAAGCAGCGTCCGGATACCGTCCTGATCGGGCCGAACTGCCCCGGCATCATCACGCCGGGCGAATGCAAGATCGGCATCATGCCGGGCCACATCCACAAGCCGGGCAAGGTCGGCATCGTGTCGCGTTCGGGCACGCTGACCTACGAGGCGGTCTTCCAGACCACCAACGTCGGCCTCGGCCAGTCCACCTGCATCGGCATCGGCGGCGACCCGATCAACGGCCTCAACTTCATCGACTGCCTCAAGCTGTTCCAGGACGATCCGCAGACCGAAGGCATCATCATGGTCGGCGAGATCGGCGGCAGCGCCGAGGAGGAAGCGGCCGAGTTCATCGCCGAGTACGTGAAGAAGCCGGTGGTCGCGTTCATCGCCGGCGCCCCGGCGCCGGCCGGCAAGCGCATGGGCCACGCCGGCGCGATCATCTCGGGCGGCAAGGGCACCGCGGCGGCGAAGTTCGCCGCGCTGGAGAAGGCGGGCGTCACGACCGTGAAGTCGCCCGCCGACCTCGGCAAGACGCTCGCGTCGAAGATGTAGGTTTTTCGGCGGCAAACGCGTCGGATGAAAGGCCGCAGGTGATTCGCGGCCTTTCGTTTTTCAGGGCTGACGGCTGGGGGCCGGAGCCGGGTAGCGAGGTAGGGCGGATCAAGGCGCGCATGCGCCGGATCCGCCGCTGCGCGGCTTGATCCGGCCTACGCGCTGTTTTTCGCCGGCCGGCACTGCATATACGGTTCCATTCGCGCCGAGCGCAGCACGCGAAGCGGCGGAGTCGAGCGCCCGTCCTCGAGGACGAAGGCCCTTCGACTCCGCGCGATGCTCTTGGGCCCGCGCAGCGTTCCGGCGAACCTGAACCGAACGGCGAATTGTCCGCCTCCGGGGCAAAACGACGTTAGGATGACACCCAGCGCGCCGCGTCCGGGGAGGGATCATGCGCCGTCGCCTCATTCCACTGCTTGCCCTTGCATGTACCGCCATCGCCTCCGCGCAGATCCTGCCGAAGGATCCGGACGACGACGGCGTGCCGTCGGTGACCGATGCATCGGTGCCGCTGAGCTACGTCGGCAACGACGGCAGCGTTTCGATCGGCGTCAATCGCGAGGGCCATACCGAAGGCCAGCTGCTCGGCGTGTTCGCGCGCAACAACGCGCGTGCGATGGTCGGACAGATCTGGTGGGACCAGTCCGGTGCCGGCGGCGCGCAAGCCGATTTCAACTGGCTCTGGGGCGGCGACCCGATCGCCGCGCGCGAGCACCCGGACCGCGCGACGGTTGCGCGGCTCAGCTTCGCGGTCGACCAGAACGGCGAGCACGATCGCAAGGCGACGCTCGGTTTCGGCATCGAGCGCCGCGCGTTCTCGGTCGAAGGCTGGCTTTCGCACGGCATCAGCGGCGCGCGCCTCGCCGGCCATGCGGTGCACAGCGACGTGGCGACGACGAGCGGCGACGACGACATCGGCACCTACACGCAGGTCGACACTACCACCATCCAGACGCTGTTCGAGCGCAAGCCCTACGGCGCCGAGATCGGCCTGCAAGTGAGCCATGTGTTCGAGCCGCTGGCGATGCGCGTGCATGCGGGGGCGAGCACGCAGGATGGCGATGGCGCGCGCGCGAGCACCTTCGCGTTCGGCCTCGACACCCCGCTCGGCACGCGCGGCTGGGGCCTGTCCGCGCTCGCCGAACACGTCGCGCGCAGCGGCGGCGCGGGCGAGGGCGACGACGACCGCCTCTCCGTGTTCCTGCGCTACGAATTCGGCCGCCACGGCGCGTTCGTGCCGACCGCGCAGCTGGAAGACCCGGCATGGATCGCGCGTTCGCTCGCGCGGGCGTCGAGTGCCCATCCGCGCACGGTCGAATCGTACCGGCGCACGCGTACCGAGACCGTCGAGGTCACGCACGGCCCGCGCCAGTACACCAATCACTTTCCGGTCGCGCAGGCCGATGCCGCGACCACGACCGTCGGCGTTCCGGTGTCGCTCGACGTCGTCGCCAACGACAGCGACGCCGACGGGGATGCGCTTGCCGTGATCGGCGTGACCGCGCCTGCGCACGGCAGCGCGGCCGCGTCGGGCAACACGATCCTCTACACGCCCGCGGCGGGTTTCAGCGGTGTCGACACGTTCGCCTACACGCTCAGCGATGGTCGCGGCGGCCATGCGAGCGCGAACGTGACCGTCACCATCGGCGGTCGCCCGAATCGGGCGCCGGTCGCGCGCGACGATCGTGCGACGACCAGCTTCGGCCAACCCGTCACGATCGCCGTGCTGGCCAATGACGATGATGCGGACGGCGACGCGCTCGTGCTCGCCGGCGTCGGCGCTCCCGCACACGGCAGCGCGAGCATCGTCGGCTCCGACGTCGTCTACCGGCCCGTACCCGGCTTCAGCGGCGTCGACACGTTCACCTACACGGTCGATGACGGTCGTGGCGGCAGCGCGACCGCGACGATCACCGTCGTCGTCGCCGCGCAGCCGAATCGCCTGCCGATCGCGCGCGACGACGCTGCGACGGCGATCTCCGCCCAGCCCGTGCTCGTCGACGCGCTCGCCAACGACAGCGATGCGGATGGCGACGTGCTGTCCCTGGCTTCGGTCGGCGCGCCACAGCACGGCAGCGCGACGATCATCGGCACCCAGTTGCAGTACGCATCGGTGGCCGGCTACGTCGGTGCGGACGTGTTCACGTACACGATCAGCGACGGCCGCGGCGGCTCGTCGACGGCGCGCGTGACGCTCAACGTCGTAGCGCCGCCGAACCGGCCGCCGGTCGCGGTCGACGATGTCGCGAGCACGACCTTCGGCGTCGCGGTGCCGATCGCGGTGCTCGCCAACGACAGCGACCCGGATGGCGACCCGTTGACGATCACGGCGACGACCGCGCCGGCTTTCGGCACGATCGCGGTATCGGGCGGCACGATCACGTACACGCCGACCGTCGCCGGCGTCGTCGGTGTCGATCGCTTCACCTATACGATCTCGGACGGGCGTGGCGGCGGCGCGAGCGCCACCGTCGCGGTCACCGTCGGTGCCGCGCCCAACCAGCCGCCCGTGGCCGTGGACGACACCGCGGCGACGCCGTTCGGCGTACCGGTCACGGTCGCCGTGCTCGCCAACGACAGCGACCCCGACGGCGATCCGCTCGTCATCGCGAGCGTCGGCGCGCCGCTGGACGGCACCGCCGCGATCGCCGGCAACACCGTGGTCTACACGCCTGCGGCAGGATTCAGCGGCGTCGATCGCTTCTCCTACACGATCGGCGACGGCCGCGGCGGCAGCGCGACCGCTTTCGTGACCGTGGTGGTCGCGCCCGCGCCGAACCAGCCGCCGGTCGCGGTCGACGACACGGGCAACCTCAACCAGACCGTGATCGCGGTGCTCGCCAACGACAGCGATCCCGATGGCGATCCATTGACGATCATCGCTGTGACGCAGCCGATCGCCGCGGCCGGCGGACCGGCCGGCACGGTCGCCATCACGGGCAACACGGTCACGTGGGCACCCAATGGATTCCTCGGTGCGGCGACGTTCACCTACACGATCAGCGACGGTCGCGGGGGCACGGCCACGGCGACGGTGAACGTGGCGACGGGCATCCCGTAGCGATGCGGGTAAGGATGCGGGGCGGCCGTACAATGGCTGCCCCCGTCATCCTCCGCACGCCGCATGTCGACACTCCGCATCGCCCTGGCCCAGTTCGATTTTCCGGTCGGCGCCGTCGCGCGCAACGAGGCGCGCATCGCCGCGCTGATCGCCGAGGCGCGCGACCTGCACCGCGCCGACCTCGTGCTGTTTCCGGAACTCGCGCTCTGCGGCTACCCGCCCGAGGACCTGCTGCTGCGGCCGAGCTTCCTCGCGGAATGCGAGGCCGCACTTCAACGCATCGCGGCAGCGACGCACGGCATCGTCGCCGTCGTCGGCTGGCCGCAGGCGGCCGGCGCGATCGTCTACAACGCGGCGAGCGTGCTCGACGGCGGCGCGATCGCCGCGACGTACCGCAAGCGCGAACTGCCCAACTACGCCGTTTTCGACGAGCGGCGCTATTTCGACGTCGACCCCGACCGCGACGACTGCGTGTTCGACGTCCGTGGCGTACGCGTAGGCCTCGTCATCTGCGAGGACCTGTGGTTCGCCGAGCCGTTCGCGGGCACGGTCGCCGCCGGCGCCGAGCTCGTGCTGGTGCCGAATGCCTCGCCGTTCGAACGCGACAAGCATGCGCAGCGCGACGCGCTGCTCGCCGAGCGCGTGCAGGAATCGCAGCGCGACGGTCGCGGTGTCGGCGTCGCCTACCTCAACACCGTCGGCGGCCAGGACGCCGTCGTGTTCGACGGTGCGTCGGTGCTCGCCGACGGCGACGGCCACGTCCATCCGGCCGCGCGCGCCTTCGAGGACCACTGGCTCGTCGCCGACTACGACGCGGCCACGCGTCGCTTCACCCCCGTGGCATGGCCGGTCGAGGACGACGAAAGCCGCGACGCGCTCGCCTGGCGCGCGATCGTGCGCGGGACGCGTGACTACTGCGTCAAGAACGGTTTCGAGCGCGTATGGATCGGCCTGTCCGGTGGCATCGATTCCGCGCTCGTGCTCGCCGTCGCCGTCGACGCGCTCGGCGCGGACAAGGTCGTCGGCGTGCGCCTGCCGTCGCGCTACACCTCCGGCCTCAGCAACGACCTGGCCGAGGAGCAGGCGCGCGCGCTCGGCGTGCGGCTCGTCACGGTGCCGATCGAAGCGCCCTTCGGCGGCTTCCTCGACGCACTCGGTCCCGCCTTCGACGCGTTCGATCCGGCGCCCGCGCCGGCGGGCGACGTGACGCCGGAAAACCTGCAGTCACGCTGCCGCGGCGCGATCCTGATGGCGCTGTCGAACCGCTTCCACGGCCTCGTGCTGACCACCGGCAACAAGAGCGAGTACGCGGTCGGCTACGCGACGATCTACGGCGACATGTGCGGCGGCTACGCGCCGATCAAGGACCTCTACAAGACCGAGGTATTCGCGCTCGCGCGCTGGCGCAACGCGGTCGCCGGCACGCCGGTGATCCCGCCCGCGGTGATCTCGCGACCGCCGTCGGCGGAACTGCGCGAGAACCAGACCGACCAGGACTCGCTGCCGCCGTACGACGTGCTCGACGCCATCCTGCTGCGCCACGTCGACCAGGAGCAGTCGCGCGAGGACATCGTGCGTGCCGGCTTCGATGCCGCGACCGTCGAGCGCGTGCTCAGGCTCGTGCGCATCGGCGAATGGAAGCGCCAGCAGGCGGCGCCGGGCCCGAAAGTATCGCGGCGCGCATTCGGCCGCGAACGTCGTTATCCGATCACGTCGGGCTGGCGCTGAGTCCCCCGACCCAAAAAAGCGGGCGCCGGTCGCTGGGCGATGCGCGCCGCGCGCGTACCGTCGGCATCAACCCCGGTTCTGCAGCGGGATCAGCTTCCACCAGTTGGAGCGGTACCGCGGCCAGCGACCCTGCAGCGACGGATGGTCGGGGTAGTTGAGCTCAAGCACGCGCTTGGCGTCGTCGGCGAGCTTGTCCTGGCCGAGTTCGTGGTAGCTCTTCACCATGATCGCGAGCGCATCACCCGCCTGCGGCGTCTGCGGATAGGTTTCGATGATCGACTTGGCGCGATTGGACGAGGCGACGTAGGCGCCGCGCTTGAGGTAGAACAGCGCGATGTTGAGGTCCGACTGCGCCATCATGTTGCGCAGGTGGACCATGCGCTGGCGCCCGTCCGGCGCGTAGCGGCTCTGCGGATAGCGCGTGACGAGCGCGCCGAAGTCGTCGAACGACTGGCGCAGGTTGGCCTGGTCGCGCTGCGTCATGTCGAGGCCGACGTAGCGTTCGAGGAAACCGCCCGAGCGGCTGAAGTTGATCAGGCCACGCAGGTAGTACGCGTAGTCGATATGGCGGTGCGTCGGATAGGTCTTGATGAAGCGGTTGACGGTCGAATACGCGTCGTCGGGCTTGTCCGACTTGTACTGCGCGTAGGCGAGGTTGAGCTGCGACTGCTCGGTGTACGGGCCGAACGGGAAGCGCGCGATGAGGCGCTGGAACGAGCGCACCGCATAGTCGTTGTTGCCCGACTGCAGCGCCTCGTTGCCCTGCTGGTAGAGCTGTTCGACCGACAGCGTGTCCATCGGGTCGCCCTTCTTGCCGCGATGGAACAGGGAGCAGCCGGCGAGCGCGACGATGAGCGCGAGCAGGACGAGGCGCAGGATGGGGCGGAAACTGGAGGAGACTCGCATGCGGGTGGCAGGCTCTGCGATGATGGACGGATGGGATGGGTCCGGCCGCAGGCCGGGTCCGCCGGATCGACCGGCCGGCGACGCTACCACGCGCCGCGCGAAACACCGATCATAACCTGAAACCCCGCCGGCGCTGGAAGCGCCGCCATCCGGCATTCCCGAGCATGAGCGAACCCCAATCGAGCCTGAACGAGCCGACGCCCAGCGCGTCGCGCCTCGCCGCCACCGTTCCCGACACACTCGCCGGGCGCCGTTTCGACCAGGCGCTCGCCGAGATCTTCCCGGACTATTCGCGCTCGCGCCTGACCGCCTGGATCAAGGCCGGCGCCGTGCGCCTCGATGGGGAAGTCGTCGCGCCGCGGCAGATCCTGCGCGGCGGCGAGGCGATCGAGCTCGACGTGCGGATGGAGCGCGAGATCGGCGCGCAGGCAGAGGAGATCCCGCTCGACATCCGCTACGAGGATGCCGAGGTCATCGTCGTCAACAAGCCGCCCGGGCTGGTCGTGCATCCGGGCGCGGGCAATCCCGCGGGTACGCTGCAGAATGCGCTGCTGCACCATGATCCCAAGCTCGCCGAGATCCCGCGCGGCGGCATCGTGCATCGCCTCGACAAGGACACCTCGGGCCTGATGGTCGTCGCGCGCACGCTGCGCGCGCACACCGCGCTGGTCGAGCAATTGTCCGAGCGCGACGTCCACCGCCAGTACGCGGCGATCGTCTACGGCGCGATGGTCGCCGGCGGGCGCGTCGACGAGCCGATCGGTCGGCACCCGCACGACCGCCTGAAGCAGGCCGTGCGCGAAGACGGCCGGGAGGCGATCACGCACTACCGCGTGCGTGAGCGATTCCGTGCGATGACCCTGGTCGAGTGCCGGCTCGAGACGGGGCGCACGCACCAGATCCGCGTGCACATGGCCTACGTGCGCCACCCGCTGGTCGGTGACGCGCAGTACGGCGGCCTGCTGAAGCTGCCCAAGGGCGCCACACCGGAACTCACCGCCGCGTTGCGCGGCTTCAGGCGCCAGGCGCTGCATGCGGAGAAGCTCGAGTTCGCCCATCCGAAGAGCGGCAAGCCGGTCGCGATCGAGGCGGAGCGCCCGGCCGACATGGAGGCGCTGCTGGCGGCGTTGCGCGCGGACACGAAGGAAAACGGCTGAGCGCGTGCCGATGTCCGTGCCGATCGAAGGCGTGATCACGCCGGACTGGCCGGCGCCCGCGAACGTGCGCGCCTGCGTCACGACGCGGCAATTGCCCGGGCATTCGCTGCCGCCGTTCGAGCACCTGAATCTAGGCGGTCGCAGCGGCGATTCGGCGCAGGCGGTCGCCGCCAATCGCGCGTCGCTGCTGCCGCTGCTCGGCCTGCCGTCGGCGCCGCTGTGGCTGCGCCAGGTACACGGCATCGACGTGCTCGATGCCGATGCCGGCGAGCGCGACCGCGACGCCGATGCGTCGGTCACGCGCACGGCCGGCACCGTACTCGCGATCCTCACCGCCGACTGCCTCCCGGTGTTGTTCTGCAGCGCCGACGGCGATGCGGTCGCCGCGGCGCACGCGGGCTGGCGCGGGCTCGCGGCCGGCGTGCTCGAGGCGACGCTCGGGCGCTTCGGTGGCGCGCGGGTGCATGCGTGGATCGGCCCGGCGATCGGCGCGCGCGCGTACGAAGTCGGCGCCGAGGTGCGCGATGCGTTCGTCGCGGCGGACGCGGGCGCCGCCGCCTGGTTCGCGCCGACACGCCCCGGCCACTGGCTGTGCGACCTCGCCGCCCTCGCGCGGCGGCGCCTCACCCGGGCGGGCGTGGGAAGCGTGCATGGCGGCGGTTTCGACACCTTCACCGACGCGCGCTTCTATTCGTACCGTCGCGAGCGCGACACCGGCCGCTTCGCATCGCGGGTGTGGATCGCGCCGTGACGCTGTTCGAGCGCCTGCTCGGCAGCGCGTTCGATACGCTCGGCCCGCGCGTGCGCGAGCTGCACCTCGACACGGGTACGCGTCGCTACGCGGGCGAGGTCGAGGTCGAGCGTGGCCGCCATCCGCTCGCTGCCCTCTGCGCATGGGCGACGCGCCTGCCGCCCGCGGGGCGCGGACCGATCGAAGTGGAGATCGCGCCCGACGCGGTCGGGGAGTGCTGGTCGCGCCATGTCGGCGCACACGTGATGCGGTCGCGGTTGTGGGAGCAGGGTGGACTGCTGCATGAACGACTCGGCGCAGCCACCTTCGTGTTCCGCCTCGTGGCGCGCGGCGGCGCGCTCGAATGGACCGTCGTAAGGGCAAGCGCCCTAGGCCTGCCGCTGCCGGCGCGCTGGTTCAGCGCGGTGGCTGCGCGCGAGGCGGACGGCGGCGGGCGCTACACGTTCGAGGTCACTGCTGCGCTCCCGATCGCGGGGCTGCTGGTGCGCTACCGCGGCTGGCTCGACGTCGGCGGATAGGCTCGCACCGAGGCTTCGTGATGTCGGACGGCGGGAGTGAGCCTACGCGTCCATCCGCGCGGACGTCGCAGGGCGTGCTGCCGCCTGCACGCGACCGGGCGGTATCGCATCCCGCGGCAGGACTCGCGCTGCGCTCGATCCACGCGCCGCTGCCCATCCGCATGCATGTCTTCAGGCGGAACGCGCGCCAGGCGTGCCGCCGTCAAACCTTCTCGATGATCGTGGTGATCGCGTAGCCATCGAGCGCGGCGAGGCACTCGTCGAGCGTGAAGAGGTCCAGGCAGGCGCCGGCGCCGCCGCCGGGCAGCTCGCCGCGCGCGAGCTTGCGCGCGTGTATGTTTGCCGCGGTCGCCGGCACTTGCGGCCCGTCGCCGTGCGCCGCGACCAGGCGCCAGCGCAGGTGCCGCGGCACGCCCTCGCGATCGACGCCGCGCAAGTCGATCTGCATCAGGCCGATGTCGCTGCCTACGGCGAGCCAGCGCTCGCTCAGCGCGAGCAACTTCGGCGCCTGCCGCGCGAAGTCGTGCACAACCCCGCCACGCACGGCCCAGGATGCGAGCCAGAGGCCGAAATGCATGCGTCGCAGCTCGAGGCCGGCGCGAAAATCGCAACTGCGCAGCGTCGGATGCCGCTCCGGGAGCAGTGACAGGTCGGGCACCTCGCAGCGCGCGAGCCAGCGCGTGCCGACATCGGGTACGCGCAATCGGCGCAGCGACTGCCAGCCGTGCGCGCGTTGCCAGCGCCCGCGATCGAGCACCGGATACGGACGGCCGACGTACCCGAGGATCGCGCGCGTCGTGGCGAGGCCGCGTGGCGTCCGGTTGCCCGGGCTGATCGCCGTTTCGATCGCGTCGAGCCTGCCGAACTCGCCGGCGAACGCGGCGACCACGGCCCCGCTCAGTCCGGGCACGCTGCTCGCGCCGCTGACCGCGCGGCGGCCTGCTGCGCGCGCTTCGGCATCGAGCGCGCCGAAGCCGGCAACGAAGGTGCGGCCGTCGGCGAGGTCGAGGTAGTGCGCACCGAGCGCCAGCGTCAGGCGCGCGACGCCATAGTCGCGACCCTGGAACGGCCCGGCCGTATGCACGACCAGCGCGGGGGCGAGCGCGGCGAGGCGCTCCGCGAAATCGCGCGCCTCGACGTCCAACGCCGTCGAGGCGATCGCCGCTCGAGCGCCGGCCCGCGCGAGTTCGTCGGCGAAACGTCGCGCGCGTCCCGCATCGCGGCCGGCGACCACGAGTTCGAGGCCTTCGTCGCCGGCGAGGCCGCGGACGATGCGCGTGCCGAACAGCCCATAGCCGCCGAGGACGACGATCCGGAATGGGCGTGCGGCGGGTCGTCGCATGGGTCGGCCGGAGCGTGGAAACCGCCATCGTAGCGCGGGTATCGGCTTGAATCGCCGCGCGGCGAGCCGCATTTTCGCGCCATACGGCCGCCCGCCGCGGCCCACCCCATCGAACAGGACCTCCGCCACCATGCGAATGGACAAACTCACTTCGCGCTTCCAGCAGGCGCTCGCCGACGCGCAGTCGCTCGCCGTCGGGCGCGACAACAACATGCTCGAGCCGGTGCATGTACTCGCCGCGCTGCTCGACCAGCAGGGCGGTTCGACCGTGCCGCTGCTCGCCCAGGCCGGAGCGAACGTGGCGGCGCTGCGCACGCGCATCGGCCAGGCGCTCGATGCGCTGCCGAAGGTCGCCGGGCAGGAAGGCAACATCAACGTCTCGAACGATCTCAATCGCCTGCTCAACCTCACCGACAAGCTCGCCCAGCAGCGCGGCGACCAGTTCATCGCCTCCGAGCTGTTCGTGCTCGCGGCACTCGACGACCGCGGCGAGGCGGGGGCCGCATTGAAGGCGGCCGGCGCGACGAAGGCGAACATCCAGGCGGCGATCGAGAAGATCCGCGGCGGCGAGAAGGTGCAGTCGGAGAACGCGGAAGAGCAGCGCCAGGCGCTCGAGAAGTACACGATCGACCTCACCGCGCGTTCGGAGAAGGGCAAGCTCGACCCGGTCATCGGTCGCGACGAGGAGATCCGTCGCGTGATCCAGGTGCTGCAGCGGCGTACCAAGAACAATCCCGTGCTGATCGGCGAACCCGGCGTCGGCAAGACCGCGATCGTCGAAGGCCTCGCGCAGCGCATCGTCAATGGCGAGGTGCCCGAAGGCCTGCGCGACAAGCGCGTGCTCTCGCTCGACATGGGCGCGCTGATCGCGGGCGCGAAGTTCCGCGGCGAATTCGAGGAGCGCCTGAAGGGCGTGCTCAACGACCTCGCCAAGCAGGAAGGCCAGGTGATCCTGTTCATCGACGAGCTGCACACGATGGTCGGCGCCGGCAAGGCCGAGGGTGCGATGGATGCGGGCAACATGCTCAAGCCTGCGCTCGCGCGCGGCGAGCTGCACTGCATCGGCGCGACCACGCTCGACGAGTACCGCAAGTACATCGAGAAGGATGCCGCGCTCGAGCGCCGCTTCCAGAAGGTGTTCGTCGGCGAGCCGAGCGTCGAGGACACGATCGCGATCCTGCGCGGGCTCAAGGAGAAGTACGCAGTGCATCACGGCGTCGAGATCACCGACCCCGCGATCGTCGCCGCGGCGACGCTGTCCCACCGCTACATCCCCGACCGCCAGCTGCCGGACAAGGCGATCGACCTCATGGACGAGGCCGCCTCGCGCATCCGCATGGAAATCGACTCCAAGCCGGAGGAACTCGACCGAAAGGAGCGCCGCCTGATCCAGCTGAAGATCCAGCGCGAGGCGCTCAGGAAGGAGAAGGACAAGGAATCCAGGCAGCGCCTCGCCGACCTCGAGCAGGAGATCGCGTCTCTCGAACGCGAATACTCCGACCTCGAGGAAGTGTGGAAGAGCGAGAAGGCGACCTTGCAGGGCGCGACGAAGATCAAGGAGCAGATCGAACAGGCGCGGCTCGAACTCGAGGCCGCGCAGCGCCGGCAGGACTACGCGAAGATGAGCGAGATCCAGTACGGCCGCCTGCCGGAACTGGACAAAGAGCTGAAGGCCGCGCAGGAAGCCGAGACGAAGGGCTTCACCCTGCTGCAGGACAAGGTCACCGCGGAGGAGATCGCCGAAGTCGTCTCGCGCTGGACCGGCATCCCGGTGTCGAAGATGCTCGAAGGCGAGCGCGAAAAGCTGCTGCGCATGGAGGACGAGCTGCACAAGCGCGTCGTCGGCCAGGATGAAGCGGTGCGCGCGGTCGCCGATGCGATCCGCCGTTCGCGCGCGGGGCTGTCCGATCCGAACCGCCCGAACGGCTCGTTCCTGTTCCTCGGCCCCACCGGCGTCGGCAAGACCGAGCTGTGCAAGGCGCTCGCGGGTTTCCTGTTCGACAGCGAGGACGCGATGGTGCGCATCGACATGAGCGAGTTCATGGAGAAGCACTCCGTGAGCCGCCTGATCGGCGCGCCGCCCGGCTATGTCGGCTACGAGGAAGGCGGTTACCTCACCGAAGCGGTGCGACGCCGCCCCTACAGCGTGATCCTGCTCGACGAGGTCGAGAAGGCGCACCATGACGTCTTCAACATCCTGCTGCAGGTGCTCGACGATGGCCGCCTCACTGACGGCCAGGGGCGCACGGTGGATTTCCGCAATACGGTCATCGTGATGACCTCGAACCTCGGCTCGCAGTACATCCAGGAGTATGCCGGCGACGACGAGGCGCAGTACACGCAGATGAAGGCGGCGGTGATGGGCGTCGTGCAGGCGCACTTCCGACCCGAGTTCATCAACCGCCTCGACGAGATCGTCGTGTTCCGCGCGCTCGACAAGGGCCAGATCCGGCAGATCGCGCGCATCCAGATCGCCTACCTCGAAAAGCGCCTGGGCGAGCGGCAGCTCGGCCTCGCGATCAGCGACAAGGCGCTCGACCTGCTCGGCAATGTCGGCTTCGACCCGGTCTACGGTGCGCGCCCGCTCAAGCGCGCGATCCAGCAGCAGCTCGAGAACCCGCTGGCGCGGGAGATCCTCGAGGGCCGCTTCCGGCCCGGGGAGACGGTGCGCGTCGATGCGGAAGGCGGGCGCCTCGTGTTTTCCGGCGCGTAACCAGCGCTGGGCGCGGGCGCGCAGGCGGCGCCCGCGGCCAGGCGATCGTCGCCCCCGCGTAGGCGCCGCAGCCATCCGCGGGTGGTGCTGGTACTTGTAATTCCCCGGCATGCCCGCATGCTGCACGCCGTTTCGGCGCCGCGCCGGCGCCATGCCACGTCCGATGGAAGTTTCCGTATGCCGATCTACGAATTCGAATGTTCCGCCTGCCAAGCCGTGTTCGATCGCCTGCAGAAATTGTCCGATCCCGACCCCGTCGACTGTCCGGAGTGCGGCCAGCCGCGCGTGAAGCGCCGCCTGACCGCGCCTGCGTTCCGCCTCGCCGGCAGCGGCTGGTACGAGACCGACTTCAAGAAGGACGGCGACACCAAGCGCAACCTGGCCGCCAAGGACGACGCACCCAAGGCCGAGTCCAAGTCCGAACCGAAGGTCGAGGCCAAGCCCGCGGCGAAAAGCGACGGCGGTGCGGCGTCCTGACGCGCGCTTCGATTCCGTTCATGAAGATCATCTAGACTCCGGGACGTTATTCACCACGACCGGGGAGTAGGTCATGTTCAAGGCAACCCAAGGAATCATCGCGCTCGTGCTGACGTCCGCGTGTGCCACGCTCACCGCCGCACCCGCTCCGCAACCGCTCGTGCAGGCATTCGCCGCCGCCCCCGCGCAATACGACGACTGGCGTCCGGGCCCGGATTGGGATCGCGACATCGACGTGCGTTGCGGCAGCGACGACTATCGCTATCGCATGTGCCAGGTCGATACCGGCCGCGGCAGCGACGTGCGCCTGGTCCGCCAGATCTCCAAGACGCCGTGCCGCGAAGGCCGCAACTGGGGCTGGAACCGTGCCGGCATCTGGGTGAACGAGGGCTGCGAAGGCGTGTTCCGCGTGCAGCGCCGCTGGTCAGGCGGTGGCGACCACCACGGCGGTGGCGGCGACTGGCGCCCGGGTCCGGGCTGGGACACGGCGATCCGCGTCCGCTGCGGCAGCGAGGACTATCGCTATCGCATGTGTCAGGTCGACACCGGCCGTGGCAGCGATGTGCGCATCGCGCGCCAGATCTCCAACACGCGCTGCGTGGAAGGACAGAACTGGGGCTGGAACCGCGCGGGCATCTGGGTCAACGGCGGCTGCGACGCCGAATTCATGGTCAACCGCCGCTGGCGCTGAGCCGGGCATCGACCGATCCGGGAAACGCCCGCCATCTGGCGGGCGTTTCATTTGGGCCCGCGCCGCATTGCGGCGCAGCACGAACCTCCGTAGCATTCCGCGCCTGATTACGCGCCGCGCCGGCGCCAGCGGACTTCCATGCGCACACACTAGTGCGGCCTCGTCGACGAGGCGCTGATCGGCCGGACCGTGACCCTCTGCGGTTGGGCCGACGTCGCCCGTAACCTCGGCGGGCTCTGCTTCATCGACCTGCGTGACCACGAAGGCATCGTGCAGATCGTCGCCGAACCCGCCGACACCGACGGCAATGCCGAGGTGCTCGCCGCCGCGGCCGCGGTCGGCTACGAGGACTGCCTGCGCGTGACTGGCGTCGTGCGCAAGCGCGAAGCGGTCAATGCGAAGATCCGCACCGGCCGCGTCGAAGTCGTCGCGACGAAGATCGAGCTGCTCAACAAGGCCGAGCCGCTGCCGTTCCATGCGCACGAGAACCCGGGCGAGGACATCCGCCTCAAGTACCGTTATCTCGACCTGCGCCGTCCCGAGATGCAGCAGATGATGCGCACGCGCATCCGCCTCGTGCAGGCGCTGCGCCGCTGGCTCGACGCGCGCGGTTTCCAGGACATCGAAACCCCGATCCTGACGAAGGCGACGCCCGAAGGCGCGCGCGACTTCCTCGTGCCGGCGCGCATGCATCCGGGCGAGTTCTACGCGTTGCCGCAATCGCCGCAGCTGTTCAAGCAGATCCTCATGATGGCGGGCTTCGACCGCTACTACCAGATCGCGCGCTGTTTCCGCGACGAGGCGCTGCGTGCGGACCGCCAGCTCGAGTTCACCCAGCTCGACATGGAGTTCGCGTGGGTGTCCGAGCGCGACGTGCAGGACACGGTCGAGGAGATGATCCGCGTCGTCTTCCGCGAAACGATCGGCGTCGAACTCGCGAGCCCGTTCCCGCGCATGACGTACGCCGACGCGATGCGCCGCTACGGGTCGGACAAGCCGGACCTGCGCATCGCGATGGAATTCACCGACGTCGCCGAGCTCGTGAAGGGCTGCGAGTTCAAGGTATTCACCGACTGGGCGAACCATGCCGACGGCCGCGTCGTCGCGCTGCGCGCACCGGGCGGCGCGCAGTTCTCGCGCAAGCAGATCGACGACTACGCGGCGCACGCGGCGAAGTACGGTGCCAAGGGCCTCGCCTGGATGAAGGTCGAGGACGCGGCGACGGGGCGCGAGGGCATCAACTCGCCGATCGCCAAGTTCCTCGACGACGCCACGCTCGCGGCGATCATGCAGGCGACCGGCGCGCAGACCGGCGATGCGGTCTTCTTCGGCGCGGCGACGTACAAGACCGCGTCGGATTTCATGGGCGCGCTGCGGCTCAAGCTCGGCAAGGACCTCGGCCTCGTCGCCGAGGGCTGGGCGCCGCTGTGGGTCACCGACTTCCCGATGTTCGAGTGGGACGACGAGGAAAAGCGCTACGTCGCCCTGCATCACCCGTTCACCGCACCCGCGGTCAACAGCATCGACGACCTGCGCGCGAACGCGAAGGCCGCGGTCTCGCGTGGCTACGACATGGTGCTCAACGGCAACGAGATCGGCGGCGGCTCGATCCGCATCCATCGCCCGCAGATGCAGAGCGCGGTGTTCGAACTGCTCGGCATCGGCGCCGAGGAGGCGGAGGCCAAGTTCGGCTTCCTGCTCGACGCGCTCAAGTACGGCGCGCCGCCGCACGGCGGCATCGCCTTCGGCATCGACCGCATCGCCGCGCTGATGGCGGGCACCGAGTCGATCCGCGACGTGATCGCATTCCCGAAGACGACGAGTGCGCAATGCCTCATGACCGGTGCGCCGTCGCCGGTGCCGGAGGCCCAGCTCGCCGAGGTGCACATCCGCGTCGCGGAGCGCAAGGCGGAATGAGTCGCGCGTCGCGCCGGCCGATCGATTCGCGCGCGGCGCGTACGCCGCGCGCGGTCGAGTCCGCGCCGCGCGAGCACGTGATCCTGCTGCACGGCATCTGGATGCGCGGCATCACCTTGCTGCCGCTCGCGCGGCGGCTGCGCCAAGCCGGTTATTCGGTCGAGACGATCGACTACGCGAGCGTATTCCGTGGCATCCAGCCCGCGGTGACGCGCCTTCGCGAACGCATGCAGGCGCAGGACGCGGACGCGGTGCACCTGGTCGGCCACAGCTTGGGTTCGCTGGTCGCGCTCGAAGCGACGCGCGGCGTGCGTGGCCTGCCGAAGGGCGGCATCGTCTGCATCGGGCCGCCGCTGCGCGGCAGCGCGGTGGCGCGCGCACTGACCGGTTTTCCGGGCGGGCGCCTCCTGCTCGGACAGAGTGCGGAGCCGCTGCTCGAAGGCGTCGACGCATGGAAGGGCTCGCGCCGCGTCGGCGTCATCGCCGGCAAGCTGCCGTTCGGCCTCGGCATCACGCTCGGCCCGCTCGTCGCGCCGCACGACGGCACGGTATCGGTGGAGGAGACGCAGCTCGCCGGCATCGCCGACCATCGCACGGTCGCCGCGTCGCATACGGGGCTGCTGTTCTCGTCCGAAGTCGCCGACCTCACCGTCGCGTTCCTGCGCGCGGGGCAGTTCGCGCCGACGCCGCCCTGACCGCTGCGCTAGACTCCCCCTCTCTCGCCGAGCCAACGGGATCGTGTCGATCACTGCTCTCCAGCCAGCGCTCGCGGTCGTGCGCATCCTCGGCATCGACCCCGGCAGCCAGCGCACCGGCATCGGCATCATTGACGTCGATCCGGCCGGGCGTTCGCGCCACGTGTTCCATACTGCGCTCAAGGTGCTGGACGGCGAGGACGACACATTCGCGGCGCGCCTCAAGCGCATCTTCGATGGCATCGGCGCGATCGTCGCCGAGTACGCGCCGCATGAAGTCGCGATCGAGCGCGTATTCGTCTCGCACAATGCCGATTCCGCGCTCAAGCTCGGCCAGGCACGAGGTGCGGCGATTTGCGCGGTGATGCACCACGGCCTCGGCGTCGCCGAGTACGCCGCGCGCGAAGTGAAGCAGGCGGTGGTCGGCACCGGTGCGGGCGACAAGGCGCAGGTGCAGCACATGGTCGGCCTGCTGCTGCAGGTGCCGGGCAGGCTGCAGGCCGATGCGGCCGACGCGCTCGCGATCGCGCTCGCCCACGCGCACACGCGTTCGAGCCTGCAGCGGCTCGGCCTGCCGCGCGAAGCGTGGAGGAGGCGTCGATGATCGGGCGGCTCAAGGGCGTGCTCGTCGCGAAGCAGCCGCCGTGGCTGGTGGTCGACGTCGGTGGCGTCGGCTACGAACTCGAGGCGCCGATGTCGACGTTCTTCGACCTGCCCGAGCTGGGCCGCGAAGTGAGCCTGTGCACGCACTACGCGGTCAAGGAAGACACGGTCGCGCTGTACGGTTTCCTGCGCGAGGCCGAACGCAGCCTGTTCCGCACGCTGCAGAAGGTGTCCGGCGTCGGCGCGAAGATCGCGCTGTCGGTGCTTTCGGGGGTCAGCGTCGACGAGTTCGCGCGGCTCGTGCAGGGCGGCGACATCACCGCGCTCACGCGCATCCCGGGCATCGGCAAGAAGACCGCCGAGCGCATGGTGGTGGAACTGCGCGATCGCGTCGATGGCCTCGCGGGCGGCATGCCCGTCGCGATCGGCGGCATGCCCGGCGCGGTCGATCCGGTCACCGAAGCGGGCGTCGCGCTGCAGGCGCTCGGCTACAAGCCGGCCGAAGTCACGCGCCTCGTGCGCGACGCGGCCGCCCCCGGCGATCGTGCCGAAGACATCATCCGCAAGGCGCTCAAGGCGGCGCTGCGCTGAAGAGAGAGCTGTCATGAGAGAGGACATCGGTAACGGCGACGACGTCGGCACTCGCACGCGCGCACTCGTGCTCGGTGCGATCGGCGTCGTCTACGGCGACATCGGCACGAGTCCGCTCTACACGATCAAGCAGACGTTCGGCGTGCACGGTGCGCCGCCGACCACGGCGAACGTGCTCGGCGTCCTCTCGCTCGTGTTCTGGTCGCTGATCCTCGTGGTTTCGGTCAAGTACGCCGGCTTCATCATGCGCGCCGACAACAAGGGCGAGGGCGGCATCATGGCGCTGACCGCGCTTGCCCAGCGCAGCGTGCGATCGAGCCAGCGCGCGCGCTGGTGGATCGTCGTGCTCGGCCTGTTCGGTGCCGCGCTGTTCTTCGGCGACGGCGTGATCACGCCCGCGATCTCGGTGCTCGGCGCGGTCGAGGGCATGGAGGTGCTCGCGCCCGGCCTCGCGCACTGGGTCGTGCCGCTGTCGGCGCTGATCATCGTCGGCCTGTTCGCATTCCAGAACCGCGGCACCGGCAAGGTCGGCGCGGTATTCGCGCCGGTGATGATCCTGTGGTTCCTCGCGCTCGCCGTGCTCGGCGTATGGCACGTCGCGCAGCACCCCGCCGTGCTGCGCGCGCTGTCGCCGTATTATGCGATCGAGTTCTTCGCGCAGGCGCGCTGGACCGCGTTCTTCACGCTCGGCACGGTCATCCTCGCGATCACCGGCGCGGAGGCGCTGTATGCGGACATGGGCCACTTCGGCAAGAAGCCGATCCGCTGGTCGTGGTTCGGCTTCGTGCTGCCCGCGCTCGTGCTCAACTACTTCGGCCAGGGCGCGCTGTTGATCGCCGACCCGAAGGCGGCCGAGAACCCGCTGTTCCTGATGGTGCCGCCGATGCTGCTCGTGCCGATGATCGTGCTCGCGACCGCGGCGGCGGTAATCGCCTCGCAGGCAGTCATCTCGGGTGCGTTCTCGGTCACGCGCGAGGCGATCCAGCTCGGTTTCCTGCCGCGCATGCAGGTGCGCCACACCTCGCACGAACAGATGGGACAGATCTACCTGCCGTGGATCAACCGCATGCTGCTCGTGCTCACGCTCGCGGTAGTGGTCGGTTTCCGCTCGTCGGACAACCTCGGCGCCGCCTATGGCATCGCCGTGGTCGGCACGATGACGATCGACTCGATCCTCGTCATGATCGTGTTCCGCCGCATGTGGAACTGGACCCGTGCGCGCGTCGCGCTGGTCGGCATCCTGTTCCTGTTCGTCGATCTGGCCTTCCTGACCGCCAATGCGGACAAGGTCGAGCATGGCGGCTGGTTCCCGCTCGTGCTCGGCACGGTGATCTTCACCCTGATGGCGACCTGGCGCCGTGGCCGCGAACTCGTCGTGCGCGAGATCAAGCACGGCGGCCTCGCGCTGGAGCCGTTCATTGCCTCGATCGTCGCGCATCCGCCGCTGCGGGTGCCGGGCACCGCGGTGTTCCTCACCGCGAACCAGGAGGGCGTGCCGCACGCGCTGCTGCACAACCTCAAGCACAACAAGGTGCTGCACGAACGCAACGTGATGCTCACGGTGGAGACCGTCGACACGCCGATCGCCGAGAACGACGAGCGCGTCGGCGTCGAGCCGCTCGGCGACGACTTCTACCGCGTGACGTTGCGCTTCGGCTTCGCCGAGGACCCGGACGTGCCGAACATGCTCGAAACGGTCACCAACTGTGGCCAGCCGTTCGACATGATGGACACGACCTTCTTCCTCAGCCGCGAAAGCATCGTCGCGACCGACCGACCCGGCATGGCGCTCTGGCGCGACAAGCTGTTCGCCTTCATGCAGCGCAATGCGATCCCGGCGACCGCGTTCTTCCAGATCCCCGGCAACCGGCTGATCGAATTGGGGACGCAGGTGGAGATCTGAGGGCCGGGAATGGGGAACGGGAATAGGAATGGTGAAGCCCGGCCTTGATGAACGGTCGCTGCGATGCCGGAGGGACGCTGCTATCGTCACTCCGGAAAGGCGACGATAATCCGTCGTCGACCATTCCCCATTCCCATTCCCGGCTCTCGATGGACCGCCTCACCTCCGCCAGCGCCACGCGCGAAGACGACCTCGCCGAGGCGACCCTCCGCCCGCAGCGGCTCGACGAATACCTCGGCCAGGCGACCGTGCGCGAGCAGCTCGGCATCTACATCGAGGCGGCGCGCCGGCGCAGCGAGGCGCTCGACCACGTATTGATCTTTGGCCCGCCCGGGCTCGGCAAGACGACGCTGTCGCACGTGATCGCGAACGAGCTCGGCGTCAACCTGCGCTCGACCTCGGGTCCGGTGCTCGAGCGGCCGGGTGACCTCGCCGCGCTGCTGACCAACCTGCAGCCGCGCGACGTGCTGTTCGTCGACGAGATCCACCGCCTCTCGCCGATCGTCGAAGAGGTACTCTACCCGGCACTGGAAGACTTCCAGATCGACATCATGATCGGCGAGGGGCCGGCGGCGCGCTCGATCAAGCTCGATCTGCCGCCGTTCACGCTGATCGGCGCGACCACGCGCGCGGGCCTGCTCACCGCGCCGTTGCGCGACCGCTTCGGCATCGTGCAGCGGCTGGAGTTCTACAGCCCGCTCGAACTCACCGCGATCGTGCGCCGCGCGGCGAAGATCCTCGGCATCGCCTGCGACCCCGACGGCGCGACCGAGATCGCGCGCCGCGCGCGCGGCACGCCGCGCATCGCCAACCGCCTGCTCCGGCGCGTACGCGACTACGCCGAGGTCAAGGCGGGCGGCACGATCACGCGCGACGCGGCGAGCGCGGCGCTGGAGATGCTCAAGGTCGATGCCGAAGGCTTCGACGCGCTCGACCGGCGCCTCATGACGACGATCATCGAGAACTTCGACGGCGGACCGGTCGGCGTCGAATCCCTCGCTGCGGCGATCAGCGAGGAGCGCGGCACGATCGAGGATGTGCTCGAGCCGTTCCTGATCCAGCAGGGCTTCCTCGTGCGCACCGCGCGCGGACGCATGGTGACGAACAAGTGCTGGCGCCATTTCGGGCTGGCGCCGCCGCGAAGGGTGGGGGCGGAGGATCTGTTCGAGAGCAGGGAATCGGGAATGGGGAATAGGGAATAGGGAATAGCGAGCAGTCTCTCTTCACCCATCCACCCATTGCTGATCGGAGTGCTTTTGAACCATTCCCGATTCCCGATTCTCCATTCCCGGCCTGTGTTCGCCTGGCCCTGCCGCGTCTACTGGGAAGACACCGACGCCGGCGGAGTCGTCTATCATGCGCGCTACCTGCACTTCCTCGAGCGTGCGCGCAGCGAGTGGTTCCGTGCGTCCGGCATCGGCCAGCAGCGACTGCGCGAGCAGGAAGGCATCGTCTTCGTGGTGCATCGCATGGAACTCGCGTTCAATGCGCCGGCACGGCTGGACGACCTCCTGAGTGCGACGGTCGCGATCGAGGACCTGCGCAGCGCGAGCTTGCGCGTACGCCAGCAGTTGTTGCGTGAACCGGAGCCGAAAGCGCTGGTCGAAGCGCAGGTGCGCATCGCCTGCCTCGACGCGCAGAAGTTCCGCCCGCGTCCCATCCCGAATCACCTGCTCCAGGAAATCGCCCCTGCATGAACTCGGAACTGAACGTCCTCGCCCTGATCCTCGGCGCCAGCCTGCCGGTCAAGCTCGTGCTCGGAATCCTGATCGGTTTCTCGATCGCGTCGTGGTTCATCATCTTCCGCAAGAAGGCGTTGCTCGATCGCGCCAACGCGAGCGCCGACGAGTTCGAGGAGCGTTTCTGGTCCGGCGCCGATCTCGCGGGCCTGTTCAAGGAGATCAGCGGCGCCGGCGAGCGCGTCAGTGGCAGCGGCGCGATCTTCGAAGCGGGCTTTCGCGAGTTCGCGCGGCTGCGCCAGCGCCGCGGTGTCGACTCGCGCGCGCTGCTCGAGGGCGCGCAGCGCGCGATGCGCGTGGCCTCGACGCGCGAAGTCGACCGCCTCGAGCACAGCCTGGAGTTCCTCGCCAACGTGGGTTCGATCAGTCCGTACGTGGGCCTGTTCGGCACCGTGTGGGGCATCATGATCGCGTTCCAGGGCCTCGCCAACGTCAAGGAAGCGACCATCGCGATGGTCGCGCCCGGCATTTCCGAGGCGCTCATCGCGACCGCGATGGGCCTGTTCGCGGCGATTCCCGCGGTGTGGGCGTACAACCGCTATTCGACCAAGCTCGAACGCATCAGCCTGCGCTATGACACGTTCGTCGAGGAGTTCTCCTCGATCCTGGCGCGGCAGGCGCATGTGGACGAGTAAGGCCGAGGGCGGACGGCCGAGGGCTGCTACAGACCCCCGGCCAAGCCCCGATCGCCCGCTTCGGACGTTGCAGATCCCGCCAGCTGCTTCATCAGCCCAAGGCCCTCAGCCCTCAGCCCTATAGACGAATGGCCATCGCATCCCGCCGCCACAAGCGCAAACTCAAGGCCGAGATCAACGTCGTGCCCTATATCGACGTCATGCTCGTGCTGCTCATCATCTTCATGGTGACCGCGCCGCTGCTCAACCTCGGCGTCGACATCCAGCTGCCACAGTCGGCGGCGAAGGCGATCCAGAACGACAAGGAGCCGGCGGTCGTCAGCGTCGACGAGGGCGGGGCGCTGTTCCTCACCCTCGGCGCGTCGCAGCGCGAGCCGATCGACGCCGACACGCTGGTCAAGAAGGTGTCGGCCTTCGTCCGCGCCAATCCGCAGGTACCGGTGCTCGTCGCCGGCGACCAGCGCGCCGACTACGGCAAGATCTACCAGGCGATGGTGCTGCTGCAGTCGGCGGGCGTGCCGAAGGTCGGCCTCATGAGCCAGCCGGTGCAAGCGGAACAGGCCCACTGACCGGATGGAGACGTTCGGCGACAAGCTGCGTGCGTTCGCGCTCGCGATGGCGCTGCACCTGCTGTGCATCCTCGCGTTGCTGGTCGGGCTCTGGTGGACGCACGAAACACGCCCGGTGACGATGCCGGGACCGGTGATCGAGGCGACGCTGGTCGGGCCGACGGCGGCGCCGAAGGCGCGCGCGGGCGCGCAGAAGCCGCAACCGGCGAAGCCGCCGGCCAAGCCCGAGCCGCCGAAGCCGGAGCCGCCCAAGCCAGAACCCAAGCCCGTCGAGCAGCCCGAACCCCCAAAGCCCGAGCAGCAGACGCCGAACGAACTGCAGAAGCCGAGCCCGGTCGACCAGGAGCGCGTCGCCGCGCTTGCGCAGGAGAAGGCCGAGCAGGAAAAGCGCGAGCAGGAAGAGAAGGTCCGCCAGCGACAGGTCGAGCTCGAAGAGGAGAAGCAGCGCAAGCTGCGCGAAGAGCAGCAGAAGCAGCTCGCCGAGATCCGCAAGGAGCGCGAGGCGGTCGAGAAGAAGCTCAAGCTCGAACGCGAGCGCCTGGCGCAGATCGAAGACCGCAACCAGAAGCAGGCCCAGGCACAGGCCGCGCCCGAGGCCGAGCATGAAGCGCCGCAGGCGCAGACAGGCGCCGGCGGGCAGGACGACGACCTCACCGCGCGCTATTCGGCGGCGATCCAGGCCGCGGTGACGAACAACTGGAACCGCCCGGACAATGCCCAGGCGGGCCTGCGCTGCGTGCTCACCATCGCCCAGATCCCGGGCGGCGATGTGATCAGCGTGTCGATCGGCTCGCCCTGCAACGCCGACCCGGTCACGCGCACGTCGATCGAACAGGCGGTGATGAAGGCGGCGCCGCTGCCGTACCAGGGCTATGAGAAGGTGTTCCAGCGCAATATCAAGTTCACCTTCAGGTTCGATGGGTAGTATCGGCGCAACGTCGAAGGGGGACGCGATGGCTGTGGCGCTCGTTCCAGTCCTGCTCGCCATTGCCGGCCTCGCGGCCGGTCGCGCCTCGGCCGACGATGGCGTGGCTGCGCGCTACGCGGCGGCGGTCCATTCGGCCGTGACCCATGCCTGGTTGCGGCCGCGAAGCGCCGAGGCGGGTTTTGCGTGCACGCTGAAGATCGAACAGCTTCCGGGTGGCGACATCGTCGCGGTGTCGCTCGTCCCGCCCTGCGACGCCGACCCGGCCACGCGGGCGTCGATCGAGCAGGCGGCGCTGCGCGCCGCACCCCTGCCATACCGCGGCTACGAAACCGTGTTCCAGCGCGACATCACGTTCACTTTCAGATACGACGGATAGGCCGATGACGAAATTCGCACGCTTACTGGGCAGGCTCGCCTTCATCCTCGTCGCGGCCTGCGGGTTCGGCCGCGCGGCGCATGCGCAGCTGGACATCGACATCGTCAACGGCAACGCCTCCGCGCTGCCGATCGCGGTGATCCCGTTCGGCTTCGATGGCGCGAGCGTGCCGCCGGAGTCGAATCCGGGCGAGATCGTTCGCGCCGACCTCGCGCGCTCGGGCCAGTTCCGCACCTTGCCGAAGAACGACATCGTCGAATTCCCGACGCGGCAGGGCGAAGTCAAGTTCGCGACGTGGCGCCTGCTCAAGCAGGACTGGCTCGTGGTCGGCCGCATGGTCGAGGGCGATGGCGGTTCGCTGCGCGTGGAATGGGAGCTGTTCGACGTCGCCAGCCAGGCGCTCAAGGCGAACGGCACGATCAGCGGCCAGCGCAGCGGCCTGCGCGACATCGCGCACCAGGTTGCCGACGCGGTCTACGAGAAGATCCTCGGCGTGCGCGGCGCGTTCTGGACGCGCATCGCCTACATCACCGCGACGGGCACGCCGAAGAACATGTCCTACGCGCTGATGGTCGCCGATTCGGACGGCTACAACCCGCAGGTCGTCGTGCGCTCGCGCGAGGCGCTGCTGTCGCCGGCGTGGTCGCAGGACGGCAGGCGCATCGCCTACGTGTCGTTCGAAAGCGGCAATTCGGCCATCTACGTGCAGGACCTCGGCACCGGCTCGCGCCAGGTCGTATCGAGCAGCCGCGGCATCAACAGCGCGCCCGCGTTCTCGCCGGACGGCAACCGCCTCGCGGTGAGCCTGTCCAAGGGCGGCAATCCGGACATCTACATCCTCGACCTCGCCAGCAGGCAGACGACCCAGGTCACGCGCCATTTCGCGATCGATACCGAGCCGCGCTGGGCGCCGGATGGCCAGACCCTGTACTTCACCGCGGACCGTTCGGGCAAGCCGCAGATCTACCAGGTGTCCCCGGGCGGCGGCGAGCCGACGCGCGTGACGTTCGCCGGCCAGTACAACGCGAGCCCGAGCGTCGTCGACGCCAAAGGCATCAAGCTTGCAATGGTGCAGGGCAACGGAAACGTGTATCGTATTGCAGTCCTCGACCGGGCGACCAACCAGAACACCCTGGTGTCCCCGGGCAGCCAAGACGAAGCCCCGAGTTTCGCACCGAACGGAAGCATGCTGCTGTATGCCGCCAGCGAAGGAATACGCGGCGTGCTGTACGCCGCGTCTGCCGACGGGCGCGTGCGCCAACGACTGGGCCTCGCGGAGGGGGACGTGCGTGAACCCGCTTGGGGCCCGTATCGCCAGCGCTGACGCGTCCGGTGCGGGAGCGGCGAGTCGCCACTGCTCCGCTTGAACGTCGATTCAGGTTTATTCCAACACTATCTGCCCAGTTCACGAAAGGGAACCACCATGAACACTACCGTCCGCATCGTTTTCTCGGTCCTGCTCGTCGCAGGCGTCGCCGCGTGCAAGAAGAAGGTCGTCAAGCCCCCCGTCGTCGAGGAGCAGCCGCAGACGACCGAGACGCACTCCATGGAGAGCACCGGCCGCTATACGAAGGACAGCCTCGACACCGATTCGTGCCTGCGCCAGCGCGTGGTCTACTTCGACCTCGACCGCACCGAGATCAAGTCGGAGTTCCAGGCGCAGATCGCCTGCCACGCCGAATACCTGCGCCAGTTCCCGGAAGCGCGCGTGACGCTGGAAGGCAATGCGGACGAGCGCGGTTCGCGTGAATACAACCTCGGCCTCGGCGAGCGCCGCGGCAATGCCGTGCAGGGCGCGCTCAGCGCGGCCGGCGCGTCGTCCTCGCAGCTCAACGTGACGAGCTACGGCGAAGAGCGTCCGGTCTGCCGTCAGCACGATGAATCGTGCTGGTCGAAGAACCGTCGCGTCGAGATCGTCTACACCGCGAAGTAAGAACGTGATGGCGCACTTGAAGGCGAGTGCGATCGCGACGGCGGCCTTGTCGGCCGCCGTCTTCGCGTTCGCCGCACCCGTTTCGGCGCAGCAGCGCCTGTCGTTGGCCGCGCGCGTCGAGCGCCTCGAGCAGCAGGCCAATGGCCAGGGCGGCGGCGCGGTCGACCTCGTCAACCAGATCCAGGCGTTGCAGTCGCAGGTGCAGTCGCTGCAAGGCCAGGTCGAGGAGCTCAAGCACGCACTCGACGAGGCGAAGCAGCGCGACAAGGACCAGTACGTCGATCTGGATTCGCGCATTGGAAGGCTCGAAGGCCATGGCGCGCCTGCGACCGGCGCCCCCGCGGGTGCCCGTCCCGCTGCCCCCGAACAGCCGCCCGACGTGGACCTCGGCAACCCGCAAGGCCGGGCGCCGAACGCGCGGAACGACGCCGCGCGCACCAGTGTCGGCGAACTCACCGCGGATGATCGCGCAGCGATCGCGCCGCGTGATGCGACGGCGGCCGAACCGCCGGCGACGAACGTCGCCAAGGCCGCGCCTGCCGATCCCGCTGCGGAAGGTTCGACCTACAACGAGGCATTCGCCGCGCTGAAGGACGGTCGCTACGCCGAGTCGGCACGTCGGTTCCAGTCGTTCATCGACCAGTATCCGAACAGCGATCTCACCGGCAACGCGTACTACTGGCTCGGCGAGTCGTACTACGTGACGCAGAATTACAAGATCGCGCAGGAATCCTTCCAGACGCTGCTCGCGCGGTATCCGAACAGCCAGAAGGCGCCCGACGCGCTGCTCAAGGTCGGCTACAGTCAGTACGAGCAGAAGCAGTGGGACGCGGCCGAGGCCACGCTCAACGAAGTCGTGCAGAAGTATCCGGACACGACCGTCGCGCGCCTCGCGCAGGGCCGACTGCGCGCATTGCAGTCGGAAGCGCGCCACTGAGCCTGCCATGACGACCGTCGCCGCCCGCGGCGCCGCGGCCGGCGACGCCGTCGCCATCACGACCGCGGACGCCGTGGCGCAATCGCCCGAGCGGCTGCGTGTCACCGAGATCTTCCACTCGCTGCAGGGTGAAGCCGATGCCGTCGGCTGGCCCACCGTCTTTGTGCGCTTGACCGGCTGCCCGCTGCGTTGCAGCTGGTGCGATACGACGTATTCGTTTCATGGCGGCGAATGGCGCACGATCGATGCGGTGCTCGACGAAGTCGCCGCATACGGCGCGCGCCATGTCTGCGTGACCGGCGGCGAGCCGCTCGCGCAGAAGCGTTGCATCACGTTGCTCGCGCGCTTGTGCGACGCAGGCTACGAGGTGTCGCTGGAGACGTCCGGTGCGCTCGACGTCGGCGGCGTCGATGCACGCGTGCGGAAAGTCGTCGACCTCAAGGCGCCCGGCTCGGGCGAGGTCGCGCGCAACCTCTGGTCGAACGTCGGCCACCTGCTGCCGCACGACCAGGCCAAGATCGTCCTCGCGGATCGCGGCGACTACGATTGGGCCGTCGCGCGCGTGCGCGAACACGACCTTGCCGCGCGTTGCCAGGTGTTGTTCTCGCCCGTGCATGGCCGCCTCGCGCCGCGCACGCTCGCCGAGTGGATCCTCGCCGATCGCCTGCCGGTGCGCATGCAGCTGCAGTTGCACAAGCTGTTGTGGGGCGAGGAGCCGGGCCGGTAAGTTGGGGACTGGTGATTCGTGATGGGTGATTCGTGAGTGGCTGCTTGTCATCTTCTGCGTCGGCACCCTCGCGAAACCGCCGGATATCGCCAATCTCCAATCACCAATCACCAATCACCAATCACCAATCACCAATCTCCAAGCCGAACGGAGTGATCGATGGCCAATGAAAACCAACGCGCCGTCGTGCTCGTGTCCGGCGGCATGGATTCGGCGGTGACGCTCGCGATGGCGCGGGCGCGCGGCCACGCGTGCTACGCGCTCAGCGTCGACTACGGCCAGCGCCACGCATCCGAGCTCGATGCCGCGCGTCGCGTCGCGCTCGCGCTCGGCGCGGTCGAGCACAAGACCGTGCACGTCGATCTGCGCAGCATCGGCGGCTCCGCGTTGACGGCTGACGACATCGCCGTGCCCGATGAAGGCGGCGCCGGCATTCCGGTCACCTACGTGCCCGCGCGCAACACGATCATGCTGTCGATCGCGCTCGGCTGGGCTGAAGTGCTCGGCGCGCGCGACATCTGGTGCGGCGTCAACGCGGTCGACTATTCGGGCTACCCTGATTGCCGGCCGGCCTTCATCGAGGCATTCGGCCGCCTCGCCAACGTCGCGACCAAGGCCGGCGTCGAAGGCGCGCACCTCGCCGTGCACGCGCCCCTGCTCGACATGGGCAAGGCCGACATCGTGCGCGCGGGCCTGGACCTCGGCATCGATTTCGCGCAGACCGTCTCCTGCTACCAAGCCGACCCGGACGGCCGCGCCTGCGGCCACTGCGACGCCTGTCGCCTGCGCGCCGAGGGCTTCCGCGTCGCCGGCGTCGCCGACCCCACGCGCTACCGTTGACGCCCCCGGGCGGGTAAACTGCGCGACCCCGCGGTGATCGCGGGCGCCTCCTGTGGGCCGTTAGCTCAGCGGTAGAGCAGCGGACTTTTAATCCGTTGGTCGATGGTTCGATCCCATCACGGCCCACCATCCACATGCGACGACCACGGTGCTTGGCCAGGGTCCCCACTTCCTGCGCGCGCACGCAACGCCACGCTCCCAGCGCAAACCGCCCGCATCCCGCCCCAATCCGCCTGCGCCACGCCGCGTGGCGCGGTTGCAATGCCTGCTCCCGACGAACGGAGGCAGAGCCATGATTCCCCGATTCACGACCGGTGCCACCGCGAAAGTGCTCGGCGTCGCCGTGCTCGCGCTGTCGATGCTGATTCCGCTCGCGCAGGTCAACGATCTCATCGGCGAGCGCGCTGGTCGCGCGCAGGAAGCGGCGCGGCAGATCGCCGTGCGCTGGGGCGCGCCGCAGGTCGTCGGCGGGCCGGTGCTCGCGGTGCCGGTGCGCTGCGAGGTCGAGCGCGACGGCAAGCCGGCGACGATCGAGCGTACCGACTTCGTGCTGCCCGATCGCCTCGCGCTCGCCGCGACGCTCGCACCGGAACTGCGCAGCTACGGCATCTACGAGAGCGTCGTCTATACCGCGACGATCAAGGCCGAAGGACGCTTCGTCGCGGGTGATGTCGCGCGTGTCGGCGGCGACGGCTGCAGCGCGCAGTGGCGGCGCGCGGAGCTGCGCGTGCCGGTTGCCGACGTGCACGGCATCCGGCGCGCGTCGGGCTTGCGCATCGGCACGGACGCGCTCGAGTTCGGCCCCGACGGTGCCGGCGTGGGCGGCCTCACCGCAATCAGCGCCGCGTTCCCGTTCGATCCCTCGCTGATGTCGCAGCCGCTGCCGTTCGCGTTCGAACTGACCGCGGCCGGCAGCGAGCGCTTCGCCGCGCTGCCGATCGCGCGGCAGACCGAAACGCACGTCGAGGGTGCGTGGCCGGATCCGGGCTTCGATGGCGCCTTCGTGCCGGCCGAGCGCCATATCGATGCGCAGGGCTTCCGTGCGGACTGGCAGGTGCTCGACCTCAATCGCCCCGTGCCGCAGCATTGGTCGTCGCTCGAGATGGCATCCGTCGACCTCGGCGCGAGCGCGTTCGGCGTGAGCCTCGTCCGCCCGGCCAATGCCTACCAGCAGAACGTGCGCGCGGGAAAGTACGGGCTGTTGTTCATCGCGCTCACGTTCGTCGCGTTCTTCCTGTTCGAAGTGCTGTGCGGCTTGCGCGTGCATCCGGTGCAGTACCTGCTGGTCGGTGCGGCGCTGTGCACGTTCTACCTCGTGCTGCTCGCGTTGTCCGAGCACGTCGGTTTCGGCATCGCGTACGCGGCAGCGGCGGGCGCGACGGCGTTCATCGTGGGTGGCTATGCCGCGGCGATCCTCGCGCAGCGACGCGCCGGGTTCGCGCTCGGCGGCATGCTCGCGCTCGTGTACGCCTTGCTGTACGGGCTCGTGCGCAGCGAGGACTATGCGTTGCTCATGGGCTCGCTCGCGATGCTCGCGACGATTGTCGCCTTGATGGCGCTGACGCGGCGGGTGGACTGGTATGCGGCGGGCGGGAAGGAGTCGGCTTGAAGCGACCGTAGTGTGGAGCGCCCGCATGCGCGCGGCTTCGCAGCGGGCGCCGAGGGCTGAAGGGCGGAAGGGCATCGCGCTTCCTTCCGCCGCTCCCACACAACGCACCGCACGCGCGACGGGATTCATCCGTTCGCCCTGAGCGCAGGCCGCAGGCCGGAGTCGAAGGGCCGTTCCCTCGAGGGCGGGCGCTTCGACTCCGCCCGCTTCGCGGGCTGCGCGCAGCGCAAAACGCAAATGTTCGAAGTTCGACGGGCGAAGGACAGCTGCTCCCGCAAAGCCAGGCCGGTCCTGCAGGAGCGACTTTCAGTCGCGATGCTCCACGAACAACCCAACCCTCGCCCCGCGTCCCTCAGCCCTCATGCCTCAGCTCAGCCCCCAGCCATCGGCCCTTCCAAACGCCCCGCACGCTAGAATCCCGCACGCCATGAACCTGCTCGCGATCGAAACCGCGACCGAATCCTGCTCGGTCGCCCTGCTTGCCGGCGAGCGCCTGTTCGCGCGCAGCGAACTCGCGCCGCGGCGCCATGCCGAACTGCTGCTGCCGATGTGCGACGAGGTGCTTGCCGAGGCCGGACTCGCGCGGCGCGGCCTCGATGCGGTCGCGGTCGGGTGCGGGCCGGGTGCATTCACGGGCGTGCGTCTCGCCGTATCCGCGGCCCAGGGCATCGCGTTCGCGCTCGGCGTTCCGGTCGTGCCGGTCTCCTCGCTGGCCGCGCTCGCGCTGCAGGCACCGGAGAACGATGCGCCGATCCTCGCGGTCATCGATGCGCGCATGGGCGAGATCTACGCGGGCTGGTTCCGCCGCATGCCGGACGGCCTGGTCGAGCCGATCGCCGACGAGGTGGTGTGCGCGGCCGCGGAACTGCCGCTCGCCTCGCGCGAAGCGTGCAACGTCGTCGGCAGCGGCTGGTCGACCTACGCCGACGTGCTGCGCAAGCGCCTCGGCGTCGAGCCTTCGTGGGCCGAAGGCGACCGCTATCCGCAGGCGGTCGACGTCGCACGCCTCGCGCTGCCGCGCGTGCGCGACGGTGTCGCGCCCGAACTCGCCCTGCCGGTCTACCTGCGCGACAAGGTCGCGCTCACGCTCGACGAGCAGCAGCGCGCACGCTGACCCGCGTTCGGTCGCTACGCTACCGGCGCGTGCACGCAGGCATGCGCCGGCAGCCCCTCGCGATGCAGGCGCGGGCCGTCGTACGGGCGGCGTCGCAGCACGGCCATCATGTGCGTCGGCGTGATGCGGCCGGCGAGCATTTCCGCTTCGTCGCGAGCATGTACCCGGTCGATGAAGTCGCGATCCCACGCGGCGTTCGCGTCGAAGTGCGGCCCGAAGCTGCGGTCGATGAACGGGTCGACCAGATTGCCGTAGCCGATGAACAGCTCGAACTCGAAGCGCGCGAGCAGCAGCGGCAGGATGTCCTGCGCGCGGATGCCCTCGAAGCCAGCGATCGAGCAGTCCCAGTATTCGTGCCGTTCCTCGTGGCGGCGCAGCTGCACGTTCCAGCGATATTCGCGCGGCAGCTCGCGCCAGTACTCGTGCACGATCGCCATCGCCTCGGGCCAGCGCATGTGGCCGTTGCGGCCGATCATGTCGGACGTGACGAAGCGGCCTTCCGGGTGGAGGGCGGCATCGATCGTCGCGAACAGCCCCTCCAGGTTCACCACATGGTGCAGGCTCTGGTTCGCGATGACCGCGTCGTAGCGAGCGGGCGCGCGCCAGTCGTTGAAGTCGCCTTTTGCCGCGGCGATTTGCGCGGATACCCCCGCCTCGGCGGCGAGCTGGCGCCCGCGCGCGAGCATCGCCTCGTTGATGTCGACGCAGTCGATCGTGAAATCGGTGATGCCGCGCGCGACGAGCAGTGTTGCGACGCGCACCTCGGTGTCGCAGTTGCCGCAGCCGAGGCTCGCGAACCGCGCGGGGCGCCGTGCCGCACGCGCATCGGCGTGCGCTGCCGCGAGGTAGTGCACGAAGAATTCGTCGGGGTTGGAGAAACCGAACGCTTCCAGTTGCGGGCGCAGGTAGCGGTTCGACCAGTAGTGGAAGATCGGCGGCAGGTCGTGGACTTCTTCCTGTCCGGCGAAGATGGATGTCTCCTCGGCAAGGCGCGCGAGGTATGCGGGGTCCTCCATCCTCGGGGTCGCGGCGCGCGCGTAGTACCAGCGCCGCAGCGGCCGCTTGAGCGATTCCGGCAGGCGGCGCGCCGCGGGACGCAGCCATCCCGCGATGCGAGCCAGGGTGCTCATGGCAGGCGGCCAGGCATCAGCCCGACCGCAGCGGACGCAACACGCGGCGTGCGAGATAGCGCAGGCGGCCGAGGCGGCCCGCGTACAGCGCCGCCTGCGAACGCTCGAGGTCGCAGGTCAAGCGCGTGATGTCGCGGTACAGGCGCTGGTTGTGCTGGTCGCGGCGCGCGAGCAGCACGCGCAGCTCCTCGACGTCGCCTTCGTCGAGCGTGAGACCGGCGCGAAAGCGCGCGGGCAGCGGGCGGTCGACGTAGATCGTCGAGTGCGTGTCAGCGAGTTCCTCGGCCGGGCGTTCGCGCGTGTAGAAGTACAGCGCGATCGACTTGCGCGACAGCGTGCGGCGCTCCGGCGGCAGGGCGATGCGGCTGAAGCCGTGCCAGCTCCATTCGGTGGTTTCGAAGATCACGCAGCGATTGAACAGCGGCGTGACGAGCGTGACGCGGTCGTCCGGCGAGCGCGGGTCCGAATGCAGCTCGAGCGAGCCGCCCCAGGCGTCGTCCCATTCCGGATTGAGGTAGACGATGAGGTTGAGCCGCCGATGCCAAGGTTCGTGCGGATGGCGGTTGAAGTCGACGTGGGGGTCGAGGTCCTGGCCATCGCGATTCTCGTGCGTGCCACCGCCGAAGTAGTCGGGGTCGTAGAGCAGGTCCGCGATGCCGGTGATGCGGGAGACGAGGCCGAGGAATTCGGGCGTGCGGATCAGGTCGTCGAGCTGCGCGTACGGCTCGCCGAGGCCGCGGATGCGTTCGATCGTCGACTTCCCGCCGAGCTCGCCCGCTTCGTTGCGCGCGTTGCCGCGCTCGAACGCGGGGAACTGCGCAAGCAGCGCCGTGGCGTAGCTCGCGTCGAAGAAGCCGTCGATGACGACGTGGCGGAACGGGTCGCGTCGCGCGAATGCGGCCGCATGCGCATCGACGCGGGCGAGTACCGAGTGATCTACGTAGCGGGGCAGGTCGGTGGAAATCATCCGCGCATCATGCCATGAGGGCTGTCGGGAAGGTGGTCCGCGGCGCGCGGGGCGAGCGCCCCTTGCATCCGCCGATGCGCCCCGGATTTTCAGCGGGTGCCGGCCGCAGTGGGCGCCGCGCCCAGGAGCGGCGCCAGGCGCGGCTGCAGCCAGGCGTCCAGCCGCTCGCGCCCCGTGGCGTTCTGATGGTAGAAATCGAAAAAGTCGCCGCACTCGCCGGGATCGCCGGCGAAGAGGTCGGTGGCGTCGAGGACACGGATGCGGCCGGTGTCGACGAGCGGTTGCAGCACGTGCAACGCCCATGCGTGCTGCGATGCGCCGAGCACATCGCGCGCCCATAGGGCCGGCATCGGCATGAGCAGGACGACCGGCGGTTCAGGCCACGTGATCGCGCGGAGCTGCCCGCGCACGAGGTCGCGCGCCTGCTGGAGCGGCGCGGGTACGTCCGCGTCGCGCAACCATCTGCCGTAGTCCGCCCGCGATGCCGCCTGGCCGCGCAGCTCCGCGCATTGCCGCCGCAGTCCCGCGCTGGCGTCATCGGTCGACGCGTCGAGCGCATCGCAGGCGGCGAGGCTTGCGAGGCCGGACCCGCACATGTCGCCGTGTGATTCGGGGTTGCCGAACAGCATCTGCTGTGCCGGCCTGTTCTGCCGGTACCAGCGGATCGAATTCCGGCGCGCGGAAGGATCGCGCAGGTACTCGCGCAGGTCGCCCCGCCACTGCGCCATCGATGAATAGACGCCCCAGGTGGAGAGGTCGTGCAGGTCGAAACGCACGTGTTGCGCGATCCAAGGGGTGTCGGCGAGCGTGCGGAATGGCTGCACGATGCCCAGTTCGTAGGCGCCATTGCCCGGGCCGGAGAAATCCTGGACCGACATGCCGATGACGCCGCCGCGGATCTCCGGGTGCTCGCGCTCGAGCCAGCGCGCGAGCACGCCGATCGTCATCCAGTGCGTGCCGGGCATGCTGAGATCGGCATGGACGAGCCCGCGCTCGGTCGCGCGCGCGGCCCATGCCGCATGGTCGATGCCGTATTCCGGTCGCGAGCTGCCGAGCGTGACGAAATCGATGCGGCGCGCGACCGGGTCGCGCAGCGCGCGTTTCAGGCGTGCACTGGTCCCGGCATGGCTCGCGGGCTGCGCGTGCCGCTCCCACAGGCGTGCGTGGAACGTCGATTCGATCCCGAGCAGCAGCACGAACGGCGCGAGCAGGGTGAGGGCGATGCGCGTGCGGGTCGGTCGCATGGCGGAAGCGGAACCCTCAGAACTGGAAGTAGATGAAGGGCGCGCCCGCGGCCGGCGCGAACAGGATCGTCACCGCCATCGCGCAGGCGATCGCGGACGCGAACAGCGCGTCGTTCGCGGCGATGCGCTCCTTGTAGCGCACGCGCGCACCGAACTGCTGCGCGAGGAACAGCGCAGCGACGAGCACGGCCGTCGCGCCATGCGCGGCGCCATCGAACGCCGATGCCTGCGGGTGCGCGAGGCGGCCGAGCATGGTGCTCGCCTGGTCGAAACCGTGCGCGCGAAAGAACACCCAGGCGAAACAGGCGAGGTGGAAGGTGAGCAGCGTGCGCAGCGCGACCGCCGCCATGTTTGGCGCGTTCCACCAGCGCCAGCGGGCGAGCAGGGCGCGCTCGCCGGCGAGGTAGGAGCCATGCAGCCCGCCCCAGATCACGAAGTTCCAGCTCGCGCCGTGCCAGAGGCCGCCGAGCAGCATCGTCGTCATCAGGTTGGCGTAGGTGCGCGCCTCGCCCCGGCGGTTGCCGCCGAGCGGGACGTACAGGTAGTCGCGCAGCCAGCGCGACAGTGTCATGTGCCAGCGTCGCCAGAACTCCTGGATGCTCTGCGCCGCGTACGGATGCGCGAAGTTCGGCGGAAAGCGGATGCCGAGAAGCAACGCGCAGCCGATCGCGATATCGGTGTAACCGGAAAAATCGCAGTAGATCTGGAACGCGAAGGCGTACACCGCGAGCAGGCAGTCCCAGAAGCCGTGTGCGGCCGGGTCGTCGAATACGGGGTCGGCGATCGGCGCGAGGTTGTCGGCGAGCACGATCTTCTTCACGTAACCGAGTGCGATCAGTACCAGCGCCCGCTTGACGTCGCCGAAGTCCACGCGCTGTGGGCCGTCGAGTTCGGCGAGGAACTCGCGCGCGCGCACGATCGGCCCCGCTTCGATCTGCGGGAAGAACGCGACGGCCAGCGCGTAGTCGAGCAGGTTGCGGCGCGGCGGCAGCTCGCCGCGGTAGACGTCGATCGTGTACGACAGGCTCTGGAACGTGTAGAACGAGATGCCGACCGGCAGCAGCAGGTCGATCGGCGTGACGTGCAGTGCGCTGCCGAGCGCGTCCGACGCGCCGTTGAACGTGTCGATCAGCCAGTTGGCGTACTTGAACACGGCGAGGAAGCCGAGGTTCACCGCCACGCTGAACACGATCAGGCGATGCGGGTGCCGCGCGCGCGGCAGGCGCAGGCCGATCGTCCAGTCGACCAGGGTGGAGAACCACACGAGCAGCAGGTAATGCCACTGCCACTGGCCGTAAAAGTAGTAGCTCGCCGCGAGCAGCATGAGCTTCTGCGCGACCGGCCAGCTCCGCAGCGACTGGTTGAGCGCGAGGACGACGACGAAGAATGCGACGAAGTGGAAGGAGTTGAAGAGCATCCGGTGGGGTCATCAAGGCCCTGCGCGAGCCGCGCCCGGATGGAGCCGCTCTGTCGCGAACATCAATGATGCCACGCCGCGCGCCCGGCACGCGCGATCTTTTGCCGCTCACCCTCCGGCCTTGCACCCCACTCCTGCGAACTTCGCCATCACGCGCTTGATCGCATCGCGCGTCGAGGCGCGCAACAACGCCTTCCCCTGCGTGCGGGCCGCGGCGCAGTCGAGGCCGATGATCGCCTCGCGGAGCTCCAGCAGCACGGCCGGGTGCATGCTGAAGTCGGTCAGGCCCAGCGCGAGCAGCAGCGCCGTGTAGCGCCGGTCGCCGGCCATTTCACCGCACAGCGTGACGCGCTTGCCCGCGCGCCGCGCACACGCGATCGTCTGCGCGAGGAGCTTCAGCACGGCCGGATGCAGCGGGTCGTAGAGGTTGGCGAGCTGGTCGTTGTTGCGATCGACTGCGAGCGTGTATTGGACGAGATCGTTGGTGCCGATCGCGACGAAGTCGAGCGAACGGATCATCCCCTGCAACGCGATCGCCGCGGCCGGCACTTCGATCATCGCGCCGAGCTCCACGTTTTCGGCGATCTCGTGCCCGGCCGTGCGCAGGTCGCGCGCGCAGTCGCGCAGCAGGTGGCGCACGCTCGCCATTTCCTCCGCGGCCGACACCATCGGCACGAGCACGCGCACGGGACCGTAGGCGGACGCGCGCAGGATCGCGCGCAGCTGGGTGCGCATGAGCTGCGGATGGCGCAGCGACAGGCGCACGCCGCGTACGCCGAGCGCGGGGTTCTCCTCGTCGTCGAGCACGAGCCCGCTCGAGTCGGCCTTGTCGGCGCCGAGGTCGAGCGTGCGGATCGTCACCGGCAGGCCGCCCATGCCGAGCACGAGATCGCGGTAGCAGAGGAACTGCTCGTCCTCGTCGGGCAGCTCGCGCCGCTGCAGGAACAGGAATTCGGTGCGGTACAGGCCGATGCCGGCCGCGCCGCAGGCGCGGGCCTGGGCGACGTCGGCGGCCGACTCGGCGTTCGCGTACAACGCGATCGGCACGCCGTCGAGCGTGCGCGACTCGACGTCGCGCAGCAGGGCGAGCCGCTTGCCTTTCTGCGCGGTGTCGCGCTGCCAGGCGCGGTAACGCGCGAGATCGGGGGCGGCCGGGTGCACGATCGCTTCGCCGCGGTCGCCGTCGACGAGGATGAGGTCGTCGTCCTGGATGCGCGCGAGCGCGTCGTGCGCGGCGACGATCATCGGCAGGCGCAGCGAGCGCGCGAGGATCGCGCTGTGCGACACCTGGCTGCCGGAGGTGAGCACGACGCCGAGCACGCCGTGTTCGGCGAGCGGCACGAGTTCGGACGGCGCGACCGAATCGCTGATGAGGATCTCGCCGACGCGCGAGGCGAGCTGGCGCTCGGCGCGGCTCGATTCGCGCGACAGGCCGGCCTGCACGCGCGCGATGACGTGTTCGACGTCCTCCTTGCGGCTGCGCAGGTACGGATCGTCCATCGCCTCGAACACGGCGACGAGGCGGTCCTTCTGCATCTTGAGGGCGGCGCTCGCGCGGTAGCGGCCGACGCGGATGAGGTCGAACAGGCCGCTGGTGAGCTCGCGGTCGGCGAGCATGAGGCTGTGCGCGTCGATGAATTCGGCGACTTCGCGTGCCATCGCGCCGTGCACCTTCTCGCGCAGCACGGCGAGTTCCTCGCGTGCCGCGCCGATCGCGCGCTTGAGGCGCTCGACCTCCGTCTCGATCTCGGCTTCGGCAAGCGGCCGGTCGTCGACGAGGTAGCGGCTCGGTTGTTCGAGGCGTGCGCGACCGAGCGCCATGCCGCGCGATGCGCCGAGGCCGGTCAGTACGAGTCGCACGCGCTTTCCATCCTCCGTGTCGAAAAAATCAGCGCAACGTCCGTCGCGCCGCTTCGCATCCTGCCGCAGGGTCGCTGCGGCAGCCTCGCGGCGTGCGCGCCGCGAAAGCGGGTTTTTTTACTGGCCCTCGTCGAACTTGCGCTCGAACAGGTCGACCATCGCATCCATCGCCGCCTGCTCGTCGACGCCGTCGGTACGCAGGCGGATCGGCGTGCCGAGCCCGGCGGCGAGCATCATCACGCCCATGATGCTCTTCGCATTGACCTCCTTGCCGCGGCATGCGATGAACGCGCTGGCCTGGAACGCGTGCAGCGCCTGCACGAGCTTGGCCGACGCGCGCGCATGCAGTCCCAGTTTGTTGCTGATCGTGATGTCCTTTTCGAGCATGGTTATGGCTGAGGGCTGAGGGCTGGGCAGTGATGTGGGTGGGTGGCCGCCGGAGCAAGGGTGGGCGTCGGCTCCCGTCAGGGGTTGTCGACGACGATGCCGCCGCGTCCGCCGCTGGCGGCGGTCTGCGCGAGTTCGTCGAGCGATTGTTCCGGGTAGTTGAGGACACGCAGCAGCATCGGCAGGTTCAATCCCGACACGCAGTGCATGCGCACGCCGAGGTCGGGCAGGCGCTGCGCGATATTGCATGGCGTCGCCCCGTAGAGGTCGGACAGCACGAGCACGCCGTCGCCGTGATCGAGATCGCGCGCGTTGGCCGCCGCCGCGCGCAGCATCTGGTCGGGATCGGCGTTCGCCGCGACCTCCTGCACTTCGATGGGCAGCGGCAGGCGGCCGAGTACATGGCGCGCGGCACTGACGAGCGCCGCGCCCATCGATTCATGGGTCATGAGGAGGACGCCGACGCTCATGGGCGCGCTCCGCGGGGCGGGAATGGGGAATGGGGAATGGGAAATAGTTCAAAGCGGAGGGCTAGCGCGCCCACGCCCGCGCCGGATCGCGACATGCTTTTCCCATTCCCCATTCCCCATGCCCCATTCGCGGCTCTCATCACTCCATCTCCCGGTGATACGTCAGCACCTGGCCGTAGCGCGGGCGCAAGTGTTCGGCGAGGCGCTCGGCGAGGTACACCGAGCGGTGGCGGCCGCCGGTGCAGCCCAGGCAGATCGTCACGTAGCTGCGGCCATCCGCTTCGAAACGCGGCAGCCAGGTGGACAGGAATGCGAGCAGGTCGTCGCCGAACTGCTTTACTTCCGGTTTCGACTCGAGCCATTCGCGCACCGGCATGTCCTTGCCCGACAGCGGTCGCAGCTTCGAATCCCAGTGGGGATTGGGCAGGCAGCGCGCGTCGAACACGAAGTCGGCGTCGGTCGGCACGCCGCGGCGGTACGCGAACGATTCGAACAACAGCGTCATCGCGCCCGGCGTCAGTCCCATCTCGGTGATGACGAGGCGGCGCAATTGGTGCACGTTGAGGTCGCTCGTGTCGACGACGCGGTCGGCGAGCGAGAGCATCGGCTTGAGCAGGCGGCGCTCTTCGGCGATCGCTTCGGCAAGGCCGAGGCCATCGCCCGACAGCGGGTGGCGGCGGCGCGTTTCCGAATAGCGCTTGATCAGCACTTCGTCGCGCGTGTCGAGGAACACGAGGCGATAGCCGATGTCCGAACGCGCGAGTTCGGCGAGGATCTGCGGCAGCCGGTTGAGGTTCTCGGCGCGGTTGCGCACGTCGACGCCGACCGCGAGCTTGCGGTGGCCCGTGGTGGAATGCGAGAGGGCCTGCACGAACGCGGGCATCAGCGCCGCGGGCAGGTTGTCGACGCAGTAGAAGCCGAGGTCTTCGAGCGTGCGCAGCGCGACCGTCTTGCCCGACCCCGACAGGCCGCTGACGACGATGAGCTGGTCCGGGCCGCCCGCGACGGCGCCGTCGGCGTGGTTGGCCTCTACCATGGCGGCAGGCGGCGCATCTGGTGCGCCTGGCGGTCGATGAAGGTCTGCGCGGGATCGAAGCCCTTGCTCTTGAGCATATGGCTGCGCACCGCCGCTTCGGCGAGCACCGCGATGTTGCGACCCGGCGCCACCGGGATCGTGATCTGCGGCACGCGCACGTCGAGCACCTCGCGGTAGCCGACGTCGCCGGTCAGGCGCGTCATCGCGTCGCCGTGCGGCGCATCGAGCTTCTGCGGCTTGAGGTGCACGATCAGGCGCAGGTACTTGGACGGCTTGACGGCGGTGTGGCCGAACATCTCGCGCACGTTGAGCACGCCGAGGCCCCGCACCTCGAGCAGGTCGCGCAGCATCTCCGGGCAGGTGCCGTCGATGACGTCGGGTGCGATGAGGGTGAACTCGGGCGCATCGTCGGCGACGAGGCGATGGCCGCGCGTGAGCAGCTCCAGCGCGAGCTCGCTCTTGCCGGTGCCGCTCTCGCCGGTGATGAGCACGCCGATCGAATACACCTCCATCAGCACGCCGTGCAGGGTCACCTGGCGCGCGAGCGTGCGCGCGAGCTGGTATTGCAGGTAGGTGAGCAGCTCGTGGCCGCGCTTGGGGCTCGTCCACAGCGGCGTGTTCGATTCCTCGGCGGCCTGTCGCAGGTCGGCCGGCACCGGCTGGTCCTTGCTGACGAGCAGCGCGGTCGGCTGGTAGGCCATGATCTTCTCGACCGTCTCCCAGCGCTGGCGCGAATCGAGCCCGTCGAGGTACTTCAGTTCCTCGGTGCCGACGATCTGCACCTTGTTCGGGTAGATGATGTTGAGATAGCCGACCAGCGACGGGCGCCGCTCGAGGGTGTCGCCGGTCTCGATCGCCCGCTGCTCGCCGCGCAGCCCGGCAAGCCAACGCAGCGCCAGGCGTTCGCTGACGGCATCGAACAGTTGACGCGCGGTCAGGCGGTCCATGTGGCGGGGACGATGGCTGAGGGGTGGAGGCTTGGGGCCATGGCGCGGCATGCATTCCGGGCGATGGCAAAGTGTAAGGCATTGCCCGCCGCAGTCGCGGAGTCGGTGGGGCGGATCAAGCCGCGCAGCGGCGGATCGCCCGCGTGCGCGGCGTGATCCGCGCTACCTCGGGGCCATTAGCCATCAGCCATCAGCCCTCAGCCCACGCTCCAGTACCCCCCGCAACGCAGCCGCATCAGGCGCCGCGCGAAGCTCCGCGGTGATTGCCCCATCCGAGAACAGCTCGGCCAGTTCGGCGAGGAGCTTCAGATGCTGGTCGGTGAAGTGGGCCGGAACGAGCAGGGCGGCGACGAGATCCACGGGGCGCCCGTCGTCGGCGCCGAAATCCACCGGAGTGGCGAGGCGCACGAACGCCGCGCAGGCTTCGTCGATCTTCGCGCTGCGCCCATGCGGGATCGCGACGCCATGGCCGAGGCCGGTGCTGCCGAGGCGCTCGCGCGCGGCGAGTGCCTCGCGCGCGATCGCCGGGTCACCCCCGCCGGCGAGCAGCCCGGCGAGTTGCTCGATCAGCTGCGCCTTGCCGGTCGCGGCAAGGTCGGTCCGCACCCGCTCGGCGGGCAGCAAGTCCAGGAAAGGCATGGGCGGGTGCGGGGTTCGGCCGGACGAAACTCAACTGTAGCGCGTCGCGCGCACCGCGTCCGCATGATGGTCGGTCAGTTTTTCCTTGTGCTTGCGCAGCAGCGTGTCGACCTTGTCGACCAGCACGTCGATCGCCGCGTACATGTCGGGCGCGGTCGCGTCCGCGTGCAGGGTCTTGCCCGAGAGCTGCATCGTCACTTCGGCCTTGTGCAGCAGCTTCTCGATGCCGAGCACGACCGTGACGTCATGCAACTGGTCGAAGACGCGCGTGACGCGCTCGAACTTGCCGGCGGCGTAATCGCGCAACGCGGCGGTGACTTCGACCTGGTGGCCCTTGACGTTGATCTGCATGACTGGCTCCTCGTGGACGGGCACGGCGACGCCGGGCCCCGAATAGAACACCGCGCCTGTGTACGGCGTGCGGCTCCATCATTCGACATTGCGTTGGATGCCTGCGTTCCCTCCGTCGTTCGTGGTCCTCGATATGAATGTGGTGGCGTCGCACGTTCATCCAAGCCGGCTACGGTCGTTCGATGAAGGTATGTTCATCGCCTCGCGGTACTTCGCCACGGTGCGCCGCGCGACGTTGATGCCGCGCCGGTTCAGCTCGGTGGCGAGCAGTTGGTCGGACATCGGCCGCGTCGCGTGCTCCTCGTCGATGAGGCGCTTGATCATCGCCTGGATCGCCGTCGCCGACGCGGCACCGCCATCGACGGTGCCCACGCCGCTCGAGAAGAAGTACTTGAACTCGAACGTACCACGCGGCGTGTGCAGGAACTTGCGCGTGGTCACGCGGCTGATCGTCGATTCGTGCATGCCGATCTCGTCGGCCACGTCCTTGAGCACGAGCGGGCGCATCGCTTCGGGGCCGAACTCGAGGAATGCTTCCTGGGCGCGCACGATCGCGCCGGCGACCTTGAGCATCGTTTCGGCACGCGTCTTCAGGCTCTTGATCAGCCAGCGCGCTTCCTGCAGCTGGCCCTTGAGGTAACTGGCGTCCTCGCGGCGCGCCTTCGCGATCAGGCTCGCGTAATGTTCGTTGATGCCCAGGCGCGGTTGGCAGCCCGGCGCGAGCGCGACCTGCCAGCGGCCGCCGACCTTGCGCGCGTACGCGTCGGGTGCGACGTATTCGGCGTTCGTGCTCGCGAACGCGCCGCCGGGCTTGGGCACGAGCGAACGGATCAGCGCGAGCGCGGTCTCGAATTGGGCTTCGTCGGTCTGCAGGCGCTGGCAGATGCGCGCGCGATCCTGCCGCGCGAGCGCTTCGAGATGGTCGGCGACGAGCAACTGCGCGAGTGAAAGACCGGGCGTCTGCACGTCGAAGGCATCAAGCTGCACGGCGAGGCACTCGCGCAGGTTGCGACTGGCGACGCCGACCGGGTCGAAGTGCTGCACGCGATGGCGCACCGATTCGATTTCCTCGGGCGTGACCGTGTACAGCGCGGCGAGCGCGTCGCGGATCGTGTCGTCGCTCTCGGCGAGATAGCCGTCGTCGTCGACCGCCTCGATGATCGCGGTCGCGATCGCGCGGTCGCGCGGCGACATCGGCGTGAGGTTGAGCTGCCACAGCAGGTGGTCGCGCAGGTCCTCAATCTCGGCGTCCTGCGGCTCGAGGCCGTCCTCGTCGCCCGAGCCGCTGCCGCGGTAGTCGGTCGGATCGGGCTCGAGGTCGAGGTCGAGCGGCTCGTCCGCTTCGGCGGAATCGGCCGATTCGGCGGGTGCCTCGTCGGCGGCTTCGAGGCCGTCGCCGGCGTCGCCATCCTCGCCGTCGCCGCCGTCCTCGGCCATGTCGAGCAGCGGGTTCGATTCGAGCGCGGTATTGAGCTCGAGCTCCAGCTCCATGCGCGACAGCTGCAGCAGCCTGATCGCCTGTTGCAGCTGCGGCGTCAGGGCCAGCGACTGGCCGAGGCGGAGTTGGAGAGCGGGTTTCATGCCGAAAACGTGCCAAGTGGCGTTTCGGTCATCCTAGCGCCAAAGATCGGCCGAGGGCAGCCTTGACGCGGCGCCGCAACCGGCGGAACCTAGCCCGAATGGCCGCCCGCCGAAAGCGCGGTCCTGCATGAATCACATGCGGAATTCGCGGCCCAGGTAGACCTCGCGCACCTGCTCGTTGGCGAGGATCTCCGCTGGCGTGCCCTGCGCGAGCACGCTGCCCTCGCTCATGATGTAGGCGCGTTCGCAGATGCCGAGCGTCTCGCGCACGTTGTGGTCGGTGATGAGGATGCCGATGCCGCGCGACTTGAGCTGGCGCACGATGCGCTGGATGTCCACGACCGAGATCGGATCGATGCCCGCGAACGGCTCGTCGAGCAGCATGTAGCGCGGCTTGGCCGCGAGCGCGCGCGCGATCTCCACGCGACGGCGCTCGCCACCGGAGAGGCTGACGCCTTTCTGCCCGGCGATATGGCCGATCTGCAGGTCGTCGACGAGCGCTTCGAGCTCGGCCTGGCGGCCCGCCTCGTCGAGATCGTCACGGAGTTCGAGGATCGCGAGGATGTTGTCGGCGACGCTGAGGCGGCGGAACACCGACGGCTCCTGCGGCAGGTAGCCGACGCCGAGGCGCGCGCGCGCGTGCATCGGCATCGAGGTGACGTCGCGGTCGTCGATGCGGATCGATCCGGATTCGGCGGCGACGAGACCGACGATCATGTAGAACGAGGTCGTCTTGCCGGCGCCGTTGGGCCCGAGCAGGCCGACGATCTCGCCCTGGCGCAAGTGGAATGCGAAGTCGCGCACGACGGCGCGACCGCGAAAGCTCTTGCGCAGTCCCGATGCGCTCAGCATCAGCGCGGCGCGCCGTCGGCGGGCTTCTCGGCAGGTTTGTCCCCGGCGGGCCTGGCCTCGCCCGGCGATCTCGCCTTCGGTTGCAGGATGATGTGCGCGCGGCTGCTGCCGCTGGCGTCGCCGCTCTCCATCTCGCCGGTGTTGGTGTTGTAGGTCATCTTCTCGCCGCGGAACTCGCCGCGGCCGGCCTGCACGACCTTCACGTTGCCGGTCAGCACGGCGATGCTGGTGTCGTTGTTGAAGTCGATCTGGTCGGCGTCGGCGGTCATCGTGCCGCCGCCGTCCTGCTGCTGCTCGACATGCGCCTGCTTGCCGTTCATCACCACGCGCAGCACGTCGCCATTCGACTTCTGGTGGATCGTCGCCTCGGCCGCGCTCGCCTTCATCGTGCCCTGCACGACGCGCACGTTGCCGCGCAGGTACGTCGTGCCGGGCTGCTTGTCCTTGCCCTGGTTGATCTTCGAGTAGTCCGCGGTGACGTCCATCGGCTTGTCGCGGTCGCTGCTCAGCGCATGCGCCGCCGGCATCGATGCGGCGGCCAGCAGCGCGATCGCCACGCACAGCGCGCGCTCAGTGCGCGCCTTCGCGCGCGTGCCTCGATTGCAGGGTCGAACTGACATCGGAGAGGAGCTCCAGGGTCTTGTCGTTGAGATCGCCGCGAAGGCCGGTGCCGCGCAGTATCGAGCCGGGCTGGGTGATCGTCGCCGCGGCCGCGGTTTCCATCTTCTTCTGCTTCGGCCAGGTCGTGAGGTCGCGGGTCACGACATCGACCGGCTCGGTGCCCTCGTCGCCGGCACGATGCATCTCGACGTGGCCGAGCAGCTTCATGACCGTGCCTTCCTTGTCGACCCAGGCCGATTCGGACTTGCCGACCCACGGATGGCCGGCGCCGTCGACGAGCTTGTAATCGGGCGCGTCGACGAAGATCGAGCCGTCGTCGCCGCGCCGCGCAAGGCGCGGTCCGGTGACCTGGAACGTGCGCTTGCCGGTGCCGTCGAGCGCATCGAGGGTGAACTCGCTCAAGGTGTAGTCCGAGCGCGGCGGCCCGGCGAAGGTCTGCGCGTTGGTGCGCTCGCGCACGAGCCAGAGCAACGCCTCGGTGCCGACGACGAGCAGGCCCAGCACGAACACGATCGCCCAATAGCGCCGTTCCATCGCGATCAGCGCAGGAACGCGGCGAGTTCGGATTCGGCGCGCCCTTGCGCGCCGAGGAGCAGGTCGCACACCTCGCGCGCGGCGCCATTGCCGCCGGTCAGGCGCGTGCGCCAGTGCGCGCGCTCGCGCACCCACGGGTGCGCGTTGGCCACCGCGATCGCAAGGCCGACCTTCTGCATCGGCGCGAGGTCCGGCAGGTCGTCGCCGGTGTAGGCGACTTCACTCGCATCGAGCTTGAGCGCGTGCAGCAACTCGTCGAGGCAGGCGCGCTTGTCCTGCTGGTCCTGGTAGACGTGCGCGACGCCGAGCGCGGCCATGCGCTCGGTCACGACGTGGCTCATCCGCGCCGTGATCACCGCCACCTCGATGCCGTTGGCGAGCAGGCGCTTGAAGCCGAGCCCGTCGAGCACATGGAACGCCTTGATCTCGTGCCCGTCGGCGGCGAAGAACAGCTTGCCGTCGGTGAGCACGCCGTCGACGTCGAATACGGCGAGCTTCACGCGCGCGGCGCGGTCGCGGATGTCGGCGGGGAGGTCGTTGGGGAGCATGCGTGGAACGATGAGAATGGGGAATGGGAATGGGGAATGGGGAAGCGGGATCGTCGAAAATGGAGCGGAACCGCTTGAACGATTCCCTATTCTCCATTCCCCATTCCCGGCTCCTACACCACCCGCGCCCGCAACAAGTCATGGATGTTGAGCGCCCCGACCACGCGGTTGTCCGCGTCGACGACGAGCAGGGCATGGATCTTGTGGGCTTCCATGAGCTGCGCCGCCTCGACGGCGAGCTTGTCGGCGGTGATCGTCTTCGGTTGCGCCGTCATCAGGCGCATGACCGGCGTCGTGCGCAGGTCGATGTCGTCGTCGTCGACCGCGCGGCGCAGGTCGCCGTCGGTGAATACACCGAGCAGGCGTTGGTCGGCGGGGTCGACGATCGCGGTCATGCCGAGGCCCTTGCGCGTCATTTCGACCAGCGCCTCGGTCAGCGTGACATCAGGGCCGACCGTAGGGATCTGGCCGTCGCGGTGCATGACGTCGCTGATCTTGAGCAGCAACTGCCGACCGAGGCTGCCGGCCGGGTGCGAGCGCGCGAAATCCTCGTCGGTGAAACCGCGCGCCTCGAGCAGCGCGATCGCGAGCGCATCGCCCATGACGAGCGCGGCGGTCGTGCTCGAGGTCGGCGCGAGGCCGAGCGGGCACGCTTCGGCCGGCACGCTCGTATCGAGGTGCACGTCGGCGAGGCGCGCCAGCGAGGAGCCATTGTTGCCGCTCATCGCGATCAGCGGAATGCCCTGGCGCTTGATCAGCGGCAGGATGGTCAGCAACTCGTCGGTTTCGCCCGAGTTGCTGAGCGCGAGCACGACGTCCTTCTGCGTGATCATGCCGAGGTCGCCGTGGCTCGCTTCGCCCGGATGGACGAAGAAGGCGGGGGTGCCGGTCGAGGCGAGCGTCGCGGCGATCTTGCGCGCGATGTGCCCCGATTTGCCCATGCCCGACACGACCACGCGGCCGTTGCATTCGAACATGAGCTGGCAGGCGCGCAGGAAGTCGGCGTCGATGCGCCCGTGCAGCGCCTCGATCGCCTGCGCCTCGGTCGCAATGACGGCCTGGGCGCTGCGCACGAGCGCATTCGCATCGAGCAACGGGTTGCTCAGGGGGCGGGCGGCGGCGAGCATCTGGGCGTTCATCGTGACGAGGTGGAGGGCTGCATAGGCGTGGAAGACATCGGGTTTTCTGCGCTGCCCAAGGATTTTGAGTACCATGCGCCGCCTCCATTGTAGCCGCTTCCCCGCCGGGATTGGTCCGGCAGGCCGGCTACAGGACGGGTCGTGCGGCCCCAGCGTCGCAGCCGGCAGTCCGCCGCCCGTCCACCGATCGCCCGAGGAAACGCAGAAGATGGACAGTTCCACCGTGCAGAGTCTGATCCAGCAGGGCATGCCGGAGGCGAAGGTCGACGTGCATGGCCCGGACGGCGTGCACTTCGAGGCGCTCGTGATCAGCCCGGCCTTCGCCGGCAAGCTGCCGCTCGCGCGCCATCGCATGGTCTACGCGACGCTCGGCGACCTCATGGGCGGCGCGATCCATGCGCTGTCGCTGCGCACGCTGACGCCCGAAGAAGCGGGGAATAGGGAATAGGGAGTCGCTCCTACCCCCATTCCCCATTCCCCATTCCCCATTCCCCATCCCCATTCCCCGACCCCATGGCAAAAATCGTGATCAACGGGGGCCAACCCCTCAACGGCGACGTGTGGATTTCCGGCGCGAAGAATGCGGTATTGCCGATCCTCGCCTCGACCCTGCTGGCCGACGGCCCGGTCACGATCAGCAACGTGCCGCACCTGCATGACGTCACCACGACGATGGAGCTGCTCGGCCAGATGGGCGTGGAGCTCGTCATCGACGAGCGCATGAAGATCCATGTCGACCCGCGTCCCGCGCGCCACTATTTCGCGCCGTACGACCTGGTCAAGACGATGCGTGCGTCGATCCTCGTGCTCGGGCCCCTGGTCGCCCGCTTCGGCGAAGCGGTGGTTTCGTTGCCGGGTGGCTGCGCGATCGGTTCGCGCCCGGTCGACCTGCACCTCAAGGGCTTGCAGGCGCTCGGCGCCGAGGTCAGCGTCGAGGGCGGCTACATCAAGGCGCGGGCCAAGCGCTTGCGGGGCGCGCGCATCAACATGGACCTCGTCACCGTCACCGGCACCGAGAATCTCATGATGGCGGCGGCGCTCGCGCAGGGCACGACGATCATCGAGAACGCCGCACAGGAACCGGAAGTGGTCGACCTCGCCAACTGCCTCAACTCGATGGGGGCGAAGGTCAGCGGCGCCGGCACCGCGACGCTCGTCATCGACGGCGTCGAGCGCCTGTCGGGTACGACCTACGAGGTGCTGCCCGACCGTATCGACACCGGCACCTTCCTCGTCGCCGGCGCGATCACCGGCGGCAAGGTCACGGCCAAGCACGCGCGGCCGAAGACGCTCGATGCAGTGCTGTCCAAGCTCGAGGACGCCGGTGCGCACCTCAACACGGGCGAGGACTGGATCGAGCTCGACATGCGCGGCAAGCGCCCGAAGGCCGTCAACATCACGACCGCGCCGTATCCCGCGTTTCCGACCGACATGCAGGCGCAGTTCACCGCGCTCAACTGCGTCGCCGAGGGCGTCGGCATCATCACCGAGACGGTGTTCGAGAACCGCTTCATGCACGCGCTGGAACTGCAGCGCCTCGGCGCCGACATCCAGCTCGAGGGCAACAGCGCGATCATCAAGGGCGTCGACAAGATGTCCGGTGCGCCGATGATGGCGACGGACCTGCGCGCCTCGGCCTCGCTCGTGCTCGCCGGCCTCGTCGCGAGCGGTGATACGATGATCGATCGCATCTACCACATCGACCGCGGCTACGAGAACATCGAGGAAAAACTCGGCGGCCTCGGTGCGCATATCCGCCGACTGCCCGCGTAAGCGCCCCTCACTGTGGGAGCGGGCAGAAGCGCGATGCTTTTTTGGGGCAAGGGCTGAGGGCTGGGGGGCGAGGGCGGAAGAGATCGCGGCGTGCGCCGCTCGCGACGTCCACGCGCCCTATTGGATCTCCGCGGACCCGAGCCGCCCGCGCTCGTCGTACTCGACGTTGCCGTAACCGCGCTCGTCCTCGATGCGGATGTAGACGTGCGGCCTGCCGCATAGCCCGCTGCGGCGGACTGCGGCGTCCTTGACCTCGGCCTGCGGCATCGACGGGATCTGCGCGGGTGCCGCGGCGATCAGGTCGGCCAGTTGCGCGAGCGGAAAATCGGCGGTCGTGAACGGCTTGTTGCAGTCGAACGGGATCGTGTCGTCCTCGCGCCAGAGCTTGATCGCGCCGTCCTCGCCGACGAGCCAGGTCGACACGCGCTTGCGGTTCGCGGGCTGGAAGACATCCATCGAGAGCTGCGTGTGGCCGAGGCTGATGTGCTCGAAGCCGAGCGGCGCACCGACCTCGGCCTGCACGCGCGCGAGATCGGCGTCGATGCCGTGCAGGAAGTCGCGCGTACGGCCGTCGCCGGCGACCGTCTTCGGCGCGGCCTTCGGCGCGGCCGCTGCGACTTTCGCGCCGCCCGCGAGCAGCTTCGCGACGTCGACCTTGCGCCAACCGTCCTCATGCATTTCCTGCGCCTTCGGCGATTTGCCGTCTGGCGTCCAGGTGACCTGCAGCATCGCGTCGTCATTCGTGTCGCTGACGAGGATCGCGCGCCAGCCGAAATCGTTGCAGAAGATGTCCGCGCCGAGGATCACGTTGTCGGGCGTCTTGTAGCCATTCGCGGCCGCGATCGCGCGCGCCTGCGCGAGCGCGCGCACGCCGGCATCAAGATCGAGCGTGGCGAACGCGACCTTCCTGCGGCAGTCGATCTCGCCCGCCTTCTTCGGCCGGCCCGGCTCGAGCGGCAAGCCAGGCACGGCCGCGAACTCGTCGAATTCGTCCCGCGCAGCCACGTTCTGCACGAGTACCTGCGCGTAGTGCTCGCCGAGATTGAAGCTCAGGACGTCGACCGTATGGCCGATGTGCGCGGCGAAGGCGGCCTTGAGCGCGGCCGGCGCCTCGAGCAGATGCGCGGGCGCGACGGGTGCATCCGCGGCCGCGATGTCGAGGCTGCACAACGCGGCGAGCGTGATGGCGCGGCGAAACTCAGTCCTTGTCGACATCGAGCACCCTCCCTTGCAGGTCGAACTCGACGCGACCGTCGTGGCGCGGCGTGTCGAGCGAGAACGTCCAGATCGGCGTATCGGTGAGCGAGATGAAGCCGCTCGAGTCGCCGCGTTCGAGTTCGATGAAGACGACGCGCGCGTCAGGCAGGCCGAGCTTCGTTCGCGCGGTCGCGAGCATCGCGGGCAGGCGCGGGAAATCGATCGTGGTCAGCTCGATCACGTGGTGGTCGAGCGCCGCCACGGACGGGTAGTGATCGAACTTGACCGGGATGGGGCCCTCGATGCGCCCGTGGTCGTACTCCCAGCTGTCGACGAGGTCGGGATGGGCCTGGTCCTGGATCCACAGGTCGACCTTGCCGTCGCGGTCCATTTCGAGCTTGTACACCTTGACCGGCGCGCCGACCTTGTCGATGAGCTGCTTCAGGAAATCGGTCAGGTTCGGCCAGGCGTAGTCGCCGGCCGCGGGCGCAGCCGTCGCACCGGCGGCCATGAGGCCCGCGCCGAGCGCGAGCAGGATCTTCGGCAGCGTCTCGGCCATCGCGTTCTCCCCGGGCTGCAACAGCCGCGCCAGCGTACGCCCGCGCGGCCTGCATTTTCGGGAAACGGAAAAACGCGCGAAGACGGAAACATGCCATTCGGCCGTTCGAACATCAGCCGGCCAAACCACCCTCGTCGCCCCGGCGAAAGCCGGGACCCGGCGTCTGCCTGTCGTAGCCGTTAACTGCCGCGCCTAGCGCACCGCAACCAAGCGCAATGTGACCGTGTCACCCTTCTTCTCGGTCTGCTCGATCTCGACCGGCAGCCAGCCGAGCGATTCGGCGAACCAGCTGCGCGCCACGCGCTTGCGGTCCTCGCCAGGCTCGCCGTCGCGCTGCATGAGCTGCGCCTTGTACTCACCGGCCGGAACCCTGCGCGTCTCGACCGCACCGCGCACGTAGCGCATCGTTTCCACGCGATCCTTCACCGCGACCGGATATTCGAACGCGTTGGCGCCGTGCACGAGGTCGCTCGCGAGTGCG
>NZ_JBQCFP010000107.1:0-37939 GCF_051958935.1 Dokdonella sp. | reverse complement strand
TGCGTCGCGGCGGCGCTGCGCGGGCGCGGGCTCGCCGCGAGTACCGCCTCGCTCTGCATGACCGTCGCGAGTTCGTGCAGCTGGTTGGCGGCGAGCGTGGCGCCGCTCGAAACGAGGTCGCAGATCGCATGGGCCTTGCCGAGCCGCGGCGCGATCTCGACCGACCCCGTGAGCAGCACGATCTCGGCCTCGATGCACTGCACGCGCAGCCAGTCGGAGAGCAGGGCCGGGTAGGACGTCGCGATGCGCAGCCCGCCGAGGTCGCGCGGCGATTCGATCGCACCGCCGTCCGGCACCGCTATCGAAAGGCGACAGGGACCGAAGCCGAGGTCGAACAGCACCGCCGGCGCGGCGTCCGCGCCGCCGGCGAGACGCTGCTCGTCGAGCACGTTGCGGCCGACCAGGCCGAGTTCGCAGCTGCCTTCGACGAGCAGGCCGGGAATGTCGTCGTCGCGCACGAGCAGCACGTCGACCGGGAGGTTTTCGCCGTAGAGGAACAGCTTGTCGCGGCTCGCGCGGAACGCGAGCCCGGCGCGTCGCAACAGGTCGAGTGACGCCTCCGACAGGCGCCCCGATTTCTGCACGGCGACGCGCACGCGTTCGCGCCCGTCGTTCATCGCGCACTCCTCGTCGTCTTGCGCGGCTTCGCCATGCGCCCCGCAGCGATCGCGTAGCCGCCCGCGCCCTGGTCGAGGCAGCGCGCGACGCGGCCGATCGTCGTGATGCTCACGGCGGTCGCGTCGTGGATCTGCCAGTACGGCTCGCCCGCGAGCAGGTGCGGCACGACGCTCCAGCGGTCGCGCATCGCCTCGCGCTCGGCGGGCGTGCACAGGTCGTCGAGGAAAGCGCGCATCTCTTCCACGCTGCGCAGCGACAGCAGCGCCTCGCACAGCGAGCGCTCGGCGCGACCAGGGTCGAGTTCGGGTTCGATCTGGCGTCGTTTCATCGCGTCAATGTATTAGCGCGTTAGTATATTGGATGGCATGCTAGCGGATGGCGTGCTGCGGCGCAACCGCGCCGCATCCGGCCTTGGCCCACCACTCGGGGCACGCACGCAAGGCGCCTCGGCGACCTCGGCCCACCGAGGGGTCTTGCGGCGGCAGGATGTCGTCATCCTCGCGGAGGCGGGAATGACGCGCCGGGGGGGCGGGCTTTTCCCGGGACGACGACGGCGGGGCGGGGCGCGCTGCTGCTCATTTCAGCACGCGTGGGTCGCGGTCGGCGGACCGTTTGCGTTCCGGGGTTGCGCCGGCATCGCCAGCGCGGTCCCGCGAAGAAGCACCAAAGATGGACCAGCCGCGCCCGAGGGAGAGAGGGGGCGCGGCCGGTCCTGTCGACGGAGCCTTGGGGGAGTTAGCGCGCTCCGTCGAAACCGTTGGCGAAAATGCGATCGGTCGTGTCGTCGTGGGTGAGGCGCAGCACGGCCAGTTCGTACAACGGCGAGGTGCGTTCGGCGATTCCCGCAACGATCACGCGGCCCTGCGCATCGAGCGCCAGCGCGGACGGGTCGCTGAAGATGCCGCCGGGCGCCATGTCGACGCTCGCGATGCCGGCGTCGCCGAAACTCGCATCGAGCTGGCCGTCGGGGGTGAAGCGGAACGCGAGGAAGCTCGATTCGGGGCCGACGTAGCTGATCGACGCGACGAGGTTGCCGTCGGCCTGGCGCACGAATCCGGTCGCATAGCGCGTGAACGCGCCGGGCGCCATCGCGACCGGTTGGAAGCCGTCGCCGTTGCTGCCGAAGCTGCTGTCCATCGTGCCGTCGGCAGCGATGCCGCCGAGCACGGTCTCGAGGCTCGTGTTGCCCTCGCCGTCGTCGACCTGGTAGTGGCCGACGAACACCGCGCCGCCCCCCGCGGTCGGCAGCAGGCGATCGATGCCGTCGATGGTGGTGAATGCCTCCCCCGTATCGTCAGGGCGATGGAACACGCGCCAGCCGGTCCCGGCGAACGCCGTATCGAACGCGCCGTTTGCATCGAGGCGCGCGATCGCGAAGTCCGCGCCCATGCCTTGGCCGTAGACCTCGTAGCTGCCGCCGACGAGGATGCCGTCGCCGTCGGTGAGGCCGAGCGTGCCGAGATAACCGCCACGGCTCTCGCCCGCTTCATCCCAGTCGATGACGACGCCGCCGGCCGTCCCGAATGTCGCATCGGGCGCGCCGTCGGCGTCGAAGCGCGCGACATATCCGTGCGCGACCGCGTCGATCGCCTTTTCGCCCGCGATCACGAAGCGGCCCTGGCTGTCGACCGCGAGCGTGTGCACGTAGACGTCGGGCACGAGCTGGATGCCGTCGGTGCCAAACGTCGTATCCATCGTGCCTTCCGCGTCGAGCTTGACGAGGAAGCCGCGCAGCGGGCCGAATGCGGACGCGGTGCCGGCGACGACGATCGAGCCGTCGTCGAGGCGCACCATCGCCTCGATGATCTGCATGCCCGCGCCGGTCGCCGGCACGAGGTCGGGCAGCACGAGCACGCCGGGTATGCCGGGGATGTTGCCGAAGCCCGTGTCGGGCGTGCCGTCGGCGTTGAGGCGCGCGAGCATCGCGCGCATGTGCGGATCGAACGGACTCGACGGGATGAACTTGTTGCGCTCGCCGGCGACGAGGATCTTGCCGTCGGGCAATCCGAGGGCGGCATACGGGCGCAGCTCGCGCGCCTCGACGTCGTCGGGCGTGATGTAGGCGGCGCCGCCGACACCGAAGGTCGGGTCGGGCAGGCCGTCGGCGGCGAGCGCGGGGATCGTGAAGAGCGAGGCGAACAGCAGCAGGGCGCCCGTATGGCTCAGGCGGGAAAACGACATCGGCAGCTCCGTCTGGGAAAAACGACGCGACCAGCATGCGAGGGCGCGCCGCGGCGCGCATGCGCGGAACGTCATGCCCGCATTAGGCATGCATCAGTGGCGGGGCCAAGCGCTTGATTCGCCGAGGGAGCGCGCTGGCGACGAGAGACGACCGGGCAGCTCCCGCGCCGATGCCCGTGCCGCGGTCTCAGCGCGAAGCGACCGTCGGCGGAGTCACCAGCGCGAGCGGGATGCGCCGGTCGCCCGCGAGCGCCTGGGCGCGCGTGAGCGCGTTGCGCCAGAGCGCCTCGTCGCCCTTCGCCTGCTGGATGCGCACCTGCAGCAGGGCGCTGCCGAAATCGCGCGCGGCAAAACCGGCGACGCGTTCGGCGAGGGCGGCCGCGCGCGCGGGGTCGCCGCGTTCGATCAGCCACTGCGCGTACGCGGTCACGACCTCGCGCAGGTCGAGCGGGATGCGCAGTGCATCCGCCTCGCCGAGCGCACGCGCGTACCAGGTGCCGGCCGCCTCCTCGTCGGCGGTCGTGCGCGCCTGCGCGAAATCGGCATAGAGGCGTGCGGCGGCGCTGCCCGCGCGGGTGGCGAAGGCGCCGAGATCGGCGGCCGTGGCGGCCGCGGCTTCGCGCTGGCCGGTGCCGAGCAGCGCCTCGATGCGCAGCATGTAGACCCGCGCGTGCTCGCGCTGGTCGTCGACCGCAGTGAACCGCGCGAGCGACTGCGCCGCTTCGTCCGCCGCGCGCGCGGCATCGCCGCGCTCGAATGCGAGCCGGCCCGCGAGCGCGTGCGCGCGCGCCTGCGCGGCGCGGTTGTCTTCGCGCAGCGCGTCGGCGAGCACGGCGGCGAGCCGGGCATCGATGTCCTGCTCGCGTCCATTGTCGAACAGCACGAACAACGTCGTGAGTTCCGCGTCGCGCTGGCGCGCCGGATCGGATACCTTCGCGGCGACGTCGCGCACGCGCGGTTCGAGCGCGAGCGCGGCGTCGGCCTGCAGCAGGGCGACGCGCAGCTCCGCCACGGCCGTCAGCGCATTGAGCTCGGCCGCGTGCACGCCGAAGGTCGCGAAACGGTCGGCGGCACGCTGGAACACGGGCTCGGCCTCGGCATAGCGCTCGCGCCTCATGTCGAGCGCGGCGAGGTTGGAATCGACCAGCGCGAGCGCGAGCAGGTTGCCGCTGCTCTCGAATGCGGTGCGCGCCTCGGCGAACGCCTGCAGGGCCAGTTCGGTCTGGTCCATCGCGCCGGCGATGTTGGCGCGGCCATTGAGCGCCTTGCCGAGTGCGTCCGGCGCGCCCTGGCCGCGCAGCAGGGAGATCGCCTCGTCGAAGCGGCTCGCGGCGAGCACGTTGTTGCCGCGCATGGCCGCGATGACGCCGAGATTGCTCAATGCACGCGCATGCAGCACGCGGTCCTGTTCGGCCGAGACGTCGCGCGCAACCGCGGCGAAGGTGGCTTGTGCGGCGTCGAAGTCGCCAGCCTGGTAGTCGATCTGCGCGAGCCGCAGGCGCAGCTCCGGCTGCGCCCGCTGGTCGGCGGGCGCCTGCGCGAGCAGGGCGCGTGCATCCTCGAGGCGGTCGCTCAGCGTCGCCGCCTCGGCCTGCTGCAGCAACGCATCGAGTGCGGAGCGGTCGCCGGACGGCGCAGCGGTGGCGAGCGGCGCGTAGCCGAGGCGTCGCGCGAGGTCGTCCGCGGCAATGCGTGCGGCGACGAGCGCATCGCCCGCTTCGCCGCTGCCGTCGGTCGCGGGCGTGCGGCCGAGCACCGTGTGCAGGCGCACGCGCCAGGTTGTGTCGACGCGTTCCGCACGGGCCTCGATGACGAGGGTCGCGCCCGCGGCCCGGGCAAGATCGGCGGCGCTGCCGCCGCCGGCCTGGCGCGCCGCACCGGTCAGCACGACGACGTTGTCGCTCGGCACCACCGGCAGGCCGGCGCCGCGCAGGCGCGCGGCCACGTGATCCATGAGGCCGAGGCGGATCCAGTCGGATCCTTCCGCGGCGGTGACTTCGACCGGCAGCACGAGCGCGATCGTCGTCGCCGGCGACCCCGCCGCGCGCGGCGCCGGGTCGTGCGTGGCGCGCGTCCCCCACCAGGCCACGCCCGCGAGCAGCGCGAGCGCGAGCGCCCCCGCGGCGACGGCGTACCAACGCGGGCGCGGGGCACGTCGCAGCGGCACGGCGCCCGTGTTCGACGACGGAGTGATCGCGACCTCGGCAGCTGGTTCCGCCTCCGCCGCTGCCACCGGCGCTACGGCGATCGGCGGCGGCTCCTCGTCCACGGCCACCGTCGGCGCGACCCAGTGGTAGCCGAAGCGCACCACCGTGCGCACGTAGTGCTGTTCCTTGCCGGTGTCGTCGAACGTGCGGCGCATCGCGAGGATCGTCTGCGCGAGCAGCCCATCGCTGATGTCCGCCTTGCCCCAGACCGCCGCGATGAGTTCGTCGCGGCCGACCGCGCGGTCGCGCTGTTCGACCAGGTAGACGATGCAGTCGAACGCGCGCGGCGGCACCGCGAGCTGGACGTCGCCGCGCCACAATTCGCGGCGCGCAGGAAGCAGGCGGAACTCGCCGAATCGATAGGTGCGGCTCATCCCCGCGATATGCGTGCTGCGGGGCCGGGATGTCAACCATGGCCGGCGGCAGATGCGCGTTGTCGGCGGGTGCGCGCAGCACTCGCCACTCGGACGCGCAACGCGCCGTTCAGGCGAAATCGGCGAGCAGGGCCTCGCGCTGGCGCGCATCGAGGGCGGTCGCACCGCAATAGTGCGGATGCTCGACCTCGAGGCGCACGGGCGCGCCGGCGCGCCAGGCGGCGATCGCCGCCGGGACGAGCTCGAAGCGCAGGAAATGCACCGCGGCAGTCTTCGTTTCGTTGCTGCGGTCGAGGTCCTCGTCGGCGACCGTCGTCGCGGGTTCGGCGCCTTCGACGACGAGGCGGATGGCGTGCTCGATGCCGCGCAGCTGCTCGAGCTCGCGCCGGCGCTGTTCGACGTCGTCGTATTCGATCAGCAGGGTCGCCTTCAGATTGCCGCCGTCCGGAATCAGCGGGTTGTACGCGGCGAGTTCGTCGGCGATGCCCTCGGCCTCGAAGATGCGTTCGATGCGCAGCATCTCCTGCACCTGGTACTGCACGGTCAGGCGATCTTCGAACACGAGGGTCAGGTGCGCGCCGAGATGGATCGTGCGCGGCTTCTTGTGCGCGAGCACGCGCGCGCGGAACGCAGCGCGTTCGCGGGCGTAGTCCTCGAGTTTCCAGAGATCGGCGGGGGCGAGTTTGTTCATGGTCAAGCGAGTCCGAAGCTGAAAGATTGAAACACGGAGCGCACCGCACCGGGCACACGGAGGACCAGCTTCTTCAGATGGACGCCGTTGCCTTCGCCGCGTGCTCCGTGTTTCTGGCTGTTGCCTTTCGCTGGGGGTCAGATGCCGTATGCGCGGCGCAACAGGGTGATCGGGCTTTCCGCCGCCGGCCTGTCGCCGAGGCCGTGCGCGAGATGGCTGCCCGCCATCGGGCAGTCGCTGGCGAAGTGATCGGGTGCGGCCTGGGCGATGCGCGCCTCGACGGGCCTGGCGATCTTGCGCGAGATCGCGTAGGTCGCGCGCTTCACGCCGTAGGTGCCGTCGTGGCCGGAACAGCGTTCGATCACGGTGACCTCGGTGCCCGGCACGAGCGCGAGCACGTCGCGCGTCTTCGGGCCGATGTTCTGCACGCGCTGGTGGCACGGCGCGTGCCAGGCGACCTTGCCGAGCGGGTGGCGGAAATCGGTCTTCAGGAGGCCCGCCTGGTGGCGTTGCCAGAGGTATTCGAACGGATCGAACATGTGCCGCCGCACGAGCTGCACGTCCTCGTCGTCGGGGAACATCAGTGGCAGCTCCTGCTTGAACATGAGCACGCACGACGGGATCGCCGCGCTCACGTCCCAGCCGTCGCGCACCGCGGCCGCGAGCAGTGGCACGTTCTCGCGCATGTACTTTTCGACGCTGTCGAGGTCGCCGAGTTCGAGCTTGGGCATGCCGCAGCAGACCTCGCGCTCGACCAGCTTCACCGCGATGCCGTTGTGGGCGAGTAAGGCGGCGAGGTCCTCGACCGCCTCCGGTTGCGATACGTTGCAGTAGCAGGTCGCGAACAGCACGACCTTGCCGCGCGTGCGGCCCGCGGGCGTCGGCGTTGCGGCATCGCCGTCGAGCGCACGCAGCCGGCGGCGCGCGGTGTCGGAATGGAACGTCGGCAGGCGCGCGTCGGGATGCACGCCGAGTGCCTTGTCGAGCAGCTTGCGCGTGGGCGCTGCGCGATTGCTCGCATTGACGACGTCGACGACGAGCGGGATCGACGCGATCCTGCCGACCGCGGTGGTGCTCGACAGCAGCTTGGAGCCGAGCGACGTCGCACCCTCGCGGTGGCGCACCGCCTTCGCGCGCAGCATCAGGTGCGGGAAGTCGACGTTCCACGGATGCGGCGGGACGTACGGGCACTTGGTCTGGTAGCAGAGGTCGCACAGGTAACACTGCTCGACGACCTTCGCGTAGTCGCTCTTCGCGACGCCGTCCACTTCCATCGTCGACGATCCGTCGACGAGGTCGAACAGGGTGGGGAACGCCTGGCAAAGGCTCACGCAGCGGCGGCAGCCGTGGCAGATGTCGAACACGCGCTCGAGTTCGGCGTCGAGCGCGGCCTGGTCGTAGAACGCGGGGTTCTTCCAGTCGAGCGGATGGCGCGTCGGCGCATCGAGGCTGCCCTCGCGCGGTGCAGCGGACGCGGTGCGATCGTCGGCCATGCAGGGCTCCGGGAATGGGGCTGTAGGGCGGATCAAGGCGCGCAGCGCCGGATCCGCCGCCTCGCGACTCATCCGCTCACGCGCAGAATCGAGCCGCGGCGCGGTGTCTTGCGGGAGCGCTCGAAGGGGCGATGCTCTTCATGAAACATGCGCAAGCATCGCGGCTGGAGCCGCTCCCACAAGGTTGCCGAGTTCGACTTACCGCTCAGCCGCCGACTTCGCCGAGCGCCTTGGTGAAGCGGTTCGCGTGCGAACGTTCGGCCTTGGCGAGGGTCTCGAACCAGTCGGCGATCTCCTCGAAGCCTTCCTCGCGAGCGGCCTTCGCCATGCCCGGGTACATGTCGGTGTACTCGTGCGTTTCGCCCGCAATCGCGGTCTTGAGGTTGTTCACCGTGCTGCCGAACGGCAGGCCGGTCGCGGGGTCGCCGACCGCCTCGAGGTATTCGAGGTGGCCATGCGCATGGCCGGTCTCGCCCTCGGCGGTGGAGCGGAACACCGCGGCGACGTCGTTGTGGCCTTCGACGTCGGCTTTCTGGGCGAAGTAGAGGTAACGGCGGTTGGCCTGCGATTCGCCGGCGAACGCGGCCTTGAGGTTCTCTTCGGTGCGGCTGCCTTTCAGGTTGCTCATGATGCACCTCGTGGTGGACAGGACGACAACGACGACCTTCCGTGGCACGCGTACCCGGACGTTAGCACCGTCGCCGCATCCGGTTAAATCGACGGATGCGATGGCGCCGATAGGCGCGGACTATCAACGGTGCAGGTCGCCGGCGGCTTCGGGCTGGTAATGGATCGCCTCGACGCGCAGGGTCATGCGACGGCCGCCCGGCATCGGCCACTGCATCGTCTGGCCGATGCGCAAGCCGAGGATCGCGCTGCCGACCGGCGCGAGCACCGACACGCGCCCGGCGTCGCCGTCGGCATCGCGCGGATAGACGAGGGTGATCTCGTAGGCGTCGCCGCTGTCGACGTCGACCGCGCGCACGCGCGAATTCATCGTGACCACGTCGGCCGGCATCTGCGCCGGTGCGACGACGTCGGCGCGCGCGAGTTCGTCGCGCAGCGCGATCGCGCTGGCATGGTCGCGGAATGCCGGCGCATCGAGCACGGCTTCGATGCGCTCGAAGTCGAGGCTGGATACGAGGATCGGAGGCGTGGCGGACATCGGTTCCAAGGCGGAGAACTCCATGTGGGTCGGCGCACGGCTGCGCCTTGATCCGTGAACCGTAGTCCAATGCGCGGGCTTTCTCAAACCCGCGCGGTTCACCGGTGCGCTGCGGGTCGCGCCTTGCGCGCCTGCGCCGGCGCACGCGCGTCGAGCAGTTCACGCGGCAGCGCGCGGATGACGCCGGCGAGCTGCTTGAGGAAGGCGCCGAGCGCCGAACTCTTGCGCCAGACCATCGCGATGCGCCGGCTCGGCGGATCGCCGCGGAACGGCACGAGGTGCACGTTCGCCGACGGAGCGATCGGCGGCTGCACCGCGAGGTTGGGCAGCAGGGTGATGCCGACGCCCGCGGCGACCATCTGGCGCAACGTCTCCAAGCTCGTCGCGCGAAAGCCGCTGCGCTCGCTCGCGCCGGCGAGGTGGCACACTTCGAGCGCCTGGTCGCGCAGGCAATGGCCGTCCTCCAGCAGCAGCAGGTTCTGGTCGGCGAGTTCGTCGAGCTTCAGGCTCGCATGCGTCGCGAGCGGATGCGCCTCGGGCACCGCGAGCACGAAGTCCTCCTCGAACAGGAACTCCTGGTGCAACTGGTCGTCGTGGATCGGCAGCGCGAGGATGCCCGCATCGAGACGGCCCTCGCGCAGCAGGCGCAGCACGACTTCGGTCTTCTCTTCGGTGAGCAGCAGTTCGAGCCGCGGGAAGCGCGCGCGGATGCGCGGCACCACGTGCGGCAGCAGGTAGGGGCCTAGGGTCGGGAAGATGCCGAGCCTGACCGTGCCCGATTCCGGATCGAGCGTGCGCCGCGCGATCGCGCGGATCTGCTCCACCTCGTTGAGCACTTCGCGCGCGCGCTGCGCGATCTCGCGACCGACCTCGGTCAGCAGCACCTTGCGCGGCGTGCGTTCGACCAGCGCGACGCCGAGTTCCTCCTCGAGCTTGCGGATCTGCGTCGACAGGGTCGGCTGGCTCACGAAGCTCGCTTCGGCCGCGCGACCGAAGTGGCGGTGCTCGGCGAGCGAAACGAGATAGCGCAGGTCGCGCACGTTCATGGCAGCGCTCCGGGGACGACGCTGGCGATTGAATCACTCTATCGATAACATATCAACAATCGATTTGAATGATCGATGGACGGGGCCTATTCTTGTCCCCGTCGGCGCGATGCTTGCGCCACCCCGTATCAACCCCATCGTCTTGAAGACCGCTCCAAGGAGGAGTCCAGCACTGCTTACCGTTGGCGACAAGTTCCCCGAATTCAACCTCAAGGCCACCGTTTCGACCGAAAGCGTGGAAAAGGCATTCGCGCCGATCAGCAACTCGACCTACACGGGCAAGTGGCTGCTCGTGTTCTTCTACCCGCAGGACTTCACGTTCGTCTGCCCGACCGAAATCAAGGGCTTCGGCGACCTCAACAGCCAGTTCGCCGATCGCGACTGCCAGGTGCTCGCCGCGAGCACCGACAGCGAGTTCGTACACCTGGCGTGGCGCAAGGACCACAAGGACCTGCGCGACCTGCCGTTCCCGATGCTCGCCGACACGGCCAAGCGCCTGTCGACCGCGCTCGGCATCCTCGACGAGGAAGAGGGCGTGGCCAAGCGCGCGACGTTCCTGGTCGATCCGGAAGGCGTGATCCGCTTCGCCTACGTGACCGACGGCAGCGTTGGCCGCAACCCGCAGGAAGTGCTGCGCGTGCTCGACGCGCTGCAGACCGACGAGCTGTGCCCGTGCAACTGGAAGCAGGGCGAAGAGACGCTGAAGGTCGCCTGATCCACCGCGCCGCGATGCCGAGTGGCATCGCGCGCGACGCGAAGGCCTGATCTGAGCGTCGGTGTTCCCCCCGCCTCGCGCTCTCCCTCCCCCGCCGCGCGAGGCGGTTCCCGGGCGGCGGCACCGCCGCCGCCCGGCTTCTTTCCGGCGATGCCTCGTCGCGAGGCGCGATCCCCGCGCCATCCTAGAACCCGTACGAAATGCGCGGCACGCCGCGCGACCACAGGAGTCCACCATGAGCCTCGAATCGATCCGCGACCAGTTGCCCGACTACGCCAAGGACCTGCGCCTCAACCTCGACGCCGTACTCGGCGAAACGGGCTCCCCCGGCCTCAGCGCCAAGCAGATCGCGATCGTCGCGATCGCGAGCGCGATCGCCGCGCGCCACGAACCGCTGACCGAGGCGATCGTCGCGAAGTTCGCGGGCACGCTCAGCGACGCCGAAGCAAACGGCGCACGCGCCGCAGCCGCGATCATGGCGATGAACAACATCTACTACCGCTTCACCCACCTCGTCGGCAACGAGGCGTACGCGACGATGCGCGCAGGCCTGCGCATGAACGTGATGGCGAACCCCGGCTGCGAGAAGATCGATTTCGAACTCGCCTCGCTCGCGGTGTCGGCCGTCAACGGCTGCGGCATGTGCATGGAATCGCACGAGAAGACGCTGCAGAAGCACGGCGTCGCCGCGCAGGCGATCCAGAGCGCGGTGCGCATCGCGGCGGTGCTGCACGCGGTCGGCGTCGTCGCCGAGCAGGCGCGCGCGGCCGCACCGGCGCTCGCCGCGGCGGCCTGACCGCCCTTCCCGGCCGGCGGCTCAGGCGCTCCGGCGCCGCTCCGCTTCGCGCGAGCCGATGGCGCGCGTGCCGCTCGCGGCTCGCGCGAGCGGTGCGCGTCGCCGTGGTGCACAGCGGGTGAGTGCGCGCGCCATGCGTTCGACCGCCTGTCCCAGTTCGGCCTCGTCATGCCAGCTGAAGGCGAGGCGCATCGCCTGGACATCGCGGCCGCTGAATTCGTACGGCGTCGCGGCGGCGAACTGCACGCCTTCGCGCAGGCCCTCGCGAACCCACGCGCCGAGGTCGATCGCGGCGTCGGCGCGCACCCATAGCGCGAGGCCCCCTTCGGCGACATGGAACTCGAGCGCGCCGCCGAGCCGGCGCCGCAGCGCAGTGGCCAGGGCATCGCGGCGCGCAGCGAAAGCGCGTTTCAGCCGCCGCACGTGGCGCAGCAGCTCGCCGTCCTCGAACAGCTCCGCGATCGCGGCTTCGAGCGCGGCGTCGCAACGCGGATCGCTCGCCGCGCGCAACTGTGCGATCCGCTCGAACACCGGCGTGGGCGCGACGACGAAGCCGGTGACGAGGCCGGGCGCGAGCAGGTTCGAGAGCGAGCCGATGGAGACGGCATTCGCGCCGCCCGGGCCCGCGGCGAGCGGCAGCACGGGCTTGCCGGCGTAGTGGAACTCGTGGTCGTAGTCGTCCTCGATGATCGCGATGCGATGGCGCAGCGCGAGTTCGGCGAGTCGCGCGCGCCGCGCGGCCGACATCACCGCCGTGGTCGGGAACTGATGGTGCGGCGTGAGGAACACCGCACGCACGCGGGTGCGCTCCAGCAGCGCGGCGAGTGCATCGACGCGCAGGCCTTCGCCGTCGAGCGGCAGTGGCGCGAATTCGGCCCCGGCGAGGCGCAGCGCGTTCCAGGCCGGCGGGTAGCCGAGCTGCTCGACCGCGACGACGTCGCCCGGGGACACGAGCGCGCGCGCGACGAGATCGATGCCCTGCTCGATGCTGCGCGTGACCATCGTGTTCGCCGGCGTTGCGGGCAGTCCGCGCGAACGCGCGAGCATGTCGGCGAGCGCACCGCGCAGGCGTGCGTGGCCGCACGGCCCGCCCGCGCCGAGCGCGGCGCGGCCGCGCGCTTCGATCGCTCGGCGGAATGCGCGTGCGAGTGCGCGCGCGGGGAACAGGCGCGGATCCGGCGCGGCGCCCGCGAGCAGCAGCGTGCCGGGCGCAGGCGCCGCGGGCGCGACCACCCGCGCGGGCGCTGCGGGCGCGAGCGCGAACGTCGGTGCCGCGGGCGCCTCCGGCGTCCACGGGCGCACCCGCGCGAGCGGGGTCGCCGCGGCGACGAAGGTGCCGCCGCCGACGCGCGTGCGCACGCTCCCTTGCGCGGCGAGTTCCTCGTACGCGGCGACCACCGGGTTGCGGTTGAGGCCGAGCTGGGCGGCGAGTTCGCGCGAGCCGGGCAGGGCGTCGCCGGCGCGCAGGCGGCCACGGCGCATGTCTCCCGCGATCGCATCGGCGAGCTGCAGGAACAGGGGCTGTCCGCCCTGCGGGTCGAGCGAAACAGCGAGCTCCCAGCGCCTCATGCGGGGAAGACGTGACCGCCGCGCGGTTCGTCGCAGTCCGTCGGCACGCAGCATGACGTTCCGCCCATGCCGGCGACCCGGCCGGCGTGGTCAAGTGGCGGCTTCATGCCGCGGGCAGGGGTCCGCGGCGAACCTCCGCGGAGTCGTACCGATGCGAACGAGCATCCTGATCCTGTCCGGCATGTCCTGCCTGTTCGCCTGCGGCGCTGCCGTCGCGAAGGACGACGGCGTGCCGACCGGCAAGTTGCCGGCCGAGGTGGCGCCGCTGCACTACGCGCTGCAGCTGACGATCGATCCGCGCCGCGACCGCTTCGACGGCGAGGCGCGCATCCGGGTCAAGCTCGCCAAGCCGAGCGACCATGTCTGGCTGCACGCGCAGCAGATGAACGTCCGCGCCGTGCGCGCAAAGGATGCCGCGGGTGCGGCAGTCGAGGCGAAGGCGGTCACGCATGGTGACACCGGCGTGCTCGAAGTCCGCTTCGCGCACCGCCTGCCAGCGCAGGACGTCGAGCTCGAATTCGACTACGACGCGCCGTTCAACGGCCAGCTCGAAGGGGTCTACAAGGTCAAGGTCGGTGACGACGCGTACGCGGTCACGCAGATGGAGCCGGTCAGCGCGCGCCTCGCATTCCCCGGTTTCGACGAGCCGCGCTTCAAGGTGCCGTTCGACCTCGCGCTGACCGTGCCGGTGCAGGACGTCGCGGTCGCGAACACGCGGCCGGTACGCGAGGAGAAGTCCGCCGACGCGAAATGGAAGACGATCGCCTACGCGACCACGCCGCCGCTGCCGACCTACTTGGTCGCGTTCGCGGTCGGCCCGTGGGACGTCGCCGAGGCCGCGCCGATCCCGCCGAACGCGGTGCGCAAGACCGCGCTGCCGCTGCGCGCGATCGGCCCGCGCGGCAGCAAGGACAAGCTCGCTTGGGCGCTCGAAGTCGCGCCCGCGATCGTCGCGTTCTACGAGGACTACACCGCGCAGCCGTATCCGTTCGACAAGCTCGACCTGCTCGGCGCGCCGGATTTCTCCGCCGGCGCGATGGAGAACGCGGGCCTCATCATCTACCGCGACGCCTACCTCCTCACCGACGCCCAGTCGGCCGCGGACCACTACCGCAGCGTGTTCAACATCGAGGCGCACGAGATCGCCCACCAGTGGTACGGCGACCTCGTGACCGTGCCGTGGTGGGACGACATCTGGCTCAACGAGGCCTACGCGACCTGGGGCCAGGCGAAGGCGACCTCGGCGCTGAAGCCGGAATACCATGCCGACCTCGAGGCGCTCGAAAGCCGCCTCTACGCGATGGCGAACGACAGCCTGCTCAGCACGCGCAAGGTCCGCCAGCCGATCCTCGGCCGCGGCGACATCGAGACCGCGTTCGACAGCATCACCTACCAGAAGGGTGCCGCCGTGCTTGCGATGTTCGAGCGCTGGGTCGGTGACGAGCGCTTCCGCAAGGGCATGCGTGCCTACCTCGCGCGGCGCGCCTTCGGCAGCGGCAGCTCGGACGATCTCATCGAGACACTCGCCGAGGCGAGCGGCAAGGGCGAGACGTTCGCCAAGGCGATGCGCAGCTTCCTCGACCAGCCGGGGGTGCCGCTCGTGCGCAGCGAGCTCGCGTGCGAAGCGGGCAAGGCGACGCTCACGCTCGCGCAGTCGCGTTATCTGCCGTACCAGGTGATGTCGAAGGATGCGCCGCGCTGGGGCGTGCCGGTCTGCACGCGGTTCGGCCGCGGCGGCCGCTCGGATACGCAGTGCTTCCTGCTCGAGCAGCCCGAACAGCGCTTCGACGTCGCCGGCGCGTGCCCGGACTGGTACCTGCCGAATGCGGACGCCCGCGGCTACTACCGTTTCGATCTCGCCGCGACCGACCTCGCCCGCCTCGGCGGTGCGATCGCGACCTTGTCGGCACCCGAGCAGCTCGTCTACGCCGATGCGATCGACAGCGGCTTCCGCCGCGGCAGCGTATCCGCAGGCGCGCTGCTCGATGCGATGCCCGCGCTCGCGGCCGCGCAGATGCCGCAGGTCGCGACAGCGTTGCTGGGCCGCTATGAATGGATTCGTGCACATGTCGCCGACGCGGCGATGCGGCCCGCGCTCGATGCCTGGGTCACGCGCCTGTACGCGCCGCGCCTCGCCAGGCTCGGCTGGCATCGCAAGGACGGCGAGCCCGGCACCGACACCGCGCTGCGCACGCGCATCGCCGAGTTCCTCGCGATGGTCGTGCGCGACCCGGCCACGCGCGCCGAACTCGGCAGGCAGGGACGCGCCGCGCTTGGCCTCGATAGCGGGAGCAAGGCCGATCTTTCGCGCGCCGACGCCGACCTGCGCGTGACCGCTCTCAAGGTGGCCGTGCAGGACGGCGGACAGGCCGCGTTCGACGCCGCGCAGGCCGCCTTCGAAGCGAGCCGCGACACGACCGAGCGCTACGCGCTGCTCGCCGCACTCGGTGCGACGCGCGACACCGCGCTCGGTGCACGCGCTCGCGATTACGGCCTCAGTGCAGCCGTGCAGATCGGCGAGATGGGGCGCCTCTACGAGGCCCAGGCGGACGAGCCGGAGAACCGCGCCGCGCTGTGGCAGTGGCTGACGCAGCACTTCGAGGCCTATCGCAAGCGCCTGCCGCCGTTCGCGCAGGCCTGGCTGCCCAAGACGTTCGCTCCCGGCCGCTGCAGTGCCGCCGAAGCCGATGAGATGTCCGCGTACCTCGCGCCGCGCGCGAAGGAACTCATCGGCGGCGACCGCGGCCTCGGCCAGACGCTCGAAGGCATCCGCCAATGCAGCGCGCTGCGCGAGCACGTCGACCGCAAGGAACTCGCCGAATGGGTCGCGGGGAACGCGGTGAAGTAGTGCCGGGACCAGGAGCGTGAGCGAGACCTTTCCACACGCAGGGCACGAAGGATACGAAGGGAAGCCGGAAAGCTTGACGCGGAGCGCACGGAGCTCACGCAGAGCGCAACCCGTGCGAGAGAGCGGGACGTCCGGCCGTCCGGATCCCCGCGCTCGACGTCCGGCGAAAGCCGGAACCCAGCGACTCCTCCGGGTCTACGGCCGGAATGCCCGGCGACGTGCCGTTCGACAACGGCCCTTCGGCCTGAAGTATGGGATGCACCGCATCCGTTCGCGTTGACTGGACGGTGTGTTCCAGTCCCCCGCACTCCATCCGCGCTGGTTCCATCGAAGCGCGCGCGACTGGCGCCTGCGCGGGGCGCGGTCCTGCGTAACGTAGCGATGCGGCAACGACCCGAGTCGCCGCGCTCGCCGAATGCAGCCCACGATGGAACCGACGCTCGCACCGACCCCTTCCCCGAACCTGCGCACGCTCAGCCGCGAAGCGTGCATCGCCGCGCTGACCCTCTGCCTCGTATTCGTCGCCGCGCCTGCGTGCGCGGAAAGCGGCGAGGACTTCGCGCGCGAAGCGGGCGCGGCACGCCTCGGCCGGCTCGCCCCAGCCGCGCGCATGACGACGATCGACGGCGGCACGATCGATCTCGCCGCACTGCGCGGACGCAAGGCGGTATACCTCAAGTTTTGGGCGACCTGGTGCTCGCCGTGCCGCGAGCAGATGCCGCACTTCGAGCGCGTGCAGCAGGGCGCCAGCAACGATCTCGTGGTCGTCGCGATCAACCTCGGCTTCGATGACACGCCCGAGCAGGTACGCGCGTTTCGTGACGAATACGGGCTCACCATGCCGATCGTACGCGACGAGGACGGCCGACTCGCCGGGCTCTTCGGCGTACGCGTGACGCCGCAGCACGTGGTCATCGATCGCGACGGCGTGATTCGCCACATCGGGCATCTCGCCGATGCACGCGTCGACGCGGCGCTCGCCGAGGCACGTCGTTCGCGTGGCACCACGGCTCTCGCGACGACGGATGCCGCGGCGGACACGCCGCGCGCCTTGCGCATCGGTGACGCGGCGCCGCCCACGCGCGTGCTTTCGCTCGACGGCAACGAGGTCGCGCTCGCCGACCCCGAACGCCGGCGGCGCAGCGTGCTCGCGTTCCTCTCGCCCTGGTGCGAGGACTACTTCGAGAAGACGCGGCCGGCCTCCTCGGCGCGCTGCCGCGCGCTGCGCGAACAGCTCGCGGGAATCGGCGCGGACACCCGCGAGCGCTGGCTCGGCATCGCGTCCGGCCTGTGGGCGTCGGAACAGGACGTGCGCGAATGGCGCGACCGCGGGCACGTGGCAGTGCCGCTCGTGCTCGACCGCGACGGTGCACTGTTCCGCCACTTCGGCGTCTCGCGCGTGCCGACCGTGGTCGTGCTGGATGCCGAGGGCCGCGTCGCGCGGCGCATCGACTTCGAGCAGGTCGACTTGCCCGATGCGCTGCGCATCGCGAGCGAGCCGTGACCATGGCGGAGCCTGCAATGAAGACGTGGCGACCCGCCGACTGCGATCCACGTCATCGCGTGCGCATTGGCGCACACTACACTGCGAATTCTTCGGTGGCGTGCCGGCCGCGCCCGATGATCACGAATGCCGCGGTCCGCGGCGACGGAGGTTCAATGACGAAGGCCGTTTCACCGGTGGCGGTCGCCGCCGGGCTCACCGAGTTGTGGTCGCCGCGCGTGGTCGCGTCGCTCGACGACTCGTACGTCAAGGTCGCCAAGGTGCAGGGCACGTTCGGCTGGCACGCGCACGACGACGAGGACGAGCTGTTCTACGTCCTCTCGGGCCACCTGCGCATCGAGATGGCCGATGGTGCGGTCGAGCTCGATGCGGGCGAGGCCTATGTCGTGCCGAAGGGCGTGCGCCACAATCCGGTCGCCGAGCAGGAATGCCTCATCATGCTGATCGAGCGCAAGACGACCCTGCACACGGGCTCGGAGGTCACCGAACGCACGCGCAGCGTGGCGGACCAGCTGCGTCCGGTCTGACGCGGCGTGTTGCTTCCGAGCCCCGGCGCGCTCGGGCGCGGAGAGGACGCGCTTTCGCTCCGTCCTCCCGATCCCACGGCGTGAACGCGTGGCTCCTCAGCGCGCGGTGCAGTCGAACGGCAGCATCACATGCATCCAGTGCAGGTGTTCGCCGAACCACGGGCCCGCGAGCGTGAGCAATGCGCTGATGAGCAGGGCCGCCGCGGCCGCGCGCCGGCCGCCGCGGTGTGCGCCCAGCCGCGCGAAACGCTGCGCGCCGAACGCGGCCGCGAGCAGCGCCGGTGCGGTGCCGAGGCCGAACAGCAGCATCGTCGCCGCGCCGCGGGCCGCGTCGAGCTGCAGTGCCGCGATGAGCAGCACGGTGTAGACGAAGCCACACGGCATCCAGCCCCAGATCATGCCGAACGCGAACGCGCGCGGCAGGCTCGCGACCGGCAGCAGGCGGCGGCCGAGCGGCGCGAGCCGCGGCCACACGCGGCGACCGATGCCCAAACCGGGATCGCGCAGGCGGCCGGATGCGACGAGTGCGCCGAGCAGCAAGGCCGCAGCGCTCAGCACGCGCAGCGCGCTTCGCACGGACTCGATGTCGAGCAGTGCGATGAAGCCGCCGAACACGCCGCCGAGCAGCAGGCCGGCGAGCATGTACGAAGCAATGCGACCGAGCTGGTAGGCGACGAGCAGTTCCGGGCGCGTGCGGCCATCGGCGCGCTTCGCCGTCGCGATGCCGAGCGCAGCCGAGATGCCGCCGCACATGACGAGGCAATGACCGCTCGCGGCGAGGCCGAGCAGCAGGGCGCCGGCGTAGGTGAGGAGGGGGCTCATGCGGTGCGGCGTCTGCTCGAGGATGCGCCTTCGGCGGGACGATGGCCTGCCGACACTTCGCAGCCGTCGTGTCAGTTGGCGCCGAGCACGCGCCTGGCCGCGGCGACGAAGTCGGGGTCGGCCTCGCCGAGGCGATCGGTGCGTGCGACGACACGGCCTTCGGCATCGAGCAGGACGAGCGCGCTCGAGTGGCTGAATTCGCGGCTCTCGAGCTGCTTGTACTGGATGCCGAGCAGTGCGGCGAGCGTGCGCACGTGCGCCTTGTCGGTGCGCGCGAGGCGCCAGCGCGCGGTATCGAGGTGGCGCTTGTCGGCGACGCGCTTGAGCGCGTCGGGCGTGTCGTTGTCGGGATCGAGGCTGACCAGCAGCACGTCGATGCGCGCGCGCTCGGCCGGCGCGAGTCCGCGCTCGGTCTTCAGCAGCGTGTCGATGATCAGCGGGCAGACGTACTTGCACGAGGTGTAGAACATGCTGACGATGCGCGCGCGACCGCGCCCGTCCGCATAGGTGAAACCGCGGGCGTCCTGGTCGACGAGCGGCACCGCGAGGTGGTACGTCGAATCGCGCGGGAGTTCACCCGCTTGTGCGCGCGCGACGGCGAAGCCGAGCCCGAGCAGTACGACACACAGCGCGACGATTCGCAGGATCGATCGCAGCCGCGGCACGGGCCCGGGATTGGAATGCATGTCGGTGGTGCCGCAGCCGAGGCAGGGCAGGGCCTCGTGCTCGCCGGGTTCTTGCATCGGTTTCATGGTTTCACCGCAGTGTCGATGGAACGTGCGCAGCGGACGCCGAGGTTGGCGGTCGTGTCCGCCGCCTGCAGCGACGACAGCAGGGCGATGCGCATGAGGAGGGCGTAGTTGTCGCGGTCGCGCAGGCTGAGCGCGGCCGAGCCGCAGAACTTGAGCCGGTCGGGATCGTTCTGGTCGCGGCTGTCGGACGTGACCATCATCGACGCCTGGTCTTCCACCCATTCCCAGGCGAGGCCGTGCAGGTCGCGCACGCCGTACAGATTCGGTACGCCCCCGCCGATCGCCGCAATCGGCGCGTTCGACGGCTTCGCATACCAGTCGAGCAATTGCTTGCGCCACGCGGCATCGCCGCGCGCGTCGGCGACGGTCGTGCTCGCCGCGGCGGCACGTTCCCATTCGATCCAGCTCGGCAGGCGCGCCTGTTCCGACTCGCAGTAGGCCTGCGCCGCGAACCAGCTCACCTGGGTGACCGGCTGCGTCGGCAGCGCCTGGTCGCCGAGCGCATCGGCGGCCTGCCAATGCATGAGGTAGCGCGCGTCGGCGAACACGCTCGGCACGCGGTCGCGCCGCCATTGCGGATGTGCCGTGACGAACGCGAGGAACTCGGCGTTCGTCACGGGTTCGACGCGCAACGCGTACGCGGCGAGTTGCACCGGCTTCGCGTCGGCCTCGGTTTCGATCACGCTCACGAAGTCGGTCGCGGGAATCGGCGCGTAGGCCGGTGCTGCGGTGGCCGCGATGCACGGCGCCATCGCGAGCGCCGCGGTCGCGGCGCCGGCGAGGACGATCGTGCAGGGGCGGATGGCTCGCGCGTTCATGCCCGGTGCTCGCTCAGTGCTCCGCCGGCGCGGCCGCGGGGGCCGCCGCACGAACCTTCGCCGCGTCTTCCTTGTGCACCTGGCCACCCGGGTTGCCCCAGCTGTTGAGCACGTAGGTCGCGATGTTGGCGACCTCGTCGTCGGTGAGCTGCGTCATCGGCGGCATCACCGAGTTGTACTCGGTACCGTTCACCGTGACCTTGCCGCTGAGGCCGTGCAGCATGATGTCGACGATGCGCTTGGGCTCGGCGGCGAGCAGGCTCGACTTCGCCAGCGGCGGGAATACGTTCGCGAGGCCCTCGCCATTGGCCTGGTGGCAGACCGAGCAGGTGCCGGTGAAGAGCACCTGGCCCGCCTTGATCTGGTCTTCCTTGGTGAGTGCGCCGCTCGCGGCCGCCTTCGCCGCCGCGGCGACGGGCTTCAGGTTAGGCTCCGAACGATCGCCGAGGTAGACCGAATCGACTTCCTTGCCCGAGTAGATCGCCTTGTTCTCCGGCCCGTCGACCTTGAGGATCGCGAGCGCGCCCTTGTTGAACGCGCGGAAGATCGAGTGATCGACCATCACGTAGCTGCCGGGAACCTCGGTGTGGAATTCGACGATCGCGGCGCCGCCGGCTGGGATCAGCGTGGTCTGCACGTTCTCCTGCGGATGCGTGCCGCCTTCCTGCTGCACGCGATCGAAGATCTCGCCGATCACGTGGAAGCTCGAGACGAGATTGGGGCCGCCGTTGCCGATGAACAGGCGCACCGTCTCGTTGGTCTTGGCGGCCAGCGACTTGTCGCCGGTGAGCGCACCCTCGTGGCCGTTGAACAGCACGTAGGTCGGCGATTCGTCGATCGCCTTCTCCATGTCGAACGGCTGGTGGCCCTTCTCGCGGTACTTGCCGGTCGTGTAGAAGTCGCCCTGCATCACGTAGTACTCGTGGTCGACCTTCGGCAGGCCTTCGGGCGGCTCGACCAGGATCAGCCCGTACATGCCGTTGGCGACGTGCATGCCGACCGGTGCGGTCGCGCAGTGGTAGACGTAGATGCCCTGGTTCAGCGCCTTGAACGTGAACTGCGATTCGTGCCCCGGCGCGGTGAAGCTCGATGCGGCGCCGCCGCCCGGGCCGGTCACGCCGTGCAGGTCGATGTTGTGCGGCATCTTGCTGTCGGGCGAATTCTTCAGGTGGAACTCGACCGTGTCGCCCTGGCGTACGCGGATGAAGCTGCCGGGCACGGTGCCGCCGAACGTCCAGAACGTGTAGGTGACGCCTTCGGAGATCGGCATCTCCTTTTCGATCACTTCGAGTTCGACGATCACCTTCGCCGGCTGCGTACGGTTGGTCGGCGGCGGCACTTCGGGCGGGCTCGTCAGCACCGCATGCACGGGTTCGCCCTGCGGCGGGCCGAAATCGCCCTTGGCGGAGCCGCCGGTAGAGGCGACGGGAGGGGCGGCGACGGCTTCAGTCGTGCCGGTCGAGCGACTGGTGCAACCGGCCAGCGCAGCGGCGCTGACGACGACGGCGAGCAGCAAGCGTTTCATCGAGAATTCCCTCGTGCAGTGATCGGTTTCTCCAGTGTGTCCAGCTTCTCCCACGCGAATACGGGACGCCTTGATCCGGGTCAAGGGCAGCTGTGTACAAGCGTACACGTCCTGCGTCCGAACGTCGCAGCCGCCGTCGTGCCCGGCAGCTAGCGCAGCGCGTAGCCGATCAGCAGGGCCGCGTCGATCGCCACCAGGCTACCGGCCAACGGGTGCGCGAATGCACGGCCGCCGGCGGCCAGCGCGGCGATGCCCTTGACGAGCGAGTTGGCGAAGAATGCGAGCACGAGGCCGAGCGCGGCCTGCGCCACCGGCAGTGTCGCCGTCGCCGCGAGCTCGCCGAGCGACACCGTCGCCGCGTGCACGTCGGCGAGACCGGTCGCCGTCGCGGCGATCAGTGCGCCGCGCTCACCGATCCACGCGTGCAGCGCGGCGGCGAGCAGCAAGGCAGCGGCGACGATCGCCGCGAACAGCAATGCATGGCGCAGGTCGAACGGCCGCGATCCCGTCGCTGCGGGAGTGTCCGCGACGACCGCCCGCGCACGCACGACGAACACCGCGGCGAGCGCGGCGGCCACCGCCCCGGCGGCGACCAGCGCCGGAGCGAGCGCGAGCAGCAGCGGCGGCGACGTCGCCGCGAGGATGATGCCGATCTGCACCACGGTCGGGATGTTGGACAGCAGCGCGGCCGCGATCGCCGCGTCGCGCACCTCGGGCATCGCCCCGGCGCGCTGGCCCATGCCGCCGATCGTCGCCGTGCTCGAGACGAAGCCGCCCAGGAAACCGGCGAGCAGCAGGCCGCGCCGCGCGCCGAGCACGCGCAGCGCGACGTAACCGGCTGCATTGATCGCCATGACGAGCACGACCAGCAGCCACAGCGTGCGCGGATTGAGCACCCCGAACGCGTCGACCGCGCGATCGGGCAGCAGCGGCAGCACGATCAGCGCGGAGGCGGCGAGCAGCAGCAGGTCGTCGAGTTCGGCGTCACCGAGCGACTGGCGCGTGAAGCGGTGGAGCCATGGCTTGCTCGCGAGCACGATGGCGACGAGCACGTACAGGCCCGCGGCGAGCTGTGCACGCGTCGCGGCGAGCGCGCCGAGCAGGTAGACGAGGAGGAGGGCGATTTCGCTGGTCAGGCCGGGATCGCGCGCGCGCGACCGCCGATAGGCGAGGCCGGCGAACCCCGCGACCGCGAGGCCGCCGAGCACGAGCGCCGCGTCGCCGAGCAGGGTGCAGACGGTTCCGGTCAGTGCCGCGAGCACGCAGGTGCGCGCGCCGATCGCGTCGCGTTCGGGCCCCGTCCCCTTGCTGCGCTCGCGCTCGACGCCGACCAGGAGGCCGCCGCCCAGCGCGGCAAGGAGGCCGTACAGCAGCGCGGATTCCGGCATCGCCTCGGGCTCAGTGGACGAGTCGGCCGAGTATGCCCCAAGGGTCGTGCGCGCGTGCGATCGTCACGATGAACGCGAACACGAACAACGCGGCGAAGTAGCTCACCACCTGCACGCGGCGCGTGCGTCCGCGCTTGAGCGCGAGCGTGCCGAGCACGATGTAGACGACGAGCAGCAGCACCTTGGCGGTGAGCCATGCATGCACGAACGGATACTGGTGCAGGAGCGTCACGAGCATCAGCGCCGCGGTCAGCAGCGTCGTGTCGATCGCATAGGAAAGCCAGCGCAGTACGGCGTGTTGCGCCAGCGGCGAGCGCGCGAGCATCAGCATGCCGCGCAGCATGAACAGGCTGCCGGAGAGGATCACGGCGGCGACGTGGACGAATTTGATCTGGGGGTAGAACTCGATCACGTTCGTAGGGCTCGGGATGGTCGGCGGGACTCGCCGCTGCGCGGCTCGACCCGCGCTACGGGCTGAGGGTTTGCCGCGACGTTAGCATGGCCGCGCAAGCGGGAATCCATCGTGCTTTTGAACGGCCGCCATCAGCCCGGCTTGCCGTCGATGCGCGGGGTCAGGAAGATCCAGGCGGAGCGCAGCACCCACGGCAGGAACGCGAGCAGCCAGCCGAACGCGGCGACCACGAGCCAGCGTGGCAGGTCGGCCGAGAATTCCGCGTACAGGCGCACGAGCACGACGATCTGCAACAGGCAGAACGTGAGCCACGGGATGCGTCCCAGCTCGAGCGGCCGGCCCGAGTGGCCTTGCGTCACGCGCGTGACCATCGCGACGAGCATCGAGCCGAAAAAGCCGACGGTGAGCGCATGCGCCGGTGCGCGCGCGAACAGGAAACCATGATCGGTGAACGCGAGCAGGCTCTGCGCGGCGTACAGCACGAACGCGATCCACAGCCACGCGCCGGCGAGGTGCAGCACCGCGAGCAGGCCCGGACGCAGGCACTTCCACGGCTGCCAGCCGAGCCAGTGCACGAGGAAGAACGCCGCGAGCGGCGCGTCGGCGAGCCAGAGCAGATCCTGGTGGTGGCCGAGGTCGAGCACGAGATGCACGAGCAGCAGCGCCCACAGCAGCGGCAGGCTCCACGCCGGCCTGAACGCGCGGTAGCGCGGGCCGACGACGTTGCCGCTGAAGAACGGGATCATGCGGTGGCAGACCGTGAAATACACCGGCAGCAGCAGGCCGAACGTGCCGAGGCGGATCGCGACGTAGGCGAACTGCCACGGTGCACCGAGCGCGAACGCGCCGAACGCAGCGAGTCCGCACGCGCCGAGCACGAGCGCGACGTAGCACGAGAGGGCGTGGCGGTCCTTCGCGCCGTTGCGCACGAGCACGCCGCCGAGCGCGACGAGCGCGGCGAGCCAGCCGCCGAGCATGAGCGCGATGCCGGCGACGAGCAGCCACTTCGAACCGAGCAGGCCGGCGTGAGCGCCGAGATAGCCGCCGAACACGCCGCCGAAGACCGGCACGTAGTGTCTTCGCGTCAGCGCAGGCTGCGCCATCCATCGCGGGAACACCGTGAGCAGGAAGCCGAAGATGAACGGTGCGAGCATGCCGTACTGCGCGAACACCGCGTGCGCCCAGCCGGGCGGCACCGGTGCCGCGGGAAATGCGTGCCCGAAACGCGCCGCGGCGAGCCAGCACGTCCACCAGAGCATGGACACGATCACCGCGCTCGCGCCGGCGAAGAACATCAGGCGATGCGGCGCGCTCGCGAACACGGCGGGGAGGCTGGCGAGCGCTTCACCCGGCGAGCGGGAGCCCGCTGCCGCGTCGGCATCGTTCGCGGCCGGCGCCGCTTCCACGCGCAGGGGGATGCTGCCGCGCGATCCGCCGGCAGCCGTCGCGCGTTCGTTGGTTCGGGAAATGTCCATGGCGCGATCCTCGTGCATCCCCGTCGTGCACGCCTTGACCCAGGTCAGCGCGGCGCGAGCGCGCGCGCGTTGAGATGCAGGCATGAGCGTGCCCGGCGCGGCGAACATGCCCGAACTCGACCTGCGCGGCCGCGGTGCGCGCCTGGTGCGGGCGGCGCGCGAAGCGCGTCGCACGCACGCGCCGGGTTGGGCGCCGCAGGACGAACGCCCGAGGCGGGCTTGATCTGCATCAAGGTGCACACGCGCGCGAGGCGGGAGACTCGGGGGCGATTCCCCTTCCGGCCCGCGTCCATGTCCCGACCTTCCACGTTCGACCATGAGCAACTGCTCTCCTGCGCGCGAGGCGAGTTGTTCGGCGCCGCGAATGCGCGCCTGCCGGCGCCGCCGATGCTCATGTTCGACCGCGTGACGCGCGTCGACGAAGACGGGGGCACGCACGGCAAGGGCTGCCTCGAAGCCGTACTCGACATCCACCCGGACCTGTGGTTCTTCGGCTGCCACTTCGAGGGTGATCCGGTCATGCCCGGCTGCCTCGGCCTCGACGCGATGTGGCAGCTCGCCGGCTTCTTCCTGCCGTGGCTCGGCGAGCCCGGGCGCGGCCGTGCGCTCGGTGTCGGCGAAGTCCGCTTCACCGGCCAGGTGCTGCGCCAGGCGCGGCTCGTACGCTACGTCATCGACATCACGCGGCTCGTGCGCGGGCGCCTGCGCATGGTCGTCGCCGACGGCCGCACCTACGTCGACGACCGTCTCATCTACGTCGCCAAGGACCTGCGCGTGGGCCTGTTCCAGTCGACGGAGGCGTTCTGATGCGCCGCGTGGTGGTGACGGGAATGGGCATCGTGTCGAGCCTCGGCGACGCGGTCGCCGATGTCGCTCGTGCGCTGCGCGAAGGCGTGAGCGGCCTGCGTGCGATGCCCGCATACGCCGAGATCGGCCTGCGCAGCCAGGTCGCCGGCGCACCGGCGATCGATCTGGACGCCGCGATCGAACGCAAGACGCGCCGTTTCATGGGCGACGCCGCGGCCTACGCCTGGGTCGCGATGCGCGACGCGATCGCCGACGCCGGGCTCGCGCTCGAGCGTATCCGCCATCCGCGCATCGGCGTCGTCGCCGGATCCGGTGGCGGCTCCGCGCAATGGCAGATCGAGACGGGCGACCTCGTGCGCACGAAAGGCGTGCGCCGCGTCGGCCCGTACATGGTGCCGCGCACGATGTGCTCGACGGTATCGGCGACACTCGCGACCGCATTCGGCATCCTCGGCGTGAGCTACTCGATTTCGGCGGCCTGTGCGACCTCCGCGCACTGCATCGGCGCCGCGGCCGACCTGATCCGGCACGGCGCGCAGGACATCGTGTTCGCGGGCGGCGGCGAGGAGCTGCATTGGGGCATGACCGCGCAGTTCGACGCGATGGGTGCGCTGTCGTGCGCATGGAACGATGCGCCGCATGCGGCTTCCAGGCCTTACGATGCCGGTCGCGACGGTTTCGTCATCGCCGCCGGGGGCGGCATGCTCGTGCTCGAGGACTACGAGCACGCGAAGGCGCGCGGCGCGCGCATCCATGGCGAGCTGGTCGGCTACGGTGTCACCTCCGACGGCACCGACATGGTCGCGCCGTCGGGCGAGGGCGCCGCGCGCTGCATGCGCATGGCACTCGCTCGCGCGAATGCGCCGATCGATTACGTCAACACGCACGGCACCGCGACGCCGCTCGGCGACATCGTCGAACTGGATGCGCTGCGCGCCGTGTTCGGCGCCGACGTGCCGCCGTTGTCCTCGACCAAGGCGTTGAGTGGCCATTCGCTCGGCGCCGCGAGCGTGCACGAGGCGATCTACAGCCTCATCATGTTGCGGGAAGGCTTCATGGCCGGCTCGGCGAACATCGACGAGCTGGACCCGCGAGCGCAGGGTTTCCCGGTCGTGCGTGAGAGCCGCGAGGCGCCGTTGTGTTCGGTCATGTCGAACAGCTTCGGTTTCGGCGGCACCAACGCGAGCCTGGTGTTCATGCGCGCCTAGCGCGATTTGCGAGGAGGATCCGATGGCCACGAACGCCCGCACCGATCGCTACAGCCCGCTGTCGATCGCGATGCACTGGCTGATGCTCGTGCTGTTGATCGCGGTATATGCGTGCATCGAGTTGCGCGGCCTCTATCCGAAGGGCAGCGACGCGCGCGATGCGATGAAGGCCTGGCACTTCATGCTGGGCCTCGCCGTGTTCGCACTGGTGTTCGTGCGCATGGCGATCCGCTTCGCGACGCGGTCGCCGTCGCCGCCGGCGATCGCCTGGCAACGCCATCTCGCGACCGTGATGCACGGGCTGCTGTACGCGTTCCTCGTGCTGATGCCGCTGCTCGGCTGGCTCGCGCTCAGCGCGGACGGCAAGCCGATCCCGTTCTTCGGCCTGCACCTGCCCCCGCTGGTCGCGCCGGACAAGGCGTTCGCGCACTCGGTCGAGGAGGTCCACGAGACGATCGGCACGATCGGCTACTGGCTCGTCGGCGTGCACGCGGTCGCCGCGCTCTATCACCACTACCTGCTGCGCGACAATACGTTGTTGCGGATGCTGCCGGCGCGCTCGCGCTGACGGCGGGTGGTGCGGCGGATCGGATGCGCGGATTTGATGCGCGGATTTGATCCGCGAATCGGATCCGTTGATCGGATCCGTTGATCGGTCGGGCCGACGCGTCTTCGCGTCGCATGCCTCCTTCGCCGTGCCAGCAGCCGTTGCGTGCGCCGATCGGTGCGATCGCGTGCAGATGACTCCGGTCAAGGCGCATGGGGCGATGCCGCCGCATCCTGCGGCGCCGAGGGCGAGGTGATTGCGATGAGCGAGTACATCCAGGCGTGGCAATGCATCGGCTGCGGCAAGATCGAAGCACCGCAGACCTGCATCGGCGTCTGCCGCGACCGCAAGGTGTATTTCATCGGCCGTGACGAACACGAGGCCGCCCTCGCCGAGATCGCGCGCCTGCGTGCACAGCGCGACACCGCGGCCGCCGCTCTGCTGCGCTTCGAGCGCGCGACCCCGCGCGAAGGCGAGTGGCGGCGTTCGTACGAGGCGCTGCAGGCGCAGGTGCGGGAGGTGCGGGCGCTGCTTGGGGGAGAAGGCTGAGGGTCCGGGGTGAGGGGCGGGAGCGGAGGCCGAGGGGCATCGCTACTCCTGGCGCTCCCACGGAATCGACGCCCACTCGCGCCCTTCGTCGAGGACGCGCGCGTCACGCGCCGCCTGCGGCGCGACGTGCGCGAGCTGCGCGAACTCGGGGCATTGCGCAAGCGCATCGCGCAGCTCGCCGGCCAGCGCGGCTCCTTCACCGCGGCGAGCAGGCAGCCGAGCTCGCGCAGCGACGCGAGCGCCCGCCGCCGAGCGCGTTTTCGATGCGGCGGCGATGGCCGAACAGGTTGCCGGGCAGCGCAGGGTCGGATCCGGGCGGCCGCTCCATCAGCAGCGCCGGGCCGCTTTCGCGCAAGGCGCGCCGGCACGGCACGGTCGATTCGAGGTGCGGGTCGACCGTGAGGGCGACGCGCACGAGGTCGCGCTCGCATTCGAGCGCGGCGAGAACGTGCGCAGGTCGTGGAACGTCATGCCTCGCGCCAGCCGCCGTCCTCGATGCACGCGAGCAAGGCGGTGCGCCACGGCGCGGCGTCGAGCGCGCGCGCGGCGAGCCAGCCCGGGTCGAACAGCGTTTCGGCGTAGCGTTCGCCGCGGTCACAGCGGAGGCTCACGATGCTGCCGCGCTCGCCGCGCGCGCGCATCGCCGCGGCGAGTTGCAGGCAGGCCACGAAATTCGTGCCCGACGAGCCGCCGTAACGGCGGCCCAGCAGCGCCTCGAGCAGGTGCATCGCGGCGATCGAGGCGGCATCGGGTACTTCGACGACGCGGTCGACGACGTCGAACAGGAAGCCCGGCTCGACGCGCGGCCGGCCGATGCCTTCGATGACGGTCGAGCGGCTCGCGCACGCACCCGAGTCGCGCCCATCCCAGCCGTGTGCGAACGCACCGCCGAGCGGTTCGGCCACGCACAGGCGCGTCGGCAGGCGACGATAGCGCAGGTAGCGGCCGATCGTCGCCGAGGTGCCGCCGGTGCCCGCGCCGCAGACGATCCATGCCGGGCGTGGTTGCGGCTCGCGCGCGAGCTGGCCTAGGATCGACTCGGCGAGGTTGTTGTTGCCGCGCCAGTCGGTCGCGCGTTCGGCCAGACCGAACTGGTCGAGATCACAGGCGCCGTCCGCCGCATGCGCGCGGGCGCGTATGCGCACGGCAGCCGGATCATCGACGAGATCGCAGGTGCCGCCCAGCGCTTCGACCGCGCGGATCTTCGCCGGCGCCGTGCACGTGGGCATGACCGCGGTGAAACGCAGGCCGAGCAGGCGCGCGAACCAGGCTTCCGCGATCGCGGTGCTGCCCGAGGACGCGTCGACGACCGCCTGGCTCTCGCGCAGGCGTCCGTTGCAGAGTGCGTACAGGTAGAGCGAACGGGCGAGGCGATGCTTGAGGCTGCCGGTCGGATGCGCCGCCTCGTCCTTGAAATAGACGTCGATGCCGGGGAAGCCCGGCAGGTCGATCTTCAGCAGGTGCGTGTCGGCCGAGCGCGCGGCCTCGCGTTCGAGCGCATCGATCGCGCCGTGCACCCAGACGCGGCCGGCGTCGGACATCGCGGTGCTCATGCCGCGCGTTCCTTCGCGAGCAGCGCCGCGGTGCAGCGCGCGAGGAAATCGAAATAGCGGTCGATGTAGCTGATGCCGTTCTCGTCGTCGACGAGGTACGGGTTCATCAGCGTGTGGCGCAGGATCACGAGCGGTTCGTCCGCGGCGCCATCGAGGCCGAGCGAGCGGAAGATGCGTGACGCCTCCTCTGCGCCGAGCAGGTCGGGGCGCAAGGTCGTCGTCGAGCCGAAGAACTCGACCGCCTGCAGCGGCCGTTGCGGATCGCTGCGCAGCGCCGCCGCCAGCCGGCGCATGAATGCGTTCGCGGCGGCGAGCGAGGTGTTGCCGCAGGGATTGAGCGCGAGGCAGACGAGGTTGCTGTCCGGTTCGAACGGGATGCGCGCGTGCAGGCACCCCGCGGCATCGTTGGCGAAGCGCAGCGCGCGGGCGTGGAACGCCTCCGCGGCGCGCACGGTCGCGCGCGACAGGCGCCCGAAGTGGCGATGGTCGAGCGGCAGCACCTTGTGTGCGACGTAGACGCCGGCGGCGGCCGCGCCGGACTTGGAACCTTCGACGACGAACTGGCCGAGCCTGCGCGCGCGCGTCGCGTAATCCGTCGCCGCATCGCCGTGGAACACGTAGTCGGCGCGTTCGGCGAGGAGTTCCATCGCGCGGTGGTCGCGGCAGACGAACGCGCCGCTGCCGAACGGCAGGTAGCCGAGCTTGTGCGGATCGACCGTGACCGAATCGGTGCCGCCGAGCGCGCCGAACGCGGCGTGCAGGGCGGGCGAGGGGAAATGGCTGAAGTCGCCGGCGACGTCCGCCTGTGGACGCAGCGAGCCATCCTCATTGCGGAACAGTGTCGCGAGATAGCCGCCCCAGGCCGCATCGACGTGCACCGCGAAGTCGAGCCCGCGAGCGCGGCTGCGCTCGCGCGCGGCGAGAATGCCGTCGACCGGGTCGATCGTGCCGTACTCGGTGCTGCCGAGCACGGCGACCGCCATGAGCACGGGCTCGTGCGCACGCGCGCACTGCTCGAGGCGTTCCTCCAGCGCATCGACGTCGAGCCGCATGCCGCGCGTCGGCAGCAGGTCGAGCTGGGCGCGGCCGAGACCGAGCAGCTTCACGCCCTTGCTCCAGGAATAGTGCGCCGTGATTGGCGCGAGCACGCGCGGCACGCGCAGTTCGCGATGCGCGGTGAGGAAACCGGCGATTCCCAGCGACTCGATGCGCAGCGCCTCGACCCGCGCATGCCACTGCGCGCGTTCGGCCGGCGGACGCGTTCCGAGCCAGGCCAGCCACGCCTCGCGCAACGCGATGATGTCGGACGACGACAGGTTGAACGCGTGCCAGTCGTCCTCGGGCAACGCGATGTCCGGCACGGCGGCCGCGCGGAGGGCGACCGGGAACGCCTTCATCGCGAGCGCAAGGCGCAGCGCCTGCACGTTCGCCGTGGTGCCGCCCGAGGTGAGATGGCCGAACGCGCAGTCGGGCCGCGTCGTGTCGTGCACGTAGCCGAGCATGCGCGCGAGCTGCAGGCCGACCTGTACCTCCATGTCGATCGTGACCGGCGCCGAATCCTCGCTCACGTTGTTCGGGTTGTAGGGCAGGGCGAGCATGTGCGCGGCGAGCCCCGGCAGCAGCAGGTCCGACGCCATGTGGCCGATGTAGCGCGGACTGTGGAACGGCACGGAGCGCTTCAGCGCCGCGGACAGCTGGTGCAGTTCGCGGCGCATGCGCGCCTCGAATGCAAGGAACTCCGGATCCTGCGCGGCCCCGGTGCCGATGGCCGGCGGATCCTCCGGATGGAAGTTGCGCCGCCAGTAGACGTGGTCGCGCAGGAACTCGACCAGCAGCTTTTCGAGCAGCGCATCGTTCTCGCCGTACGGACCGAGGAAACAGGCATCGAGCACGCGATCGTGCGCGTACGCCGCGGGAATGTGCACGGAGATCATGGCGGTCGCTTCAGGAGGGTCGCCGCGAGCATGCGCGGCGCCCGCGCGCGGCGCGTTGACCGGCGTCAAGTGCGCCAGGGGGCCGTTTCCGCGAAGGGCGGGCAGGCCATGCGGCGCGGTCCCTGCCCGCACCCGTGGCGGCGGCTTGGTTTGCACAATGGCGTGCCGCATCGACATGTCGGGCCACACATGTCGATGAAATGCTCGTCCGACATTTGGATGCCTCGTGTCGACGCTTCGGCATGTCTGCGCCGCGTGTCGAGAGACGGAAAAAATCGGGCCGCCGCAGAAAAAGGGCGCGGCCTCGGCCGCGCCCAAAGGGCGAGTCCCGTGCACGCGCAGTCAGCCGCGGTCCTGCACAGCCCTGCCGATGCGCGCCGACGCCTTGCGCGGCGCGATCCACAGCCGCAGCACGAACCAGCCGAACAGCAGCGCGCCGACCGCGAAGATCGTGTCGCCGGGCATGCGCATCCAGATCAGCAGGTGCACGATCGCCTGGTCCATGAAGTGCTCGGAGCGTGCGAACCAGTAGCCGTGCTCGAGCGCGGCCGACAGCTGCAGCACGCCGAGCGGCAGCAGGGTGAGCAGCGCCATCAGGGTGAGGCCGATGTTGAGCGACCAGAACGCGCCGCGCAGGCGGCCTTCGCTCCACGCCACGTCGGGGCGCAGGCCGCGCAGGCAGAACAGCATGAGGCCGAGGCCGAGCATGCCGTAGACGCCGAACAGCGCGGTGTGGCCGTGCAGCGGCGTGAGGTTGAGGCCCTGCATGTAGTAGAGCGCGAGCGGCGTGTTGATGAGGAAGCCGAACAGGCCCGCGCCGACGAGGTTCCAGAACGACACCGCGAGGAAGAACATGATCGGCCAGCGGTAGCGCGCCATCCACGGCGTCGCGCGGCCGTGCGACCAGGTCTCGTACGCTTCCATGCCGATCAGCGCGAGAGGCACGACCTCGAGCGCGGAGAACGATGCGCCGAGCGCGATCACCGCGGTCGTGGTGCCGGCGAAGTAGAGGTGATGGAACGTGCCGAGCACGCCGCCGGCCATGAAGACGATCGTCGCGAACAGCACGTTGACGGTCGCGGTGCGTGCGCGCACGAGGCCGAGCTTGACGAACAGGAACGACATCACCGCGACCGCGAACACCTCGAAGAAGCCTTCGACCCAGAGGTGCACGACCCACCAGCGCCAGTATTCGACCACCGCGATGTGCGTGTGCTCCCCCCACATGAGGCCGGCGGCGTAGAACGCGGCGATCGCGACCGTCGAGAGGAACAGGAGCCCTACGATCGAGGCGAGGTCGTCCTTGCGGCGCAGCGCGGGCCAGAGCGCGCGGCCCATGAGCACGAGCCAGAGCACGAGCCCGACGAACAGGAACAACTGCCAGAAGCGACCGAGGTCGACGTATTCCCAACCCTGATGACCGAACCAGAAGTTGTTCGCGAGGCCGAGCTTCTGCATCACCGCGAACCACTGGCCGGCGAACGCGCCGACGACGATGACGAGCAGGCAGCCCCAGAGGAAGTTGACGCCGAGGCGCTGGAATCTGGGTTCATGGCCGGATACGGCCGGCGCGATGTAGAGGCCGGTGCCGAGCCACGCCGTCGCGATCCACAGCACCGCGAGTTCGGTATGCCACGAGCGCGACAGCGAATACGGCAGCGCCTCGGAGATCGCCATGCCGTAGAAGTCCTTCTCGACCTGGTAGTGCGCGGTGACCGCGCCGAGGAGGATCTGCGTGAGGAAGAGCGCGATGACGACCCAGAAGTACTTCGCGGTCGCGCGCATCGACGGCGTGATCTGGAGGCCCGCGAGCGGATCGGTCGCGGGCGGCGCGAGATGCGGTTCGTTGCGATGCCAGACCGCGTAGTGCCAGGCGAGCAGGCCGATGCCGGCGATCATGAAGAGCACGCTGAACACGGTCCAGAGGAACGCGCTCGGGGTCGGCGTGTTGCCGACGACCGGGTCGTACGGCCAATTGCTCGTGTAGCTCATCGCCGCGCCAGGGCGCGTGGTCACCGCGGCCCAGCTGCTCCAGAAGAAGAACGCGGTGAGTTCGCGGCGGTGTTCGATCGTGTCGACCGTGCCGTCGCGCATCGCATACGTTTCGCGCAGCTTGGCCGTGGCCGGATCGTTGCCGAACAGGCTTTCGTAGTGCGCGGCGACGTTGGAGATGGCGATCGCGCGATCGTCCGAGACGGTAATCGTGCCGTTCGTCGCGTCATAGGTGTTGCTGCGCAGGTCCTTTCGCAGGCGCGCCTTCAACGCTTCCTGGCGGCCTTCGTCGAGCGAGGCCCAGGCGGTGCCGTCGTCGCGGCGCGCCCACATGCCGAGCAGCTCGTCCGCTTCCCGGTGCAGCCAGTCGGCACTCCAGTCGGGCGCGATCAGCGCGCCGTGGCCCCAGATCGAGCCGAGCTGCTGGCCGCCGATGCTCTGCCAGACCTGCCGCCCGGCTTCGATATCGGCGCGCGTGTACAGCACCTGCCCGCTCGGCGTGGCGACGCGTTCGGGCATGGGCGGCGCCTGGTGGTAGATCTCGCGGCCCATCCACAGCAGCACGGCGAACGTGACGCCGAGCAGGCTGCCGAGGGCGATCCATAGACGGGTCGTCGTGGACATCGCAACACTCCTCATAGGTGGCGCCGCGATCGTGCCGCTGACGCATGAGGGTTGCCCTGACGTGGATCAATCCGGCGGCGCCGGGGGACGTGGCGGTCATTGGGACACGGCGGCGGATCCGGCGCGGCCGAAGCCGCTCCCACGAAAACACCGCACGCGCGACGGGTCATCCGTTCGCCCTGAGCGCAGGCCGCAGGCGGGAGTCGAAGGTCCGTTGCCTCGCCGACATGCGCTTCGACTCCGCCGCTTCGCAGGCTGCGCTCAGCGCGAACGGCACTTTGCGGTCAGCGCTGCAGGATCGGGCGTGCGAGCGCGTAGAGTTCGGCCGGCTTCGCGATCGCGACCTCGCGGCCGTCGACGCGGATGAGGCCGTGGTCCTGGAAGCGGCGCAGCACGCGGCTGACCGTCTCCGCGGCGAGGCGCAGGTAATTGGCCATGTCGCCACGCGACATCGCCAGGTGCAGCGCGTTGACCGGGAAACCGCGGTCGGCGTAACGCTGGCCGAGCATGACGAGGAATGCGGCGAGCCGCTCGTCCGCGGAGTAATCGCCGGCGAGCAGCGCGTTGTCGCCGATGTCCTTGCTGAGCCGGCGGAAGAGTTCCTGCTGGATCTCGGGGATGCGCGTGGCCAGCGTCGCCAGCGCCGGAAACGAGAAGCGGCACACTTCGACCGTGTCGAGCGCGACCGCGTCGCAGGGGTAGGCTTCCGGATGGATCGCATTGAGGCCGATCAGCTCGCCCGGCAGGTGGAAGCCGAGCACGAGTTCGCGTCCCTCGAGATCGACCAGGCGCGTCTTCACCGTGCCGGAGCGCACCGCGTAGATCGCGGTGAACGCATCGCCGGTACGGAAGATCGCCTCGCCCGCGCGGTACGGCCCGACGTGCTCGACGAGGCAGTGCAGGTCGTGCAGTGCGATCTTGTCGACGCCGCGCCCGACGCAGACCGCGCCGAACGCACAGGTGGAGCAAAAGCGGTACTCGTCGCCGTCGTTCGCGATCGGATTGCGCACGGCGAGGCGGCCGCCGCTGCGGTCGTGGTCCATCGATGGACGCGTCCTCCACGCCAGTGCGTTCACACCGCGCGAGAGTAGCGGATTTGCGGATGGCCGGCGTAGGCGTCGAAGCACCGGGCGATGTTGCGCAGCAGGTAGCGGCCGCGCGCGGTGACCGAGATCCGCGCGGGCGTGCACTCGACCAGGCCGTCGCCGACGAGCGGCGCGAGCTGGGCGAGCGAGCCGGCGAAATAGCGCGGAAAGTCGACCAGGTGACGCGCCTCGAACGCGGCGACGTCGAGGTCGCCCGTGCACATGAGCTGCTGGATCAGCTCGGCGCGCACGCGGTCGTCGTCGCCGAGGCGCAGCCCGCGCGCGACCGGCAGGCGACCGTTGTCGAGCATCGCGTAGTAGCCGACCAGATCCTTCGCGTTCTGGCTGAAGGTGTCGCCGACATGGCTGATCGCGCTCATGCCGAAGCCGATGAGGTCGCACGCGGCATGGGTCGAGTAGCCCTGGAAATTGCGCTGCAGCGTGCCCGCGGCGAGCGCCTGCGCGAGGTCGTCGCCGGGCAGCGCGAAATGATCGACGCCGATGTGCACGTAGCCCGCCGCGGTCAGCGCTTCGACCGTCTGTTGAAGCAGGGTGAGGCGCGTGTTCGCGTCCGGCAGGTCGTACTTGTCGATCTGCCGCTGCGCCTTGAAGCGTTCGGGCAGGTGCGCGTAGCCGTATGCGGCGATCCGCTCGGGGCGCAACGCGACGACTTGCTCGAGCGTGCGCGCGAACGAGTCGGGGGTCTGCCGCGGCAGGCCGTAGATGAGATCGATGTTGATCGAGCGCACGCCGCCGTGGCGCGCGCCGGCCATCACCGCGGCCGTCTCCTCGACGCTCTGGATGCGGTTGATCGCGCGCTGCACGTCGGGGTCGAAGTCCTGCACGCCGAGCGAGACGCGGTTGATGCCGGCGGCGGCGACCTGACGGGCGTAGTCCTCGCCGCAGAAACGCGGATCGATTTCGATGCCGAACTCTCGCCCGGCGTCGCGGCTGAAGGAGAAGTGGCGGCCGAGCGATTCGATCAGCTCTAGCAGTTGCTCGACGTCGAGGAAGTTCGGCGTGCCGCCGCCGAAGTGCAGCTGCGCGAGCGGGCGGTCGCGATCGAAGCGCGGTGCGACGAGTTCGATCTCGCGATACAGGCGCGGCAGGTACGTCGCCGCCTTGGCCTTGTCGCGCGTGACGATGCGCGCGCAGCCGCAGTAGAAGCACGGCGACAGGCAGAACGGGATGTGCACGTAGGCGGACAGGTCGCGCGGGATTGGATCGCCGTTGGACGCCTTGATCGCGCGCAGCAGGTCGGCTTCGCCGAAACTCTCGCGGAAGTGCGGTGCGGTCGGGTACGAGGTGTAGCGCGGCGCGCCGACGTCGTAGCGGGCGACGAGGTCGCGATCGAAGGTATCGGCAACGGGATGCGGGTTCATGGATGCGATGATCCGCATTCCGCGCCGCACCGCCTTGACGTCGATCAAGCCGCGCGGCCCCAGCCGAAGGCGGCGCGCGGCCCCGGGTCAGCCCAGGTAGACCGACGGTGTCGCGCCGAATCCGGCCTTGACGTGGCGCGCGGTGTCATCGGCGAGCACTTCGGGCGCGCCGGCCTCTATCCCCGCGAGCACCGCGCGCGCGATGTCCTCGGGCTTCGCCTTCGGCGCATCGACGCTCTTCACCATGTCCGTGTCGATGTAGCCTGCATGCACGGCGACGACGAGCGTGCCCTGGGCGCGCAGCTCGTGGCGCAGACCGTTGGTGAGCGCCCACGCCGCGGCCTTGGAGACCGAATACGCGCCCGACTGCGGCAGGCTGATCCAGCTGAGTGCCGACAGCATGTTGGCGAGCGCGCCGCCGCCGTTGCGCCCGAGCACCGGTGCGAACGCGCGGCTAACCCGGTGCATGCCATGCAGGTTGGTTTCGAGCACGCGGCGCAGCCCCGCTTCGCCGTCGTCGGCGAGCAGCGGCGTGCTGCCGATGACCCCCGCGTTGTTGACGACGAGGTCTACGTCGGCGCATTCGCGCGCGGCGGCGGCGACCTGCGCCGCGTCGTCGACGTCGAGTCGGACCGGCACGACGCCGGCGAGCGTGACGGTCGTCGGGTCGCGCGCGGCCGCGTAGACCTTGCGCGCGCCGGCGTCGAGGAGCGCCTTCGCGTAGGCCTGGCCGAGGCCACGGTTGGCGCCGGTGACGAATGCGGTACTGCCCTGGATCTTCATGCGGGTGTCCTTCGTGGGGAATGCGGCGCACCTGCGCCGAGGGAGTTCAGCGCGCGGCCTGCTGGTTCGCGGGCGGATCGAGCCTTACGGTGACAGTGCTCGACAGCCCCGCGCGCAGGCGCGCGAGAGCGGGCTGGTCGGGATCGAAGCGGATGCGCACGGGTACGCGCTGCACGATCTTGGTGAAGTTGCCGGTGCCGGGTTCGAACGGCAGCAGCGAGAACTGCGAGCCGGAACCCGGCGCGAAGCTGTCGACGCGCGCCGCGAGCGTCTCGCCCGGCAACGCATCGACCGCGACGCGCGCGCGCTGGCCAACCATCATTCGCGCGGTCTGCGTCTCCTTGAAGTTGGCGACGACGTAGAGCGCATCGAGCGGCACGACGGTCATGAGGCGCGAACCGGGTTGCACGTAATCGCCGGCTTCGACCTGGCGGTCGCCGACGACGCCGTCGATCGGCGCGCGCACGAGGGCATTGCGCTGGTCCTGCAGCGCGAGATCGAGCGCCGCCTGCGCGGTCGCGCGCGCGGCCTCGGCCTGGGCGAGGTTCG
>NZ_JBQCFP010000106.1:0-22081 GCF_051958935.1 Dokdonella sp. | reverse complement strand
TCTCCACCGTTGCTCGCGGTGACCTGCGCCCGCGTAGGGCGGGACGCGCAACGCGCGTGCCGCCGAAGCGCCGCGGTGGTCGCGCATGTCGCAAGGTTGCGGCGGGACTCGCGCTGCGCGCTCGACCCGCCCTACGAGTCTCCACCGTTGCTCGCGGTGACCTGCGCCCGCGTAGGGCGGGACGCGCAACGCGCGTGCCGCCGAAGCGCCGCGGTGGTCGCGCATGTCGCAAGGTTGCGGCGGGACTCGCGCTGCGCGCTCGACCCGCCCTACACGATCCGTCGTGCGCGCTCACCACGCGCGCTGGTATTGCGGCGGGGCGTCGATCGCCACGCCGAGTTCCGCCGCCGCGCGCCGCGCGAAGTACGGGTCGCGCAGCAGCTCGCGTGCGAGCAGGACGAGGTCCGCGTCGCCGCGCTCGATGATGCCGTTCGCCTGCGCCGCGGTCGTGATCAGGCCCACTGCGCCGGTCGCGATGCGGGCTTCCCGACGGATGCGTGCGGCGAACGGCACCTGGTAACCCGGCGCCACCGGCACCTTCGCGTGCGGCACGGCGCCGCCCGAGGAGCAGTCGACGAGGTCGACACCGTCATCGCGCAACCAGCGCGCGAGTTCGACGCATTCGTCGATGTCCCAGCCACCCGGCGCCCAGTCGGTTGCCGACACGCGCACGAAGAGCGGACGCGGACGCGGCCAGACCTCGCGTACCGCGGCGACGATCGCGCGCAGCAGGCGCGCACGGCCGGCGAGGTCGCCGCCCCAGCGATCGTCGCGCGTGTTGCACAACGGCGAAAGGAACTCGTGGACGAGGTAACCATGCGCGGCATGCAGTTCTATGACGCCGAAGCCAGCCGCCGCCGCGCGCACGGCCGCCGCACGGAAGTCCTCGACCACCTTCGCGATGCCGTCTTCGTCGAGCGCGCGCGGCACCGGGTAGCCTGCATCGAACGCGATCGCGCTCGGCGCGACCGCGCTCCACGCCGCATCGCCGTGCAAGGGCTTGCCGCCGCGCCACGGCGCGGCCGTGCTTGCCTTGCGGCCGGCATGCGCGAGCTGGATGCCCGCGACTGCGCCCTGTGCCGCGATGAACGCGACGATGCGCGCCCACGCCGCCTGCTGCGCATCGTTCCAAAGCCCGGCGTCGCCCGGAGAAATGCGCCCCTCGGGCGATACCGCGGTCGCCTCGGTGAAGACGAGGCCGGCGCCACCGACCGCGCGGCTGCCGAGGTGCACGAGGTGCCAGTCACCCGGCATGCCGTCGACGGCCGAGTACTCGCACATCGGCGACACCGCGATGCGGTTGCGCAGGACGACGTCGCCGAGCGTGAGGGGATCGAACAGGGCCATGCAAGCGCCTCCGATGGGTCGCGCATGATATCCGGTCCGATCCACGCAGAATCAACGCGCTGACCGCATGTGTTGAGCGGAGTTCGAGAATCGACGCCGGCAATGGCGCGCGCCCTTATCGAAGACTTAACGAAGACTGTGATGCAGTGGACATCGGTTACGGACCGGGGTGGCCTGCATGTTGTCGATCGATCTCGATGTCACGCGCAGCGTCCGCGCCTGCATGGCGTCCTGCCTCGGCGACGCACCCGTCGCCTTCGACCGCGCCGCGCTCGAACGCGTGCACGCGAGCCTGCGCGAGGCGGTCTGGTATTCGCCGAAGGATCGCCGCGCGCTGCGCGCGATCTGCGACGAGCATCCGCAGCAGTTCACGCGCTGGCTCTACGACTGCGAGCGCGACGGCCGTTACACCGGGCTCGTCATGGTGTGGCCCGCCGGCCACGCGACGCCGATCCACGACCATGCCGGACTGTGGGGCATCGAGATGGTCCTGCAGGGCACGCTCAGCGTCGAGGATTACGAACTCGGCGACGAACGCGGGCTGCGCCACATCGGCACGACCGTGCTCGAAGAAGGGCAGTCGTGCGCATTCCTCGGCACCCAAGGCCACGCGCACCGCTGCACGAATCTCTCGGGGCGGCGTGCCGCGGTCACCCTGCACGTCTACGGTGGCCTGCTCGACCACTATCGCAACTTCGACGTCGGACGCGGCGGACGCTTCGTGCCGGTACCGACGCGCGCGCAGGTCGACGGGCACATCGGGGCGATGCGCGCCGGCTGAGTGGCATCCGGCGCTAGGCACGCGCCTGCGTTTTCGGTGACGATACGCGGCTCGATCGCCGCGGAACCGTCGATGCGCCGCTTCACCCTCGTCGCCCTGCTCTGCCTCGTCGCCGCTGCCTGCAGCAGCGTCGCGCCGCGAAACGCCGGGACGAGGCCGCTGATCCTCGTGTCCATCGATGGATTTCGCGCGGACTACTTCGCCCGCGGGCGCACGCCGACGCTCGCTGCCCTCGCCACCGAGGGCGTGCGTGCCGAGGCGATGAAGCCGTCGTTCCCGACACTGACCTTCCCCAACCACTACACGCTCGTGACCGGGCTCTACCCCGATCACCACGGCATCATCCACAACCGCATGTCGGACCCCGCGTTCGAGCACCGCTTCGTCTACAAGGAACAGGCGACGATCGAGGATCCGCGCTGGTGGGGCGGTGAACCGCTGTGGGTGTCCGCGGAGAAGCAGGACGTGCGCAGCGCGACGATGTTCTGGCCCGGCTCGAGCGTCGCGATCGCCGGCGTGCTGCCGACGTACTGGAAGGCCTTCGACGGCAAGGTCACGCCGGACGCGCGCGTCGACCAGGTGCTCGCCTGGCTCGACCTGCCCGCATCGCGCAGACCCCGTTTCCTCACGCTGTATTTCGACCAGGTCGATCACGAGGGGCATGAGCACGGGCCCGATTCGCCCGAGGTCGACGCCGCGCTCACCGACATCGACGCCGCGCTCGCGCGACTCGTCGCCGGCCTGCGCCACCGGAGACTGCTGGACGCGACCGACCTCGTCGTCGTCTCCGACCACGGCCTCGCCGCGACCTCGCCGGAACGGCGCACGTATCTCGACGACGTCGTCCCGCTCGCCGACGTCGACGTCGTCAACTACGGCATCCTCGCCGGCATCGAACCGCGCGCGGGCAAGACCGCCGACGTCGAACGCGCGCTGCTGCAGCCGCATCCGCACATGCAATGCTGGCGCAAGGGCGAGCTGCCGGCCCGCCTGCATTACGGCACGCATCCGCGCATCCCGTCGCTGCTCTGCCTCGCCGGAACCGGCGGCAGCATCACATCGCATGAGTACGACGAGAAGGGCGGCCACTATTCGCCCGGCGAGCACGGCTACGACAACGACGACCCGTCGATGCGCGCCATGTTCGTCGCACGCGGGCCCGACTTCCGCCGCGGCGTGGTCGTGCCGGAGTTCGACAACGTCGACGTCTATCCACTGCTGACGAAGCTGCTCGGCATCACGCCGCGCCCGAACGACGGCGACTTCAGCCACGTCGCCGGACTGCTTCGCGACGGCGCGCACTGACCGCCGCAGGCACGGCTGTCATTCCCGCGAATGCGGGGGAACCATTTTGCTCTGCAATTACAGCCGAATCGCACCGGGACGCGGCGCACCCCTTACGCGCGCGCGAGCCGCTCGACCACCTCGCGATAGCGCCGCGCGATGCGCTCCGCATCGCGATGACGGTGCTCGCGCACGACCCATGCGCCACCCACCATGACGTCGCGCACGATGTTCGCATTGCCGGCGAACAGCCAGCTGTCGACGAGTTGCGCTGGGGTGCGGCCGGCGAGCAGCGGCGACGCATCGTCGAGCACGACGACATCGGCGCGATGGCCGGGCGCGAACGCGCCGAGCGCGCCGCCGGCGGCCTTGGCGCCGCCGGCGAGCGCATGCGCGAACAGCGTCTCGCCACTGCTCGGCTGCGTCGCGCTCGCGCTGATGTTGCGATGGCGCGTGACCAGGCGCTGGCCGTATTCGAGCCAACGCAGTTCCTCCACCGGCGACACCGAGATATGGCTGTCCGAGCCGATGCCGAGTGCACCGCTCGCGTCGAGATACGCGCGCAGCGGGAACAGTCCGTCGCCGAGATTCGCCTCGGTGGTCGGGCACAGTCCCGCCACCGCGCCGGTCGCGGCGAGCCGGCGCGTCTCGTCGTCGGTGAGGTGTGTCGCATGCACGAGGCACCAGCGCGCGTCGACCGGCGCGTGGTCGAGCAGCCATTCGACCGGCCGCGCGTTGCGGATCGCGAGGCAATCCTGCACCTCGCCGATCTGCTCGGCGATATGGATGTGTATCGGCATGCGCGAGACTGCGCGCTGGCGCGGATGCGCAGGAATCGCATCGATCGCGTCGAGCACCGCGCGCATCGCGTCGGCCGGCACGGCGCGCAGCGAATGCAGGGCGACGCCGACGTTCAGTGCCGGCTCGTCGAGCGCGCGCAGGCGTTCGAGCAGGCGCAGGTAGGCATCGACGTCGTGGCCGAAGCGCCGCTGCCGCTCCGACAGCGGCCGGCCGTCGAAGCCGCCGGTCATGTACAGCACCGGCAGCAGCGTGAGGCCGATACCGGTCTCGCGTGCCGCCTCGACGAGGGCGAGCGACATCGCCGCCGGGTCGTCATACGGGCGTCCGTCGGACCGATGATGCAGGTAATGGAATTCGCACACCTGCGTGTAGCCCGCCTCGAGCATCTCCACGTAGAGCTGGGCCGCGATCGCGCGCAGGTCGTCCGGGCCGATGCGCCCGGCGAACGCATACATGACTTCGCGCCAGCTCCAGAAACTGTCTTCGGCCTGCTGCGGCGCGCGGCGCTCGGCGAGACCGGCCATCGCGCGCTGGAACGCGTGCGAATGGAGGTTCGGCATGCCCGGCAACACGATTCGACCGAGCGTGCCCGCACCGGCGCGCGGCGCCTTCGCGTCCACCGCGTGCAGCACCGCCCCTACGGCGGAACGGTCGATCGCGAAAGCGACGTCGTCGGCGAACCCGCCCGGCAGCCAGGCATGGTCGGCGTGGTGAAGCGCGGTCGTCGGCATGGTCGGTCCGTCGCGGCGAAGCGGCGAGCCTAGCCGCGCGCAGCGGGCTTTTCCAGCGCAGGTGCGGCCCCGCCGTGCCGCCGTGGCCCAGCGAGGGAAATTCCTCGTCATCCCGTGATCCCTCGCCCACCCCTCTCCCGTATGCCAGTCCGAGCGCTCATTCCGACGCGCATGAAGGGAGTACCGCGATGGTCGCCAACACCACGATGTTCCGCACCCTGCTCGCCTGCGGGCTGCTGCAGACCGGTGCCGCCGCCGCGCTGCCGCTCGACGGCGCGCTCGACACCGGCTGGGGCCTGTTCAACTCCGGCAAATCGCCGATCGCGTTCGACTACGGCGGCACGATGGTCGACTACGCCAACGGCAGCGTCGTCGGTCCGGACGGCTCGATGTACATCTCCGGCACCGTGCGCGACGCCAACGGCATCGCGCGCATGGGCGTGACGCGCCTGCTGCCGAACGGCCTCATCGACGACAACTTCGGCACCGAGGGGCGCGCGATGACGCAGACCTCGCAGGGTGAGCTGTTCAACACGGCCGGCATCGCGATGCGCAACAACAGCCTGCTCGTCGGCGGCTACAAGAAGACCACGGCCGACAACTGGGACTTCGTCGTCTGCGCGTTCTCGACCGCCGGCGTGCCGCTGCTGTTCAACTCGACGCTGACCCAGTGCGTGACCGCATCGATCGAACCCGGTCCGTCGCTGAGCCGCGACATCCCGTACGGCATCGCCGTGCAGCCGGACGGCAAGATCGTCATGGCCGGCACCACCGCCGTCGCCAGCGCCGCCGACACCTATGCCGCGTTCGTGCGCTTCGAAACGGGCGGCGCGCTCGACCATACCTTCGGCCTGAGCAATTCCGGCATCCAGCTCATGCGCACGAGCAACTTCATCCGCCACCAGATCAATGCGGTCGCGATCGCTTCCAACGGCAAGATCGTCGCGGTCGGCAAGACCGACGTCGTCGGCGGCAACGACAGCTCCGCACTCATCGTGCGCCTGGAGGCGGACGGCACGGTCGACCAGCTCTCGCAGTCGGACGAATGCGCGTTCGAAGTGGACGGCAGCAACTCGCGCGACACCGAGCTGCTCGACTTCGCGCTCGTTCCCGGCAGCGGTGGCGAAGACGACCTCATCACGGTCGGCTATGCGCAGATGTCGGGCACCGTGCGCAGCGGCCTGATCGCCAAGCGCCTCGGCTCGACCTGCGCCTACGACGCGAGCTTCAGCGGCGGCGACGGCACCAATGGCTACACGGTCCTGACTGCCGGCGACTCGATGAGCTTCGAATCCGTCGCCGTGCAGCCGAACGTCGGCTACGTCGTCGCGGCGAACTACACTCCGACCGGCGGCGACAGCGACTGGCTGATCGGCCGCTACCGTCCCGACGGCACGAGTGACCTGCTGATCAACCAGATCGACTTCGGCGCTCTCCACCAGAGCGACCTCGTCGCCGACGTGCACGTGTTCCATGACGGCATCTACGTCGCGGGCAGCTGGCTCAAGTCCGGCGTCAACTACGACTTCGGCGCGGCGCGTCTCCTGCTCGACCAGATCTTCGCCGACGGGTTTGACGATTGAGCGCAATTCACCCTTGGGAAATGCTTTGGGCCGCCTTCGGGCGGCCCGCTTTTCCTGGGGGTCGGGATCGAGTGTGGAGGGCTGAAACGCGAGAGCCGGCTTTTACGAGAGCGTGCCTGGCTCGCACCGCGAAGGCCATCGCTGCCAAACGTCGTTGCCCGCCCGCCATGTCGGTCGCGCGCGGGCCCACCGCGCTGCGATAATCGCCCATCGATCACGACGACGAAGGTTTCGATGAACGCCGATTGGGACGGACTGCTGCTCGACGCGCGCCTCGCCACGATGCAGGCCCACGGCGCGCCGTACGGCATGGTCGAGCGAGGCGCCCTCGGCTGGAAGGACGGCACGATCGTGTTCGCGGGCGCGCAATCCGACCTTCCCGGCGATCCGGCCGGGCTCGCCGCACGCGTCGAATCGGCACACGGCGCGCTGGTCACGCCCGGGCTCGTCGATTGCCACACCCACCTCGTGTTCGGTGGCGACCGCGCCGACGAGTTCGAACGACGCCTGGAGGGCGCGAGCTACGAGGAGATCGCACGCGCCGGCGGTGGCATCGCCTCGAGCGTGCGCGCGACGCGCGCGGCGAACGACGACGCGCTGTTCGCGCAGTCGCTGCCGCGGGCGAAGGCATTGCTCGCCGACGGCGTGACGACCATCGAGATCAAGTCCGGCTACGGCCTCGATGTCGACAGCGAGCTGCGCATACTGCGCGTCGCCCGCCGCCTCGGCGAGGCGCTCGGCATCGGCGTACGCACGACGCTGCTGTCGGCGCACGCGCTGCCGCCCGAATACGCGGGTCGCCCGGACGACTACATCACCCTCGTCTGCGAGGAGATCCTGCCCGCGGCCGCGCGCGACGGTCTCGCCGACGCGGTGGATGCATTCTGCGAGAAGATCGCGTTCACGCCCGCGCAGACGCGCCGCGTGTTCGATGCCGCGCGCGCCCACGGCCTGCGCGTGAAACTGCACGCGGACCAGCTGACCGATCTCGGCGGCGCTGCGCTCGCGGCCGAATACGGCGCGCTCTCGGCCGACCACCTCGAATGGACCGGCGAGGACGGCGTGCGCGCAATGGCCTCGGCCGGCAGCGTCGCCGTGCTGCTTCCGGGGGCCTATTACGCGCTGCGCGAGACGAAGCTGCCACCGATCGACGCGTTCCGCGCCGCCCGCGTGCCGCTCGCGATCGCGACCGATCTCAACCCGGGCACCTCACCGCTGCTGTCGCTGCGCCTCGCAATGGGCATGGCCTGCACCCTGTTCCGCCTCACGCCCGAGGAAGCGCTGCGCGGCACGACCATCAACGCCGCCCGTGCGCTGGGGCTGGCCGACCGCGGCGTGCTCGCCGACGGCATGCGCGCCGACTTCGTGGTCTGGGATGCGGAGCGGCCGGCGGACCTGTGCTACTGGATCGGCGGCTCGCTCGCACGCGCGGTCCATGTCGGCGGGCGCGCGATCGCGCGATGAGTTCCGCGTCGGGCAATCCATTCGACGCAATCGTCATCGGTGGCGGCGCGGCCGGCCTCATGTGCGCGCTGACCGCGGGCCAACGCGGCAGGCGCGTGCTGGTGATCGAGCACGCGAACCGCGTCGGCAAGAAGATCCTGATGTCCGGCGGCGGCCGCTGCAACTTCACCAACACCGGCGTGACGCCGGCGAACTATCTGTCGGCGAACGCGCACTACTGCAAGTCCGCACTCGCGCGTTACACGCCGGCCGACTTCATCGCGCTGGTCGAGCGGCACCGCATCGCGTACCACGAAAAGGAACTCGGCCAGCTGTTCTGCGACGACTCGTCCAAGCAGATCGTGCGCCTGCTGCTCGACGAATGCGCCGACGGCGGCGTGCGCATCGAGACCTCGTGCGCGATCGAGCAGGTGCGCCACGGCGACGGCGGCTTCCACGTCGACACCGCGCGCGGCGTGTTCAGCGCGCCCGCACTCGTCGTCGCGAGCGGCGGCCTGTCGATCCCGAGCATGGGCGCGAGCGGCTTCGGCTACGACCTCGCGCGCCGCTTCGGGCACACGGTATTGCCGACGCGCGCGGGGCTCGTGCCGCTGACATTGTCCGGCAAGCACCAGGAACGCCTCGCCGATCTCGCTGGCGTCGCGGTGCCGATCGAGGCGCGCTGCGGTCGCGCGCGCTTCCGCAACTTCATGTTGTTCACCCACCGCGGCGTGAGTGGCCCGGCGATCCTGCAGATCTCCTCGTACTGGAACCCCGGCGACGACCTGCGGCTCGACCTCCTGCCCGGCGAAAACGCGTTCTCGTGGCTGCGCACGCAACGCGCCGAGCGCGGCGCGAGCGAACTGCGCACCGTGCTGGCGGAGCGCCTGCCGAAACGGTTCGCGCAGCGCCTGTGCGAGCACTGGCTGCCGGATCGGCCGATGCGCCAGCTCGGCGACACGGAGCTGCGCGACATCGCCGCGCTGCTCGCCGCATGGCCGCTCGTGGCCAGCGGCACCGAAGGCTACCGCACCGCCGAAGTCACCCTCGGCGGCGTCGACACCGACGAGCTGTCGTCCTCGACGATGCAATCGAAACGCGTCCCCGGCCTCTACTTCATCGGCGAAGTCGTCGACGTCACCGGCTGGCTCGGCGGTTACAACTTCCAATGGGCCTGGGCCTCCGGGCACGCGTGCGGCATGGCGCTATGAGGTGCGCTCGCCGGCCAGAAGCCAAGCCCGAGCCAAAGATTGAAACACGGAGCATACGGAGCACGGAGAAGGCGAGAAGAGGAAAAGCGTCTTGCGGAAGCGCACGTAGCGCGGATCAAGGCACGCAGCGCCGGATCCGCCGCCCGTGAAGGTCCTGGATGTCGTGTCCTTCGTGTTTCAAGCTTTCCGCTCTTCTCCCCGTACGCCCAGCAAGCGCGACACGGTAGCGTCCTTTTCCTGCCATAGCGCATTCATCCAGGCCTGGAAGCGTTCGCGGAAGGCGGCGTCGTTCTGGTAATCGCCGCCGATGAACTCGCTGGGAATCGGGCGCTCGCGCACGTCGACTCTCACTTCGCGGATGCGGCCGCCGAAGAGGTCGAGCATCGTCGGCTTGCCGTCGGGATAGGCAATCGTCACGTCGAGGATCGCCTGCAGGCCGTCGCCCATCGCGTCGATCACGAATGCGACGCCGCCCGATTTGGGCTTGAGCAGGTGCGCGTACGGCGACTCCTGCGCGGCGTGCTTCGCGCTCGTGAAACGCGTGCCTTCGACGAAGTTCATGACCGACACCGGAATCGAACGGAATTTCGCGCAGGCGCGCCGCGTCGCCTCGATGTCGCGACCGGCGAGCTCGGGCCGCCGCGCGACCTGCTCGCGCGTGTAGCGCTTCATGAACGGGAAATCGAGCGCCCACCACGCGAGGCCCATCAGCGGCACCCAGAACAGCTGACTCTTGAGGAAGAAGCGCAGCAGCGGGATGCGCCGGTTGAAGATCTTCTGCAGCACCGGGATGTCGACCCAGCTCTGGTGGTTGGCGAGCACGAGGTAGTGGCCGTCGCGGTGCAGCTGCGCCTGTTCGCTCACGACGAAGCGCGTGCGCGTACAGAGGTCGATCATGCGGCTGTTGAACGCGATCCAGCTTTCGGCGATGCCGGTCAGCAGCGCATTGCACGCGCGGCGCACGGCCGCGAACGGCAACACCGCCTTGAACAGCGTCACCGCGAACAGAGGGATCACATGCACGATGGTGCTGAGGACGATCGGCGTGAACGCGAGGGCGGCGCGAAACCAGGTCGGCATGGGATTTCCGGGACGAAGGCGAGTGGCAGCCTAGCCGGGATCGGTCGCCGAGGCGACCGCGACCATGCGGCGCGTCGTCGCGCCTTCGGGCGGCCCCTGCAGGAACGCACCCTGTGCGTGACCGGGCCGCGGCGGCGCCTGGCCTTCACCGCCCGCCACGGCCGTGTCGATTCCGCCCCTTTTCATTCGTCGTCCTGACGAAGCCGGGGAAATCTCCGGCGTCATGCCCCTTCAACGAACCCGAGGAATTCCCGATGCGTTTCCTGTCGATGATCCGGATCAACGAAAACACCGGCCTCGTGCCGAGCGAAAAACTCATGGCCGACATGGGCCAGCTCATGGCCGAAATGACGCGCGAAGGCACGCTCGTCGACACCGCCGGCCTGCGCCCCACCGCCGAAGGCAAGCGCATCCGCTACGCCCACGGCAAGATTTCGATGACCGACGGCCCGTTCACCGAAGCGAAGGAAGTCATCGGCGGCTACGCCGTACTCGAAGCCACCTCGATGGACCACGCGGTCGAACTCACCCGCCGCTTCCTCCAGGTGCACGGCGACGAATGGAACATCGAGTGCGAGGTGCGCCAGATGGAATGCGGCCGCCCGGATTTCATCGAGAACCCGTAGGTTCGCCGTTGGGCGGAAGCCGGTACCCGGCACCTCCGACCGCCAACGCATCATCGTCCCGGCGAAAACCCGGGACCCGGCACCTCCGGCCCCAACGCATCGTCGTCCCGGCGAAAAGCCGGGACCCAGCGCCTTCGCTCACGATGTCGTCATTCCCGCGAAAGCGGGAATCCATTGTGCTTTCCATGCCGCGAACAGTTGGAGCGTCCTGACGAACAGAGGAGCTGGCTCCCGGCTTTCGCTGGTATGACGAGGACTGTGGTTTGCGATGGAACGCAGGGCTTGGCAAGGACACGGGCGAAAAGAAAAGCGGATCCCCCGCTGCCGCGGGAATGGCGTCGACAACCGATGCGCGCGAGCCTGCCCTTACGCCCGCGCCGCTTCTTGCTGTTGTCGTTGCTTCTCTCTGCGGTCGGCCGGGTCTCGACGATCTGGTTTTCGCCGCTCAACCTCCCGCGATCGCCGCGAGATCCGCGACGCTCGCGAACTCCTCTTCCGGCGCGTGTTCCCGGAGCGACTCGATCGTCGCGTAGCCCCATGCGACCGCGCCGAACGCGATGCCCGCCTTCCTCGCGGCCTGGAGGTCGACCGACTGGTCGCCCACGTAGATCGCCTCGCTCGCGGTCATGCCGGTCTTCTTCAGCACACTGCGCAGGCTCGCGGTCTTGCCGAACATCGACATGCCGCATTCGAAGTGGCGGAACAGCTGCGTGGTCGCGGGCCCGAGCACGCGGCTCACGTTGTCGTAGGCATTGGACGACACGACCGCCAGCGCGACCCCGGCATCCGAGAGCTGCGCGAGTGCCGCGTCGACGCCGTCGAACGGGCGGATCGTGTGGATCGACTCGCCCATGCGCGTGATGAAGTCCTTCGCGACGAACGGCAGCTTCCACGCCGGCAGCCCGACGTGGCTCATCATTTGCCGCGGACTGTGCCCGCGCAGTGACGGCGCGGTCGCGGGATCGATGCGCGCGAAGCCATGCTTGTCGGCGAGTTCGTTGAACGTCGCGGTGAAGAACGGAAACGAATCCGCGAGCGTTCCGTCGAAGTCGAAGATGGCGAGGCGGTACTTCATGCACGAATTCCCTGCGTGGCACAGCGCAGATGTCGGCCCGATATGCAGGGCGCGTCCGGCGCGAAGCCGCGCATGCTACGCATCCGTCGGCGCAAAGGCCATCCACGCCGCGTTCGTCCATGCGACAACCACTACGCGCCGTCCGTGGACTCCAGGTACGCCGAGTAGCAGAGCGCGCACCCTAGCGACGCGATGGCCTGCAGGTCCTCTGCCCTCCCTGTGGGCGACCGGATGATGCGTCGAGGGTCGATGCTGCGGTCGCGCACAGGGTGCGCTCCTACAGGGGTGCGGCGAGCCGTGGGATCTCCTGTAGGAGCCTACCCTGTGGGCGACCCATGGCGCGACGAGGTTCGATGCCGCGGTCGCGCGCAGGATGCGCTCCTACAGAGGTGCGGCGAGCCGTGGGATCTCCGGTAGGAGCCCACCCTGTGGGCGACCGATGATGCGGCGAGGGTCGATGCTGCGGTCGGATCCGCCGCGCAGTTCCGTTCGCGCTGAGCGCAGCCCGAAGCGGGCGGAGTCGAAGCGCTCGCCGGGCAGTGGCATCGGCCGCGGCGGCCGTTCGACTTCGGCCTGCGGCCTGCGCTCAGGGCGAATGGAATGGTGGGTGTTCGTGGGAACACGTCGCGATCAACCGCGCACGCACGCGCGCGACCTGCGAGAATTGCACATGCCTTCCTTCTCCTCGATCCCCCTCCCCCCCGCCCTCCACCGCTCGCTCGAGACGCTCGGCTATGCCGAGATGACGCCCGTGCAGGCGGCGACGTTGCCTGCGCTCATCGGTGGGCGCGATGTGGTCGCGCAGGCGCCGACCGGCAGCGGCAAGACGGTCGCGTTCGGGCTTGGCCTGCTGCATCGGCTCGATCCCGCGTTCGTCAAGCCGCAGGCGCTCGTGCTGTGCCCGACGCGCGAGCTCGCCGACCAGGTGGCGCGCGAGATCCGCCGGCTCGCGGCGACGATCCCCAACCTCAAGGTGCAGCTGCTCACCGGCGGCATTCCGGTCGGCCCGCAGCTCGCCTCGCTGCGCAAGGACTCGCACGTGATCGTCGGCACGCCGGGGCGGGTGCAGGAGATGATCGAACGGCAGGCGCTGCCGCTGGCGAAGGTGCGCACGCTCGTGCTCGACGAGGCGGACCGCATGCTCGACATGGGCTTCGAGCCCGCGATCCGCGAGATCGTCAAGCACCTGCCGCCGAAGCGACAGGGACTGCTCTTCTCCGCGACGTTCCCCGAGGACATCCGGCGCATCGGCCGCGAGCTCCTGCGCGAGCCGCTCGAGGTCACGATCGAAGGTGCCGACGAGCAGCCGGAGATCGACGAACGCTGGTTCGAGGCAGAACCCGCGCGCAAGCCGGCCGCGCTCGCGGCCGTGCTCGCGCAGTTCCGTCCGGAATCGAGCGTCGTGTTCTGCAACACGCGCCGCGACGTCGACGACGTGGTCGATGCGCTCGCCAAGGCCGGCGTCGACGCGCTCGCGCTGCACGGCGACATCGAGCAGCGCGATCGCGACGAAGTGCTCGTGCGCTTCGCCAACCGCAGCTGCAGCGTGCTCGTGGCGAGCGACGTCGCCGCGCGCGGGCTCGACATCAAGGACCTGGCCGCGGTCATCAACTACGAACTGCCGCACGACAGCGACGTCTACCGCCACCGCATCGGCCGCACCGCGCGCGCGGGGGCGAAGGGACTCGCGCTCAACCTCGTCGCGCCGCGCGAGATGCAGCGCGCGAAGACGCTCGAAGCCCTGCGCGACGCGCCGCTGCACTGGAGCGCGATCCGCGCCACCGCGAAGGTCGACGACCTGCACGCGCCGATGGCGACGTTGCGCATCGACGCGGGCCGCACCGACAAGATGCGCCCCGGCGACATCCTCGGCGCGCTCACCGGCGACGCCGGGCTCGCCGGCGACGCGGTCGGCAAGATCGACGTGTTCCCGACGCGCTCCTACGTCGCGATCCGCCGCAGCGAGGCGGGCAAGGCGCTCGAACGCCTGCGCGCCCGCGGCATCAAGGGGCGCAAGGTGCGCGTGGTGCGCCTGTGAGCGACCCGCACGCGTATGCGAACGAGCCCGGTGACGACGACGTCGTCGCGGCGACGCGGCGCTGGATCGAACGCGCGGTGATCGGGCTCAACCTCTGCCCGTTCGCGCGCGCGCCGTACGTGCAGGATCGCCTGCGCATCAGCGTGAGCCACGCGCGCGACGCCGATGCGCTGGTCGAGGACCTGCGCAAGGAACTCGAATGGCTGCAGGGCGCGGATGCGAAGGCGTACGAGACGAGCCTGCTCGTGCATCCGTTCGTGCTCGGCGACTTCGAGGATTACAACCAGTTCCTCGACGTCGTCGATGCATTGCTCGAAGCGATGGAGCTCGACGGCGAGATCCAGGTCGCGAGCTTCCATCCTGACTATTGCTTCGCCGACGCGCATCCGGACGACATCGAGAACGCGACGAATCGTTCGCCGTGGCCGACCTTGCACCTCCTGCGTGAGTCGAGCATCGATCGGGCGCTGGAATCGGGAATGGACACCGATGCGATCTACGAACGCAACATCGGCACGTTGCGCACGCTCGGGCGTGCGGGTTGGGATGCGTTGTGGAGCGGGCGCGAGGATTGACCTGCCGCCCCCATGAGGCGCCGATCGCGCCTCGTTCTTCGTCATCCCGGCGGAAGTCGGCATCCTGCCTTGCGCGCTGACCGGGGAATGGACCCTCGCCGCGCCTCTTAGTCATCCATCCTTCGGACATCGGACCTGTCGGAGGAACACGGGAGCTGGATCCGGTGTTTCGCCGGGATGCCGAGGACTGTGGTTTGCGGCGCAGGCTCGGGCCTGGCGGGTGGAACAGGCGCTGGATCCCGGCTTCCGCCGGGACGACAGAGGGTGGCTCTCGACCAGGGCCTACCTCGTGGCTCGATACGATGTCGGTGCAGGCGCAGCCGACGATGCGACTTCCTCGGGTGGCATGCCGCAATCGGCGGGCGTGAGCGGTGCCGGTGCACCGGCGCGCAACGCCACGCGTGGAGTCATTGCGGCGAGCGCGCGCACGTAGGCGTCCGTGTACACCGTCGCGCATGCGCGCGACAGGTGCGAATACTCCGGCGGCACGAGCGCGCGCATGACCGCGTCGTCGTCGCTGTGCACGCCGCGCACGCCGCCCGCGGCGAGCAGTGCGTCCCAGGCCTGCGCGCGCGGCATCTGCGCTTCTTCGAATGCGCGGAAGGTCGGATGCGACGGCGGCCGCAGGAAGATCACCTCGCCGCCGCGCGCGCGGATCGTCGCGACTGCATCGTGCAGTTCGCGTTGCGCGGTGGCGATCGCTTCCCCGGAAATCGGTCGCGGCGGGCGCCCGGCGCCGAAACCCCAGGCGGCGCGCTGGTGGTCGCGCAGGCGCTCGTCCGTTTCGATGCGCGGCCACAGCCATGTCTGGCGATCGTCGCGCGTCACGCCGAGCTTCCACAGGCGCTCGGCCGTGCCGATGCGCACGCCGGGGCGCCAGTCGTCGTCGAGGAAATGCACGAGCCGCGACAGGCGGAAGCGGTCGTCGAGGAATGCGAAGACGTGCGACAGTGCGCGGTGCAGATGGAACGACGCGCGCACGGCCGGCGATTCGAAACGGTAGCGTTCGAGCGCGCCGCGACCGAGACCTGCATCGGCGCCGAAGAACGAAGTGTGCGCGATACCGACGACGACGAGGCCCGCATAGCGCGAATGCGCGGCGAGGTCGACGAGGAACGGGCGCGCGTTGCTGCCGGCGATCGCGAGCTGGATCGGCCGCACGCCCGTGAGCGCCTCGTAGCGGTCGAGATCGCTGTCGAACAGCATGCGCGAATCGCCGAGGAAGACGACGCCGGGCTCCTCCACATCGATGCGCCGGCGCTGCTCGGCCCATGCCGACGGTCCGTCATCGATGTCGCCTGCTTCGAGTCCGACCGCGCGCATGCGCCATTCCCAGACGCCGACGCCGAATGCGAGCAGCAGCATCGCGCTCGCCAGGATGCGCGGCCACGGCTGCGGCGGTATGTCGCGCACCGGCACGGGTTGCGCGACGCCGGGGCGGTCGGAGGCGGTCAGGCGCACGAAGCCTGGGCGCACCGGTGCGCGATCATCGATCTGCTCTCGCATCGAGGCATCGACACTCGACATGGCTACTGCGCCGTCAGAACTGGAAGTAGATGAACGCATTGCCGCTGCCCTGTTCGATCACGATCGCCAACGCGAGTAGCGCCCATGAGCCCGACAGCACCGGCGCGGGTACGGCAGCGAGCGCGGCCTCGAGCGTGCGCGTGCGCATCAATGCGTGCGCGGCGACGATGCCGGCGACGATGAGCACGGTCGTGACGATCTCGATCGCGGGCAGTATGGGCACCGCGCCGGCGTTCGCCGCGGCCATGCCCGCGAGCACGCGCCACGCGCCGCCGAACGTGTGCGCGCGGAAGAACACCCAAGCCACATGCACGAGCAGGAACGTGAGCACGCCGAGCGCGAACAGCTGCGCGCGCGACGGCTCCAGGTTCGCGTACCGCGCACGCAGGAAACGTTCGACGGCAAGGTAGCTGCCATGCAAGCCGCCCCAGACGACGAACGTCCAACTCGCGCCATGCCAGAGTCCGCCGAGCAGCATCGTCGCAAGCAGCGCCATGTAAGTGCGCGCGGGGCCGTGCCAACTGCCGCCGAGCGGAATGTAGAGGTAGTCGCGCAGCCACGCCGACAAGGTGATGTGCCAGCGGCGCCAGAAATCGGAGAAGCCGATCGCCGCGTACGGAAAGCGGAAGTTGTCCGGCATCGCGAAGCCGAGGCACATCGCCGCGCCGATCGCGGTGGTCGAGTATCCGGCGAAGTCGCAGAAGATCTGCCCGCCGAACGCAAGCGTCGCGATCCACGCGTCGAGGATGCCGGGGATCTGCGAACCGTCATACACCTTCTCCACCGGCGCGGCGAGGAACCCGTCGGCGAGCACGATCTTCTGGAACAACCCGAGCGTCATCAGCGCGAGGCCGAAGCAGAGCTGGTTCGCGTCCGCGCGCCGCGGCGATTCGAACTGCGGCACGAGTTCGGTCGGGCGCAGGATCGGTCCCGCGACGAGGTGCGGGAAGAATGTCACGAACAGCGCGTAGTCGAGGACGTTGCGCGCGGGCGCCGCGCGGCGCAGGTACACGTCGAGCGTGTAGGACATGGTGGCGAATGTGTAGAACGAAATGCCGACCGGCAGCACGATGTCGAGTTCCGGCGGCTGCCAGGCGACACCGAGGCTCGCCACGAGCACGGCGAAGTTCTGCGCGAGGAACCCGCCGTACTTGAAGTACGCGAGCATGCCGAGGTTGGCGACGACCGACAGCAGCATCCAGGCGCGGCGCGCATGCGCGCCCTGCACGCTGACGAGCTTCTTCGCCGCCCACCAGTCGACGACCGTGGAGATCCACAGGAGGATCACGAACGGTGGATTCCACGCCGCGTAGAAGAGGTAACTCGCGACGAGCAGGTTGACCTTGCGCACCGTCCACGGCAGCGGCAGCGAATGCAGCGCCAGCACGCCGGCGAAGAACACGACGAACGTGAGCGAATTGAAGACCATCGCCACCCTCCCGGTCAGCGCATGGAATCCGCGTGTCGCGGGCACGGCCACCGACTTCGTCGTGCCACCGCAGGCGCGGCGCGCGGAGTGTGCGCCGCGTCGTCGCGTGGTGCAATCGAAACGCGTGGCGGGCGAGCCCATGGTTTCGTCATCCCGGCCAAGGCGGGATCCAGCTCCTGCTGATCTCCCAACGTGGATCAGGACCAGCAGCGAGCTTCGCGATTACCCAATGCTGCGGAGGTGGATTCCGGCTGACGCCGGGATGACGAGAATTGGGGCTCTGTAGGTCGTCAGCTCGCCGCGGACTGCGGAGCTGGATCCCGGCATTCGCCAGGATGACGACAATGGGGCGTCAGTCCGCCTTGGATGATGCCGACGGCTCGCCGTCGGCGAACACCGCGAACATCCCCGCATACGGCCTGACCAGCACCGCAGCGGCGCCGGCATAGCCGCCTACCGGTGTCCAGAAACGCGACAGCGTGCCGTCGAGGTAGAGCGCGTCACGGCAGCCGAGTTCGTCGCGGAACATCGCCGCGAATGCATGGAACGACAACGGCGCCTCGCTGACTGCGAACAGCACGCGGCCCGGTTCCGGCGCGCACACGCCGCTGCGCCATTTTAGGCTATCGGAGGCGGCGTCGAAGTTCGGGTTGAGCTCGCCGTCGATCACGAGCATCGGTCCCGACTGCGTCGCGAGCCGCGCCGCGATACGCGACTTCTGCCAGCGCGCGGTCGTGACGACGCCGGCGCGATCCAGACGATCGACGTAGAACACGCCGTTCGGCGGCAACGCAAAATTGCCGCGCCCGACGCCGGTGCGCGCGGTATTGAGGGGCCGCACCGTGTGGCCATCCTCGATGTGCAGGCCGAGCGGGCGGTACTGGCTGTCGTAGATGCCGGCGTTGGCGGCGAACAGCAGGGTGCGTCCGTGACCTTGGCCCCATTCGCGCAGGCGGTCGACGGCACCGAACGGACGTCCGTCGTCGTCCTTCCAGTGCAGTTCGAGGCGATCGGTGGCGAGGTCGATCTCGACGACGCGGCAGTCGACATCACCCGCGCGCACGGTACGCAGCGCGGGCGCCGCCGCGAGCGGAGCCGCGCCGGCGAGGGCCAGGACGAGCGGGACGAGGATCACGCGCATCCGTGCATTGTCGCCCAACCGGCGGCCGTTCGCGTTCGGTTTCGGTTATGCGCGACGCGATCGGCCGCATATCGACCCGCGGCGGGGACGCGCCGCTCTTCTTGCAGCGGGCGCCCCTCCACTGGCCTTGGGGCTACACTCGGCGCCTCTCCCACGCCGGAACCGCCATGCCCAGCTTCGATATCGTCTCCGAAGTCGACAAGCACGAACTCACCAACGCGGTCGACCAGGCCAACCGCGAACTGTCGAACCGCTTCGACTTCAAGGGCAGCGATGCGAAGTTCGCGCTCGACGGCTACGTAATCACCGCGTCGGCGCCGAGCGACTTCCAGCTCAAGCAGATGCAGGACATCCTGCGCGCCCGCCTGACCGCACGCAGCATCGACGTGCGCTGCCTCGACGTCGCCGAGCCGGAGATCAACCTCGCCACCGCGCGCCAGAAGGTCACGGTCAAGCAAGGCATCGAGCAGGCGGTCGCAAAGAAGATCGTCGCCTCGATCAAGGCCGCCAAGCTCAAGGTGGAAGCGCAGATCAACGGCGAGAAGCTGCGCGTGACGGGCAAGAAGCGCGACGACCTGCAGCTCGCGATCGCCGTGTTGCGCAAGAGCGACTTCGACGTGCCGCTGCAGTTCGACAACTTCCGCGACTGAAAGATTGCCTGGAGCAGAAGATTGTCTCGTGATCCTGCTCCCGAGAACGCGTCCGTCAGCGCAGGCTTACGGTTCGGCCTCGCCAGAGCGGATCCTGCCAGCGGTAGAACGTGCTGAGCGAATCGGGCTTGTCGGCGCGCTTGTCGATCGCGAGCGTGGCGAGGTCGAGCACTTCGAACGTGCGCGAGAAGCGGCCGCCGGTGCGCACTTCGCGTGCGGCGAGCAGCTTGCGACCGCCCGGCACCCAGCCGGCGAACTCGACGTAACCGATCCCGGGCGCATCGCCGGCGGGTGGCACGACGTCGACGTTCCAGTCATCGCCGACGCGGTGGAACACCCACATCTCGCGCCAGGCATCGAGCGGCTGCACCGCGAGCGTGAGCGCGGTGCCTGCGCCATTCGCGCGCGCGGAGTTCGTCCACACCGCGCCGTAGGTACAGCGCTGGAACAGCGGCGCCTTCCCGCCGTGCTTCGCATCCACGAGCCGGATGCAGGTCTCACCCGGCTGGCCCGCCGCGGTCGTGATTGCAAGACCAGTCGCGCTCTTCGCCGGCGCCGGTTCCGCCGCCCAGCGCACGGCGCCGACGCGCATCGCGGCGTCGTTGTACGCGGCCATGTCGTCTTCGGCGAGTTCCTGCCGGTTCACGCCGGCGAGTTCCTGCAGCGCGCGCGCCGCGGCTTCCGCTGGCGATTCAGCGCGCCGCACGCGCTCGAACGCGAGGCTCGACCACACCGATGCGGCGCGCATGCGCACGCGGTTCCTGAGGTACTCGGGCAGCTCCGTGCGCGGCACGCGCTCGAGCACGTCGGCGCGCCAGCCGTCGAGGCTCGCGCGCTCGAATGGCGTGGTCGCGGGGTCGATGCACTCCTCGCGCGTGAGCGCGAGCGCGGCGCGCGCCTTCTGCTCGGCGTCCGCGGGCAAGGCCATCACGCGGCGGAACGCGTCGCCGTCGTAGCAGACCTGCACGCGGCCGTCGCGCTCGAGACTGCGCATCGCGACGCCGTAACCGGCGACGACTTCGAGGTGCGCTGCGACCGCGGCGTCGTTCGCCTTGCTGCGGGTGGACGACGCGCGGCGCGCGAGGCGTTCGGCCATCGTGCCGAGCGCGTCGAATGCCTCGGCGTCGATGTCCTGCCCCGGCGCGGCTCGCAGGAATGCGGCCGCGTAACCGATGCCGAGCGCTTCCGCGCCGGGCGTGTCGCGCAGGAAGCGCACGACCGCGAGCAGCCCCGCCGCGTCCTGCGGTTGCAGCGACAGCAGGCGTACCTGGCTCGCGCGCACGTAGCCGGCGCGTTCGCGGCGGTGGTCGTACACCTGCAGGTAGTCCATGCGACGGCCGCGCACTTCGAGGCTGTCGCCCTGCCAGAGCATGACCTGCTGTTGCGCCGACTCGCGGGGCGCCGAGCGCAGCGCGGACTGGTCGATGACGACGATCGCGGTCGGGTTCGGTGCGGGTGCGGCAGGAACGTTCGTCGCGGATTCGGCCGCGTGGGCACGGACCAGCGAGAACAGGCCGGCGAGCAGGACGATCCCCTTCGCTTTCATTGTTCACTCCCCGTCCGTGGTCTGCGCAACGGCCTGCGCCTTCGCACCGCCGATGAGGTTCGCACCGATGAAGCCGCCATCCACAGGCGGCGGCGCGATGATCACCGACACCTTGTCCGACAGCTTGTCGGCGAGCGTCTTCTGGATCAGCAGCGGGTGCTTCGTGATCAGCGCGCCATCGCGCTCGAGCTGCTCGCTCGCGACCTTGCCGAGCTGCTCGACGCGATAGGCGTCGGCCTCGGCGAGCTTGCGGCGCGAATCGGCCTCGCCCTGCGCCTCGATACGGCGTGCCTCCGCCGCGCCCTCGGCGGTGCGGATGCGCGCGCCCGTTTCGGCATCGGCCTCGAGCGGGCGTTGCTCGATCTGCTTCTGCTTGAACGGGATCACGTGCTTCATCGCTTCTTCCTGCGCCTTCGCCGCAATGACCTGTTCGTTCGCGCTCGCTTCGGCCGCCTTCTCGCGCCTGACCTTCTCGGCTTCCGCCTCGAGTTCCGATTGCTTGACCTGCTTTTCCTTGAGCTCGAGCGTGTACTGCATCTGCTCGGTCTCGAGCTCGACCGCGAGCAGCTTGTCCATGCCGGCGCGGTAGTCGGCCGGCAGGTCGACATTGCCCATCGTCACGCGACGCAGCGCGATGCCTTCGGCGGCGAGCAGCGGCTTGAGCTCGCCCTCGATCACGTCCTGCAGTTCCTGGCGCTTGCTCGAGAAGATCTCGCGCACCGTGTAGCGCGTGAATACCTTGTAGACGACGCCCAGCACGAGCGGCTCGACGAGTTCGCCGCCGACGTCGTCGGGCAGGCGCGCCGATTTCTCGGCGAGCGTCGCGGGATCGATCGCGTAGCGGATCGACAGTTCGACACCGAGTGAAAGCCCCTCGGACGACTGGAACGGCGCCTCGCCGTCGGCCTTCGCGCTGCGCGTGGGGGCGTAGGTCTGGTCCTGCAGCGAATAGCGGCGCAGCTCGTGGATACCCGGCAGCACGAGCGCGACACCTTCGCCGAGACGCGTGCTCGTGCCGGTGAGACGGTTGAGCCGCACGCCGACGTCCTGGCGGCCGACGGATTCGAGCGGTGGATGCTGGTAGATGCCGTAGCCGATCGCGACCGCGACGGCCAGGGCGATGGTCTTGACGTTGAGGAATTTGCGCGAAGTTTCCTTGACGACACGCAGACGGTCCGACACGTTGCCCCCGATGTGACGCTTCGACTCGATT
>NZ_JBQCFP010000105.1:0-95123 GCF_051958935.1 Dokdonella sp. | reverse complement strand
CAACCGCACCGCGGTGCGCGCGCAGGCACTCACCGATGCACTCGGCGCGCCGGCGCGCGTGTGCGCATGGGACGCGCTGCAGCACGAGGCAGCCTTCGACCTCGTCGTCAACGCGACCTCGGCGGGCCATGCAGGCGAGGCGTTCGACTGGCCGCTCGCGGCAAGCGACGCACCCGCGGCGTGCTACGACCTCTCGTATGGCAAGGCCGCGCAGCCTTTCCTCGCGGCTGCACATGCCGCGCGCGCTCGCACCGTCAGCGACGGGCTCGGCATGCTCGTCGAACAGGCGGCCGAGTCGTTCGAGTGCTGGCACGGCCTGCGTCCGGATACCACGCCCGTGCCCCGCGAACTGCGCGCCTTGCTCGACGCGCGTGGCTGAGCCGATGACTGGCGCATGGACCTCCGCAGTCGCCTGCCGCGCGGGCTGCGGCGCCTGCTGCATAGCGCCGTCGATCTCCTCGCCGATTCCCGGCATGCCGCACGGCAAGCCGGCCGGCATTCCGTGCGTGCAGCTTCGGGATGACTTCCGCTGCGCGCTGTTCGGTGATCCACGACGACCGGCCGTATGCCGCAGCCTGCGCCCGTCGTCGTCGATGTGCGGCGTGGACCGCGACGACGCGTTGGCGATGCTCTCGGCACTCGAGCGCGCCACGCGCCCGGCGTGACGTTGCTTCGGCGAACGCCGATCAGCGCGCGATGAAGCCGCTTCGCTGCGGGTCGAATGCGACGAGATCGAGCGCCGCGACGAGCCGCCGGACCTGCTCGGCTTCGATGTACGCCACCTTCAGCATGGATACGGTGCCGTCCCCGTCGGCGCAGAACAGGAACTCTGCGCCATTGGTGCCGAACCAGGCCTCGACCTCGCCGTGCGGCACCTGCCAGGTCGTGCCGGGAAAAAGCGCATCGATGCGCTCCATCAATTGCTCCGGCGTCGCTATAGGCGCGCGGCAGCCCGCCAGCGCATCGATGTTCGCCGCCTCGCCGCCGGGCGGCCTGGCGAACAGGAAATAGTCGTAGCTCACGCGAGGTAACGCTCCTTGAGCCGCACGTAGTGCGCTGCCGAGTAGTACAGGCGCTCGATCTCCTGGGTGGAGAGCCTGCGTACGCAACGCGCGGGATTGCCGACCCACAGTTCGCCCTCGCCGACGACCTTGCCCGGCGCGACGAGCGCGCCGGCGCCGATCATGCTGTGCCGATGCACGATGGCGCCGTCGAGCACGGTCGCGTGCATGCCGATGAGGCAGGCGTCGTGGATCGTGCATGCGTGCACGACCGCCGCGTGGCCGATCGTGACATCGTTGCCGATGACGAGCGGAAAGCCGTCGTCGGTGTACTCGCCCGCGTGCGTCACGTGCAGGATGGAACCGTCCTGCACGTTCGTGCGCGCGCCGATGCGGATGTAGTGCACGTCGCCGCGCGCGACAACGCCGGGCCAGAGCGATGCGTCGTCGCCGACTTCGACATCGCCGATGAGGTGCGCGCCCGGGTCGACGTAGACGTTCGCGCCGAGGCGCGGAAGGATGCCCTGGTACGGCCGGATGTTCATGGCGGGAGCCTGCGGAAAAGTCGCAAGCCTAGCATCCGCATGCCGCGCAAGGCCGCTTGATTTCCGCGACTCGACGCGCCACGTTGTCGGACCGCACCCGACCATTTTCCAGCCCCAGATGACCGACTCCAATCCGCTGCTCGCCATGTCCGGCCTACCTCGCTTTTCGGCGATCCGCGCCGAACACGTGGAACCGGCGATCGATGCGATCCTTGCCGACTACCGCGCGCGCATCGACGCGTTGCTCGCCACCGACGCCCCGCGCGATTTCGCCGGCGTGCTGCTGCTCGGCGAGGAACTCGAAGACCGCCTCAACCGCGCCTGGGCACCGGTGTCGCACCTGCACGGCGTCGCGGATTCGGACGAGTTGCGCAAGGCCTATGCGGCCGCGCAGGAGAAGATCGTCGAGCACGCAAGCGAACTCGGCCAGAATCGCGCGCTGTATGCGGCGGTGGATGCGGTCGCGGGCCGCGCCGACAACGCCGGCCTGCCGCGCGCCGCGCGCACCCTGATCGAACACGAGCTGCGCGACTTCCGCCTCTCCGGCGTCGCGCTGGAAGAACCGGCGCGCTCGCGTTTCCGCGAGATCGCGAGCGAACTCGCGAAGCTCGCGACCCAGTTCGAGGAAGCCGTGCTCGATGCGACCGATGCGTGGAGCGAACCCGTGACCGACGAGGCCGCCCTCGCCGGCGTGCCCGAATCCGGACGCGCGGTGTTGCGCGCATACGCCGAGGAGAAGTCGCAAGACGGCTGGCTCGTCACGCTCAAGCAACCGAGCGTGCAGGCCGTGCTCACCTACGCCGACGACCGCGGGCTGCGCGAGCGCGTCTACCGCGCCTACCAGACACGCGCGTCGGACCAAGGACCGAACGCGGGCGAATTCGACAATTCCGCGCGCATCGAGCGCATCCTCGCGCTCCGCCACGAGGCTGCGCAGCTGCTCGGCTTCCGCGACGCCGCGGAAGAATCGCTCGCGACGAAGATGGCGCCCTCGCCGGACGCGGTGTTCGCATTCCTGCACGACCTCGCCGCTCGCGCGAAGCCGGTCGCGCAGCGGGAGCTCGAGGAGCTGCGCGCGTTCGCCGCGGACGAACTCGGGATCGCGACGCTCGAGCCCTGGGACATCGGCTACGCCGCCGAGAAGCTGCGCGAGAAGAAGTACGCGCTCAACGAGGAGGAGCTTAAGCCCTACTTCGCGCTCGATCCGGTCCTCGACGGCCTGTTCGCAATCACCGAGCGCGTGTTCGGCGTGTCGCTGCGCCGCCGCGACGGCGTCGATACCTGGCATCCGGACGTGCGCTACTACGACCTCGTCGACGCCGACGGCCGCGTCTTCGCCGGTGCGTACTTCGACCTGTACGCGCGCAGCGGCAAGCGCGGTGGCGCATGGATGGACGTGTGCGCGAACCGGTTCGACCGCGACGATGCGTCGCAGCTTCCGGTCGCGTTCCTCACGTGCAACTTCGCGCCGCCCACGTCGTCGACGCCGTCACTGCTCACCCACGACGACGTCCTCACCCTGTTCCACGAGTTCGGCCACGGCCTGCACCACCTGCTCACCGACGTCGGCCTGCCCGGCGTCGGCGGCATCAACGGCGTCGAATGGGACGCGGTGGAACTGCCGAGTCAGTTCATGGAGAACTTCGGTTGGCGGCGCGAGGCGCTCGACCTGTTCGCGCGCCACTGGCGCACGGGCGAGAAGCTGCCCGACGCGCTGTTCGAACGCATGCAGGCCGCGCGGCATTTCCACGCGGGCCTGTTTCTCGTGCGCCAGCTCGAGTTCGGCCTGTTCGATTTCCGCATCCATCGCGAGTTCGATCCCGCGCGTGGCGCGCGTGCGCTCGAGATCCTCGATGAAGTGCGCGACGAGGTCGCGGTGATCCGTCCGCCGGCGTGGCAGCGCTTCCCGCACGCGTTCACCCACATCTTCGCTGGCGGCTATGCGGCGGGTTATTACAGTTATCTCTGGGCCGAAGTGCTGTCCGCCGACGCCTTCGCGCGCTTCGAGGAAGCGGGCGTGTTCGACCGCGCGACCGGCGAGGCGTACCGCAAGTCGATTCTCGCCGTCGGCGGTTCGCGCCCCGCACTCGAATCATTCGTGGAGTTCCGCGGGCGCGAGCCGCAGCCGGACGCATTGCTGCGCAGTTACGGGCTCGCGGCCTGAGCACGCCGCAGCCTTGCGCTAAGATGAACCGATGAAGATTGCGAGCTGGAACGTCAATTCGCTCAACGTGCGCCTGCCGCACCTCGAGCGGTGGTGCACCGCGGCCACGCCGGACATCGTCGCGCTGCAGGAAACCAAGCTCGAGGACGCCAAGTTCCCGGTCGCCGCGCTCGAGGCGGCCGGATACCACAGCGTCTATTCGGGGCAGAAGACCTACAACGGGGTCGCGATCCTCGCGCGCACGCCGATCAGCGACGTCGAGCACGGCATCGCCGGCTTCGACGATCCGCAGCGGCGCATCCTCGCCGCGACGGTCGGCGACGTGCGCATCGTCAACCTGTACGTCGTCAACGGGCAGTCCGTCGGCAGCGAGAAGTACGCGTACAAGCTCGAGTGGCTCGCCAGGGTCGGCGCGTTCCTCGCCGAGGAAATCCGCCGCCACCCGCGCCTCGTCGTGCTCGGCGACTTCAACATCGCGCCGGACGATCGCGACGTGCACGATCCGGCTGCCTGGCACGAGCAGGTGCTGTGCTCGACGCCCGAGCGCGACGCGCTGCGGCGCGTGCTGGACGTCGGCCTCGTCGACAGTTTCCGTCTGTTCAACGAGGACGGCGGACACTACAGCTGGTGGGACTATCGCCAAGGCGCGTTCCGTCGCAACCTCGGCCTGCGCATCGACCTCGTGCTCGTGTCCGAAGCCTTGCGCGGCCATTGCCGCGGCGCCTCGATCGAGCGCGAGCCGCGCACGTGGGAGCGCGCATCCGACCATACACCCGTCGTCCTGGAACTCGAAGATGACCGCTGACTGGATGGTGTCGCCGAGCGACAACGAACTGGAAGAACTCGATCGCTTCCTGCGCGCGCACGCGGGCGACGAGGACATGCTGCTCGACGGCGTGCACGGTTTCCTCACCGCGCTCGCGATCGGTCCGGTTCCGGCGAAGCCGGAAGAGTGGCTGCCGGAGATCCTGCACGAGCCGTTCGCGGACGCGCACGAGGGCGAGCGCGTGCTGACCCTGCTCGCGCGGCTCAACGATGCGATCGCGCCCGAGCTCGAAACCGGCAGTTACGAGCCGATCCTCGGTGAACTCGACGTGGAGGAGGGCCCACCCGCGTTCACCGCGCGCGGCTGGTGCGAAGGCTTCTCGCGCGGCATCGATCTGCGCGCACCCTCGTGGGAAGGGCGCCTGGGCCAGGATTCGGAGCTGATGGAACTGTTGTCGCCGATCATCGCCCTCGCGATCGACGACGGCGTGTTCGAGAGCGATGCCGAGTTCGCGCCGCTCGGCGACGAGGACTACGACGAGTGCCTCGCACAGATTCCGAACGCCGTCGGCGCCGTCGCGGAGTACTGGCGCGCGCATCCGCTCGCCGCCGACGAAACCCCGGGCGAAGGCGGCGCGCTGCCGCCACGCAGGCGCGGTGGTCGCTGGGTGCACTGATCCGGCGGCGCGGCTGGCGTCCTGCGAGCATCGCGACTGATCAAGGTCGAAGGCCGGAGCCGTGCGGACGCGCAGGGCGATGAAATCGGATCCACCGCTGCGCGGCGTGATCCGCCCTCGCGCAACCCAAGAAGTGGCGCGCGCTTATCGTGCGGGCAGCGGAAGCCGCAATGGTCTTCGGCCCTCGCCTCACGGACCATCGCGCGCGCGTCGCAGCGGCACACAAGGCCGCACGGCGTCGTGTCAACGCGCGGCGTTCCCCTTGGCGGCCGGCGCCGCAGCCGCTGCCGGCACACGCGCGAGCTTATCGTCGAAGTACGCCGCGATCATCGCGTAGACGTGCTTCTTCAACGCCGGCGTCGACAAGCCATGTTTCGCACCCGGATAGGTCATCAGCCGGAACGGCACGCCACGTTGCTGCAGGGCGGCCATGAGCTTGGTCGAATGGGTGAACAGCACGTTGTCGTCGGCCATGCCGTGCACGAGGAGCAGCTTGTCGGGCTGCAGGCCATCGAGCCAGTGCAGCACGTCCGACGCCTCGTAGCCGCCCGCGTTCGCCTGCGGCGCATCGAGGTAGCGTTCGGTGTAATGGGTGTCGTACAGCGACCAGTCGGTCACCGGCGCGACCGCGACACCCGCCGCGAATGCATCGCCGGCCTTGGCGAGCAGCATGAGCGTCTGGTAGCCGCCGTAGCTCCAGCCGAAGATGCCGATGCGTTGCGCGTCGACGTACGGCTGCGCCTTCAGCCACGCGACGCCCGCGAGCTGGTCGGCGACTTCAGCCTTGCCGAGCTGGCGGAAGATCGCGTCGGAAAAGCGCCGCCCCCGCCGTGGCGTGCCGCGATTGTCGAGCGCGAAGACGACGTAGCCATGCTGCGCCATGTACTGCTCGAAGTGCGCGCCCCAGGCACGGCTCACGTATTGCCGGCCGGGCCCGCCGTAGTAGGTCATGAACACCGGGTAGCGCTTGCCTTCCTCGTAACCGAGCGGCTTGTATACGCGGTAGTAGAGGTCCTGGCCGTCCTCGCTTGCGAGATGGCCGAACGTCGGCTCGACGAGGCTGTCGCGATACGGCCAGTACGGATGGCCGGGCTTGAGTTCGTTCTGCTCGATCCACGCGATGCGACTGCCGTCGGGCTTGCGCAACGAAACCTGGGGTGGCGTGTGCGGATCGGAATAGGTGTCGATCCAGGCCGCCGCATTGTCGCCGAACACCGCCTCGTGCCAGCCGTCGCCTTCGCTGATGCGGCGCGCGCGATCCGCTTCGCTGCCGTCGAGGCGCGCCGCATAGACCTGCGCCTGCAGCGGATCGTCGCGGTTCGCCGCGAAATAGACGGTGCCGCCCTTCTCGTCGATCGCGAGCAGCTTGTCGACGTCCCATGTGCCGCGCGTTATCGCGCGGCGCAGGCGCCCGTCCAGGCCGTAGACGTACAGATGCTTGTGGCCGTCGCGCTCGGATGCCCAGACGAACGCATCCTCGTTCTTCAACAAGCGCAGGTCGTCGTGCAGGTTGACCCAGGTCGGGCGCGTTTCGCTGAGCACGGTCACCTGGCGCTGCGTCGCGAGGTCGGCGACGACGAGGTCGAGCACGCGCTGGTTGCGACTCTCGCGCTGGAATGCGAGCCGCTTGCCGTCCGGCAGCCAGTCGACGCGCGCGAGATAGATGTCCGCGTCGCGGCCGAGGTCGACCCAGTGCGTCTTGCCGCCGCGCGGCGCGACGACGCCAAGGCGCACCGACACGTTCGGCCGGCCCGCCGCGGGGTAGCGCTGGCGCACCGTCGTGCTGCGATCGGCGTACACCTCGGTGCGCTCGACCTCGTCGACTTTCGCTTCGTCGTAACGCTCGAACGCGATCGCGCTGTCGTCCGGCGCCCACCAGTAGCCGGTCGCGCGGTCCATCTCTTCCTGCGCGACGAACTCGGCTTCGCCGTTGTGCACGGTGCCGCTGCCGTCGTGGGTGAGCTGGTAGTTGAGGTTGCGCTCTAGGTCGATCACGTAGAGGTTCTGCCGGCTCACGAACGAGACGTAGCCGCCGCCCGGCGAGACCTTCGCGTCGTTGACCTCGAACCCGTGTGGCGTGAGCGCACGCAGCTGCGCACCGGGTTTGCCGTTTAGGTCGTACAGCCACAGGCGTTCGTCGACGCTGAACAACAGCTTGTGGCTGTCGGGCGACCACCGGTACGACACGATGCCCTTAAGCTGCGCGATGCGCTCGCGTTCGCGTCGCGCCTTCTCGGCGTCGGAGAGTTCCCTGTGCTCGCCGAGTGCGGCCGAATCGACGAGGCGCTGCATGGTTCCGCTGGCGATCTCGTATTGCCAGAGGTCGAGCTGGTTCTGGTCGTCCTCGCGGCCTCGCAGGAAGCCGACGCGCGTGCCGTCCGGCGCGATCTTCAGCGCGCGCGGGCTCGGCCCGTTGAGGTCGGGATCGCCGTAGATGCGTTCGATGGTCAGGCGTTCGGCGTGCACGAGAGGGCTCGAGAGAAGCAGCGCGGACAGCAACAGGCGATACATGGACGGACTCCGCAGGATCGGCGCATTAGAGCGCAGCGCGCGCGCAGCGCCAAGCCACACAGGTCACGGGTCGTGCATCACGACGTCGCTTCGATGCCACGTCCGGTGGCGAAGCGGTCGAGCAGGCGGCGGAGTTCGGCGAGTTCTTCCCCGAGCGAATCCTCCGGTGCCGTGCGCGCCGCGTCCTCGATGCGTGCCGCGCAGGCCGCCACCGCGTCGGCGCCGACGAGCCCGCTGGCGCCCCTGATGCGATGCGCCTCGCGTGCGATCGCATCGGCGTCGTGCGACGCGACGGCCGCGGCGAGCGCCGCGAGGTCGTGTCGAGTGCTGTCGACGTAGTCGCGCACGAGATCGGCGTCGACGGCGAGCGGCGCCGGCACGGCCGGCTGCGCATGATCGAACGGGAGGTAGCGGTGCAGCGCGGCCGCAATCAGCTGCAGCGGCGCCGGCTTCGCGATGAAGTCGTCGATGCCGGCGGCGCGGCTGCGTTCGACCTCCTCGGTGCTCACGTTCGCGCTCATCGCGATGATCGGCCGGCGAGGGCGCAGGCCCGCGCGTTCGTCGGCGCGCACCGCTTCGGCGAGCGAGTAGCCGTCGCGTCGCGGCATGTGCAGGTCGGTGAGCAGCAGCGCGTAGCGCGCGCTGCGCCAGCGTTCCAGCGCCGATTCGCCGTCGGCGGCGACGTCGCAGGCATAGCCGAGCTGGCGCAGCTGGCGCGAGATCACGGCGCGATTGGTCGGGTGGTCGTCGACGAGCAGGATCAGGCGGCCGCTCCGCTCTGCTTCGTCGATGCTCGGCGCGACTCGCGCAGGCGCAGCCGCCAACGGCGACGCCGACGCGACCAGCGCGGGATCGGCCAGCGGAAGCTGCACGACCAGACTCATCGTCGTGCCCGCGCCAAGGCGGCTTTCCACCGTGATCTCGCCGCCCATGAGCTCGGCCAGGCGGCGGCAGATCGAGAGACCGAGGCCGCTGCCGTCGGCACGCTGCGCGCTGCCGTCGCGGGCCTGCACGAACGGCTGGAACAGCCGCGCCTGGTCCTCCGCGCCGATGCCGATCCCGGTGTCGCGCACGCGCAGCGCGACGAGTTCACGCTGGCCGGCCGCGGCGAGCCGATCGAGCGCGACGACGACGCTGCCGCGCTCGGTGAACTTCAGCGCGTTGGAAAGGAAGTTGCTGAGGATCTGCCGCAGGCGCAGCGGATCGGCGACGTGCGCCGGCGCGAGGCGCGCATCGATCGTGCAGTCGAGGTGCAATCCCTTCGCCGACGCGGTGGCGAGGAAGTTGCCGGTGGATGCGCGCACGAGTTCGCGCAGGTCCACCGCCACCGGCAGCAACTCGAGGCGGCCCGCCTCGATCTTCGAGAAGTCGAGGATGTCGCCGATGATCTGCAGCAGGCTTTGCGCCGAGCCCTGCACGATCTCCACCTGCTGGCGCTGGTCGGCGTCGAGGTCGGTGCGCGCGAGGAGTTCGAGCATGCTCGCGACGCCGACCATCGGCGTGCGGATTTCGTGGCTCATCGAGGCGAGGAACGACGACTTCGCGCGGCTCGCCGCGAGTGCGCGTGCTTCGCTGTCGCGCAGTTCGCCCTCGTAGCGGAGCAGGTCCTGGCGCATCGTCGACAGCGCCTCGTGCACTTCGCCGAGTTCGCCGTCAGGTGCGTAGCCGCCCGGCTCGAACTCGCGTTCGCGCGCGTGGCGGGCGAGGTGCTTGAGGCTTTCCACGCCCTTGTAGATGTTGCGCAGCATGCTGCGCCCGACCACGAGCACGATGAGCAGCGTGATCATGCTGAGGATCACGCGCCAGCGTCCGACGCGACGCGCGGTGTCGAGGTGCGCACCGATCATGCGTTCGGTGTCGAACATCTTGAGGTCGGCGAGGAATTTGAGGCGGGAGGCGACCGGGTCCATCGCCGGATAGAGCTCGGTGTCGGCGAAGCGGCCGAGCGCGCCGATGTCCGCCGCGCGGAAGATCGCGATCAACCTGTCGGCCGCGCGGTCTGCGCTCACGCGTGCACGCGCGACTTCGTCGACGACCGCGCGCTGCTCGGGCGGCAATGGGGAAGCGACGAGCTCCTTCCAGTCGCGGTCGATCGCGCGGCGCGCCCCCTCGACGACTTCGATGCCCTGTTCCCAGCCCATGAGGTTGTTGCGCACGCGGAACACGGCGCTGACGATATCGAGGCCGTAGGCGTCTGAGATCGATTTGGCCAGGCGCAGCCCGGCGAGCGACTGCTGCTGCACGCGCTGGAACGTCCCGACGTCCGAACGCTGGTTGATCTCGTCGAGCACCAGCACGGTGAACCCGGTCAGCAACAGCAGGCCGAACAGCGCTTGCAATTGCACGCGGATGCGGACGCGGCGGTACAGCGGGATCATCGCGTCGGCGCACCCTCGGGCTGGTGCCAGTCGCGGATCGCGCCGGGCAGCGCGTGGCCCGGCACCGCGGCGCTGACGAGGAAGCCCTGCACCTGCTGGCAGCCCAGCTCCGCGAGCATCTGCCATTCCTCGACCGTCTCGACGCCTTCGGCGACGACCGTGAGGTGGAGCTTGCGCGCGAGGTCGAGGCTCGCCTCGACCACGGCGCGCTTGCGCGGTTGCGTCGGCGCGCCGCTGACGAAGCCGCGGTCGATCTTGAGTTCGGTGAACGGGATCTGCGACAGCTGCGCGAGCGACGAGTAGCCGGTACCGAAGTCGTCGATGGCGAGGCCGAAGCCCTTGAGGCGCAAGCGCGCGAGCACGTTGAGCACGTGTGCGGCTTCGCTCATGACCGAACTTTCGGTGACTTCGATGACGATGTCGCGCGGGCGCGCGCCCTGGTCGGCGACGATCTGCTGGTAGCGATCGGCGGTCGCGACGTCGGCGAGGTTGAGCATCGACACGTTGACCGACAGGCCGAGTTCGAGCCCGTCGTCGGCCCAGCGCCTGCGCCAGCGGCACGCCTGCTCGAGCATGCGCTCGGTGAGCGCACCGATCATGCCTTCGCGCTCGAGCAACGGAATGAAGCGAGCCGGGCCGACCAGGCGGCCCTCGTGCGGCCAACGCGCGAGCGCCTCGACGCCGATCACGTGGCCGGTGCTGATCGCGACCTTCGGCTGGAACCACGCCTCGAACTCGCCCGCGGCCAGCGCGCGGCGCAATGCGTCCGGACCGATCTCGACGTCGGGCTCCGCGGCCGGACTTTCTTCCTGGGTGTGGAAGCGCCCCAGCACCTCGGCGAGTTTGAGCGTGGTGAGCGGCTTCTCGACGACACCGAGGACGCGCAGGCCGTACGCGCGTGCCATGCCCTGCACGGTATTGAGCAGCGCAGGGTCGAGCGCGCTCGTGAGCACGATCGCGCCGGCGCGCTGCTGCGAGGCGACGTGGCCGATGAATTCGATGCCGTCCATGCCGGGCAGGTCGAGGTCGACGAGCACGACGTCGGCGGGCGCCGCCTGCAGCGCGGTCAACGCGGCGCGACCTTCGGCCGCCGCGTCGACGCGGCGCAGCCCGAGTTCCTCGAGTAGGCGCAACGCGACGCGGCGCTGGAAGCCATGGTCCTCGACCACCAGCACCGACAATTCGGACAAGCGCATCGTCAGCCCTCCCTGGCTCCAGACTAGCGCAAAGCGCGCGGCATGCAGAAGGCGCGTGGCCCCGCCGCGCGCGGGCGCGGGCCGGGGCCGCGCCTCAGCGCTGCGGCGATTGGCCGAACAGCACGCGCCGCTCCTCGTCGCTGAGCGGACGGTCGCCCGGCGGACTCACTTCGACGCCGCGCGCTTACGGGCGCTGCGTCGCCGGCCGTGCGGCGATCGCGGCGTGCCAGCGGCGGATTTCCGGGTAAGCGGCAAGGTCGATCGGCGCCTTGCCGTACGGACTGATCCACGGATAGCAGGCGATGTCGGCGATCGTGTAGTCATCGCCGGCGATGAAGGCGCGCCCGGCGAGGCGGCGTTCGAGCACGCCGAGCAGGCGATGCGCTTCCTTCGTGTAGCGCTCGATCGCATACGGAATCGGCTCGGGCGCATACACGCGGAAGTGTCCGTACTGGCCGGTCATCGGGCCAAGGCCGGCCATCTGCCAGAACAGCCACTGCAGTACGGTCTGGCGGCCGCGCAGGTCCGGCGGGATGAAGCGGCCGGTCTTGTCGGCGAGATAGAGCAGTATCGCGCCCGATTCGAACAGGCTGAGCGGCGCGCCGCCGTCGGCCGGCGCATGGTCGACGATCGCGGGCATGCGGTTGTTCGGCGCGATCGCGAGGAATTGTGGCCGGAATTGCTCGCCCGCGCCGATGTCGACCGGCTTGATCGTGTAGTCGAGCCCGCTTTCCTCGAGGAACATCGTGATCTTGTGGCCATTGGGCGTGGGCCAGTAGTGCAGGTCGATCATGATCGGTCTCCGTGGCGGTTCGCCGGTTGTTGGGTCGGGTGGGCGCGTTATCAACGCGCGGCCCCGGGCACGGCATGCCTGGGCGTGGCGGGGCGCGCTTGCTTGGAATGCCGGCGGCACGGTCGCGATGCGCCTCGGTGCGAACGGTGCCGCGTCCGATCAGCTCCTCCTGTCGGGCGCGTTGTCGCGCCAAGGCGCGGGGCAGCTACGCGTTCCATTTCAGCGACGGCGCGACGCCGCCGAGCGCGGGCGCGACCTACACGCTCATCCGCTACGCGAGCCAGAGCGGATTCAGCGCGGCGGATTTCAGCTACGTCTGCACGGGCAGCGCGAACGCCCTGGTCGGCGAATTCCGGCTCGATCCCGACGCGCTGCATTTCGTCGTGATCTCGACCCCGGTGGAGCTGCGGTGGTTTGAAATCGATTGAGCGGCGGCGTCACTTGCCGATGCAGAACGACGAGAATATCTCGCCGAGCAGGTCGTCGGCGCTGACTTCGCCGGTGATCTCGCCGAGCGCCTCGTGCGCGCGACGCAGGTCTTCCGCGGCGAGTTCGCCGGCGTTGCGTCCGGCTAGCGCCGCGACCGCCGCCTCGAAATGTGCAGCGGCCCGCTCGAGCGCGGCGACATGGCGCGCACGTGCGGTGAATGCGCCCGCATCGCCTTCGCCCGCGCCGGCGTGATGGCGCAGCTCGGCGACGAGGCCGTCGAGGCCCTCGCGCGAGCGCGCCGACAACCACAGGTGGACGATGCCGTCGCGTTCGTCGCGCCGCGCGCGCGTGCCGGCGAGATCGATCTGGTTGTGCACGACGATGCGCGCAGCTCGCGGCGGAAGCGTGCGCAGCAGCTCGAGATCGCGCACGCCCTCGTCGTCGTCGCTGACGAGCACGGCGAGGTCGGCGCGTTCGAGCTCGCCGCGTGCGCGGCGGATGCCTTCGCGCTCGACGACATCCGCCGCGTCACGCAGGCCCGCGGTGTCGACCAGCGTGAGTGCGATGCCGTCGAGGTCGATCGTCTCGCGCAGCACGTCGCGCGTGGTGCCGGCGACGTCGGTGACGATCGCGCGTTCGCTCGCCGCGAGCGCGTTGAGCAGGCTCGACTTGCCGACGTTCGGCCGGCCGACGATGACGACGTGCAATCCGTCGGCGAGGCGCACGCCACGGCGCGTCTCGCCGAGCAGCGCACCGACGTCGGCGCGTGTCGCCCCGACTTCGCCGGCGAGTTCGGGCGCCTTCAGGAAATCGATCTCCTCTTCGGGGAAATCGATCGCTGCTTCGATCCATACGCGCAATCGCAGGACGCGCTCGGAGAGCGCATGCACGCGCGCCGAGAACTCGCCGTCGAGGCTGCGTTGCGCCGCGCGCGCGGCTGCTTCCGAGCCGCTCGCGATGAGGTCGGCGACTGCTTCGGCCTGCGCGAGGTCGATGCGCCCGTTGAGGAATGCGCGCTCGGAGAATTCGCCGGCGCGGGCGTGCCGCGCGCCGAGTTCGAACAAGCGCGCGAGCAGCATGCGCAGCACGACGGGGCTGCCGTGCGCCTGCAGCTCGAGCACGTCCTCGCCGGTGTAGGAATGCGGCGCGGGAAACCAGAGCAGCAGGCCGCGATCGATGACGCTGCCGTCGGACGAACGAAAGGCCGCGTAGTGCGCATGGCGCGCGCGCGGCGTGCGGCCGAGCATGGCGCGGGCGATGGCAGCGGCACGATCGCCCGATACGCGCAGCACGCCGACGCCGCCCGCGCCGGGCGCGCTCGCCACGGCTGCGATCGTGTCGGCGCGCCCGCTCATCGCATCAGGCCGCGGCCGCCTTCTCGCCGGCGTCGATGCGGCGCGTGATGATCCACTGCTGCAGCAGGCCGAGGCCGCCGTTGACGGTGTAATAGAGGACGAGGCCGGCCGGGAAGAACGCGAACAGCACCGAGAACACGACCGGCATGATCTTCATCATCTTCGCCTGGGTCGGATCCATTCCCGCACTCGGCGTGAGCATCGTCGTCGCGATCATGACGAGGCCGTTGAGTACGGGCAGCACGTAGTAGGGATCGGGCGCGGTGAGGTTCTGGATCCAGCCGATGAACGGCGCCTGGCGCAGCTCGACGCTCTCCAGCAACACCCAGTACAGCGCGAAGAACACCGGGATCTGCACCAGCATCGGAAGGCAGCCCGCGAGCGGGTTCACCTTTTCCTTCTGGTACAACTCCATCATCGCCATGTTCATCTTCTGGCGGTCGTCGCCGTAGCGTTCCTTCAGCGCCTGCATGCGCGGCTGCAGCTTGCGCATCTTCGCGCCGGAGCGGTACTGCGTTTCGCTGAGCTTGAAGAACAGCGCCTTGATGATCAGCACGAGCAGGATGATCGCGAAGCCCCAGTTGCCGGTGAGCTTGTGCAGCTGCGCGAGCAACCAGTGCAGCGGCTCGGCGATCACCGTGAACATGCCATAGTCGACGGTCAGGCTGAGGCCGGGCGCGATCTGATCGAGCGTGCTCTGCAGCTTCGGGCCAACGTAGAGGCGCGCGGCGTCAGTGTGGGTCGCGCCCGCTGCGATGTTGATCGCAGGCGACTGCGTGCGGATCAGGTAGCGATTGACCGCACTGCCGTCGGCCGCTTGCGCGACGTAGGTCTTGGTCGAGTACTGATCGCTCTCGCCCTGCGCCGGGATCCACGCCGCGAAGAAGTAGTGCTGCAGCATCGCCGCCCAGCCATCGGCAATCGGCTTGTCGAGCGGCTCCTTGGCGAACTGTTCGAACTTGAGCTTCTGGAACTTGTCGGCCGGGCTGTACCAGGCCGCGCCGACGAAGCTGTAGCGCTCGATGTTGCTGTATCCCTTGATGCCGCTGGTGTCGATGACCGGCGGTACGCGCTGCAGCTGGCGGTAGGCATTGCCGGTCCACGCGGCGCCGCTGTTGTTGGTGATTTCCTGGCGCTGCTCGATCACGTAGCTGCCGCGCTTGAACACGAACACCTTGCGCACGGCGACGCCGGACGCGTCGCTCCAGCTCAGCGGCACCTCGACCGTGTCGCTGCCGCCGGCGAGCGAGTAGGCGGTCTTTTCCGCGCTGTACTGCGCCTGGTGGTCGGGCGCGGCACCGCTCGCGCTGACCAGCCCGCTCTGCGCCTCGAAGAAACCCGCGTCGCTGCTGTCGAGCAGGCGCTTGGGATGGGCGTAGTCCTTGGGCTGCATCGGGTAGGCGAGGAGGTCGGCGACGACGACGTTGCCGCCGCGCGTGTCGATCTCCACGCGCAGCACGTCGGTCTCGACGACGACGCGCTGGCCCGATGCACTCGCGATCGAGTCGGGCGCCGGCTTCGCTGCGGGCGCGGCGTGCGCGCTCGCGCTCGGCACGTCGGCGCCGTTGGTGGTGGCGGCCGCCGAAGGCGATGGGGCCGCGGCCGTGGCCGCAGCCGGCGTGCTGCCGGCAGGCGGCTTGGCGTAGTCCTCCTGCCATTGCATCCAGAACAGGTAGCCGATGAACAGCAGGGCGATCAGCAGGAAGTTGCGCGGACTCGTCATAGGAAACCGGTTCGGACTGAAGATGTGTCGCCGGGCGGCAGGCGGTCGCGCCACGCGCTGCCGTCACACTGCCTGGGGGCGGGGTCGGGAGTGGACGCGCGGGAAGCGCGACGCTGGAAAGTCAGTCGCGCATTGTGCCGGCCGCATCCGCGCCGTTCAACGCCGCGATGCGCTGCCAGAGGCGGGCGAACTCGGCGTGCAGGCTCAGGTTGTCCTCATGGTCGGCACTGCTGCGCGCGATCACCAGGATGTCGACCGCGGGCAGCGCGTCGCGATGGCGACGGAAGCTGTCGCGGGCGATGCGCTTGATCCGATTGCGGTGCACCGCACTCTTGGAGACCTTGCGGGAAACGGCGAGGCCGAGGCGTGCGCCACCCGTGTCGCGCGGGGCGACTTCGGCGGTGAGGTGGCGGGTGCCGATGCGCCGGCTGGTGGAGCGCAGCCGGGCGAAATCGCGAGGGGTCAACAGGCGCGCCGCGCGCGGAAAGGTTGCGGGCGCCATTCGAAGCTTCGCTGCCGGCGTCAGACGGCGAGGCGCTTGCGACCCTTGGCGCGACGGGCGTTGATGACCTTGCGGCCGCCACGGGTCTTCATGCGCGCACGGAAGCCGTGGTCGCGGACGCGCTTGAGGTTGCTCGGCTGGTAGGTGCGCTTGGTGGCCATGATGGTGCCAACTTGCTGAATGGAAAAGGGCGCGGATGGTAGGCGGCGGCGCGGCTGCCTGTCAAGGCGCAGACGCCGCGGGCCCGCGTGGCGCGGGCGGGGACGATGCCGCCGTGCTGCTAGACTTTCGCATCTTGCCCCCATCTCGCGCGAGCCTCGATCGGCCGGCTCGCTGCCCGCATCCGGAAACACACCCTGCAATGAGCGAACTTTGGCGCCGCTGTCTTTCCCGCCTCGAGGCGGAATTCAGCGCAGAGGATCTGCATACGTATCTGGCCCCCCTGCAGGTCAGCGAGGAAGAATCGGGCTTCACGCTGTGGGCGCCGAACGCGTACACGATGGAGACCGTGCGTGAGCGCTTCCTTGCGCCGATCGTCGAAGTGCTCGAGCACCTGTGCGACGGGCCGGTCGCGGTCGACGTGCAGGTCGGCGGGCGCACGCCGGACCGTGGCGTCGGCAGGCCTGCGGCCCGCGGCCGGAATGCGCCCGAGCGCGCCGCGGGTCCGGAGTCGAACCTCGACCCCAACTACACGTTCGAGAATTTCGTCGAAGGCAAGTCGAACCAGCTCGGCAAGGCGGCGGCGACCCAGGTCGCGATGAACCCCGGCCGCGCCTACAACCCGCTGCTTCTCTACGGTGGCACCGGCCTCGGCAAGACGCACCTCATGCATGCCGCGGGCAACCTGATGCGCGCGAACAAGCCGGACGTCAAGATCCTCTACCTGCGCTCGGAGCAGTTCGTGAGCGGCATGGTGCGCGCGCTGCAGCAGAAGGGCATGGACGACTTCAAGCGGCGCTTCCGCTCGGTCGATGCGTTGCTCATCGACGACATCCAGTTCTTCGCCGGCAAGAACACGACGCAGGAAGAGTTCTTCCACACGTTCAATGCGCTGTTCGAGGGCAAGCAGCAGATCATACTGACCTGCGACCGGTACCCGAAGGAAGTGGACAACCTCGAGCCGCGCCTGAAATCGCGCCTCGGCTGGGGCCTCTCGGTCGCGATCGAACCACCCGACTTCGAGACGCGCGCCGCGATCGTGCTGGCCAAGGCGCAGGCGAAGGGCGTGGAGCTGCCTGAAGAGGTCGCGACCCTGATGGCCAAACGCATGCGCTCGAACGTGCGTGACCTCGAAGGCGCGTTGAACACGCTGGTCGCGCGCGCGAACTTCGAAGGCCGGCGCATCAGCAGCGACTTCGCCCAGGAAACGCTGCGCGACCTGCTCACCGTGCACGCGCAGGCGATCACGATCCCTAACATCCAGAAGACCGTGGCAGACTACTACCAGCTGCGCCTGGCGGATCTTTTGTCGAAGAAGCGCAGCCGATCGATCGCGCGGCCGCGGCAGATGGCGATGGGGCTCGCCAAGGAGCTGACCGAGCACAGCCTGCCGGAAATCGGCGACGCCTTCGGCGGCCGCGACCACACGACGGTATTGCATGCGTGCCGCACGATTCGCGACCTGCGCGAAACGGACGGCAAGCTGCGTCAGGACTGGGAAAAGCTCGTGCGTACGCTGACCGAGTGAAAAAGCACGGGCGATACCTGTGGACAAGCTGTGCCGAACGCGCGACCCGAATATTATCCACAGATGACCCACAGGCGCGGCGGCGAGTTCTACAGCACAGAGACCCCAAGCAAGCGTTTGATTTTATTGGGATATATTCGCTCCGGCGAGTTGTGCACAAGCTAAGCAACCACCATCGCTCCACATAAAGAAACCAAAGACAGGAACGGCAGACCATGCGATTCAGCATCCAGCGCGAAGCTCTCCTCAAGCGGCTGCAACATGTGGTGGGCGTGGTGGAACGGCGACAGACGCTGCCCGTTTTGGCGAACCTGCTCGTCGTTGTCGATGGCAGCGGTGTTGCGTTGACCGGTACGGACCTCGAAGTCGAGATGGTTGCGCGGACCGCGGCAGACGATCTCGACGCGGGCGAAGTGACAGTGCCCGCGCGCAAACTGTTCGACATCTGTCGCGCACTGCCCGACGGCTGCCGCATCAAGTTCGAGCAGAGTGGCGAGCGCGTCACCGTGAGCGCAGGTCGCAGCCGGTTCACCCTGGCGACCTTGCCGGCGACCGAGTTCCCGCCGATCGACTCGATCGAACTCGTCGAGCGCGTCGCACTGCCGGAAGCGACGCTGAAGGAACTCATGGATCGCACGGGTTTCGCGATGGCGCACCAGGATGTCCGCTACTACCTCAACGGCATGCTGCTGGACCTCCGCGAACAGGCGCTGCGGTGCGTGGCGACCGACGGCCACCGGCTCGCGCTCGCGGAAGCCAAGCTCGAGTCCAAGGTGGCTTCGCCGCGACAGGTGATCGTGCCGCGCAAGGGCATCAACGAGTTGCAGGGCCTGTTCGAGTCGGGCGATGGCGTGGTGGAACTCGAGTTCGCCCGCAATCACCTGCGCGTTCGTCGCGGCGATGTCACGTTCACCTCGAAGCTCATCGATGGCCGCTTTCCGGATTACGAAGCCGTCATTCCGATCGGGGCCGACAAGGAAGTGCGGCTGCAGCGTGACGAGATGCGCGCGGCGCTGCAGCGCGCGGCGATCCTTTCGAATGAGAAGTACCGCGGCGTGAAGATCGAGGTCGCGCCGAACCGCGTACGCGTCGTCGCCCACAATCCGGAACAGGAAGAAGCGGTCGAGGAAGTGGAGGCGCGTACCGGTGTTTCCGACCTCAGCGTCGGCTTCAACGTGAACTACCTGCTCGACGCGCTCGGCGCGATCAGCAGCGAGGAAGTGCTTCTTTGCCTGCGCGATGGCCAGTCGAGCTGCCTCGTGCGCAAACCCGATTCGGACGACACGCGGCACGTGATCATGCCGCTGCGGCTCTGACCAATAAAACAGCGTCTCGCGTAACCGGCGGCGCTTTCGCAAGGTTGCGCCGCTACGCATGAACCTGCGCGAACTCAGAATCGAGAACCTGCGCGTTCTGGCGCAGGTCGAGCTCGCGCCGGCGCCCGGCTGGAATATCTTCACGGGCTCGAACGGCGCCGGCAAGACGTCCCTGCTCGAGGCGGCCTATCTGCTCTCCCATGGCCGCAGCTTCCGAACGAGCGTGCGCGAGGCACTCGCACGGGACGGGAGTGGCGGCTACTCAGTCTTTGGCGAGATCGAGCGTTCGGGTGGACGGGTTCGCGTTGGCCTGGCGCGGACCGCTCGCGGGCTCGACGCGAGGATCGACGGCGCAGAAGTGCCGATCGGCGAGCTGTTGCGTCAGACCGCGGTGCTGTGTTTCGAACCCGGCTCGCACGAGCTCATTGCCGGAACATCCGAAGAGCGGCGGCGCTATCTGGACTGGGGCGTGTTCCACGTGGAACACGAATTCCTTCCGACGTGGCGGCGCTATCAGCGGGCGCTCAAGCAGCGCAATATCCTGCTGCGCCGACTCGCGTCGCCTGCCGAGCTCGATCCGTGGGACCACGAGCTGGCCCGCGCGGCCGCACCTCTCGCTGCGATGCGCCGCAGCTACTTCGATGCGCTGGTGCCCCATGTGCGGCTGCTGCTGGTGGACCTGCTGCCGGAGCTCGGTGAGCCGATGATCGAATTCGATCCTGGCTTCGACGACACGCAGTCGTTGGTGCGCGTCCTCGCCGATCGCCTGGAGCGCGACCTTGCGCGTGGGCATACCGGGCGGGGTCCTCATCGCGCCGACTGGGCGCTCGGCTTCGCGGCTGCCCGGCGGCGCGACCATCTTTCGCGCGGCCAGCAAAAGCTCAGCGCGTTCGCCTTCGTCCTTGCCCAGGCGCGCCTGTTCGCAGAACGCGCCGGCGAGTGGCCGTTGATCTGCCTCGATGATCTCGCTTCGGAAGTCGACGCCGAACACCAGCGGCGTGTCCTACGGGCCGTCGCGGCGACGCGGGCGCAGGTGTTCCTGACCGGTACGGAGGAATCGAGCGCATTGGCCGAAGCGGTCGGTGCGCCCGCAAGGTTCCACGTGGAACATGGCCGCGTAGCCCGGCAGGGATAACGGCGCGGCTGCTATAATTCTGCGATTGAACGCCCGGTCCTGGCCCGCTTTCGCGGGTTGGCCATGCTGCGTCCGGAGATCGAATGACCGACCAATACGATTCAAGCAAGATCAAGGTCTTGAAGGGCCTCGAAGCCGTGCGCAAGCGGCCCGGCATGTACATCGGCGACACCGACGACGGTACCGGTCTGCACCACATGGTGTTCGAGGTCGTCGACAACTCGATTGACGAAGCCTTGGCGGGATATTGCGATCACGTCATCGTCACGATCCACGCGGACGGCTCGGTCAGCGTCGTCGACAACGGCCGCGGCATCCCGGTCGACATCCAGCCGGAAGAGGGCCGTTCCGCAGCCGAAGTCGTCATGACCGTGCTGCACGCCGGCGGCAAGTTCGACGACAACAGCTACAAGGTTTCGGGCGGCCTGCACGGCGTCGGCGTATCCGTCGTCAACGCGCTGTCGGACCACCTCTGGCTGACGATCTGCCGCGACGGCTACGAACACCAGCAGGAATACGCGCTCGGCGAGCCGCTGTATCCGCTCAAGGTCGTGGGTCCGTCGACGAAACGCGGCACGACGGTGCGGTTCCACCCGAGCCCGGCGACGTTCTCGACGATCGAATTCCACTACGACATCCTCGCCAAGCGCCTGCGCGAGCTGTCGTTCCTCAATTCCGGCGTCAAGATCGAGCTCGTCGACGAGCGCACCGACAAGCGCGACGTCTTCCAGTACGAGGGCGGCATCCGCTCGTTCGTCGAGCACCTGGCACAGCTGAAGACGCCGCTGCACCCGCAGGTCGTCGGCTTCAGCGCGCAGCACGAGGGCACCACCGTCGACGTCGCGATGCAGTGGACCGACGCGTATCAGGAAACGGTATTCTGCTTCACCAACAACATCCCGCAGCGCGATGGCGGTACGCATCTCGCCGGCTTCCGCGCGGCGCTGACGCGGACGTTGTCGAACTACATCGAGTCGGCCGGCCTGCAGAAGACGGCGAAGGTCGCGTTGTCCGGCGACGACATGCGCGAAGGCCTCATCGCGGTGCTATCGGTCAAGGTGCCGGACCCGAAGTTCTCGTCGCAGACGAAGGACAAGCTCGTCTCGAGCGAGGTCAAGGGCGTCGTCGAATCGATCGTCAACCAGAAGCTCGAGGAATTCCTGCTCGAGAACCCGACCGAGGCGCGCGCGATTGCGGCCAAGGTCGTCGACGCAGCACGCGCGCGTGAAGCCGCGCGCAAGGCGCGCGAGATGACGCGCCGCAAGGGCGCGCTCGACATCGCGGGCCTCCCAGGCAAGCTCGCCGACTGCCAGGAGAAGGACCCGGCGTTGTCCGAACTGTTCATCGTGGAGGGCGACTCCGCCGGCGGCTCCGCGAAGCAGGGCAGGAACCGCAAGAACCAGGCGATCCTGCCGCTCAAGGGCAAGATCCTCAACGTCGAGCGCGCCCGCTTCGACCGCATGCTGAGCTCGGCCGAAGTCGGAACGCTGATCACCGCGCTTGGTACCGGCATCGGCAAGGACGAGTTCAACGTCGACAAGCTGCGTTACCACCGCATCATCATCATGACCGACGCGGACGTCGACGGTTCGCACATCCGCACGCTGCTGCTCACGTTCTTCTACCGCCAGATGCCGGCGCTGATCGAGCGCGGGCACGTCTACATCGGCCTGCCGCCGCTGTACAAGCTCAAGCAGGGCAAGCAGGAGCTCTATCTCAAGGACGATGCAGCGCTCAATGCCTACCTCATTTCGAGCGCCGTCGATGGAGCCGAACTCGCCTACAGCGCGGACGCGCCGCCCGTGAGCGGTTCGGGCCTGGAAAAGCTCATGGGCGTGTACCGCGCGGCGCTCGATCAGATCGACCGGCTCTCGTTCCGCTTCGATGCGGCCTTCCTGCACGCGCTCATCGACGCGCCGTTCACGAGCGAAGGCTGGCAGGATCCGGCCGCGCTGCAGGCGTGGACCGACCGCCTTTCCGCCGCGCTGTCGAGGACCGGGCTGGGCCGTCCCCGCTACACGGTGCGCGTGCAGGCGCCTGCCGCGGACCATGCGGCCGCGCTCGTCGTCGAGCGCGACCAGCATGGCCTGCGCCACACGCAGGTGTTGCCCGCGACGTTCCTCGCTGCGGCCGAGTTCCGGCCGATCGTCGATGCGGCGAGCCAGCTCTCGGGGCTGGTGCAGCCCGGCGCGCAGGTCCGCCGTGGCGGCAGGAGCCAGGCTATTTCGAGCTTCGGCGATGCCTACAGCTGGCTCATGGACGAAGCCAAGCGAGGCCGCACGATCCAGCGCTTCAAGGGCTTGGGCGAAATGAATCCGGAGCAGCTGTGGGATACCACGGTCAACCCGGATACGCGCCGCCTGCTCCAGGTCAGCATCGAAGACGCGGTCGCCGCCGACCAGATCTTCTCGACGCTGATGGGGGACGTGGTCGAACCACGCCGCGACTTCATCGAACAGAACGCGCTGCGCGTCGCCAACCTCGACGTCTGACTACGGGACGGCGCGCCGTGTCCACGGTGGCGCTTCATGCTGCTAAGCAGCATGTGAAGACCTGTATGCGTGCTTGTGCAGTTCGCGCGCACGGGGGTACCCTCTGCGCCCCGTTTTAGTCGCCCACCAGTGGACGACATCCTTCGTATGTTCAGGAGTGGATCGACATGAAACTCTCGAAGTGGCTCATCGTCGCGGTGTGCAGCGCCGCCATGGCGTGCGGCTCGGTCGCGTTCGCCAAAGACAAGAAGGAAGAGAACAAGTATCCGAACGCGACGCGCCAGGAGCCGAAGGTCAGCATGTCCTCGGGCGACCAGCGCGCGCTCAACAAGGCGGCCGACCTCGTCAACGAGAACAAGCCCGACGAAGCCCTGCCGCTGATCCAGAAGGTCATCGACAACGGCAGCGCCAGCAAGTACGCGCAGGCATTCGCGCACCAGTTGCTCGCGCAGATCTACTGGGACCAGGAGAAGGGCGCGCAGTCGATCGACGAATACAAGAAGGCGATCGCTTTCGACGCACTGCCGAACGACGGCCAATTCCAGCTCGTGTTCGCGCTCGCGCAGACGCAGATCCAGGAAGAGAAATACCAGGACGCACTCGCGACGCTCGCCGAGTGGGAGAAGCTGACCGGCGCGCAGACCGCCGATGAACTCGCGCTCAAGGCGAACGCGTACTACCGCGTCGACCAGTTCCAGCCGGCAGTCGACGCGATGAAGAAGGCGCTGTCGATGACCGACAAGCCGAGCGACAGCTGGACGCAGATCCTGATGGCGAGCTATTTCGAACTGAACCAGTTCGACCAGGCCGCCGAACTCATCAAGGGCCAGCTCGCCAAGGACCCGAACAACAAGAAGCTGATCAACCAGCTCGCGACCGTCTACATCCAGGGCGACAAGGAACAGATGGCGCTCGACCTCATGGCGAAGGCGAAGAGCCAGGGCCTGGTCACGACCAACGACGACTACGTCCAGCTCGCCAAGCTCTATGCCCAGGCGGACAAGCCGAAGGACGCCGCGGCGACGATGAAGGAAGGCTTCGCCAAGGGCGTGCTGCAGGGCACCTACGACAACTACAAGCTGCAGGGCGACGTCTGCACGCAGGCCGAGGACGATCCGTGCGCGATCGAGGGCTACAGCAAGGCCGCGCCGATGTCGAAGGACGGCAACGTCGACTACCAGCTCGGCTACCTGCTGTTCTATTCGGGCAAGTCGAAGGAAGCGATCGATTCGCTCGACAAGGCGATTTCGCGCGGCGGCCTGCGCCAGGAAGGCGAAGCCTACCTGCTGCGCGGCGACGCGAAGAACGATCTCGGGCAGGGCGCGGCCGCCACGGCGGACTGGCAGAAGGCGGCCGGTTACGCGAGCACCAAGACGATGGCCGACCAGCGCCTCAAGGCCGCCAAGAGCGGCGCGAAGATCAACCGCGCCAAGAAGAAGTAAGAATTGCGTTCCGCGCACGCGCTGCAACCCGCAGCCGCGTGCGCGGAACCATAATGAGGACCAAGGGCCGTCAACCCCGGGGAGGGGTCATGGCCGTTGGAACCTCAGGTTCCACCGAAGAACGTCACACAACTCCATAATCACGTGCAGGTCGCCCGCTGCAACCGCTTGTCCTGAGGGCATCCGCTGTTGTACCGTGGCCAGCTCTTGCGCCTACGCCTCTCGGGGTTTGCAATCGGGGCGAAGCGACGGCGTCGCCACGACGGCCGCACAGACACAATCTCGTTGGTCAATACTGATGGCAGATACCAATCAATCTGGCGGCGACTTCAGCTGGCGACGCGTCACGGCGTTTGCAAGTGCATTCGCTCTGCACGCCTTCGCGTTCGCGATGATGATGGCGCCGGTCGCCCCGCCGCCGCCGAAGGACAAGACCATCGACAAGAAAGTGATGGTCGAGTTCATCGAGCCGCCGCCGCCGCCGCCGCCGCCGCCGCCGCCGCCGCCGGAGCCGCCGAAGAAGCCGCCGCCGAAGATCATCGAAAAGGTGCAGCCACCGCCGAAGGCACCGCCGCCGCCGCCGGCTCCGCCGATCGTGACGGAGGAAGCGACGCCGATGTCGACGCCTGCGCCGCCGCCGGCTCCGCCTGCGCCGCCGCCTCCGCCGGAAGATATCGCGCCGAGCGAGAACATCAGCTACCGTAAGATGCGTCCGCCGCGCTATCCGCCGCAGGCCGCTCGCCAGCATCAGCAAGGCAAGGTGCTGCTGAAGGTCCTCGTCGGTGTCGACGGCTCGCCACAGGAAGTGACGGTCGAAAAATCCAGCGGCTCGCGCCTGCTGGATCAGGCAGCGATCGAAGCCGTGAAGACCTGGAAATTCAATCCAGGTTCAAAGGGTGGTAGACCCAGCTCCGGGTATGCCTTGGTTCCCATCGAATTCAATTTGACCGAGTAAGGTAACGCCATGCAGCAAGATGCCTCTCAGACCCCCGCAGCGGCTCAGCCTGCTGTCGTTTCCGCTCCCGGTGGCGGCAGCAATGCCGCAGCCATGAGCCAGATGGGCTTCCACGATCTGATCCAGAACTTCGACGTGCTCGGCTGGATCGTCTTCATCACGCTGTGCGTGATGTCGATCTCGTCGATTTACTTCGTGGTCGCCAACTTCCTGCGCAACGGCATGATCCGTGCGCGCATGGAGAAGGTCATCAACACGTTCTGGGACACGCCGTCCGCACAGGACGCCGTGCGCTTCCTCGAGGAACAGCCGAAGGGCGAACCGTTCTCGAAGATCGCGCTCGACGCCGCGCAGGCCGCCGCGCACCACCAGCGCAACGAAGGCAGCCGCCTCGTCGAGGCACTGAACCGTTCCGAGTTCATCGACCGTTCGCTGCGCCAGGCCGTCGCTCGCGAGAGCCTGCGCCTCGAAGGCGGCATGACGGTGCTCGCCACGGTCGGTTCGTCGGCGCCGTTCGTCGGCCTGCTCGGTACCGTGTGGGGCATCTACCACGCGCTGATCAAGATCGCCGCGTCGGGCAATGCCTCGATGGAAGCGGTCGCCGGCCCGGTCGGTGAGGCGCTAATCATGACCGCGTTCGGTCTGTTCGTCGCGATCCCGGCGGTGCTCGCGTACAACTTCTTCGTGCGCCAGAACCGCGTGATCTACGCGCGCTTCGACGAGTTCGCGCACGACCTGCACGATTTCTTTGCGACCGGTTCGCGCGTCGACGGTGGCGCTGCTCCGGTTGCCGTCGCGAGGAAGTAAGCCATGGCAATGACCACGGGTGGTTCGGGCGGCGGCCCGATGGCGGAAATCAACGTCACGCCGCTCGTCGACGTGATGCTGGTGCTGCTGATCATCTTCATGATCACCGCGCCCCTGATGTCGCACAAGATCCGGATCGACCTGCCGCAGGCCAATCCGAACGTACAACAGGAAAATCCGCCGGAGCCGATCGACCTTGCCATCAAGGAAAACGGCGACCTGTTCTGGAACGACGAACCCGTCACCGATGCGATCCTGCAGGCCCAGCTGCGCGTCGCCGCGCAGAAGAGCCCGCAGCCGGAGCTGCAGATCCGCGCCGACAAGCCGACGCAGTGGCAGAAGATCGCCACCGTGATGGCCGAGGCGAAGGCAGCCGGCATGGTGAAGCTCGGCTTCATGACGACCGGCGGCAACGACCAGTAAACCGGTCGCCCGGAGAGAGGCATCCGAACGGCGCCGCGGCAACGCGGCGCCGTTTTTTGTTTGCCAGGCGATCCTCCCTGATCGCGGTTTCGACGAACGATGCGATGGGGCGTGGCATGCCTCGGGCTCACCACATCCAGAACGGCCATCCAATGGCCGCACTTGCGATGTACAGCGCGCTCCCTGCGGACGTCGGTGTCATTACCGGCGATCTGGAACGGGGGTGCGAATTGCGTCGCCGCGGCCGGCAGGCGCAGACTGGAGTCGCCCGACCACAGCCGAAGGAGACGACGATGACGACCGACGCGTTTCGTTCCCACGCTGCCGCGACCCAGGCCGAGATCAACGTCACGCCGCTCATCGACGTGCTGCTCGCCCTCGTCGTGATCCTAATGGTCACCGCACCACTTGCGATGAAGCGCCTGCCGCTTCCGCTCGGCGGCAACCATGACTGGGCGTCGACGCCGCGAACGCTCGGCCTGTCCGTGCTCTCGACCGGTGAGCTCTATCTCCAAGGCCACGCAGTCTCGCGTGCCGAGCTTGCGTCCGCCTTGGCGATCCAGGCGCAGATGCCGAAACCGCCCGTGCTCGAGGTCCGCACCGACGCGGACACGCCGTATGCGAACGTCGTCGACGCGCTCGCGGTCGCGCGCAGCAGCGGCATCGACGGCATCCAGATCGAAGGCGTGCGCGCGAAGTGACGCGCGCCGACGAGTGGTGCGAAGCGCCACACGTCGGCCTCGCACCCTCGCGCGCTCAGTCGCGCGTGCCGAGAATCGCGAGATAGGCGCGCACCGTCGGAGCGAGTCCGGCGTACAGCGCTTCGCCGATCAGCGCGTGGCCGATCGACACTTCGGCGAGGAATGGTATCGCGGACTTCAGCGCGCCGAGGTTGCGCTGATTGAGATCGTGTCCCGCGTTCACGCCGAGGCCATGAGCGCGCGCCGCCTCCGCGGTGCGCACGCAGGCATCGAGTTCTCGCGTGCAGTCGCCGGCTGCATACGCACGTGCGTAAGGTTCGGTGTAGATCTCGATGCGATCTGCACCGGCGGCGACCGCGCGTTCCAGGTCGGTGGCGCGGGTGCCCGCGTCGACGAACAGGCTGACGCGGCAACCGAGCGCCTTCAGCTCGGAGACGAGCGGCGCAAGCCGCGCTGCTTCGGCGGTGAGGTCGAAGCCGTGATCGGACGTGATTTGCGCATCGCCGTCGGGCACGAGTGTCGCCTGCGCCGGGCGCGTGCGTCGCACGAGTTCGACGAAACCGGGATAGCTGCCGCGCGCGGGCGCGAACGGATTGCCCTCGATGTTGTACTCGACCGCGCGACCGCGCGCATTCCAAGAAGCAACTTCCGCTGCCACGCGCGCGACGTCGTCCACGCGGATGTGGCGCTGGTCCGGGCGCGGGTGAACGGTGATGCCGTCTGCACCCGCCTCGATGGCCACGCGTGCGGCGAGCAGCGGGTCAGGCTCGGCATGGCCGCGCGAGTTGCGCAGCACGGCGACCTTGTTGATGTTGACGCTGAGCGCGGTCATCACGCGATGATCGCGCAAGCGCGCGCGCCTGTCGACGCGCGCGCCACGGACTTCAACGGCAGCGTTCGGCCGTCTGCTTCCAGGCCACCGGATCCCAATAGGCGCCGTCCTTCCACTCGCTGCGCTGGTCCTCGTTGAGGCGCGCCGCGATCAGGACGGTCGTGTCCGGCGGAACGTCGACGTCGAGCGCCTTGTAGCGGTCGCTGCCGATCGCTGAATTGCGTGCGCGATCGCTGAACGAGAGATAGCGGCTCTCGATCTGCTCGGCCACCTTGATCACGTGCCGACCTGCGCTCACGCGATACGCGCGCGTGCCGGTCGGGCCTGGCGACACGCCGTCGATGCTGATGCTCTTCGCCGCGTGCAGGCGGTCGCCGCGCGGCGCGACATCGAAATCGCTGATGCGTCCGCAGCCGGCGGAATCCGCCGGCATCGCGCCGCCGCCGCCACTGCCCGCCGTCGCCAGCTGCGTGCCGTCACCGACCGTGAGATGCATCGCCGGCAGGTAGACGCTCGAGGGCGTGCCCGCGAGTGTATGCCGGCGTCCCTCGCGCTGGACTTCAAACGCGAGCCGCGCGCCATCGGGCAACTGGTCGACCGAACGCCGCAGCGTCGCCGCCGCGCCATCGGTATTCGCGAGCGCGGTGCCGTTGACCGCGAGCAGCACGTCGCCACTGCGCAAGCCCATCTTTTCAGCCGCGCCACCCGGCGTGATCGCGAGTACGTGCACGCCGTCGCGGTCGGCGCGGGCGCTGTCGACCAGCAAGCCGAGATTGCTCACGCGTTGCGCCGGCGTGTCGATATCCATCCGGATCTCGTGCGCGGGCGCCGCACCGAAAGCGCCGCTTTCGACCAGCTCGGTCATCACCGCGCGCAGCTCCGCGCGCAGGCGCTGTTCGGCGCCGACGCTCGCGCCCGCATCGCCACGCAATGCGGCCCCGGCGACGGCTCCGGCGAGCGGCGTCGCGCCGTCCGCGTGAACACCGCCTGCGGCGAACGCGAACGCCAAGGCCAGCGAGCGCGCCGCCCACGGCACCATGTTGTACATCTGCCTGCTCATCTCGTTACCTCTGCCGTCACAATTGCGTGATGCTGGACGACCGGCCATAGGCCCCGTCCTGCATCGCCGCGATCAAACCCTGCAGCGCGCGATTGCGCTGCTGCCACAACGCGGAAAGCTCATCCGTGGCGGCGCCACGATCGTAGGCCGCCTGCAGCTCGGCGTCGATCGCGCGCAGCCGGGTCGAGCCGAGCGCGGCCGCCTGCGTGCCGGCGAGCCGCCGCCACTCGTCTTCGAGCGCACGCGATTCGTCCTGCATCGCGATCGTCCCGCTGGGGACGACCGGCGCGAGTACCGGCACGCCGACCAGCAGCGCTGCCGCGATCGATGCCGCGAGCGCGCCACCGACCACGGCGCGCTGCCAGCGGCGCCGCGATGCGCGTCGCTGCTGGGCCGCGACGATGCGCGACCACAACGCCGGATCCGGAGCGAACTCGGGCAGTCGTCGCGGATCGAATCCGCGAGTGCCCTGTTCAAGATTCATTCCTGCACCTCCTTTGATCCACCCGCGTCGTCGTTGAGCCGCTTCAATGCGCGCGCGAGGATCGACTTCGAATAACTCTCGCTCTGGCCGAACAGGTCGGCAAGTTCCTTGTGCGTGTAGCCTTCCACCTCGTGCAACACGACCACCGCGCGCGCGCGCGGCGGCAGTCGCATCAGCAGCGACCACGCATCGACGCCGTCCTCCGCGTCGGCGTCCGCCGTGGGCATCGCGGCGAACAAGGCCTCGACGTCGTCGGCCTGGTAGCGCTGCCGCGCGCGCAGCACGTCGATCGTCGCATTCGCGGTGAGCCGCTTGAGCCACGCACCGAACGGCGCGTCGCCGCGGAAACCCCCCAAGGTCGCGAACATCTTGAGGAACACGTCCTGCACGATGTCCTCGGCCGCCGCCGGCTCGCCGAGCACGCGCAGCGCGAGCGTGTAACACGCGCTGCCGAAGCGCTCGTAGATCGCCGCGAACGCGCCCATGTCGCCGCGGCGCGCTCGCTCGAGCACCATCCGGTCGAGCGTCTGGCCGAAGCCCGAGCCCGAGGGTACCGCGTTCACGTCGCTGGTCTGTCCGTCGGCCATCTGCAGCAAAGGACGGTGCAGGGGGCCGGAACGTCGCGTTCCTGGGCTCACGACACGAATTGCAACCGTTGCACCGCGCGCGCCGCGCCGTGCCAGGCGAGGCAGCCGGTGATCCCGGCCGCAGCCTCGAGCGGCCAGAGGCGCCAGTCCGCCGGCGAGCCCGCCTCGGCAGCGACGTGTGCGAGCCGATCGACGCGTCCTTCCGCGGACAATTCGAACTCGATGCGCTCGAGCCCGAAACCGAGTCCGTCACCGAGCGCCTTCAGCACGGCTTCCTTGTGCGTCCACAAGTGGAGGAATGCGAGATGACGCCGGCTCGGCTCGACTCGCTCGAGCGCAGCCGCTTCGCGCGCGCTGAAGAAACGTGTCGCGATGCCGTCGACACAGACCCGCCGGTCGAGCGGCTCGATGTCGATGCCGAGCGGCTGCTCGCGCGCGAACGCGAGCGCGACGCAGGAACCCGCGTGGCTGAGATTGAAGTCCAGCCAGGGCAGGGCCGGCGCGAACGGCTTGCCGTGCGCACCGCACTCGACCCGCGGCGTGCGGTCGCCGCCGGCGTAACCGCGCAGCAGGTGTTCCAGCATCGCGCGCGCCGCCTCGCGCACCGCGCGCGGGCGGGACTGCGCGGTATCGTGGAGCCACACATGGATCGCCCGGCCGTCGAGCGGCGGGGGTACGGCGGAAGCTCGGAGCGCATCGGTGTCGGTCGGTCGCATGCACCGATGCTTCGCGCGCCGGTGCGCGCCGTCAAGTCGGATGGAGCGAGAGGCGGAGAGCGGACCGAAAAAGGCCGGCTTGCGCCGGCCCCAGAAATCGATCCTGCCTTCTCAGGTCGCGCGTTTGAACAGGCCGATCAGCACGAGCAGGATGACCGCCCCGATGGCGGCGTTGATGATCGCCGCGACGATACCGCCGCCGATCATGAGCCCGAGGCGTGGCAGCAGGAAACCGGCGAGGAACGCGCCGACGATGCCGACGATGATATTGCCGACCAGGCCGAAGCCATGGCCCTTCACGATCTGGCCGGCCAACCAGCCGGCGACCGCACCCACGATCAGAAAGACGAGCAGCGATTCGATGGTCACGCCAACCTCCCGTCACGGCGTCGCGGGATGCGACGACGGGGATTCTGCGTCAGCGCCGGCAGCCATGCACGGTGCGCTGCGGCGAGACCTCAGCGCGTCGCCGACGGCGGCCGCGTCGGTGGCGCCACGGCAGGTGCCGGTGCCGCCGCGGGGCTCGAGGCCTGCGGCGAAACGGGCGGGCGTCCCGGCGCCGGCAGCGGCCGCGCCGCGGGCTTGCGCATCGCGGCGAGATCCGTCGGCGAGGCCATCGACGTCTCCGGCCGCGAATTGGCCGATACGCGCTCGGCCGCGAGCGAAAACACGAAGCCGATGAAGCCGACGATGCCGAGCAGCAGGCCGATGCCGAGCAACATCGGGCTGTGCGTGGTGAAGACGAAAATGAATCCGAGTATCGTGGCGGCGAGAAGGAGCCAGCGGACCATGGAGCACCTGGAACGGCAGCGTGGGCAGGGCCGCCACGCTAGCAGAAACGAAGTTGCGCGCGGGCGGCCGCTGGTCGGGCGATCCGGGCCGGTCGCGGGGCGAAAGGACGCCTGATGGACGCGCTTTCGCAGCTCGCGCTCGCCGGAGGACTCGCTTGGGCCAGCGGCATCCGCCTCTACGTCACGATCCTCGTCGTCGGCCTGCTCGGTCGATACGGCTACCTGCAGCTGCCCGAACCCCTGCTCGTGCTGCAACACACCTGGGTGCTCGCCGCCGCCGGCATCATGACGGTCGGGGAATTCCTCGCCGACAAGATCCCCGCGTTCGATTCGTTCTGGGACGCGCTGCACACCTTCATCCGCATCCCGGCGGGTGCGTTCCTCGCCTGGGGCGCGATGGGCGACGCGACCCCGGCCGCGCAGGTGGCGGCCGCGCTCGTCGGCGGACTCATCACGAGCGGCACCCATCTCGCGAAAAGCAGTGGGCGCGCTGCGATCAACACGTCGCCGGAACCGTTCAGCAACTGGACCGCGAGCGCGAGCGAGGACGGCCTCGTCCTCGGCGGACTCTGGCTCGCGATCGCGCATCCGATCGGATTCCTCGTTGCGCTCGCGCTCTTCCTCGCGCTGATCGCCTGGCTGTTGCCGAAACTGTTCCGCTTCGCCGCGCGGATGTTGCGGCGCTTGCGCCGCCGTGACGTGCCGACGCCGCTCCCGCAGCCGACCGTGGAATGATCCGCGGCCTCGCGCCTACCGTTCGGAGTGGCCCGCTTCCCAATAGTCCCGCCGCGTGAACAGGCCCGGGCGCACGAGATCGACGAATGCGCGCGCCTCGCTGCTGAGGTACTTGCCCTTGCGCACGACGACACCGTAGCTGCGCTGGGGGAAGTACGCGCTCATGTTGCGCACCGCCAGGCGTGCATGGTCTTCCTCGCCGATGCAGATGCCGGTCACGATCGAGATGCCGAGGCCGAGTGCGACGTACTGCTTGATCACTTCCCAGCCGCCGACTTCGATCGCGACGCGAAACGGCACCTTGCGCTGCTGGAAGATCAGGTCGACGAGGCGATAGGTCGTGAGGCGCTGCGGCGGCAGGATCAGGCCGTACGGCGACAGGTCCTCGAGGCGCAGATCCCCGAGCTTCGCGAGCGGATGATCGGGCGGGGCGATGAGCATCGGGTCGTACGACTGCACCGGCTCGTAGCTGAGGTCGTTCGGCACGTCCAGCATCGAACCGATGGCGAAGTCGACCTGATCCGAGCGCAGCAGCGCGAGCCCGTCCTTGCCGGTCACGTTGTGCAGCTGCAGCTTCACGCCGGGGTGCTGCTCGCGGAACGCAGCGACGAAGCCCGGTAGCAGGTACTGGATCGTCGAAGTGCCTGCGGCAATGTGCAGCTCGCCGCCGGCGAGGCCCGAACGCAGCGCGCGGAACCGCTGGTCGAGCTGGTCGAGCCCTTCGATCAGCGGCAAGGCGAGGTCGTACAGCGCCTGGCCCTCGCGCGTCGGCGCCACGCGGCGGCGGCGGCGCTCGATCAGGGTGGACCCGAGTTCCTGCTCAAGCGCGCGCAGCTGCAGGCTAACCGAGGGCTGCGACAGGAACAAAGCCTCCGCCGCGCGCGACAGCGTACCGAGCTTCACGATCATGCAGAACGCGCGCAACTGTTTGAGCCGGCTGCCTTTGTAGTAGAAGCGCGGCGCCGGGACGGCGCTTGCCGCCGGCTTCGCGCGCGAACCGGCGCGGCGATCCGCCATGCGCGCCCTGCGGGATGCGTCCCCCGCCTTTCGTTCATCCTGCTTCATGCGTCGATTCAAACACTTGTTCGATGTTTGACAAAGTCAATGTATCGCATTGAAACGTTTGCTTTGTCAAAGCAACGCACGAATGCCTAGGCTGATCGCCTCGCACCACGAGATCCGCCCATGAGTGCCACCGTCGAAAACCTGCCCCAGGCCCGCATCCGCCACAGCCTCGACACGCGGCAGGCGGGGGTGCTCGACGCTGGCGCGCTCGCCTTCATCGTCGACCTGCACGAGCGGTTCGATGCACGTCGCCGCGCGTTGCTCGAGGGGCGGCGCGAGCGGCAGCTGCGTTTCGATGCGGGCGAACGGCCGGACTTCCTCGCGGAAACCCGCGCGATCCGCGAGGCCGATTGGCGCGTGGCGCCGATCCCTGCGGCGCTGCAGGACCGGCGCGTCGAGATCACCGGGCCGGTCGATCGCAAGATGATCATCAACGCGCTCAACTCTGGCGCGAAGGTGTTCATGGCCGACTTCGAAGATTCGACCGCGCCGACCTTCACCAATCTCGTCGACGGCCAGATCAACCTGCGCGATGCGGTCGCTGGCACGATCGAGTACCGCGCGCCCGATGGCCGCGCCTACGCGGTCGGTCCCGACCCGGCCGTGCTCGTCGTACGGCCGCGCGGCTGGCACCTGCCCGAGCGCCATGTCGAGATCCGTGGCGAAGCGATCGCCGGCGCGCTGTTCGACTTCGGCCTGTTCGCCTACCACAACGCGCTCGCACTGCACGCGCGCGACCGCGGTCCGTATTTCTACCTGCCGAAGATTGAAAGCCATCGCGAGGCGGCGTTGTGGAACGACGTCATGGATCACGCGGAAGCCGCGCTCGGCCTGCCGCAGGGCGCGATGAAGGCCACCGTCCTCATCGAGACGCTGCCCGCGGTTTTCGAGATGGACGAGATCCTGCATGCACTGCGCACGCGCATCGTCGGCCTCAACTGCGGCCGCTGGGACTACATCTTTTCCTATCTCAAGACGCTGCGGGCGCACCGCGACCGCGTGCTGCCGGAGCGCGGCCAGGTGGTCATGGGCGTGCCGTTCCTGCGCCACTACTCTGAACTCCTGATCCGCACCTGCCATCGTCGCGGCGCGTTCGCGATGGGTGGCATGGCCTCGCAGATCCCGATCAACCACGATGCCGCGGCCAACGACGCCGCGCTCGCGAAAGTGCGCGCCGACAAGCTGCGCGAAGTGACGGCGGGGCACGACGGCACCTGGGTCGCGCACCCCGCCCTCGTCGCGGTCGCACGCGAGGTGTTCGACCTGCACATGCCGACGCCGAACCAGTTGCACGTCGCGCGCACGGATGTCGTGGCCGACCGCGACACCCTGCTCGCGCCGAGCACCGGCTCGATCACGCGCGCGGGTTTCGACGCCAACGTCGAGGTCTGCCTGCGCTATCTCGCGGCATGGATGGACGGCCAGGGCTGCGTGCCGATCCACCATCTCATGGAAGACGCCGCGACCGCGGAAATATCGCGCGCGCAACTGTGGCAATGGCTGCACCGCGCCGACGGCGGCACCGCATCCGCGCTCGCCTTCGACGACGGCGCGCCCATCGACTTCGCCACCTTCGACGCCGTGCTCGCGGCTACGCGCGACCGCCTCGCTGCGACCGCGATGCCGGGCCAGTCGCGCATCGGCGCCGCCGCCGAGCTGCTCGCGCGACTCACGCACGCCGACGCGCTCGCCGATTTCCTCACCCTCGAGGCGTACGACAGCCTCTGCGACCACGCCTGATCGACATTCCAAGCGCGGCCGAACGCGCCGCATCCCACCACGAGTCCGCTCCACCGACACCGAGGTATGCCATGAAGACGCACCTGCCGACCGCCGAACAGATCAAGCTGGACTGGAGCAACAACCCTCGCTGGCACGGCGTCGCGCGCAACTACACCGCCGAGGACGTCGTGCGCCTGCGCGGTACCGTCGCGGTCGAGCATTCGCTCGCCCGGCTCGGTGCCGAGAAATTGTGGGCCTCGCTACACAAGGAGCCGTTCGTCAACGCGCTCGGCGCCCTGACCGGCAACCAGGCGATGCAGCAGGTGAAGGCCGGCCTCAAGGCGATCTACCTCTCGGGCTGGCAGGTCGCGGCCGACGCCAATGTCGCCGGCGAAATGTATCCCGACCAGTCGCTGTATCCGGCCAACTCGGTGCCGATGGTGGTCAAGCGCATCAACAACACGTTGTTGCGCGCGGACCAGATCGCGCACGCCGAAGGCGACGACGGCGTCGACTACCTGCAGCCGATCGTCGCCGACGCCGAGGCCGGCTTCGGCGGCGTGCTCAACGCGTTCGAACTCATGAAAGCGATGATCGAGGCCGGCGCCGCAGGCGTGCACTTCGAGGACCAGCTCGCCTCGGTGAAGAAGTGCGGCCACATGGGCGGCAAGGTGCTCGTGCCGACGCGCGAAGCCGTCGAGAAGCTCAACGCCGCGCGCCTCGCCGCGGACGTCTGCGGCGTGCCGACCCTGCTGGTCGCGCGCACGGACGCCGAAGCCGCCGATCTCGTCACTTCCGACATCGACGACAACGACAAGCCGTTCATTACCGGCGAGCGCACCGTCGAAGGCTTCTACAAGACGCGCAAGGGCCTCGACCAGGCGGTCAGCCGCGGGCTCGCCTATGCACCGTACGCGGACCTCGTCTGGTGCGAGACCGGCAAACCCGACCTCGCCTTCGCACGCGCGTTCGCCGAGGCGATCCACGCGAAGTACCCCGGCAAGCTGCTCGCCTACAACTGCAGCCCGAGCTTCAACTGGAAGAAGAACCTCGACGACGCGACGATCGCGAAGTTCCAGAAAGAACTCGCGGCGATGGGCTATCGCTTCCAGTTCATCACGCTCGCCGGCTTCCACGCGCTCAACTACTCGATGTTCAACCTCGCGCACGGCTACGCGCGGCGCCAGATGAGCGCCTTCGTCGAATTGCAGGAAGCCGAATTCGCATCGGCCGAACGCGGCTTCACCGCGGTCAAGCACCAGCGCGAAGTCGGCACCGGCTACTTCGATGCGGTCACGCAGACGATCCAGCAGGGCCTGTCGTCGACGACGGCCCTCAAGGGCTCGACCGAAGAAGAGCAGTTCCACGGCGCCACGCCGCGCGCCGCCTGACCGGCGCGCAGGCACGCGAAGGCCGCCATTGGGGAGAACGGCGGCCTTCGTGTTTCCGGGAGAGAGGACCGGAAGGTGCCGCGACCGGCATCGGAACGACCGGGAGAGAGGGGACCCGGGCAGCTGGGGAGTGCCCCGGGTCGAGTCGTTCCGATGCCGGCCGGTGCCCCTGGGTGCCGCGAGGGCGGCCGGGAGCCAAGGGCTGGCAGGTGAACCCAAGCAAGAACCGGGCCTACCGGCGGCCAGGTAGGTGCACCTCCCGCGGGTGTCCCGGACACACACCCCGCGCCGCTGCGTCACTTGCGGCGCGCTCGCGCAAAACCGGCACCAGCGTTCGCACGCGCGAAGGGCGGTTCGCTCACAACCGGAATGGCTGTTTTCTTACGACACTCCTTGTCACTCCCTGCCAGCTCGCCGGCCACATGCGCTAACATGCTCCCCTTCTTCGGGCCCCGAGGGGAGGTTCGAGTGTCCAGCGACAAGGCAGAGTCGACCAGCGAACTCGCGCACGCGCTCACCGCGACCCCGCTGCGCCCGTCCCTGTTGCCCCGCCAGCTGTCGGAGGACGAGTTCGCGCTGTTCGCCCGCGTCGGCGTCGCGCGCCAGGTGAGCCAGGGCGAGGTGATCTTTCGCCGCGGCGAACTCGGCCGCAGCATGTTCATCGTCGAAGCCGGCCAGGTGCAGCTCGAGTTCGGCGACGGCCTGCCCGACAAGATCATCGGCGCGCGCGAATTCTTCGGCGAACTCGTGCTGTTCATCGGCAGCCACACGCGCGTCGCCAATGCGGTCGCGTTCGGCGAGGCGACCCTGCGCATCGTCGACCAGGAAACCTTCGAACACCTCATCGCGACCGAACCGCGCCTGCTCGCGCAGTTCATGCGCCGCTCGTTCTCCTACCTCGTCGCGAGCGAACAGCAGCTCATCCAGAGCCTCAAGCGTCGCAACGAAGACCTCATGGTCACGCTGGATTCGCTGCGCCAGACGCGCACCCAGCTGTCCACGGCGCAACGCCTGGTGCAGACCGACGAGCTGTCGGGCCTGTGCAACCGGCGCGGCCTCTACATGTTCCTGGAGCGGCTCGGCGAGCATCGCCTGCCCGGCACCGTGCTCGCACTGCTGCTCGTCGACCTCGACCGCTTCAAGCAGATCAACGACCGCTGCGGCCACCTCGTCGGCGACCAGGTGCTGCGCGCGATCGCCGAGGAAGTGCAGAACGCGGCCTCGTCAGTCGACGTGCCGTGCCGCCTCGGTGGCGACGAATTCGCGCTGCTCATGCAGGTCACCGGCGAAGAAGAACTCTGCGCGCGCGCGACCCAGGTGATCGGCGCGGTGCGTGCGTTGCGCTTCCCCGGTTGCAAGGAAGGTCTTTCGGTGACGGTGAGCATCGGCGGCAGCCTGTGCGGCGAGCATGCCGACTGGGCGGTCTGGTACAGCGATGCGGACGCCGCATTGTACGAGGCGAAAGGTCGCGGCGGCGACGGATACCATGTGGCGACGCCCGGCAGCGTGCGCTGCGTCGTCTGACACGAAGACTCCCTGCGCGCGGGAGCGAGAGCGGACCAGCGCGCACATGCGGCGAATGCCGGCCTCGGGCCCGCATCGCCGATGCACCAATCCGGTGGCGTCGCATGCCCCGCCGCACCGGATCAGGACGCGCGGCTCGCGCAGCGCGCTGGAAGGCAGCCAGGCATGAACGCATTGCTCCACCCGTCAGCATCGACCCCGCACGCCGCAGCGATCCCGCTGCTGCGTACGCTCGTGCTGTGCGACCTGGTGGATTCGACGGCCCTGACCCAGCGCCTCGGCGACCAGCGCGCCGCCGACCTGTTCCGCAAGCACGACCGTCTCGCGCGCGCGCTGCTGCCGCTGCACGGCGGACGCGAAATCGACAAGACCGACGGGTTCCTGCTCATGTTCGAGCGACCGGTGCAGGCGGTCGCGTTCGCACTCGACTACCAGCGCGCGTTGCGCGACCTCAACGAAGCCGAAGGCAGCACGCTTGCGGCGCGCGTCGGCATCCATCTCGGTGATGTCGTCGCCTGGGACAACAGCCCCGAGGACATCGCGCGCGGCGCCAAGCCGATCGAAGTGGAAGGCCTCGTCAAGCCGATCACCTCGCGCCTCATGCAGCTCGCGCTGCCGAACCAGATCCTCCTCTCGGGCGTCGCGCACGCGCTCGCGCACCGCGCGCAGGGCGAGCTCGGCGAACGCCTCGAGACGGTCCGCTGGCGCACGCACGGGCGTTACCGCTTCAAGGGCGTGCCCGATCCGATTCCCGTGTTCGAGGTCGGCGACGAGGGCGTCGCACCGCTGAAGGCGCCCCCGTGGTCGGGCAAGGCGCACCGCGAGGTGCCGTTCTGGCGCCGCCCGGCCACGCTCGGCATCGAACTCGCCGCGTTGCTGCTGATGCTCGCGATACCTGCCTGGTATCTGTTCCGCCCGGCATCGGCGATCGCGTTCGCCCAGCGCGACTGGGTCGTCGTCGGCGATCTCAAGAATTTGACGGGCGACGCGCGCTTCGACGAGTCGATCGAGACCGCTTTCCGAATCGGCCTCGAACAATCCCGCTACGTCAACGTGCTGTCCAGCCTCAAGACGCGCGAGACGATCCGCCTCATGCAGAAGGACCCGTCCGCGACCGCCGTCGACCGCGCGGTCGGGGCGGAGGTCGCGCTCAGGGACGGCGCACGCGCGCTGATCCTGCCGACCATCGCCGAGATCGGCGGCAGGGTCCGCGTCACCGCAGAGGTCGTCGATCCGAACACGCAGACGACCGTCTATTCGGAGTCGGCCGACGGCATCGGCGCCGAATCCGTGCTGGCATCGCTCGACACGGTCAACCAGAAGCTGCGCGTGCGTCTCGGCGAGGCGATGGCCGCGGTCTCGAAGGATTCGCAGCCGCTCGAGAGCGTGACCACATCGAGCCTCGAAGCGCTCAAGGCGTACACGATCGGCGAACGCGTCTACGCCACCGGCAGCATGGATGAAGCCAGGGCCCTCTACCGCCAGGCGCTCGTCGTCGATCCGGGTTTCGCGCTGGCGCACATCGCCCTCGCGCGCGTGGCGATGAACGTCAACCAGGCCGAAATCGCCAAGAGCGAGATGGCCGCGGCCCTCGCACAGGCCGACCGCCTCTCGCCGATGGACAAGCTCTACGCCGAAGCCTTGCAGGCGACGATGAGCGAACCGCGCGCGGCGCTCGACAAGTTGCGCATGCTCAACACGCTCTATCCCGGCCGCTACGAGGGCATCTACGGCTACTTCGCGTGGCAGGACGGCAATCGTTTCGAGGAAGCGATCGCCGCGCTCGAGAAGAGCGTCATCCCGCAGAATCCGTATCGTGCGACGAGCCTATACGTACTAGGCGCGCTCTACCTCGGCATGGAACGCTACGCGGACGCGCTCCGCGCCTTCGCGGATGCGAAGGCCTCGGGACTCAAGTCCGCGGGCGAATTCGCGGCGTCGGCGTACGCGGCGCAACGCGATTACGCCAAGGCAGATGAGACGCTCGCCGAACTCGAGCGCACCGTGCCTCCGAACGGCGAACTGAGCCTCGCCAGGCTGTGCATCCAGCTCGACCAGGGACAGTGGTCGGCGGCGCGCGCGCTGATATCCGCCGCGACGAAGAAGGATGCCGCCGTCGCCGCCGATGCCGATGCCGCCGTCGCCGCCGCACTCGGCTCGGGGCGGTTCGCATTGCCGCCGGCCGTGGCGGATGACCACCCGGCGGCAACGGCCGGTGCATCGCCATTCCGTACGCTGTTTCGCGCCTATGCCGACGCGCGCCGGGGCGATGTCGCGGCAGCGCGCAAGCAGCTGGAAGCGGCCGGCAATGGAGCCGAGCTCGACGGGCAGAGCCTGATCCTCGCCGACATGCACGCCGTGGCGCGAGCGGAGCTGCAGCGTGCATCGGGCAATGCGAAGGAAGCAGTGTCCATCCTGCGCGCAACCGTCGACGGCAGCGAGTTGCTCATCGTGCACGCAGCACTCGTCGACGCTTACGAGAGCGCGGGCGACCGCGAGGCAGCGCTGAAGGAGGCGCGCTACCTCGCCGGGCGTCGCGGGCGTGCCTACGCGGAGTACAACGCGGAGCGCGTGCTGTCGCCATACAACGTCGTCCAGGCCACGGCAGCGAGGCTGCGGAGTGCGGAACTCCTCGTCGCGCTCGGCAGGAAAGCCGAGGCCGACGTAGAACTCGCCGCGTTCCACGACGCATGGAAGGACGTGGCGGCGATCCCCGAACTCGCGCAGCGTGCGGCGAAACTCTCCGCCGCACGTTGAAGGCTGGCTTACTTGGTGCTGTCGAACCGCAGCCGGTTCGGGATGATCATGCTGTGCGCTTCGACGACCTTCGAGTCAACCATCTGCTGGTGTGCCTCGGCGAACGCCTGCTTGTCGGCAAGCCGCGTCGGCGCCAGGCAGGCCGCGTCGATGTTGACCACGACTTCATGCGGCACTCCGAGCTCGACGAGCGCGGCGGCCGGCTTCTCCGCGTAGCGCTGGCGGAATCCATCGTTGGTGGACAACTCGAGCAGCAGTTTGATCAGCTGCGCGTTCGTGAGTACGGCGTCACTCATCGTCGTTCCCCTGGGTAAAATGCCTGGTACGCACGCGGGTACGCCTGCGACGCCGGCACGACGGCGCAGGCACGAGGTGCCGGGCGATTGTAGCCGATGCCGAAAGCACGGGCGGGGGCAGGCTATGATCGATCGTCCCACCCACGCGAGACCAGACGCGATGCTGTTGCGCCGTTGCGCGATCCTCATGCTCGAGCCGCGCGAAAAGCTGAAGTTCGAACTCGGCCTAATCGCCGCCGGCAGCACCGGCCTCAGCCATGTCGTCGAATGGACGGCGATCGCGCCGCACGTCGGCGAACGCACGGTCGACGACGACGAGGTGCTCGTACTCGGCGCCCTGTCCCCGACCCAATGGCTCGATCGGGAAGCGCTGGCGACGAGGTATTGTGCGGGAACGATCGACGCGTTGCTGGAGAAGCAGCTGCTCGTCGGCGAAGGAACCGAGGCGGACGCGCGCGACCGCACGTTGCGCGAAACGTACTGGTCTAGCCTGCCGGCGGTCATGCATTACGCCACGCGCTGGAACGGCGTCGACACGGAAGCGGCGGAACGCCTGTTCGTCGAAACGACGCGCGGCACGCTGCTCGAACGCCTGGGCGCCGCCCCCGATGCCGTGCGCGAACGCACGCCGCCGGCCGCGCGCATGAAGCTGCCCCCGACGGCGAGGACGCCGCTGGATGGCATCCTGGACGCGCGCGTCACGTGCAGGAACTTCGATGACGGCGTGGAACTCCCGCTCGCGTCGTTCGCCGCCGTGCTCTACCGCGCCTACGGTGCACGCGCCGTGCAGGACTATGCGCCGGGCGTGCAACTGCTGAAGAAGGCCGCACCGTCCGCCGGCGGCCTGCACGCGACCGAGGCCTACGTGCTCGCGCGCCGCGTCGAGGGCCTGGACCCCGGGCTGTACCATTACCATCCGGTCAATCACGCACTCGAGCCGATCCGCCCGCTGGCGCGCGCGGAAGCCGGCGACCTCGCGCGGCGGCTCGTCGCGACGCAGAGCTATTTCGCCGGCGCGCATGCGCTCGTCGTGCCGGTGGCGCGATTCCGCCGCACGTTCTGGAAGTATCGCAATCATGCCAAGGCGTACCGTGCGCTCGTCCTCGACGTCGGCCACCTGTCGCAGACCATGTACCTTGCCGCGACCGAGCTCGGGCTCGGCGCGTTCATCACCGCTGCGGTCAACGAGATCGACATCGAGCAGGCGTTCGGGCTCGACCCGCTCGAGGAGGGCCCGCTCGCGGTGACGGGATTGGGCGTGCGCGGGCCGGAATGCAACGAGGTGGAATTCGACCCGCTCAACGCGGTGTGGCCGCGCTCCTGAGCGGCCTCCGGCCGGCAACTCCCGCGCGAAAGGCGGCTGTGTAACCGTTTTCGCGCGCGGCGCTGGCCAATCGCCGTCGATCGGGCGCAAAATGGTGCGAATGCAGCAAAGGGGCGGCAGGCAGGGTGACTGCTGACGAATCAGCACGGATCGACGGCATCGCCGGCACCACGACGTCGGTGTTGCGCACGCTCGTGCTCAGCGACCTCGTAGACTCGACCGCATTGGTCGAACGCCTCGGCGACCAGCGCGCCGCCGACCTCATCCGCAAGCACGATCGCGTTGCGCGCGCGCTGATGCAGCAGCATGGCGGCCGCGAGATCGACAAGACCGACGGCTTCCTGCTCGTGTTCGAGCGGCCGATCCAGGCCGTCGCCTACGCGCTCGCCTACCAGCGCGAACTTGCCGATCTCGGCGCGCAGGAGCAGATCGAACTCGCCGCGCGCATCGGCATCCACGTCGGCGACGTCGTCGTCTGGGACAACAGTGCCGACGATGTCCGCCGCGGCGCGAAGCAGACCGAAGTCGAAGGCCTCGTCAAGCCGGTCGCGGCACGCCTCATGGGCCTCGCCCTGCCGCGCCAGATCCTCATGTCGGGCACCGCCTACGACATCGCGCACCGCGCTCAGGGCGAACTCGGCGAAAAGCTCGCGCGTGTGCGCTGGCGCACGCACGGGCGTTATCGCCTCAAGGGCGTGCCCGACCTCGTGCCGGTATTCGAAGTCGGCGAGGAAGGCATCGCGCCGCTGCGCGCGCCGGCATGGAGCGGCAAGGCCCATCGCGAGATGCCGGTCTGGCGCCGCCCCTTGGCCGTGGTCGCAGAGCTGCTCGCGCTGCTCCTCCTCGTCGCCGTGCCGGCCTGGTACTTCTTCAAGCCCGCGCCGGCAATCGCGTTCGCCAACCGCGACTGGGTCGTGGTCGGCAGCCTCAAGAACCTCACCGGGCACCAAGTGTTCGACGACTCGCTGGAGGCCGCGTTCCGCGTCGGCCTGGAGCAGTCGCGCTATGTCAACGTCGTGCCGCAACTGCAGGTGCGCGATGCGCTCAAGCGCATGGAGCGCGATCCGGCCGCCACGGCCGTGGACCGCATCGTCGGTTCGGAGATCGCGTTGCGAGAGGGTGCGCGAGCGGTCGTCCTGCCGACTGTGGCCGAGGTCGGCGGGCGCGTGCGCATGACCGCCGAACTCGTCGATCCGCACACGCAGACATCCGTCTACAGCGATTCGGTCGACGCCGAAGCAGAGGAAGCGATGCTGCCCCGCATGGACGAGTTGCTGCGCAAGATGCGCGGGCGCCTCGGCGAATCGCTCGCCTCCGTCAGCGAAGCATCCAAGCCCCTCGCGCAGATCACCACCGGCAATCTCGACGCGTTGCGCGCGCTCGGCAAGGCGGAGGAGGAACACGGCCGCGGCAAGGTGAACGAAGCGCTCGTCCTGCTCAAGGAAGCGTTGCGCCTCGATCCGAAGTTCGCGCTCGCATGGGTACGATTGAGTACGTTGCAGAACGCCTATCTCGGCGATTCGCACGGCGCGTTCGACAGCCTGCGCCAGGCGGTGGCCAACCGCGATCGCTTGAGCGCGCGCGAACAACTGTTCCTCGACGGCACCCTGTCGCAGTACGAGGACGCCAATCGTTGGATCGACAAATGGACGGCCGCCGCCCAGCTCTATCCCGACGCGATCGCCGCGCGCCAGAACCTCGGCATCGGCTACCTCTGGTACCAGCACCGACTGGCGGAAGCGCAACCTCATTTCGAAGCAATCGCCAACTCGCGTCATCCTCTTCGCGGCGCGAGCTGGATCGCGTTGGCGGTCATCGAAACCGAGCGCGGCGACGACGTCAAGGCGATGGCTGACGTCGCCAAGGCGCGCGAATTGGCGAGCGTGATGCCGCATTTCGAGGACGTGGTCACCGATCTGGCCGCCCGTCGCTACGACGCGGTCTCGAAGCGGCTCGAGGGCATGCCGGCCACCTTGCCGGCCACGATCCAGGCCGAGAAGCAGTTGAAACTCGCCGCCATCGCGATAGACCAGGGCGACGACGCGGCGGCGGCGCGTGCGCTCGAAGTGGCAACGCAGTACAGCGTGAAGTCGACGTCCGCGTCGCAGCAGGCACGCGTTCGCCTGGCATCTGCCGCACTTCGGCTCGCAACGCGCGCCACCGACGCGAAAGCCACGCTCGATGCTCTGATCGATGCGGAAACAGCACGTCTCGCCGCGAGCCAGCCGACGACGGACGGAAGCGCCACGATCCATCTCTCGTTGGCCGCCATGATGGCCGCGCGCTCGGGCGGCAGTACCGGCAAGGCGCGCGCGGGGCTGGATGCGAGCCGGTCGATCGCGCTCGATCACGGCTACTACGATCGATCAGCGCTGTGGCAAACGGCCGATTGCGAGGTGCGTTTCGCGACGAAGCCGGCGGATCGGGCGAGCTGCCTCGAATCCCTCGTCGATGGACGCGAGTACTACCAGACACACGTTGGCTTGTGGCTTGCGTACCTTGCCTCGGATGCGGCCGCGAAAGCCGAGGCGCAGCAGCAATGGCTGCGCGCGCACCGAGGTCAGGCTGTCGCCGAACTCGAGAACGAGGTCGCTTTGATTCCCAATCTGCTGGATGCCCGGCGCTTGCCGGACACCCAGGCGCAGGCCGCCGCGGCTACTTCCGGCCCATCACGATGAAGATGAAGATGCAGCTCTTGAGGATCAGCGGATCGGCGATGAATTCCTTGTGCAGCTGCGCGACCTCCTCCATCGACGGCAGCGCACGAACGACCGGGACGTTGGCGGGATCGGCCTCGATACCGTAGGACTTGAGCGCGCTGATCGGGTCGCCGAGCATCTGCTCGCGTGCCTCCGGGCTCGTCGAAAGCGCCTGCAGCATCTTCGCAATGGCATCGTTGGACGGTGCGGCTTGAATCATGGTTGCATTCCCCCTTGGCGTAATTGTCGTCATGTCGCGAGAATCATGCCGTGCTCGCGGGCGCCGAGGAGCCTGGCCCCGCGCACGGCAAGTCCTTTTCTAGCACAACCCGGCCGGAGTAAAGCGATTTGGACGTGCACGACCCTGCGCTGAGGCGCTGCTGGGCGTTGTACCTGGAATCGAGCGAGGAGGTGGCGTTCGACGTGAACGCGTTCCTCGCCGGACGCGATCCGCGACGGCGCACGCGCCACTGGGTCGCCCTCGCGCCGCATCTCGACGCGCCGGTAACTGTCGAGGAAGCGGCGATCCTCGCACTCGGCAGCCTCAGTGAGGCGCAATGGACTGCCTACGCGGAGGTTGCAGCGAGGATCTCCGAACCGGTGTTGCAGGTCCTGATCGACGCAGGCCTCGTGTTCCAACGGGATCGGCCGACGCCCGCGCACCTGCGTGATCTCGCTCTGCGCGACGCCCAATGGCACCCCCTGCTGGCGACGACCCATGCGTTTACGCGCTGGAGTGGCGTCGACAGCATCGAAGCACAGCAGGCTTCGGGGATCCATTCCACCGCGGACATGATGCAGGCGGTCGGTCCGCCGCCTTCACACTACCGAAGGCGGGAAGACGCCGGCGCGCGCATCGATCTTGATCGCCCGCGCGACGCAGACCTCGATGTGCTGTTGCGCCGCAGGGCGACCTGCCGCAACTTCGATGTGTCCACTCCGCTCGCGCGGGCGGCTCTCGCCTCCGTCCTGCACCGCACGTTCGGCGAACAGGCGCAGGAAACGATCGAGCCCGGCGCCGTCGCGCTGAAGAAGAACCATCCCTCCGGTGGCGGCCTGCATCCGCTGGAGGCGTACCTGCTGGTGCGCCGCGTCGAGGACATGGCTGCGGGCCTCTATCACTACAACGTCGAGGCGCACGCGCTCGATCGACTGCCCGCGCCCCCAGCCTTCGACCCCGACGCGTTCGCACACACGATGGTCGCCGGCCAGCACTATTTCGCCGACGCAGCGGTCCTGCTCGTGGTCGCGGCGCGCTTTCCGCGTTCGTTCTGGAAATACCGCAGGCATCCGAAGATCTACCGCGCGATCCTGCTCGAGGCCGGCCATGCCTCGCAGAACCTCTACCTCGCGGCGACCGAGATCGGGCTCGGCGCGTACGTGACGGCTGCAATCAACGAAGTCGAGATCGAACAGGCGTTCGGCCTCGATCCCTTGTTCGAAGGCCCGATCGCTGTCTGCGGCTTCGGGCCGCGCGCGGAGCTGCGCACCACCGTCGAGCTCGATCCCGCGGGGCAGGTGTGGGATGCGGAGGGCCGGCTGAATCGGTCTCGATGACGGCACGGCGGCGGCGCGCCGCCGCTTGCCAATAGTCACGCCAGCCGGAACGGCAACGAACGCAACCGCTTGCCCGTGAGCGCGAACAACGCATGGCCGACCGCCGGTGCGATCGGCGGCGTGCCGGGTTCGCCACAGCCACCCATCTTGTCCGTGCTCGGCACGATGTATACCTCGACCTTCGGCATCTCCGGCAGGCGCAGCGCGGCGTAGTCGTTGAAGTTGTTCTGCTCGACGCGCCCGTTCTTCAGCGTGAGTTCGCCGTGCAGCGCCGCGGAAAGGCCATACGCGATGCCCGACTGCATCTGTGCTTCGACATTGAGTGGGTTGACCACCGGCCCGCAGTCGATCGCGCAGACGACGCGATGCACGCGCACCTTGCCGTCCTCGACCGACACTTCGGCGACCTGCGCGACGTAGCTGCCGAACGACTGGTGCACGGCGATGCCGGCCGCGCGGCCCTGCGGTAGCGGCTTGCCCCAGCCGAACTTCTCCGCGGCGAGATCGAGCGCGCGGCGTTCGCGCGCATCTTTCGGCAACAACGCGCGGCGATACTCGAGCGGATCCTGTTTCGCCGCATGCGCGAGTTCGTCGATGAAGCTCTCGACGACGAAGCCCGTGTGCGAATGACCGACCGAGCGCCACCAGAGCACGGTGACCGGGCTCTTCGGCGAATGCAGGTCGACGCGGTGCACGGGGATCGCCGCGAGATACGGCGAGTCGGCGGCACCTTCGACCGACGTGGCGTCGACGCCGTCCTTGACCATCACCGGTTCGAACGGCGTGCCCGCGAGGATCGACTGGCCGACGAGCGTATGCGCCCAAGCGGCCGGCTTGCCGTCGGCCCCGAGCTTCGCGCGCAGGCGCGAGAGCCACATCGGTCGGTAGTAGCCGCCATGGATGTCGTCTTCGCGCGTCCAGACCACCTTGACCGTACGCTTCGCCGCCTTCGCGACCTGCGCGGCCTCGACGATGAAATCGGACGCGGGGTTCGCGCGCCGGCCGAAGCCGCCGCCGAGGAAGGTCGTGTGGATACGCACCTGGCCGGGCCCGATCCCGAGCGCCTTGGCGACGTTCATCTGGTCGACGGTCTGGAACTGCGTGCCGGTCCAGACGTCGCAGCCGTCCGCGCCGATCGCGACCGTGCAGTTGAGCGGTTCCATCGGCGCGTGGGCGAGGAACGGCACTTCGTATTCGGACTCGATGACGCCTTCGGCGCCCTTCAGCGCGGCCTCGGCATCACCGGCTGCTTTCGCGGTCGAGCCGGGCGTCGCCGCGAGCTTGCGGTATTCCTCGCGCAGGCTCGCGGTCGAGGCCCGCGCGAACGCGCCTTCATCCCATTCGAGCACGAGCGCGTCGCGCCCTTGCTTGGCGGCCCAGAAATGCTGGCCGAGCACGGCCACGCCACTCGGCACCTCGACCACGTCGAGCACGCCCGCGACCGCCTTCGCCTTGGTGGCGTCGAACGTCTTCAACTTCGCGCCGAACACCGGCGCGCGTGCGACGAGCGCGACCGCCATCTCGGGCAGGCTCACGTCTATGCCGAACTCCGCCGTGCCGGTCGTCTTCGCCGTGCTGTCGAGACGGCGCGTCGGCTTGCCGATCAGGGTCCAGTCCTTGGGCTCCTTGAGCTTCACGCTCGCGGGCATCGGCAGCCTCGCCGCGGCCTGCGCGACGTCGCCATAGCTCACGCGCTTCGTGCCGTGCACGACATGGCCGTTCTCCACGCGGCAGTCCGCCGGCTTCGCGCCGAGCTTCACGGCCGCTGCGGCAACGAGCAGTTCGCGTGCCATCGCGCCGGCCGTCCGCAGCTGGTCGAATGATTCCCACGTGCTGGTCGAGCCGCCCGTCATCTGCATGCCGAATGCGGTGTGCGCGTATTCGGGCGCAGCCGGCGCATGCTCGACGCGCACCTGGTTCCAATCGCAGCCGAGTTCCTCGGCGACGACCATCGGCAGCGACGTCCACACGCCTTGGCCCATCTCCGAATGCTTGAGCAGGATCGTCACGCCGTTGTCCGGCGCGATGCGGATGAACGCGTTCGGCGACACCGGCGGCTTCGCCTCGGGCGTGGTTTCGGCGGCGAACGCGCGTCGCGCCGCGAGCGGGACGAAACATGCGATCACGAGGCCCGCCGCGGCGGACTTCACGAAGGCGCGGCGGGTAAGCCCCGAGGGCGTCGTCGCTGCGGTGGATTGGAATGGAACCGGAAGCTGCATGCCCTCACGCCACATGGCCGCCCTCCTTCGACGCGAGTTCCGCGGCGCGATGCACCGCGCCGCGGATGCGCTGGTAGGTGCCGCAGCGGCACAGATTGCCGGCCATCGCGGCATCGATGTCGGCGTCGCTCGGTATCGGCTTGCGCGCGATCAACGCCGCGGCGCTCATGATCTGCCCGGACTGGCAATAGCCGCATTGCACGACGTCGAGTTCCTGCCATGCGCGCTGCACCGGATGCGAGCCGTCCTTCGACAAGCCCTCGATCGTCGTGATCGACTTGCCCGCCGCGGCGACTGCAGGCATCACGCAGGACCGCACCGCCTGGCCGTCGAGATGCACGGTGCACGCGCCGCACTGCGCGAGCCCGCAACCGAATTTCGTGCCGGTCATGCCGAGCAGGTCGCGCAGAACCCAGAGCAGGGGCATGTCGGCCGGCGCCTCGACCTCGTGCGGCTGGCCATTGACGACAAGCTTCATCGGCGTCTCCGGAGCGGTGCGGGGCGTTCAGGCTACTCCCGCGGCGCGACGCCCGCCAGACGGTTGCAGGATCGGACGAGAACCGCGCACGAACAGGCAAGCCTCGCCGGTGTCAACGCAACCGGGCGAGATCGTCCGGCGAGTCGAGATCGCCTGCAAGCGCCGGCGCAGCAACAGCGACGACTTCGGCCGCACGCGCACGCAGCAGCGCGCGCGCGCCGGTATCGCCGCGCAACTGCATCGCGTCGGCGAACCACGCGCGCGGGAGCAATGCGGGCACGCCGAGCACGCCCGCGTACGCACTCGCAGCCGCTCGCACCGGCGTAGTGCGCCAGGCATCGCGCAACGCACGCAGGTGCGCGCCACCGAGCGCGGGCTGGTCGGTCAGCGCGACGAGTGTGCCTTCGCATTCGGCCGGCAGCGCGGCGATGCCCGCACGCAGCGAGGCGGCGAGGCCCTCCGCATGGTCGCGCGCGACGACGCATAGCAGGGGCAAGTCGGCGACGCATGCACCGAGTGCGTCCGCGTCATGACCGAGCACGACGACGAGCGCATTTGGCGAGGTTTCGAGCAGTGCGCGCGCCGCGCGCCGCAGCAAGGGTTCGCCGTCGATCTCGATCAGCTGCTTGGCGCGACCGAGCCGCGTCGATGCGCCCGCGGCGAGCAGGATCGCGGCGTGGGCGGGCTCACGCGCGCGCGGCACGTGCGAACTCCTGCTGCAGTTCCGCGACGATCGCGAGCGCGATCGCCTCGGCGCCTTCGCCGCCGAGGCGCAGCCCGATCGGCGCGTGCAGGCGCGGCTGCAGCGTGTCGCGCGCGTCGCCAATCCCGCCGAGCAACTCGTCGCGCCGCGCCGCGGGCCCGAGCAGGCCGACGTACGGCACCGCCGTCGGTGCGAGCGCCCGCAGGCAGCGCTCGTCCAGATCGAGGTTGTGGTTCATCACCAAGGCGGCATCGAACCGCCTCGTTGCGACGACACCCGCGAGTCCGTCGGGGCCGTCGCGATGCTCGGCGTCGACGCCGCTGCCGGCGGCGAAGCGCAGCCACCGCTCGCGATGCTCTGCCAGCTCCCCGCGCCAGCCGAGCAGGCGCGTCAATGCGAGCAGCGGACGCGTTTCAGGGCCTGCACCGAGCAGCAGCAGGCGCGGCGCCGGCGCGATGCGCACGTGGCGGTCGATCGCGAAGATATCGTCGTCGTCGGCGACGCCGCCGCGTTCGTCGAAGCGATGCCGCTCGTCGGCGACGCGCGCTTCGCCGCTGCCGCGCCGTGCGCCGTCAGTGACGAGGTCGAGCGCGAGTTCGAGGTCCTGCGCGTCGGCCGCGCGCAGCGCGCGGCGCAATGGCGCCGCGCCCGCGGGCAACGGCAGCAGCAGCACGTCGATCGAACCACCGCAGCCGGTGCCCGAGCCGAACACCCGGTCCTCGTCGCCGCTGGTGTCGAAGCGCGCCGCCTGTGCGCTGCCGTTGGCGAGCACGTCGCGCGCACGCGCCTCGAGTTCGGCTTCGAGGCAACCGCCCGAGAGAGCGCCGACGCGCACGCCGGCCGCATCGAGCAGGATCAGTGCACCGGGCTTGCGGTACGTGGAACCGCTGCTGCCGACGACCACGCACAGCACGCCGTCACGGCGCGCGGCGGCGAGCGCGTCGATGCCGGCGACGAGCGCGCGCAGCCCGCCGAGCGGCGGCGTGGAAGGCGATGGATCGACGTCGATCGGCATGCGATTCACGTTCACGGGAAACGCACATCATAACGACGCGGGTCGCACGAGGGCGCAGACCGCGTCACACGCCACTCAGCGCGCGACGAAACGTTTGGACATCAGGCGTGCGAGCCATGGCCGTCGCACGAGCACGTTGCCGAGGCGTTCGAGCTTGAGGCCGACCTTGCGCACGCCCTCGTCGTCGAGTTCGCGCGCGACCAGGCTCACCGGCCCCAGGCGTACGCGGTCGCCGACCTCGACCGTATGTTCGTAGCGGCGCGCGAAATGCTCGGCAAGCGTGAGCGGCGCGTCCTTCGCGCGCACCGGCACCGCGTAGAACTCGGCGACGTCGGCGAGGCGCACGTCGGCATCGAAGCTGAACTCGCCGAACATCTCGCGCTCGGCCTCGCGCGCTTCCTCGGGCGGCGCGAACAGCCAGGCGAGGCGATACACGCGCCCGGGCGGCGCGAGCAGGTAAGCGTAGTCGCCACCCGCGAGCGGGCCACTTGCTTCCGGCATGAGGATCTCGCCGCCGCGCACGATCATCGCGAGCTGCGCCCAGCCGGGCAGCCCCGCATCACCGAGGATCGCCGCGCCGGGTGCGACCGAGTAGCCGACCATTTCGCGTTCGAGCGAACCCGGCAGATCGAGCTCGACGCGCCGCACCGCGCGGTCGCGGTGCGGCAGCGCGACGTCGAGCAGGCGCGCGGCCAGCCCGAGCGTCCAGCCCTGCACGAGCAGCGAGGCGAGCACGACGATAAACGCGACGTTGAAAATCAGCTGCGCATTCGGCAGGCGCATCAGCATCGGGATCGAAGCGAGGAAAATGCCGACCGCGCCGCGCAAGCCGACCCAGGCGATGAAGCCGATCTCGCGCTTGCCGTAGCGGAACGGCGCGAGGCACAGCGTCACCGCGAGTGGGCGGCCGACGAGCATGAGGAACGTGGCGACGCCGAGCGCAGGCAACAACGCGGTGCCGAGCGTATGCGGCGATGCGAGCAGGCCGAGCACGAGGAACATCGCGATCTGGCACAGCCAGGTGGCGGCATCGAGCACCGACAGAAGATGGGCGAAGCCGGGCACGTTGCGGTTGCCGACGATGACGCCGGCGATATACACCGCGAGGAACGCGCTGCCGTGCAGCCAGCCGGTCACTCCGAACACGAACAGCGCGGCCGTGACGAGGAACAAAGCGGCGAGGCCACCGGACAGCGGGAGCTTGCGCATCGCCGCGGCGATGGCGACGCCACCGATGGCACCGCCGAGCGCGCCGACGCCGAACTGAAGCGCGAGCTCGAACGCGATGTCGGATGTCGCGACGCCGCTCGGCGCCGCGAGGTACTCGGCGAGCAGGGTCGTCAGCAAGACCGCAACCGGATCGTTCGCGCTCGATTCGATCTCGAGCGTCGCGCCGACGCGCGAACGCAGCTGCAGGCCGCCGGCGCGCAGCAGGAAGAACACCGCGGCCGCGTCGGTCGACGCGACGACCGAGCCGAGCAGCAACGCCTGCACGGGCCCGAGGCCGAGCAGCGCGCGCGCGGCGAGGCTGGTCAGCGCCGCGGTGACGACCACGCCGACCGTCGCCAACAGCAGCGTCGGCGCCGACACGCCGCGGAAGCTCTCCCGCCGCGTGCGCAGGCCGCCGTCGAACAGGATCACCGCGAGTGCGAGCGAGCCGATGCGATAGGTCGTGCCGACGTCGTCGAAGTGGATGCCGCCCGGGCCGTCGACGCCGGCGAGCATGCCGACGACGAGGAACACGAGCAGCAACGGCGCGCCGAAACGCCGCGCGATCAGGCTCGAGCCGATGCCAACGAGGACCAGCGCGGCGCCGCCGGCGAGCAGCCAGTAAGTGTCGTGGATTGCATTCATTCGTCGTGTCCCGGACGAGGATCATAGCCGGGCAGGCCTTTCGAAGATGTCGCAACCCGCTCAGCCGCCGAATCGGCGGTACTGGATCGCCTCGGCGAGGTGCACCGCATCGATACGGTCGCTGCCGGCGAGGTCGGCCAGCGTGCGGGCGACGCGCAGCACGCGGTGGTAGGCGCGCGCGGACAGGCCGAGCCGGTCGACCGCGCGGTCGAGCAGGGCATGCTGGTGCGCGTCGAGCGCGCAGTCGCGCTCGACTTCGCGATTGCCGAGCCACGCATTCGGCTTGCCTGCACGCTGCAGTTGGCGCGTGCGCGCGGCGACGACGCGTGCGCGCACGGTCGCGCTGTCCTCGCCCGCGAGGCCGTCGCGCAGCTCGGCGTGGGCGACGCGCGGCATCTCGAGCTTGAGGTCGATGCGGTCGAGCAGCGGACCCGACAGGCGCGCGCGATAACGTGCGACGACGTCCGCCGTGCAGCGGCAGCGCCCCGACGGATCGCCCGCGTAGCCGCACGGGCATGGATTCATCGCGGCCACGAGCTGGAAACGCGCGGGAAACTCGGCCTGGCGCGCGGCGCGCGAGATCGCGATGCGGCCGAACTCGAGCGGCTCGCGCAGCACCTCGAGCACATGGCGGTCGAACTCGACGATCTCGTCGAGGAACAACACCCCGTGGTGTGCGAGCGACACCTCGCCCGGACGCGGCAGCGTACCGCCGCCGACCAGCGCGGCCGCCGACGCGGTGTGGTGCGGCGCGCGGAACGCGCGTTGCTTCCAGTTCGCGACGTCGGTGTCGTGCCCCGCGACCGAGCGAACCGCGGCGAGCTCGAGTGCCTCGTGTTCGTCGAGCGGCGGCAGGATGCCGGGCAGGCGGCTCGCGAGCATCGTCTTGCCGGTGCCCGGCGGACCGACCAGCAACAGGTTGTGCGCTCCCGCGGCGGCGACCTCGAGCGCGCGCCGCGCGTGCGGCTGGCCGCGTACATCCGCCAGGCACGGCGACACGCTCGCGACGGTGTCGGGCATGGCGCCGCCTTCCGCACGCGGCAGCTCGATGCGCCCGGCAAGATGCGCGCACACTTCCAGCAGTGAACCGGCCACGCGCACGTCGGCTTCCTCGACCAGCGCCGCCTCGTGCGCATTGTCGCGCGGCACGATCACGCGCCGCCCGCGCCGCGTCGCCTGCAGCACGGCGGGCAGCACGCCGCGCACCGCGCGCAGTTCCCCCGACAGCGCGAGTTCGCCGATGAACTCGCAGTCGTCGAGCGCGGCACGCGGCAGGCTGCCGTTGGCGGCGAGCACGCCGAGGGCGATCGGCAGATCGAAGCGGCCGCCGTCCTTGGGCAGGTCCGCCGGCGCGAGATTCACCGTGACCCTGCGCTGCGGATATTCGAGCTGCGCGTTGAGGATGGCCGCGCGCACGCGATCGCGTGCTTCCTTCACCGTGGTTTCCGGCAGGCCGACGATCGAGGTGCCCGGCAGGCCGCCCGACAGATGCACCTCGCACGATACGAGCGGCGCCGCGATGCCGATCTGCGCCCGGCTGTAGACGATCGCGAGACTCATGCATGCGCCGGCGGGTCGGCGGAAAAAGAGCCCGCTGCCCGCGCCATGGGGTGAACTGCGGCGGGCAGCGGGCATCCCGGGAAATCGGTGCGGCGATCCATACGGGCGGCCTCCTGCCGCGGACGAGCGCCTCCGGCGCGCCGACGCTACGGCGCGTGCCCGACGTTTCGAAGGAGCCGCGGCGATTCGGGCCGCGGCACCGGATCAATGCCTGGGTGCGGTATTCGCGGCGAGGCTGCGCTCGAGCGCGAGGACCTGCTGCTCCAGTTCCTCGATCTTCTCGCGCGTGCGCAGCAGCACGCAGCGCTGCACGTCGAACTCCTCGCGCGTGACCAGGTCGAGGTCGCGCAGTCCGGACTGCAGCGCACTGCGGAAGTTCGCCGTGAGATCTGCGCGCGCATCCTGCAGGCCTGGCGGAACGAGGGCGGCGAGACGTTGCGCGAGCGTGTCGATGGCTTGGACGTGGATCATGCGTTCACCCTTGCATGCTGATGATGGCGTACATCCTAGCGGGCGGACCGCAGCCTGTACCGGCCGTTCGGACGCGTGCGCCTCGTGGATTCCGTGCGGACGACCGGCGGCGAACGCGATGTCCGCCGCCGGCCGGAGCCTCCCTGCGGCGCCGTTCCGTCGGCGCTCCTCCCCGCACCGCGCAGTCTAGGCGCGCGGGCGGGCGCCGCCATCCGCGGATTTCGGAATGCGCTGTAGGAAATTTCCTACCGGTCGATCGGCTATAGTCGCGAAGCTGCACCAGCCACCGGAGACCGCGATGCAGATGGTCATGGCGATCATCAAGCCGTTCAAGCTCGACGACGTGCGTGAAGCGCTCGCCGAAGTCGGCGTGCAGGGTATCACCGTCACCGAGGTGCGCGGCTTCGGTCGTCAGAAGGGCCACACCGAGCTCTACCGCGGCGCCGAGTACGTCGTCGATTTCCTGCCCAAGATCAAGCTCGAAGTCGCGGTCCCCAACGACCAGCTCGAGCGCGTCGTCGAGGCGATCAGCCAGGCGGCGAACACCGGCAAGATCGGCGACGGCAAGATCTTCGTCTGGCAGCTCGATCGCGTCGTGCGTATCCGCACCGGCGAACTCGACGCCGACGCACTCTGACGCAGGCGCCGCGCACGGTCACTCCGCGTCGGCGCCGCCGTCGTCGTCTTCGACGAACGCGAATCCGGCCACAATGCCTGCTTCCACGCGCGCGCCGGCGACGCGATCGCGACCGCCGCATTTGGCGCGGTACAGCGCCGCATCCGCGAACGTGATGACCTGGTCGACGCCGTGCAGCCGCGGTGCCCCGGGGTCGAACGGGAATGCGGCCCAGCCGATCGAACAGGTGACCGCCAGCGACGTTTCGCCGATCGCGAACGGCGTCGCCGCGATCGCTTCGCGCAGGCGCGATGCCGAGGCCAACGCGCGGTCGCGCCCGGTATCGCGCAGCACGACGAGGAATTCCTCGCCGCCCCAGCGTAGCGCGATGTCGCCGCGGCGCAGCAGCTCGCCGAGGCGCCGGGTGAACTCGACCAGTACGGCATCGCCCGCCGCATGCCCGTAGCTGTCGTTGATGCGCTTGAAATGGTCGATGTCGGCGAGCACGAAGACGAGATCGGCATCGCGGTCGCCGCGCATCGCGCGGCGAATCGCGCGCTCGCATTCGGGCGGTAACTCGAGGTCGAAGTAGCGGCGATTCCACAGGCCGGTCAACGGGTCGGTGAGTGACGCGCGAGCGAGCTGGCGATTGGCCTCGGCGAGCGCGCGCGTGCGTTCGGCGACCTCGCGCTCGAGCGCGCGGGCCTGCGCGGCGAATGCGCGTGCGCGCAACCGGCCGGCGAACACGCCGAGCAGGATCATCGCTGCCGCGTAGCAGGGGATCGCCCACGGCCGGCGCCACCACGGCGCGTGCACGCGCAATGCGCGCAACACAGGCCCGCTCTCGACGCCGTCGGCGGCACGCGCCCATGCGCGGAATTCGTAGCGGCCGGGCGGCAGGCGGCTGTAACTGCGCAGCGGATCGTCGTTCCATTCGCCCGGTCGCGCTTCGAGCCCGACGAGCTGGGTCCGGTAGCGCGTGCGGTAATCGCGCTGATAGGCGAGCAGGCTCAGCTCGAATGCGATGCTCGCCGCCTCGTCGAGGTCGGCGTGCTCGCCGAGTTCGCGCCCGCTGCCCTCCTCCGTCGCGGCGAGGATACGCAACGGCCGCGGCGCCGCGGGTGGGCGCTCGGCGGCGGGGTCGTACATCGCCACGCCCTCGATCGTGCCGCTCCACAACCGGCCTTGTGCATCGAGCAACGAGGCGCGCGTGAACTCGAGGTCCGGCAGGCCATCGGCAAGGCCGAACCGCTCGACATCCGCATCGACGCCACCGCGATAGCCTGGCGGCAGGCGCAGCACGCCGCGCGCGCCGAACAGGTACATGCGATCGCGCCGGTCGAACTGCAGCTGGTAGATCGACGTGGCATCCGCCGCATCCGGCAACGCGAAACGCGCGCACGCGCGATCGCGATCGAGGTCGACGCGCATCACGCCGCCGATGGTCGCAGCCCACAAGGCGTGCGCGCGGCCCGGCGAACCGCGTTCGCGCAGGTCGAACACCGCGGCGTCGCGCAGGTCGCCGCAATCGAGTCGCTGCCAGTCGCCGCCGCGCGAGAAATACAGGCCGTGCTCCGATCCGGCCCAGAGCGTCGGCGTGCCGTCCGCATCGCGGATGTCGCGCAGTACCCGCACGAAGAAATCCGCGGGCTGCCCACGCATGCCGTCCGCTTCCACCTGGCCCTCCCGCACGCGCGCGACGCCACGTCGGGTCGCCAGCCACAGCGTGTCGCCCTCCTCGCCGCCCGGCTGCAGGTGCAAGCCGAGGACGGTGTCGTCGGGCAGTGCCGAATTGGCGCTCGTATAGGCCTCGATGCCATCGCGCGCGACACGCAGCAGGCCTTCGCGCGTGGCGACCCACAGGTGCTCGCCGGCGCGCACGACGTCGAATACTTCGCTGCGCGCGTACTTCGCGGGCAGCCAGGAGCGCCATTCGTCGCCGTCGCGGCGCACGCTGCCGCCGCCGGTGCCGATCCATACCGCGTGCTTTCCATCGAGGAAGCGCGTTTCACCGATGCCGACCACGACGCGGTTCGGCAAGCCGGCGCGTTCGCCGAACGCCGACCAGGCCTGCGGTTCGCCGCGCAGCACGCCGCTGTGGCCGGAGCCGAGCCACAGCACAGGTGCGGGCTGGCCGGCATCGGTCACCAGCGCGGTGTTGATCGCGTTCTCCGGAAGACCATTGGCGGTCGTCGTGTGCCGCCAGTGGCCATCGGCGTCGAACTCGGCAAGGCCATTCGTCGGCAAGGTCGCCACGAGGCGCTCGTCGCCGCCCGCCTGCGGCATGCGCACGAAGCGGCTCACGCCACCCGGGAAGCCCGATCCGCCCGCGTATACGACGAGCGTCGCGCCGCCGACGCGGGCGACGCCGCGTGGCGTGCCGATCCACAGATCGCGTCCGTCCGCGCCACCCCATTCGGCGAGCGCCTCGACGGTGTCGTCGGGGAGGCCTTCGGCGCGCGTGAGCCGTTCATCGGCACGCCGCGCCGTGCCACGCACGTCGTCGATGCGCACGACGCCCGCGTCGCGCGTGCCGACGTAGAGCGCGCCGCTCGCCGCGCCGCGCACGGCGAGCAGGCTGCGCACATGCAATCCACGCGCGGCTTCGAGCGTGCGGCAGCCGTGCGCGTCGCAGTCATCGAGGCCGTCTTCGGTGCCGACCCAGATGCGCTCGCCGTCCGCCTGCAGGGCGGTGATGCCGGTGCGCGCATGCGCGAGCGTTCGTGGCTGGAGCCGGCCGCCGCGGTGGACGAACAGGCCGGCGGTGTCGGTGCCGACCCAGATCGCGCCGTCCGCGGTCGCCGCGAGCGCGGTCACGTAGGGCGGACGCTTCGCCGATCCCGTCGGAAAGAGCAGGTCGGTCCAGCGTCGACCGTCGTAGCGCGAGAGCCCTTCCTCGGTGCCCGCGTAGACGAAGCCGTCCACGTCCTGGGCGAGCGCACTGACCCAGTTGCGCGGAACGCCCTCGCGGCTTGCATAACGCCGGTAGCCCTGCCAGCGCAGCGACCCATCGCGCGTCGCCGCCGGGCCATCGACGACGACGCGCGGCGGCGCCGCTTCGGCCGCGCACGCCAGGAGCGCCAGCAGCGCGGCACCGAGGCCGGGCGCCAGCGCGCGCGGGCGGCGCAACCAGCGCGTGATTGGCAACATGGGACAAAAGATCGCGCGTCTCCGCTGGGGCAGGGCGTCGCCGCGTCCGGCCACAGCGACCTCAGCGCAGCAGGATCCAGGTTCCGAGCGCCGCGAACAGCAACGCCGCGCCGATGCGCGCGGCGCGCAGCGGCAACTTCGACGCGAACCGCGCGCCGAGCCAGACGACCGGAACGTTTGCAAGCAGCATGCCGAGCGTGCTGCCGGCGACGACCTGCCATAGCGGCGAGTACTGCGCGGCGAGCACCACCGTCGCGACCTGGGTCTTGTCGCCCATCTCGGCGAGGAAGAATGCGACCAGCGTGGCGACGAGCACGCCGTGGCCGGCGCCACGCGCGGCCTCGGCGTCGTCGGCCGAATCGGGCTTGAGTGTCCAGAGCGCGACCGCGAAGAAGCTCAGCGCGACGATCCACTTGAGCGCCTGCGGCGACAGCCATTGCGCGACGAGCGCACCGGCCGAGCCCGCGAGCGCATGGTTGACGAGCGTAGCCAGTAGGATGCCGAGGCAGATCGGCCAGGGGCGTCGGTACTTCGCGGCGAGGATCAGCGACAGCAGCTGGGTCTTGTCGCCGATCTCGGCGATCGCTACCGCGGCGGTCGAAACGAGCAGGGTCTGCATGAGAACTCCGGGCCGGGACATGGACGCAATGGATCGCGCGCGCAGTCCCGGGCCCGGTACTGCCTGCACGAACCAAAGGTCTTGCCGAAGGTCCCGTGGAACCCCGCGCGCGCCATGGCCTGCCGGCCAAGTGTGTTGACGCGCGCCACGCGCGGCGCGCGGCTACTCCCCGATGGAGCGCACGCAGTGTAGCGGCACGGGCGCGCGGCGGCCAGCCACGCGCCCGTACGTCGTTCAGTCGAAGCCGTCGGCGAAGATCGCGTCGGCGCCCCCGCCGACCTGCATCGTCACCGGCACGACGAGCGTGGTCGTCGCGCTCGCGAGGCACATCGAACCGCCGTAAACGCCGTCTGCGTGGCTCGTGGCATCGAACAGCGCCTGCAGCGTCTGCATCGCGTCGGACCCGATGTGCCCGGACGCGGGCGCGAGCGCCAGCCAGTCGACCGGCACTGCGTTCGCGCCGCACGGATCGCTCGCGCGCGTGTCGAGTTCGAGGATCAGGTGGACCCAGTCGAAGCCGGCTTCGGGGTAGGCGAGCGGCTCGTCGACGCCGCAGTCGTGCGCGGCCCAGTAGGCCGGCGCGATCTCGCCGTCGCTGTTGCCGCCCGGAAAGAACGTGCTCGCGCCGGCCACGCCCGAGGGCACGTGGATCTCGGCGACGAGCACGCTGTCGCCGGCGACGTGCAGCGGCGTGTCGAACGTGACGCTGATGCGCTCGAGGCTCGTGTCGGCGACGTCGATCGTCTTCTCCGCGAGCAGCTCGAGGTTCGCGAACGTGAACTCGCCGTGCAGCGCGTGTACGCGCACCGTGACCGGTTGCGAGCCCGTCGCCGACATCGCCGAGTCGACCGCGAAGGTGACGCCGCGCACCGTCGTTTCCATCACGGGCGCGCCGCGCGTGGCGAGGTCGAAGCGGCGCAGGTAACGATTGTCGAGCGTGTAGCCGGTCGGCGGGTTGATGCAGGCGAAGCTCGTGTCCTGCGTCGGCGTCGGGCTCGTCGTTTGCACGAGCGGCACCGGCGTAGGCACGGCCGGATCGCCGCCGACGCGCAGGCTCCAATCGGTCGGCGCTGCGCCGGTGTTGAGCAGGTCGAACGCGATCGCCATTGACTGCCCCGCGGCGACGTTGCCGACCGGCGCCGCCGGATCGGTGCCGAGGCACGGCTGCAGCGCGCGCAGGTCGATGTCCGCCGGCGTGTCGTTGCCGGCGACGACCGCGAACGCCTGCGTCACGGGCTGGTGCGCCGGCGCTTCGACCGTGAGGGTGAACGGTCCGTGCGAGGCCTCGACCCAGTAGCGGTACGCGCCGTCGTCGCCCGTCGTTGTCGTGTAGCTTTCGCCGGTCGCGGCATGGATCGCGATCGTCGCGCCCGCGAGTGCGGCCGGGTGCGCATCGCACGCACCCAGGCCGCGCACGGCGCCGACGAGCGCGCCGTAGCTCGCCGGTGCAGTGACCGTCATCGTCGCTTCAACGTCGCCGAACGGCCAATCGTAGGGCGTGTCTTCGGCGACGCGGATCGGCACGCGGTACACGCCCGGCTGCGCGAGTTCGCGCGCATCGAACAGGATGTCGAGCGCACGGCTCCCGCCCACGGCGAGCGTGCCGTGATCGGGCGTGACGTCGAGCAGGACATTCGCATTGATCGACTCGAACAGGTGCACCTGGTCGATGATCACCGAGCCCCACGGTGGCGTGCCGGTGTAGTGGAAGCGCACGCGCACGTCGGACGCGCCGGCGAATGCGCTGAGGTCGAGTTCGATCAATGCGCCGGGCCCGCTACCATTGTTCTCGCGCGTTTCGCTGTGGACGGTCGTCCACGTCGCGCCGCCGTCGGCCGAGGCGTCGATGTCCAGGCGAGGAGCGTTGTCGGCGCCTTCGAACAGCGACAGGAAGAATCCGACCGACGCCGTATGGCTGGCCGATAGATCGAGCGGCGGCGACACGAGCGCGGTATCGGACGCTTCGCCGCCCCAGCACGGATAGAGGTCGACCATCGCCGCGCGCCCGTCGCCGCCCGCGGTGTTCCATGCCTGCGCGGGATCGAGCGCGCTCCACGGACATCCGTCGCCGACCGTGACGATGTCCCAGCCTGCGGGCGGGAACGTCGCGACTTCGAAGTGCTCTTCGATCGCGGGGCCTTCGAAGCCGAACGCGAGCGGCGCCGTGCCGCTGTTGTCGGCGGTCAGCGATGCATGCGCGGTGGTGCCGAGCTCGACCGTCGCGGCCGGTGCCGCCGGATACAGGCGCAGCCGTCCTGCAGGCAGTGCGAGGTCTACGCGCGAGGTGGCGCCGTTCGTGACATTCGCCGACGCCGACGCTTCGCCGTAGCCCGCCGGCAGCGTCCCGCGCGTCGCGGTGACGCCCGGCGTGCCGCCCGGTGCGTGCGCGGCGAAGAAGCCGCTGCCGACACCCGGATCGTCGCTGCGCAGGGTCGCGACGGCGGTGCCGCCGGCGATGCGCACCTCGGCGCCGTCGAGGCCGAGGCCCGTATTCGCGTCGCGCACGTGGCCGACGACGAGGCCGCCGCTTGCCGGCGGAGTGCACGCGCCGACCACGCGCACGTCGTCGATCGCCCACGGTCCGCCGAGGCGCGGCTCGTTGTCGCTGCTGCCGTCGTCGGAATGGAAGCGCAGGCGCACGCCGCTCGCTGCCGCGGCCGACAGCGCGAGCGTCTCGTCGGTCCAGGTGACGCGCTCGTACGCCGACTTCGGTGCGCCGAGGGCGTTCCAGCTCGTGCCGCCGTCGGTGCTCGCCTCGACACGCGCGTGGCCGCCGGTGTCGACGTAGTAGCTGCGATACCGCAGCACCGGGCTGGCGATCGCGAGGTTCAGCGCAGGCAATTGCAGGTAGTCGCTGCGGCCGTCGTTGTCCAAGCCTTCGCCGGCGCCGAGTTCGTCGTTGGCGGCGGCGAAGCGCCCGTGCGCGGGAATCGGGAAGATCGAGGCACTCGTTTCGCTGCTGTCGCCGAAAAGCCAGCCGAGGCCCGCGCTCGAGCGGCTCCATCCGGGCGGCGGCGCGCTGCCGTTGTCTTCGAAGGTTTCGGCGAGCACGTTCGACGCGTAGGTGTAACCCGGCGCCTCGCACGCGATGAGGTCGGCGTCGAGTGCGAAGTCCTGCTCCGCGGCCGCGGCCACCGAAGCGAGCTCGCGCGATGCCGCCTGATAGCCGGCGACATCGCTCGCGACGTCGAAGCGATAGGGGCGTCCCTCGGGCAGGCGCACCGAATAGCGCCCGCTCACGGGATCGCTCCACACCGGCCCGTCGGGATAGCCAGAGATCGTGATCTTCGCGTGCAGCGGCCAGCCAGTCGCCGCATCGACGACGCGGCCGGCCACCTTGACCATCGGCGCCGTCGCGAGCACGACGTCGTGCAATGTCGTCGCATCGGCCTGCACGCGCACGCCGCCTTCGCTCGACGGCAGGTAGCCGTAGGCGGAGACGCGCACGGTGTAACCGCCGCCTGCGTCGACCGGCATCCGGCGCACGTAGCGGCCGTCGATGCCGCTCGTCGCCTGGTAGACGCGCACGTTCTCGTCGACGAACACCTCGATCTTCGCGCCCGCGATCGGCGTGCCCGTGGCGCTCTCCACACGGCCGCGGATGAACCCCTGCGGTCCGCACGCGTGCGCGGCGGCGTCGACGGCGCGTGGCGCGTCGACCTCGCCCCAGCCGGTCGCGTAGTTCGGCAGGTTGCCGATGCCGGGCGGCGGCGAGCCGCCGCTCGCGTAGTCGATCGGCCGGGCGGTCTGCATGAGGATGCCGCCGAGCGCCGCGTAGTCGCCGCGCAGGCATTCGCCCGCTTCGAGCATGAGCGCGACGAGGCCGGCGATGTGCGGCGCGGACATCGACGTGCCGGTCATCGTCGCGTAGCCATCGCCGCCGTCGATCGCGGAGAGGATGTCGACGCCGGGCGCGACGACCTGCGGCTTCATCGTCGGATAGCCGCGCGGGTCGGGGTAGTCGGGCAGGCCCGCGCTCGCCTCCAGGCCAGGGCCCCACAACGAATGCGGTGCGTAGGCACCGTCGTGGTTGCCGGTCGAGCCGACCGCGAACGCGCTGCCGAGCGAATCCGGGCTCGTCACCGTCGACAGGCCCGGCGGCTCGGGCAGGCCGCAGTTGCCCGCGTTGCCCGCAGCGAACACCGGGAAGATGCCCGCGGCGACCCAGGCCTCGACGACGTCGCGGTAGAAGTCGTCGGCGCTGCCGTCGCAGAGGGAGTAGCTGCCCCACGAGTTGTTGACGACCTGCGGGCGCAGGTCCGGGTTCGGCGCGCTGCCGTCCGTCTTCGTCGGAGCGAGCATGAACTCGCCGCACGCGGGCAGCGCGAATTCGCTCCCCTTGATCGGGAGGCCCAGGCAGGCGATCCAGCGCGCGCCCGGCGCGACGCCGGTGCGGCGGCGCAGCTGCGCGTCGCCTGCGCCGTTGTCGCCGACGACCGTGCCGGTCACGTGGGTACCGTGGCCTTGGCCCTGCGAGCCGTCGGGCTCGCTCGTCTCCAGCAGAGGCGCGTACCAGTTGTAATCGTGCACGAAGCCGCCCGCGCCGAGGTTGCCGCGATACTGCTGCACGACGGCTTCATGCCGGTAGAACACGCCGTCGTCGATGATGCCGACGGTGACGCCGTCGCCGGTGGTGCCGTCGTTCCAGACGTGATCGGCGCCGATCCAGGCGACGTTGTCGGTTGCGCCGTCGGCGTCGTGGGGCCGCGCCGCGGTGCGCACGGCCGGATGCTCGGGCGCGATCAGTTCAGCCTTCGGCAGCTCGCGGATGCGCGCGACGCCGGGTGATTGCGCGACGCGCTGCAAGGTCTGCATGTCGCCCTGCTCGACGAGGATCGTGTTCTTGATCCAGTACGCATGGAACGCGACGCCGCGTTCGCGCAGCAGGCGCCGCACGACCGCCTGGCTGCGCTCGGCGGTGTCGCGCAGGCGTTCGTAGACGTAGCGGCCGCGTGCGGTCCAGTCGAGCGAGCGAGCGGCGGAAAGATCCGCGCGCTCGCGGAACTCGATCGCGAAGCCGCTGCGCTCGCCCGCGGCGAGCCGGCGTTGCAGCGCCGGTGCAATCTCGATCGAGGTCGTCGCGGGGTTGCCGGGCGCGGCCGCGCTGCCGCGGATCTGCGCCGCGGGCGTGCGCACCGCGCCGGTCGAGGCGAGCAGGCCGTTGCAGAACACGAGCAGGGCGGCGCCGAGCATGGGCGACAGGAAGCGGCCGGGCAGGCGTGGGCGGCGGGCGCGCGCCGGGCGCGCGGATGCGACATCGTGCATGGAACTCTCTCGTCGGTTTCGGCGGCGGGACGCGCATGTCGACGAGGGCGCGATGCCGATCGTCGCCGAGTCCCAGTCGCGCAGGCTAGGCGAGCGGACCTGCGCTTCGCATTCGCGAACCCTTTGCGTGTCCTGTGCTGCCGCTGAAAAGCAGCTGCGACAACGCTTTAGCGCGCGGCGGTGCGCACCGGCTCACGCGTGAGCTCGTCCGGCACGACGCGTTCGCCGGCGAGGCGGCGCGCCTGTCCGAGTGCCTCGCGCCAGGGTTCGACCTGCGCGAGCGCGTGGTAGAGGCGCACCTGCAGCAGCGCGGCGTCGTAGCTCCGTGCCGCCCAGCTCGCCATGCGCGCGGCGACCGGCCCGGCGCGGGCGAGTTCGCCCCGTGCGAGCATTGCCTGCGCATAGGCCATGCTCACGCGCAGCACGTCTTCGGGCACACGCTGGCGCTCGGCCTGCGCGAGCGCGGCGGCGAAATCCGCATCCGCCCGCGCGGCCGCGCCGCTCGCCGCGGCGTGTTCGGCACGCGCGAGCACGGCATAGAGCCCGGCGACCGGCGCTCCGTCGCCTCCGGCCCAGCGCGCGAACGCGTCGACGTCGTCACGCGCGGCCGCGACGTCGCCCCGCGCGAGGCGCGCGCGTACGAGCGTGAGCCAGGCGCCCGCCTGCTCGCGCGGCGTTTCCGCCTGCCAGCTCGTCTTCAGCACGTCGGCCGCCTCGTTCGCCGCGACAGCCGAATCGCCGCGGGCGAGCGCCTCGCGCGCGCCGATGATGCGCGCGGAGCCGAGCAACGGCGCGTCGCCCGCGCGCGTCGCGTCGGCGACGACGCCGTCGAGCAGGGCATGTGCTTCGCCGAGGCGGCCGTTGGCCGCGAGCACGTCGACGCGGGCGAGCGTCGCGTAGCGCTTCCATTGCGGATTCGGCTCGCGCTCGACGAGTTCGCGCAGGCGCGACTCGCCGGCGAGCGCCTCGGCCACGTCGAGCTGGTAGAGCCTGGCGTACGCCGCCGCGACGCGCGCGAACAGCTCGCTCGTGAGGTCATGGAAATTCGCGAGCTGGTCGGCGCCGCGCTCGAGCAGCGGCAGCGCTTCGGCATAGCGGTCGCGCCGCGCCTCCAGGATGCCGAGGTTGGCATCGATGCGCGCGAGGCCGAGCCGGTCGCCCACGCTCTCGAGCACGACGCGCGCCTGCGCGAAATCGGCGACCGATTCGTCGAAGCGAAACATCGCGCTGCGCGCGATCGCGCGGCCGGTCAGCGCGCGACCGAGTTCGGGCGACGGCGATGCGTCGCCGAGCAGTGCTATGACGCTGCCCGCGATGCGTTCGACCGTCGCGTAGTCGTCGCGGCGCAGCGCGACGTTGCCGAGACCGTTGAGCACGCGCGCGCGGAACAGCGGGTCGTCGCCGGACGATCCCGCGGCGAGCAGCGACTCGAACGTCGCCTGCGCGGCATCGAGGCGGCCACTGCGAAAATCGATGCCGGCGCGGCGGAAGCGCACGTCTGGGCGCGCGGCCTGCTCCGCATCGAGCGTGTCGAGCAGCGCACGCGCGGTGTCGGGCTGGTCGGCGAGCATCGCGGCCTCGGCCTGTTGCAGCACGCCATCCAGCGCGCGTTCGCGCGGCGAGCTGAGGTCGTCCTCGTGCGGCGGCACGAGGCCGAGCTGGGTCGCGGTGCGATCGGCGGCGATGCGCGCGGCTTCGAGCAGGTCGCGCGCGTCGCCTTCGACGAACAGTGGCGGCGTGCGTCCGTGCAGGCTCTGGACGCTCACGCGCCAGGAGCCGCCCGACTGGCTGGCGCGCGCACGCAGTATGAGCGCGGCGGCCGATGCGCCGGCAATCGCCTGCAACTGCGCCGCGTCGGGTTCGCTGCTGCCGAGATCGCGCGCGAGCGGGATCACGTTGTCGCTCGGCACCATCGCCTGGCCCGCGCTGCGCAGCCGGTCGGCGATGAGTTCCATCGCGCCGAGCCGCGCCCACGCGTACTTCGCATCGGCATCGACCGCGACCGGCAGCAGCAGGGCGACGTTCGCGTGCGTGCGCGGCGGTGCCGGCGTGCGCGGCCACCACACGGCGACGGCGAGCAGCAGCACGGCCGAAGCACCGGCGAACATCGCCGCGAGTACGCGGCGGGCGCGCCGTGGACGCGCGGCCGCAATCGTGACGTCGAGTGCACCGCGCTCGTCCGCATCCGGCACCGATCCTGCCGGTTCACGGGGCGTCGGGCCGCCGTCTTGTGCGCGCGCCGCGTCGATCGTCTCGACCGGCGCGACCCACGCGTAGCCGAAGCGCGGCACCGTGCGGATCATCCGCCGCGATTCGTCGGTATCGCCGAGCGTGCGCCGCGCCCGCAGCATCACCTGGTCGAGCAGGTTGTCGCTGACCTCGCTGCGTCCCCACACCGCAGCCATGAGCTCGTCGCGCCCGACCGCACGATCGCGATGCTCGATCAGGTAGGCGATGCAGTCGAACGCCTTCGGCGGCAGCGCGAGCAGTGCACCACCACGCCAGAGTTCGCGCCGCGCAGGATCGAGCCGGAAGTCATCGAAGCGAAACTGGTGCAAGCGCGGCGATCCCGACGGTCGTGTTCGAAGCGGGCGGACGTTACGCGCGCCCGGCAGCGGATGGTAACGGCGAACCGTCCGTTCGGCTCCCGCGTGGCGTGGCGCGGTGACGGCGGCAGCGTCGCGATTTCCTGGCCCGATGACCACGGATGGCTCGTCGGTTTGCATTTTTTTGCCGCAGGCCGTACGCGGCGGGGAGAGGGCACTCAAGGCGCCGCCGTGGGTGGCGCAGCCAACGAATCAATGCGTTGACATTCAAATGAGAATCATTATCATCAACGGCGCCCATAGAAGGAGCGATGGCCATGCTCGACTCGATTGCTGCACAGGCGCCGTCCACGGAGCCGACCGTCATCTTGCCGGATCGACCGGCCGCACCGCTGCGCGCGGCACGCATCAGCAGTAGCGTGCTGCTCGGTCGCGGGCGCGAGCTCGTGATCGAGCATGCGGGGCAGGAATATCACCTTCGCCTCACGCGCAACGACAAGCTCATCCTCACCAAGTAGCGCCTGCCGCGAAGCGCCCTCGATGCGACGACGATGAACATCTTCGACGACACCCGCGACATCGACGGACCCCTGCCGAACGAAGGACCGCCGTATTCACCGCCCGCCGTGCGCACATCGCGCGGTCTGGACCTCGCGCGGCTCGCCGACGCCCTGCCGAAGCTCGGCACGGTACTCTGGCTCGAGCGACGGCTGCCCGCAGCGGCGCTCGCGCCGGGCCTGCGGTCGCGCGGCGTCGTGTTGCTCGATCATCCCGCGCTCGCGGTGCTCGCACGCTGCAGCGACGTCAGCGCGTGCGAAGCGGTCACGCCGAACGGGCCGCGCGAGTGGCTCGCGTTCGCGAGCGACGACGGCGAGCCGCGCGCGAAGCTGTTCCTGCTGCCCGACAGCGACTATCTCGCCTGGGACCAGATGACCGCGCAATGCCGCAGCCCGACGGGCGACGCTCCGGTGTCCCGCTGGAGCGCGCACGCGGCATTCCTGCGCAGTGCGCTCGCGCGCATCGCCGGCGGCTGGCGCGCGCGCCTGCTCGCGTTCGAGCAGCGGCGCCTGCCGTGGCTGTGCACGCTCGATGCGCGCCCGCCCTTGCGCATCTCGCTGCTCGGCCTCGACCTCGCGCGCGCGATCGCACGCGACGAGGGCGCCGAACTCGTCTCGCCATTGCACGCAGCCTGATCCGCCGCGGCGCGCGGATGCCACTCACGCGCCGCGATCGCAGTGCAACGCGCGCGTCGCGCGTCGATCACCCGCGGCACGGCGCCCGACCAGCACGCCGAGTGCGACGATGCCGGCGACGACGAGCACGGCGCCGAACGCGGCCCAGCCGTGCGGCACCGCTTCGCCGAGGAAGAGCACGCCGAGCACGCTCGAGAACAGCAGCTCGGCCGCCTGCATCGCCTCGACCGCGCCGAGCGCGGCGGGGTCGTCCTGCACCATCGCGGTCGCGCGGAAGAACAGGATCGTCGCGATCGTGCCGGTGAGCAGCGCGACGCCGGCCGCGAGCAGCACCTGCATCAGGGGCGGCGTACCCGCGGCGTGACCCGCGTACGCCACGACGAACCACCAGAACGGCTGGCTCGCGAGCGTCATGCCGAACACGCGCTGGGTCGCGTCGAGCTGTTCCCCGGTACGTTCCAGATGCAGCAGGATCGCGCGATTGCCCAGCGGATACAGGAACGCGGACAACGCGACCGCGCCGAGCGCGAGCCAGGCGCCGCGATCGAGCCGGCCGTGGAAATGCGCGCCCTGCATGAGCGCGACGCCGAGCACGATCAGCGCGCCGAACGCGAGCGCGGCGAGCGGCAGGCGCGCCCGCGCGTCGCGATACAGCAGTGGCGCGAGCAGCATGCCGGCGATCACGGTGAGCTGGAACGTGCCGGCGACGAGCCACGCCGGCGCGAACGCGGCGGCCCAGGTGAGGCAGACGCAGAAGAGGCCGAAGCCGACGCCGCTCCACGCGAGCCAGGCGAACGGATGCGTGCGCAGCGCCGACCACACCGCGCCGAAGCCGCCGCGCCAGGCGAGCACGCACGCGAGCATCGGCAAGGTCAGGAGATAACGCAGCGAAGCCGACCACGCCCAATGGCCGCCGCCGGTCGCCATCGCGCGGTTGAGCACGTAGGTCGCGGTGAAGAACAGCGCCGCGGCGAGGCCGAGCGCGACCGCGACGAGTCCGTGCCCGCGCCGCGCGCTCATCGACGCCGGCTGCCGCGCAGCCGTTCGATCGGGAAACTCGCGACGTCGCCGCCGCGCTCGCGGCGTGGCTGCCCGGGTGCCGGCGCGCGCGCGATCGCGTAGACGACCTCGTAGGTCGCCGGCAGCACGCCGTCGACGCGGAACGGCTCGTAGGCCGCCTCGACGCGCGCGAGATGCGCCTTGCCGGTCAGCGTGCGCTGGCGCTGCACGTCGGCATTGGTGGCGCCGATCGCACGCAGCTCGCGCATGAGCCCGCGCAGGTCGGCGTAGGTGAGCACGAAATCCTCGCGCTCCATGACCGGGTCGCGAAAGCCGCTCGCGAGCAGGCCGTCGCCGATGTCGTGCATGTCGATGAAGCGGCTCACGTGCGGCGTGCGATCGACCTCGGCGAACGCCGCACGCAGTTCCTTGAGCGTGTCCGGGCCGAAGGTCGAGAACAGCAGTAGGCCTTCTGGACGCAGCACGCGGCGGAACTCGGCGAGCGCGAGGCCGGGATCGTCGCACCACTGCAGGCACAGGCTCGAGTGCACGAGGTCGACGCTCGCGTCGGCGAGCGGCAATGCCTGCGCATCGGCACCGATGCGCGGGAACGCGGTATCCACTTCGCGCAGCATCGGCAGCGCGAGGTCGAGCGCGATGATCGATGCATCGGGATAGCGCGCGCGCAGCGCGACGCAGCCTTCACCCGGGCCGCAGCCGACGTCGACGATGCGCTGCGGCGCGAAATCCGCGACCTCGTCGAGATGTTCGCGCAGGCGCAGCCCGACTTCCGCCTGCAGCGGCGAGTGTGCGGCGTAGCTCGCCGCGGCGCGGCCGAAGGCGCGGCGGATATGTGCGCGATCGAGGCCCGCGCTCATGCGGGCAGCCCCGCCGCGAATTCGATGAGCGCATCGGTGATCGCGGGTGCGAACTCGAGGAACGGCGCATGCCCGCTGTTGAACTCGAGCGCACGCGCGTGCGGTGCGTGCGCGGCGGCCCACTGCAGCGCACCGGGCGGTACGAGGCGGTCGCGCCGGCCGCCGATCCACAGGCTCGGCATCGCGAGGCTCTCTAGCGACTCGCGCAGGTCGTTCGCAGCGAGTGCGGCGAGGCCGTCGCAGAGCGCCTCGAGACGCGGCTCGCCGCGAGCGAATACGAGCTGGCGCAGTTCCCGCAGCTGGGCCTGCGCATGCGGCGAGCCGAGCGTTTCCAGCGCAAGGAACCGCTCGATCGCATGCCGGTAGCGCGCATGCAGCTCGTCGGCGAACTCACCGAAGACGGTCGCGGCGACGCCATGCGGCCAGTCCGGCGCGGCGACGAAGCGCGGGCTCGACGCGAGCATGACGAGGCCGCGCACCTGCGCCGGAACGTCGAGTGCAGCGCGCAGCGCGACGAGGCCGCCGAGCGACCAGCCGACCCAGAGCGCGCGCGGCGTCGCCGCGGTGATGCGGCGCGCACTGTCGGCGATGTCGAAGTGCACCTCCTCGCGCGCGAGTCCATGGCCGGGCAGGTCGACGAGGTGGACGCGGAAGTGTGGTTTGAGCGTGTCGAGCAGCGGCGCGAAGATGCCGCCGTGCATCGCCCAGCCGTGGATGAGCACGAGGTCGGCGCCCTCGCCGTGGATTTCGATGTGCATGTGGTCTCGGCTCAGGCCTTGCGTCCGCGGCCGCGCCGCGCGCGGACCGGAGGCGAGGGGTCGGGAACGGAAGGGGGCGCGGGTGCCGCGGCATCCGCATGCACCGACGCGCGCGCGCCCGCGAGCGCATCGAGCAAACGCTCGACGTCGCTTTCGGCATGGCGCACGGACAAGGCGACGCGCAGGCGCGCCTCGCCTTTCGGTACGGTGGGCGGGCGGATCGCGGGCACGAAGAATCCGGCCTCGGCGAGCCGCTGCGACAGCGCGAGCGCGGCTGCGCTGCCGCCGACCCGCACCGGCTGGATCGGCGTGCGCGAATCCAGCAACGCGATGCCACGCGCCGCCGCACCGGCGCGGAAGTGCGTCACGAGGCGCCGCAGATGGTCACGGCGCCAGCCTTCATGGCGCGCGACGTCGATCGCGACGCGCGCCGCCGCTGCGAGCGCGGGCGGCAACGCGGTCGTGTAGACGAACGTCCGCGCCGACTGCACGAGGCCGTCGACGAGCGTCGCGCTGCCGGCGACGAACGCGCCGGCGACGCCGAGTGCCTTGCCGAGCGTGCCCATCAGCACCGGCACGTCGTCCTGCGAGAGGCCCGCTTCGGCGACGCTGCCGGCGCCGTCGGCGCCGCGCACACCGAGGCCATGCGCATCGTCGACCATCAGCGTCGCGTGCCGTTCGCGCGCGAGCCACGCGAGTTCTTGCAGCGGCGCGACGTCGCCGTCCATGCTGAAAACGCCATCGGTCGCGAGCAGCGCGCCCGCTTCGGGCTCGGCCTCGAGCTGGCGCGCAGCGCTGGCGACGTCGCCGTGCACGTAGCGCTTGAGCGTGCAGCCGGCGAGGCGCGCCGCGTCGATGAGGCTTGCATGGTTGAGCTTGTCCTGCACGCAGACGTCGGCGGCGCCCGCCAAGGCGCCGACCGCGCCGAGGTTGGCCATGTAGCCGGTCGAGAACAGCAGTGCGCGCTCGCGCCCGGTCCAACGCGCGAGCGCGGCTTCGAGTTCCGCATGTTCGTCGCGGTGCCCGCCGAGGAGGTGCGCCGCGCCGGCACCAACCCCCCAGCGCGCGGCCGCGCGCGCGAGTGCCTCGCGCAGCGCCGGATGCTGCGCGAGGCCGAGGTAGTCGTTGCTCGCGAAGTCGAGCAGGCCGCGGCCATCGACGACGATCGTCGCGCCGTCGATCGCGTCGACGGTGCGCAAGCGGCGCAGCAGCGAGGCGCGCGCGCGTTCGGACTGCGCGTCGGCGAGTCGGGCGAGCAGGTCGGGGCGCATCGGCGTCGCCGTCGACGGTGGCCGCGGATCAGGCGACCGCTTCGGCAGCGCAGCGTTCGACGATGTCCGCGTGCACCGTGGTCGATTCGACCTCGACCTCGAGCGCATGGATGCCCAGGCGCGTGAACAGCGCCTGGTCATGTTCGACGTCGGGGTTGCCGGTGGTGAGCAGCTTCTCGCCGTAGAAGATCGAATTCGCGCCGGCGAGGAAGCACAGCGCCTGCAACTCGTCGCTCATCTCGGCGCGGCCGGCCGACAGGCGCACCATCGATTTCGGCATGACGATGCGCGCGGCCGCGATCGTGCGCACGAACTCGAACGGATCGAGCATCGTCGTGCCCGCGAGCGGCGTGCCGGCGACCTGCACGAGGCGGTTGATCGGCACCGAATCGGGGTGCGCGTGCAAGGTCGCGAGCGCATGCAGCAGCCCGGCGCGCTGCTCGCGCGATTCGCCCATGCCGACGATGCCGCCGCAGCAGGTCTTGAGTCCGGCGTCGCGCACATGACCGAGCGTGTCGAGGCGGTCCTGGTATTCGCGCGTGTGGATGATCTCGGAGTAGAACTCGGGCGCGCTGTCGAGGTTGTGGTTGTAGTAGTCGAGCCCGGCATGCTTGAGCGCGTGCGCCTGCGTTTCGCTGAGCATGCCGAGCGTCGCGCAGGTTTCCATGCCGAGCGCCTTGACCGCGCCGATCATCGCCGCGACCTTCGGAATGTCGCGGTCCTTCGGCGAGCGCCACGCGGCGCCCATGCAGAAGCGCGTCGCGCCGGCTGCCTTCGCCGCCTGCGCCTTGGCGAGCACGGCGTCGAGACCCATGAGCTTTTCCGCGTCCACGCCGGTCGCGTAGCGCGCGGCCTGCGGGCAATAGGCGCAGTCCTCGGGGCAGCCGCCGGTCTTGATCGACAGCAGGGTCGACACCTGCACCGCGTTCGGGTCGTGGTGTTCGCGATGCACGGCTTGCGCGCGCGCGACGAGGTCGGCGAACGGCAGGTCGAGCAGGGCGAGGATCTCGGCGCGGGTCCAGTCGTGGCGCAAGGCGGTCATGCGGAATCCGGAACGTCGTACAGGAAGGGGCTCAGGGGCGCGCTCGCGGCGTCGGCGCCCGGTGAGGCAGGCTCGGCAGTCTCGGCGTGGCGTGGGAGGCTGTCAACCGGATGGACGTCTTCGGGGTTGACGGCTGGCTCGACCGCGGCCTGCGCCTGCTGTTGCCGCCGCGCTGCCTGCTCTGCGGCGGCCAGGGCGCGGGGACGCGGGATCTGTGCGCCGGCTGCGCGGGCGATCTCGCGCCGAATGCGCCCTGCTGCCCCGGCTGCGCGCTGCCGCTGGCGACGCCCGCGCCGGCCTGCGGTGCCTGCCTCGCCCGCGCGCCACCGTTCGCCGCGGCCTGGGTCCCACTGCGCTACGAACATCCGCTCGACCTGCTCGAAGCGCGCTTCAAGTTCCACGCCGACCTCGCCGCCGGTCGGGTGCTCGCCGAACAGCTCGTCGACTGCGCGCGTCGCGCGCCGCCCGCACTGCCGCAGCTGGTCGTGCCGGTGCCGCTGCACACCGCGCGCCTGCGCGCGCGCGGCTACAAACAGGCGCTCGAACTCGCGCGACCGCTCGCGCGAGCGGTCGGCGTGCCGTTGCGCCACGACGTGCTGCTGCGCTCGCGCGCGACGCCTGCGCAGACCGGTCTCGATGCGAAGATGCGTCGGCGCAACCTGCGCGGCGCATTCGCGGTCGCGCCGGATTTCGCCTGGCCCGACCACGTCGCCTTGTTCGACGACGTCATGACGACCGGCGCGACCCTGCACGAAGCCGCCCGCACGCTGCGCCGCGCCGGCGTCGCCCGCGTCGATGCCTGGGCCCTCGCCCGCGCTCCACGCAGGTAGGTGGGCCGCAGCGGCGCGGCATCTGTGTGCCTGCGAGGCACTCGCCCGAGAGTGCCGCCGCGCGGACGACGCGCGTGTCCGCGATCAGCGGATCGCCAACGCGAACAACAGTCCGAGCCAGATGAGCAACCCGACGATGTTGTTGTTGCGGAACGCGGCGAAGCACGCACCGCGTTCGCGGTCGCGGATCAGCCACTGCTGCCAGCCGAACAGGCCCGCCGCGCCGGCGAGGCCGACGAAATACGGCCAGTCGAGGTGTACGCGCGTGCCGGCGAGCAGCATCGCGAACAGGAACGTCGCCATCAGCACGCCGATGATCACGCGATCGGCGTCGCCGAACAGGATCGCGGTCGACTTCGCGCCGACGCGCAGGTCCTCGTCGCGGTCGACCATCGCGTACTCGGTGTCGTAGACGACCGAGAACAGCACGTTGGCGAGGAACAGCAGCCAGCACAGCTGCGGCAGCGAATTGGTCACCGCCGCGAACGCCATCGGGATCGACCAGCCGAACGCCGCACCGAGCACGACCTGCGCGAGGTGGGTGACGCGCTTGGTGAACGGATACACCGCGGCGAGCGCGGCACCGACGAAGGCGAGTTTGATCGTCAGCGCGTTGGTGAACAGCACGAGCACGAACGCGAAGACGAGCAGGCCGACGAACAGGAGCAGGGCCTCCTTCTTCGTCACGCGCCCCGCCGCCATCGGCCGTCCGCGCGTGCGTTCGACGTGCGCGTCGAGCCAGCCGTGGTCGGCGTAGTCGTTGATCACGCAGCCGGCACTTCGCATGACGAACACGCCGAGCGTAAAGATCACGAGCGCGCCCGGCGGCGGGAAGTCGTTCGCCGCGAACCACAGTGCCCACCAGGTCGGCCACAGCAGCAGCAAGGCGCCGACCGGGCGGTCGAGGCGCATCAGCACGAGGTATTCGCGGATGCGCGCGCGGTGCGCGTCCGGGACGCAGCCGAGCAGCCAGTCGATGACGCGCGCACTGCGCGTGGACGTATCGGCCGGACGCGCCGGCACCGCGGCGCGCGGCGGCGGCTCGGCCTTGCGCGCGAACGAGGGCACGACCGCCGGCGCCTCGTCGGCGGGCGAGGCATCGGGTGTGGCGTGCGTCGTCGCCGGCGTGGGCCTCGGCGACGCCGTGCGGCGGGCTGGCGCCCGCGCGGCCGGCGCTGCAGCCGCGCGCACGTCGTCGCGCGCCGTCCCGCCCGCATCGGCGGGCGCGGCGGCCTTGCGCGCGCGCGGCGCACGTTTCGGTGCGGCCCCGGCATCGGCAGGCGCCGCGCTGCGCCGCGTCCTCGGCGTCGCCGCGGGCGTATCGCTGCCGGCCTCGCTTTCGCCCGGTGTGCGTCGACGCGGTGGCTTGGGGCGCTCGCTGTCTTCCATCCCGCCGAGTTTAGCCCGCAATGGCGGGCGTGGAACCTCGGCTATGCTGCCGCATCACGCGAATCGACCCGGAGTCGCCGATGGAACACTGGCTGCCCTCGCGCTATCTCGCCTTCATCGCCTGCGTCGTCGTGTGCGCGCTCGCGTTCTCGGGCTGGGAACTCGGCCTCGGCGTGCGCCTCGTCGCGCTCGCCAGTGCGGTGCTCGTCGTCGTCGGCCTCGCCGATCTCCTGCAGAAGCGCTCGACGCTGCGCCGCAACTACCCGTTGATCTGCCACGTGCGCTTCTTCTTCGAGTACGTGCGGCCGATGCTGCGCCAGTACGTGGTCGAGTCCGACAACGAGGAAGTGCCGTTTTCGCACGTGCAGCGCGAGGTCGTGAAGCAGCGCGCGAAGAACATGCTCGACGTGCGCCCGTTCGGCAGCGAACTGGACATGTACGCCGAGCGCTACGAATGGCTCAACCATTCGATCCGGCCGAGCCGCATCGACGGCCACGATTTCCGCATCGAGGTCGGCGCGCAGTGCGCGGCGCCGTATTCGGCGAGCGTGTTCAACATCTCGGCGATGAGTTTCGGCGCGATTTCGCCGAATGCGATCCGCGCGCTCAACGAGGGCGCGCGCCGCGGCCGCTTCTACCACGATACCGGCGAGGGTTCGCTGTCGGCCTACCACCGCGAGAACGGCGGCGACATCGTCTGGGAACTCGGCTCGGGCTATTTCGGCGCGTGCGAGCGCGCGGGCGTGTTCAGCGAGGCTCGATTCGTCGAGAAGGCGGTGCTCGAGCAGGTCAGGATGATCGAGATCAAGCTGTCGCAGGGCGCCAAGCCCGGCCACGGCGGCGTGCTGCCGGCGCCGAAGGTGAGCGCGGAGATCGCCGCGACGCGCGGCGTCGCGATGGGCGAGGACTGCATCTCGCCGGCGCGCCATTCCGCGTTCGACACGCCCGAGGGCCTGTTGCAGTTCGTCGCGCGCCTGCGCGAACTGTCGGGCGGCAAGCCGACCGGCTTCAAGCTCGCGGTCGGCCATCCATGGGAATGGTTCGGCATCGCCAAGGCGATGACGACGACCGGCATCCTGCCCGACTTCATCGTCGTCGACGGCGGCGAAGGCGGTACCGGCGCGGCGCCGCTCGAATTCACCGACCACGTCGGCGCCCCGCTGCGCGAAGCGCTCATGCTCGTGCACAATACGCTCGTCGGTCTGGAGCTGCGCGATCGGATCCGCATCGGTGCGAGCGGCAAGGTGATCACCGCGCTCGCTCTCGCGCGCACCCTCAGCATCGGCGCCGACTGGTGCAACGCCGCGCGCGGTTTCATGTTCGCGCTCGGCTGCATCCAGTCGCAAAGCTGCCACACCGATCGCTGCCCGACCGGCGTCGCGACGCAGGACCCGAGCCGCTGGAACAAGCTCGACGTGCCGGACAAGGCGTCACGCGTGGCGAACTTCCACGAGAACACGTTGCGCGCGCTGAAGGAACTGCTGCAGGCGGCGGGCCTCGAGCATCCGTCCGAGCTCGGTCCCGAACACGTGATCCGTCGCGTTTCGTCGAACGAAGTGCGCTCGCTCGCCGCGCTCTACCGCTTCCTCGAACCCGGCGAACTGCTCGGCGATGTGGTGCCCGAGCACGCGGTGTTCCAGCGCTTCTGGCGCGTGGCGCGCCCGGACTCGTTCGCGCCGCCGGAAGAACTCAGCGCGCGTCGCCGCAGCAAGTCGCGCTGACCGCGCGCCACCCGGGACGCGCGTCGCGCCCCGGGCGGCAAGGACCGCATCACTCGCGGTTCGTACGCGCCTGGCAGCGCGCGAGGTCGCGATTGTCGATGCGCCAGATGCGGTCGGCGCCGCACAGCGAGACATCGCGCACGATGCATTCGTTGTCGTCGTCGTCGACCATCTTCACGTCGTACTTGTCGCAGGTGATGCCGGTCAGCGTGAAGGTCCCGTCCGGATGCACGGCATGGTGGCCGAGCTGGTTCGGGCCCCAGTGATCGCTGCCGACCGGAGCGAAATAGAGTTCTTCCAGTGACCAGCGCGATTGATTGCGCAGTTCGACCTGCGAATCCGACGGCCGATCGTCGCCTTTCATCTTCGCCTCCAGGTCCGTTTGCGCAAATGCAGGCGCGGCAACGAGCGCTGCAGCGAGGGCAAGCGAAGCGCGATGGATGGACGTGTACATGATGCCTCCTCGGGGCGGTTCGAAGTGGATACGACGTCGGCGATTCGAGCACCGCGGCTCGCCGCGCCGCAAGAAACGCGCGCTGAATGTTCAGTCGGCGGATAAGCGGGCCGCGGTTCAGATTCGGCGAAGGGATTTTCTCGCGTGCCCTCGGCCATGCGGGCGTCGCCGCCGTACACTCGCGCCGTAGGGGCGCGCAGGGGCCAGCATGGGGATTCGCATACGAGCGGCGATCGTCGGCGCGATGTTCGCGCTGCTCGTGGCGACCGCGCGCGCACAACCGGACGGCGCGCTCGAATGGCGTGCATTCCGCAGTTTCACGAGTGCGGACGGGCTCCCGCAGAACAGCGTGCTCGCGCTGCTGCAGGACGCCGACGGTTACGTCTATGCAGGCACCAATCATGGTCTTGCGCGCTACGACGGCCGCGCGTGGCACGCGATCGACTTGCCGACCGGCGAACAGGCGTACGCGGTCGGCGCCCTCGTGCAGGCGCGCGATGGCGCGTTGTGGATCGGCACCGATGCGGTCGGCGCCTGGCGCATCGCCGACGGTGTCGCGAGCGCGGTGCCGTTGCCCGGCGCGGAAGAGATCAACGCGTTCTGGGAAGCGCCCGACGGCCGCCTCTGGATCGCCGGCTCCGGCGGCCTGTTCCGCTGCCGCGTCACGCGCTGCGAACGCATCGACGCACTGGGCGAAGCGGGTGCGCGCGGACTCTACGGCGAAGCGATCGACGGCACCTGGCGGCTGTGGGTCGGCACGAACTACGAGGGCGTGATCCAGCTCGAAGGCATCGACGAGGCGACGCCGCACCGCAGCGGCGTCGTGTTCGATCGCTCCAACGGCCTACCCAACAGCGTCGGCCTCGCGATCGTGCGCCACGCGGGCGACCTCTGGATCGGCAGCGGTCGCGGCCTCGCGCGCTGGTACGGCCGGCGACTCGAATCGTGGACCGGCACGCGCGGCCTGCCGAACGCGATGGTATTCGCGCTGCAATCGGACGTCGACGAGCAGGGCCGCCCCGTGCTTTACGCCGGCCTGCGGCCGGGAGGGCTGCTCGAGATCCGTGCCGATGGCACGTGGCGCCTCATCGACAGCCAGCACGGCCTGCCGTCCAACGCGGTCGCGAGCCTGCTGCGCGAGCGTCATCGCGGCGCGCTGTGGATCGGCACGATGAGCGCGGGCATCGCGCGCGTCGAGCGCCATCGCTGGGCGCTGTTCGACGAGCGCATGGGCCTGCCAGACCGCATCGTGCTCGGCGTCGGCTGGTCGGCTCCTGCGCGCATGCTCTGGGTCGGTACCGCGAGCGGCGCCGCGCGCTGGAGCGACGGGCGCTTCGTGCCGTTGCTGCCACCAGCGCGCAACACCCAGCTCGTCTACGACCTCGTCGATGCGCCCGACGGCAGCCGCTGGATCGCCCACCGCTCGGGGTTGCAGCGCTGGCGCGGCGACGCGCTCGAACTCGACTTCACCGTCGACAACTCCGCGCTGCCCGCGGTCTCGGCGGACCGGCTCGCGCTGCGGCATCTCGCCGACGGTGGCTACGAACTCTATGCAGCGAGCGGCCACGGCCTCGCGCGCTGGCGTGCCGACGAGGGCTTGCGCCGCGTCGAAAACGTGCCCGGTCTCATGCCTGGCGTCGCGGTGCCGCATCTCGTCGCCGCGCCGGAGCCCGGCGGCTCGGGCGAAGACCGCGTCTGGGCCGCGACCGCCGACGGCCTCGCGCGCCTGGACCATGATGGTTGGCACGCCGTCGAGGCGCCGTGCCTCACCGGTCTCGCGCCGTTCGCGCTCGATGTCGAGGACGGCGGTGCGCGCCTCTGGATCGCCTCGCGCAACGGCCTGCGCCGGCTCGACGCCGATGGCGCCTGCGCCGCCTTTCCCGCGGCGCGCGAACTCGGTGCACTGACGCGCGTACGCGTCGTCGGCGACGAGGTCTACGTGTTCGGTGCACGCGGCGTCATGAGCCTGCGTCGCGACGGCGGCAGCGACCAGCAGGGCCGCGTGTACGGCCCCGAAGCGGGCCTTTCGAGCCCGGAGATCGGCGCCGTCGCCGTCGACGACCGTGGCCGCGTGTTCGGCGCGACCGCGGTCGGCCTCGCTGCGCTGCAGCCTGAAGTCGATGCCGCGGCGGCCCGCGCGCCGTTGCGCCTGCTCGCCGCACGCCACGGGCGCGCGCAGCAGCCGCTCGCGGGCGGGGCGCAACTGTCGCCCGACGACAGCAGCGCAAGCTTCGACTACGGCCTGTTCGCCTTCGACCGCGAGTACGCGACACGCTATCGCGTGCGCCTGCTCGGCCTCGAGGATGCGTTCGGCGCATGGAGCACGGCGACCAGCGTCGCGTATCCACGCCTGCCGCCGGGACACTATCGCCTGCAGGTCGAAGCTCGCGACGCCGACGGCGTCGCCGCCGAACCGATCGATTTCGCATTCGGTGTCGATGCGCACTGGTGGCAGCGGCCGTGGGCGATCGCCGCGGCGGCGCTGCTGCTGCTCGCGCTCGGCCTCGGCATCGGCCGCTGGCGCCTCCGCGCGGCGAGCCGCCGCGCGCAGGCGCTCGAAGCGGAGGTCGCGCTGCGCACGGGCGAACTCGCCGCGGCGAACGCGCGGCTCGAACAGGCGGCGGTGACCGATCCGCTGACAGGCCTCATGAACCGCCGCTACTTCGCGCTCGCCGCGCCGACCGAAGCCGAGCATGCACGACGCGCACCACCGACGCATGCGCTGCTCGTCGTGCTGCTCGACGTCGACCATTTCAAGCGCATCAACGACGAGTGCGGCCACGATGCGGGCGACGCCGTGCTGGCCGAGATCGCGCGCCGCCTGCTGCGCGTGGCGCGCGCGGGCGACATCGTGCTGCGCTGGGGCGGCGAGGAATTCCTGCTGCTGCTGCGCGATGTCGAGCGCAGCGCCGCCGACGAACCGCTGCGCGGGCTGCTCGGCGAACTGTCGTCGACGCCGGTGCAGGCCGGCACGCACGGTCTCGCCGTCACCGCGTCGATCGGCGCGATCGCGTTCCCGCCCGCGGACGCGCCCTCGCTCGGCCTCGAACTCGCGATCGCGCGTGCCGACGCGGCGCTCTACCGCGCCAAGCGTGAAGGCCGGGCACGCGCGATGCGCGTCGACCCCGACGGCGACGGCACGCCGCCCTGCGTCTGCGTGTCGCAGGCCCTCGGTACCTGACGCGCCGCTTGCGCGTGCGGCCCAACGGGACACAATGGCCCGTCCGATCGCGGAACCCGAAGCTCCGCGGCATCGTCCGACGGCGCACGCGCCGCCCTGCCCGAGGGAGAGATCGCCATGAAGCGCCGGCCCCTGCTCACGCTCCGCCCCGCATCGCTCGCGCTCGCCGGATCGTTCGCGGCCGCCGCGCACGCGCAGTGGTCGTCCGATGCGGCGAACAACCTCGTCGTCGGTGACGCGCCCGGGGGTACCACGCAGCCGAAGATCGTCGCCGCACCGGACGGCGGCTTCTACGTGAGCTGGTTCGCCGATGCGAGCGGCTACGACGTGCGCCTGCAGCGCCTGGACGCGGGTGGCCACGAACAGTGGCCGCACGACGGCGTGCTCGTCGCCGACCGCGGCTACAGCTTCACCTACGACTACGGCCTCGCCGTCGATGCCGCGGGCAATGCCTACGTGTCGTTCAACTGCTGCGCCAACGGTTCCGACGACGAGCACATCGCGACGAGCAAGGTGCTCGCCGACGGCACGCTCGCGTGGGGCGCCAACGGCCTCTCCGTGTCCGCACCCGCATCGACCGAAGCGGTTTACAACGCATACGTCACGGCGACCACCGATGGCGACATCGTCGTCGCGTGGTCCGCCGACAGCGGCGTACGCGCGCAGAAGCTCGATGCCGCCGGCAACGCGTCGTGGACCGCTAATGGCGTACTGCTGAACCAGCCGAGCGGCGTCAAGCTGCTCGGCGGCGTGCAGCCCGGCCTCGGCGGCGATGCGATCGTGTCGTGGTCGAACCAGTCGGGTCCGACGCGCATCCTGCGCGCACAGAAGCTCGCCGCGGCCGATGGCGCTCCGCTGTGGGGTGGCGGCACCGCCGTGCGCGTGTTCGGCGTCGGCAACCTGCAGGCCGGCTACTACCCACCGTTCCTCGCCGACGGCGCGGGCGGCGGCGTGTTCTGGGACTACGACGCGATCGGCCTCGTGCAGAACGCACGCGTGCAGCACATCGACGCGGACGGCAACCTGCTGCTCGGCACCGACGGCGTGCTCGCGACGACCGACACCACCCACTCGCACCTCGGCACGGTCGCGAGCTGGGACGCCGCGAGCGGCAGCATCTACGTGGTCTGGAACGACTACCTCAATTCCGGCGGCGCCGATTTCGACGGCGTCTCGGCGCAGCGCATCGACAGCACCGGCGCGCGTGCGTGGGGCGACACCGGCAAGGTGCTCGTGCCGCTCACCGAGGCGACCGACGGCACCCATGTGATCTCGCAGCTCACTGCCTTGCCGATGCCGGACGGCGTGCTCGCCGGCTGGGTCACCGGCGCGATTCCCGCCGCGAACCAGCCGCTGACGGTCGCACGGCTCGACACCGCCGGCGACTACGTCTGGGCGGCGCAGACGGCCGTGGTGAAGAGCGACCGCTACACCGGCCGCACGGTCGCCACGAGCGGCAGCGGCGGCTTCGCGGTCTACGCATGGCAGGACGGCGACGCCGACGCGACGATCCGCGTGCAGAACCTCAATCCCGACGGCACGCTCGGCATTTCGATCGTCGACGAGATCTTCGCCGACGGCTTCGACGGCTGAGCGCCGCGCCCGCGCGACGTCTTGCGCTACGCCCGCGGCGCCGCCTTGCGCGCGCGGCACGTGACTCGTGCTGCACTGCGCCTGAGCGCGAGGCGGCGTTGCCGCTATGATCGCGCTTCCGTCCAGGGGAATGCCGCATGAGCCTGCTCGCGCAACTGACGCGTCACAAGCCGATCGAACAGCTGCAGGCCGAACTCGGCTCGCGCCGCGACTTCCGTCGCGTGCTCGGCGTCTGGCAGCTCACCGCGATCGGCCTCGGCGGCATCATCGGCGTCGGCATCTTCGTGCTCGCGGGCCAGCAGGCCGCCGCGAATGCGGGCCCGGCGGTCGCGCTGTCCTTCATCATCGCCGGCATCGCGAGCGCCGCCGCGGCGCTCTGCTACGCCGAGTTCGCCGGGCTCATCCCGGTCACCGGCAGCGCCTACACGTACAGCTACGCGACGCTCGGCGAACTCGTCGCCTGGCTGATCGGCTGGGACCTGCTGCTCGAATACGCGCTCATCGTCGCCGCGGTCGCGAGCGGCTGGTCCGGCTACGTGCTCAACCTGTTCGACGCGTTCGGCCTGCACCTGCCCGAAGCCTTGCGCGGCGCGCCGCATTCGGGCGACGGCCGCGTCTTCAACCTCATCGGCGCGCTCGTCGCGATGGCGGTCGCGCTGCTGCTGACGATGCGCACCGAATGGGGTGCGCGCGCGAACACGCTGATCGTCGCGATCAAGGTGGTCGCGGTCGTGGTCGTCATCGGCGTCGGCGCGTTCTACGTCGACCCGGCGAACTGGCATCCGTTCGTGCCCGAACGCGTCGTCGGCGCGGACGGCGTCGGCCACTACGGCTGGCAGGGCGTCGTCACCGCGGCGGCGGTCGTGTTCTTCGCGGTGTTCGGCTACGACACGCTCACCACCGCCGCGGAGGAAGCGAAGGACCCGCAGCGCGACCTGCCGCGCGCGATCCTGCTTTCGCTCGGCGTGTCGATGACGCTCTACATCGCGATCACGCTCGTGCTGACCGGCATGGTGTCCTACACCCAGCTCGGCAACGACGCGCCGGTCGCGCACGCGTTCCAGGCACTGGGCATGAAGTGGATCGGCGCGGCGATCTCGGCGACTGCGGTCGCGAGCATCCTCAGCGTGATCTTCGCCTTCATGCTCGCCGCGGCGCGCATCTGGTTCGCGCTGTCGCGCGACGGCCTGCTGCCCGGCTGGTTCGCCAAGGTGCACCCGGGCTACGGCACGCCGCACCGACCGACGCTCGCGCTCGGCCTCTTCACCGCGCTCGTCGCCGGCCTGTTCCCGCTCGGCGAAGTGGCCAAGCTCGTCAACATCGGCGTGCTGTCGGCGTTCATCGTGATCTGCAGCGCGGTGCTGATCCTGCGCCGGCGCAAGCCCGACCTGCCGCGCGCGTTCCGCACGCCGTGGGTGCCGGTCGTGCCGGTCGTCGGCATCGTGTTCTCGGTCTGGCTCTTGTCCGAGCTCGCCGCGATCACCTGGGCCGTGTTCATCGGCTGGGTCGCCCTCGGCCTTGTGATCTATTTCGCCTACGGCATCCGCCACAGCCGCCTCGCCGCGTCGCGCTGATCCGCGCGTACCGCGGCGCGGTACACTCGTATACGCGCCGGCCGGCACCCCGGCGCTGGAGCGCGCCATGGCCGGTCCGATCCGCGAGTATCCGCTCGACCGCTGCGACCTCTTCCTGGCCCGCTGCAAGAGCCGCAGCAAGGCGATCAAGGTATTCGCGACCGGCGATTCCTGGCTGGCCGCCCCGGGCGGATGGTGGCGCGGCGCGTCGGTCGTCAACCTGCTCAACGACGACGACTGGGTGCGCGCGATCGACCCGACGCATCCGGGTTTCAACGTACTGTCGATCGCCAAGGTCGGCTTCGAGATGAAGCAGATGCCGGGCGACCATGACCTCCTCGCGCTCGACTACGTGCGCAGCGAGTTCGCGCGCCAGCAGCGGCCGTTCGCATTCGACGCGTTCATGGTCAGCGGTGGCGGCAATGATTTCATTCCGAAGATCCAGAGCTACGTCAGCGGCGGCGACGGCGACGCGCACATCGACGATGCCGCCCTCGACGCGATCTTCGAGCAGGTCGCGAACCGCTGGGGCGCTTTGCTCGCACGCCTCGTGCCCGGCAGCGCGCCGGTGCTCACGAACGGCTACGGGCCGATCAACCCGACGCTCGAGCCCGGTTCCACCTGGTTGCCGCTGCTCGGCATCGGCCCATGGGTCGGGCCGTGGCTGCTGCAGCATTGCGGCCTCGATGCGGTGCATGCGCGCGCAATCGTCGACGAGATCATGAGTCGCTTCAACGCACGGCTCGCGGCATTGCCGGGCGTCGCCTATTTCGACCTGCGTCCACTCGTCGCGGCGATGCCCGCCTCGTTCTGGCACGACGAGATCCACTTCACCGCGCCCGGCTGGGAACGCGTCGCACAGCGCTGGATGGAGGAACTCGATGCGCGCGTAGGACGCACGCCGCAGGTCGGTGCGGCGACCCTGCGCGGCCTGCGCATGCCGGCGCTCGCGGGGTCGCCCTCGATGCCGAAGAAAAAGGCCGCGCCCACGCGCAAGCCAGCCGCGAAGCCCGCGCGCGGCCGCGCGCGTCGGCCGCGCTGAGCGCAGCGCCCCGATCGCGCGCGCAGGGGAACGACTCGCCGGACGCGAGACACGTCGCGTCGGCGCTCGCGTCGAACACGCTGGATCCCGGCTTTCGCCGGAGGACGAGCAGGGTGGGTGCGTCGATAGCGCGCTCACCCTCGCGATGGCACCTGCAACGGGAATGTGCTGCACTGTCGCACTGTGTTCGTGAGGAGTCGCCCGATGCCGTACCTGTACCTGCGCCTCGTCGCCGCCGGCGCCGCGATCGGTCTGGCGTGTGCCGGATGCGCGCCGGCAAGGCCGCGTGCCGATGCGACCGGCAGCGCGATCGACGTGCCCGTCATCCATCATCCGGACGGAGAAACGCCGGACTGGTGGTTCCGCGCCGGCGCCGCCGCCGCACACGCGAACCTGCCGCGGCGCGCGCACGCAAAGAACGTGATCGTGTTCCTCGGCGACGGCATGAGCATCCCGACGATCACCGCCGCGCGCATCCTCGATGGCCAGCGCAAGGGTGGCTCGGGCGAGGAGAACCGCCTGTCGTTCGAGAATTTCCCCGCGAGCGCGCTCAGCAAGACCTACGAGACCGACCACCAGACGCCCGATTCCGCCGGCACGATGACCGCGATCATGACCGGCGTGAAGACGCGCTTCGGCGTGATCGGCGTCGACCAGCGCGCGACGCGCGGTGACTGCGCGTCGAGCCGGGGCACCGAGCTCGTCAGCGCGCTCGAACTCGCCGCCGCGGCCGGGCTCGCGACCGGCATCGTCACCACCACGCGCATTACCCACGCGACGCCCGCAGCGACCTATGGCCACTTGCCCGAACGCAACTGGGAAGTCGACGCCGACATGTCGGATGCCGATCGTGCCGCGGGCTGCCTCGACTTCGCGCAGCAGCTCGTCGACTTCCACATCGGCGACGGCATCACGGTCGCGTTCGGTGGCGGGCGCACCGAGTTCATGCCGGCGAGCCAGAAGGATCCCGAGTATGCCGGCTTCCCCGGCAAGCGCCTCGATGGCCGCGACCTCGTCGCCGACTGGAAACGGCAGCCGGGCGCCGAGTACGTCTGGAACACGCAGCAGCTCGATGCGCTCGATCTCGCCCGCACGCGCCGCGTGCTTGGCCTGTTCGATGTCGAGCACCTCAAGTTCGAGCACGAGCGCGCGAAGGATCCTGCTGGCGAACCGAGCCTGTCGGAGATGACGCGCGCGGCCCTGACCGTGCTGCAGCACCGCCCGAACGGCTACTTCCTCATGGTCGAGGGCGGGCGCATCGACCATGGCAGCCATGCCGGCAATGCGTTCCGCGCGCTCGACGAAACGATCGAGTTCGCGCATGCGGTCGCCGTCGCAGACGAGATGACCTCGGCCGACGATACGCTGATCCTCGTCACCGCCGACCACAGTCATACGCTCACCTTCGTCGGCTACCCCGCGCGCGGCAATCCGATCCTCGGCAAGGTGCGCGGCGCGAGCGGCGAGGGCAAGCCGACCGACGACTACGCGCGCGACGCGACCGGCCTGCCGTACACGACGCTGCAGTACGCGAACGGCCCGGGCTACCCGGGCGCGAGCGCGCGCCAGCCGGAAGGCCCCAAGCGCTATCCGCATGACGGTAGCGGCTACCGCCGTGCCGAACACGGGCGTCCGGATCTCGAGCACGTCGACACCGAAGCGCCGGACTACGAGCAGGAAGCGATGGTCCCGCTCGGCGCGGAAACGCACGGCGGCGACGATGTAGCGGTCTACGCGCGCGGACCGGGTTCCGCCGCGGTGCACGGCTCGATGGAAGAGAACGCGCTGTTCCACGTCATTGCGCAGAACGCGGACGCGATCCGCGCCGAGCTCTGCCGGCTCGGCAGCTGCGACGCGAACGACGTGCCGGTGCGACGGCCGACGCGCGAGCACTTGCTCGGCGCGGCGAAGCGGTAAGCGCCGCACGGCAGCAAGAGGCCGCCGGTCGCGGCGCGCGCGGCCGGCGGCGTCGCGGCCCCGTGCTGGTGCGTCAGCCGTCGAAGCCGTCGTCGAAGATCGCGTCGTCGCCGACCGGTGTCGCGATGAAGCTGCCGACCTCGAAGTCGCCGACGCGGCCGACGCCGACGATCACGCCGTGGTCGTTGATCGCCGACGCCTTGAGCAGGTACGGGAAACCCGCGTCGCCGTCGCATTGTGCGAGCAGGTCGTAGGCGACGCCGTCGCTGTAGACGAATGCCTTGAAGGAAAGCGTGGCGAAATCCTGCGCGCGGCCGACGATCGTGCCGTCGGCATTGATGCCGTAGGCCGCGCCGGTCGAAAGACCGAGCAGCGCACCCGGGATTTCGGTCGCGATGCCGCCCTGGAATACGACGGGCACCGCGTGTCCGTCATTCGCGACGTCCATCTCGCCGACCGCGGTGCCGCCCTCGTCGATGCCGTGCGCCATGCTCGCGACATCATCGACCCCGGCCGCGATCGGCACGATGCCCGGCGTGCCGAACGTGCCGGTGGTCGCGTGCGACGCGGCGAAGATCGCATTCCAGCCGCCCACGATCGTGCCGGCATCGTTGATCGCCGACCAGTACGCCTGCGTGTCGGGGCCATTCGGCGGCACGCCGTCGTCGACGAGGCCGCCGGCCGCGCTCCAGCTGAACGCGCGGAATGCGCCGTCCTGCGAGGCAAGGCCGACGACGACGCCGGCGTTGTTGATGTCGGCCGGGTTGAGCTTGTTCGCCTGGTCGTCACCGATCACGACGTAGCCGTCCGGCTGCGCCGCGTCCCACAGCAGCGCGGTCGTCTGCGCGCCGTCGTCGGTGATCGTCGATGCGTAGCCGACGATCTGGCCGAGGTCGTTGATCGCGGTCGCCATCGCTTCGTCGCGGCCGGCCGGGCGCGACAGCGTGATGACCTGCCCGCCGTCGAACAGGAAGGCCTGGTTGGCGAAGTTCGCATCGACGTAATAGCCGACCGCCTGGCCCGCCTCGTTGATGTCGGCGACGTAGACGCCGTTGGAATCCGGGATCGTGATCGGCGCGAGATGGTAATGCGGTGCGGGCGTGCCCGCGGTGGCGTTCGCGGCCGCGAAGGCCGCGAGCTGGAAGAACAGGACAGGTCGCAGGTGCATGGAAGCCTCGTGAACGATGGTATCCGCCTGAGCGCGGGCCGTCCGAGCCTGCCGCTGCGCGCCGGCCCGGGCGTTCGAATCGGATGCGAATCGCGTTCGGATCGCGTTCCGACAAGGCATTCGGTGCGCCAGCCTCAGCCGGGTGGCGTGCCGAGCACGCGCGGGATCGCGCGCTCGCCGGCGAGACGGCGAGCGGTATCGAACGCGGCCTGCCAGGCCTCGCGCCGACCCTGCGCGCGGGCGAGGGCGAGCTGCACGAGCGCGGCGTCGTAGTCGCGGTCCGCCCACAGCGCGACCTGGCTCGCGATCGCGGCGGCTTCGGCGAGGCGCGAGCGCGCGAGCAGGTAGTCGACGTAGTCAACGGCGACCCGCACGATCGTGAGCGGCACGCCCTGCGCCTGGGCGAGCGCGAACGCGGACGCGAACATCCGTGTCGCGTCGTCGTCGCGATGCTCCGCCCAGGCCCGGTTGGCCGAGGCGAGCCGGCGCAGCGGGGTGCGCGCATTCGTCGCGGCGTCGGCGCCCGGCTCGGCTGCGCCGGCCGTCGTCCGGGTGCGGCCGAGCGAACGCTCGATGCGCGCGCGCAGCAATTCGACGTCGGCGCGGATGATGTCGCTGTCGGCGGAGGCGAGCGCCTCAGCCGGTACGCTCGCAAGCTCGGCGAGTGCGCCCACGCCGTCACCACGGCGCCAGGCGAGTCCGGCGCGCAGCAGACGGATGCGCTCGTTCTCGGCCACGTCGGCGGGCCGGCCATCGTTGGCCGGATCGTCGAGCAACTCGCCGGCTTCGTTGTGGCGGCCCTGCTGCAGCAGTTGCTCGGTGCGATACAGGCGCATCGACAGGCGCGAGTAGCGGCTCGGCACGCGCGCGCGTTGCGCCCACGACGCGTCCATCGCCTCCCATGCCCGCGTGTTGTCCAGTTGCGCGCGGCGCGCCTCGAACAGCAGCTGCAGCTCGCCGATGCGTTCCTGCACGAGACCGAGCGCTTCGAAGCGTGCGATCGCGGCCACGAGATACGGCTCGGCCTGCGCGGGATGTGCACGCAGCAGCTCCATCGCGCCGATGTTGCCGTCGACGCGCGCGACGCCGCCTTCGTCGCCGGCGCGCTGGAACGCGTCGCGTGCGATGCCGTAGTCGAGCAGCGCCGCCGGGTAGTCCTCGAGCGAGGTGCGGCTGACCGCGCGGCCGTTGTGCAGGCGGCCGCGCAGTTGCGGCTCGGGCGCATCGCCGAGCGCGTCGATGCCGTCGCCGAACCAGCGTCCGGCCTCGGCGTACTGGCCCGAACGCACGGCGATGAGGCCGCGCGCGGCGAGCAGCTGCGCACGGAAGACGCCCGCGGTTCCTGGCGCTGCGAGCATTTCCTCGAGCGCGAGGCGCGCCTCGTCGAGGCGGCCCGCGCGAATGTCGACCTCGGCCAGTTGCAGGCGCAGGCGTGGGGCATCGCGTGCGAGCCGCGCGTCGCCGAGCAGGATCGTGCGCGCGGTGTCGGGCTCGTTCGCGAGCAGCGCCGCCTGCGCGCGCTGCACGGTTTCGCTGATGTACTCCGCATCCGCGCCGCTCGCCGGCACGCGGCCAAGGGCGGCGGCGAGGCGATCCGCTGCGTCGCGCACCGCCGCAATCACATTGACGTCGTCGGCGACCGCCGCGAGCGGCGGCGCGCCATGCGTTCGCGCGGCGCGCAGGCGGACGAACCAGCGACCGTCGCGCTGCGCGACGTCGCCTTCGACGAGCGTCGCCGCCGGTGCGGCGCGCCGAATCGCGACCGTGGCGTCCTGCGCCTCGTCACCGCCCGCTTCCTCGAGCGCGCGCAACTGGCCGACGGTCTGCTCGCTCGGTTGCACGACGAGCCCGCTGCGGCGCAGCCGATCGGCGACGAGGTCCATGCCACCGAGGCGCAGCCAGCGCTCGTCGCCATCGCCCGCGGCGAGCGGCAGCACGACGACGCGCGCGGACGACGCATCGGCGAGGACGGCTGCCGTGCGCCGGTGCATCCAGGCCCAGGACGCTCCCAGCGCGAGCAATGCGATCAGCGCGAACCCGGCGCTCGCGCGCCAGCGCCGCCGCGGACGCATCGCGGTGGCCCGTTCAACGGGCGGGGTCGGCCCGGAGCGATCGTCCTCGCGCGGTGCCGGCGCATCGGCCGGCGCGGGCGTCGCGTCGAGCGCGACCGTCGGTGCGACCCATTGGTAGCCGAATCCGGCCACCGTGCGAATCGCCCACTGCGTCTGGCCGTCGTCGTCGAGCGCGCGCCGGCATTGCACGATGAGCTGGCCGAGCTGCACGTCGGTGGCCGCGCCGTGGCGCCACAGCGCGCGGATGAGTTCGTCGCGAGCGACCGCACGCTCGCGTCGCTCGACCAGCATGAGCAGGCACGTGAACGCGCGCGCCGGCAACGCGATGCGCACGCCGTCCTTGCTCAGTTCGCGCGCCGGCGCATCGAGCGTGAACGCGCCGAAGCGGTACGCGCTCATGCGCGCGCCGGGATGCACTCGAGCGCGGCAACCGAACGCGCGAGGCGCGGCGACAGATACGCGTGCGAGCCGCACGCGAGCAGGCCGGCCGTGGCGAAGCGCGAGCGATACCAGGCGGGCGAACGCGCGATGAAGCCCGCGGTGTCACCGCCGGGATCATCGCGCGCGGTGAATACCTCGATGAAGGCGAGCCCCTCGAGCAGGTCCACGAAGCCCGACAGGCCGCGCGCGACCTCGCGTGCCGGCACGTAGTGCAGCATGTCGCTGCAGACGACGAGGTCGAAGCGTTCGTCGAAGCGCAGTTCGGCGAGCTGGCCGAACGTTGCGAGCCCGATGTTGCGCGCGCGGCCGTAGCGTGCGACCGCGTACTCGCTCGAATCGAGGCCGCGGTAGGCGAGGTGCGGCCGCAGCTGCAGCAATGGCGCGCGCCACGCCGCCTCGCCGCAGCCGACGTCGAGCACGTTGCGCAGCGGCCGCGCGAGGTAGTACTCGGCCAGATGCACGACCATCGCGACCTTGCGCGCGAGCTCGGCGCGCGAGCCGACGCGATGCGCCGGGCTGCGGTACCACTTGTCGAAGTAGGCGCGGTCGTACGTTTTGTTCATGGCGGGCGGAGCCGGGGCACGGAAACGCCCATGGTAAGCGACACGAGCGCGCAGGCTGCAGCGGGCGGATAATCGCGGCGCAACGCGGGAGGGGCGATGGGCAAGCAGCGAGCGGGGCAGCGCATGGCAGCGGCCGCGCAACCGCCGCCGGATCCGCCGGCGCGCGGCTGGCGCGCCTTCGTGCTCGGCCAGGCGGCCGGTCTCGCGGTCAGTCCGCTGATCCGCTTCATCGCTGCGTTCCCGCTCGGCGTCGCGATCGTGCTGCTCAGCACCGGCTGGCTGGTGGGGCCGGCGCGGCTCCTCGATGCCTGGCACTACCGCAGCTACACCGCATCGGTCGACGGCCGCATCGTCGATGCCTGGCTCGCGCTCGACTTCGACGCGGCGGCGCAAGGCGATCGCGGCAACTGGGCGGGCCCTGCACGCGCGACGCATTGCGCGATCGTCGCCTGGCAAGGCGAGTGGGGCGATCCGCTGCGACGCGCCTACTGCGGCAATCGCATCAACGTGCACGGCGAGGAAATCCTGCCGATGCTCGTCGACGACGTGACGATGGCGCCCGGCGTGCCGTTCGCGATGCCGCGCGACGCGCGCGGTTTCGCGGTGCCGACGGTCCGCATCGGCCAGGCCGAGAGCGCCTGGCTGAAGGCGCACCCGCCCTTCAGCGCCTTCGACGCACGCGTCTCGCGCAGCGCATGGGATGCGCTGCGGCGGCGCCTCGATCGTCCGCTCGATGCGGCGCTCGCAGGCTGGGGCACGCCGGTGCCCGCATTCCCGCTCGCGCTCGATCCGCGCGATCCCGCCGGGGGAATGCCGGCGGCGTTCGTCGCCGACAAACGCCACCCCGGCAACGCGGGCGCCTGGCTCGCCGGAGCGCTTTTGCTCGTGGTCGGCGCCTGGCTCTGGTTGCGCGGCATGGGGCTGCTCATGGCGGGCCTGCCGCGCGCAGCGATGCTGTTCGCCGCGCTCGGGCCGCTGCTGCTGCTGCCGTGGTGGGGCGAACGCATGCCGGGCGCGCTCGCGCACGTGCAGCCGCAGGTTGCCGAGGTCGTCGGCGACATGCTCGCCGACATCGACGTCACCGGCCGCCTCGTCGCGTCGTCGCCCGATGCGGCGCAACTCGCGCATGGCGGCGAACAGCTCGCCTGGCGCATCGGCGAAGGCGCTTACGCCGAGACGCTCGGGCCAGTCGGTTGGGGCACACCGCCAGCGCCGCCGGCAGATGCGGGCAAGGCGCTCGCGGCCCTCGTCGAGCGCGCATCCGCGCATGTCGCTGCGCTCGCACCGGAGAACCGCGCGGCACTCTTCGCGCGCCTGCGCGAGGACAAGGAAGCCGGCCGCTACGGCGGCGGCCTGCTGTTCGTGCCCGCCGCGATCGCCACCGGCTGGGACGGAGCGCGCGGCGAGGACGAGCGCCGCGCCGCGGTGGGGTTCCTCGATGCGTGGGTCACGTCACCGGTCGAGACGCCGAGCCCCTACGAGCCCGGTTTCGCCGCACGCGTCGAGCTGTTCCGCCGACTCGGCGACGTGCCGGATGCGGCGATCGCGAACCGCGCGCGCTCGATCGCCGAGGGCGCGCGGCCGCACTAGCTTCAGTCGCGTTCGAACGCCGCGAGCTCGTCGAGCGCCGCCTGCGCGCGGCGGATGCTGCCACCAGCCGCGGAGTCGTCGAGCTTGCGACCGAATGCGGCGCGTTCGGGCCGGTTCGCCCAGCGGTGGAACCACCACGTCCCGAGCAGGCCGACCACGCCGATCGCGAGCTGGATGAGGGCGACGCCGGGCGCGTCCTCGAGCATGCGGCCGTCACCGAGCACGATCAGCAGCGGCACGTAGATGAACCACCAGGGCAGGCCGACGACCATGCCGCCGATCACGTAGGCACGGCGCAGCGCGAGCAGCCGGCGCTGGATCGCGAGCACGGGTTCGGCGTAGTCGATCGCGGCGATGCGCGCTTCGACCACGGCGCCGACGATGACGAGGCCGAGGCAGTACGCGTGCAGCACGAGGCCGCACACGAGCAAGGCGGGCTCGTGCAGATGCCGCACCCAGTACGGCGCGAACACGAGCATGCCCGCCGCGCCGACGAGCATCTGCAGCGCCTGGCCCCAGGCGAGCGGCCGCAGGCCGCGCCGCGCGCTGTCGGTGCGGCTGTTCTTGAGCAACAGGAAGCCGAGCGCGTTCTGCTGCTGCAGGCGGCGGTCGAGGGTCTGCCAGGCGTGCTTGAGGTCGTCGAGTTCCATGGTCGCTTCCATTTCATTCTCCCAGTTCGTTGCGGATGCGCGTTTTCAGGCGGCCGATCTTGGTCGCCACGTTGGTTTCCGAGAGGCCGAGGATCTCGCCGATCTCGCGCTGGCTGCGCTCGTCGAGATAGAGCAGCATGAGCGCGCGGTTGAGCGGGTCGAGCCGCTCGATGCAGCGGTACAGCGCGCGGACGCCGTCGTCGGCCTCGCGTTCGGCGTCGGCGTCGTGGCTCGGCTCGCCACCGGCGTCGTCGAGCGGCAGGTGCCGGCGTTCGCCAGCGCTGCGCGCATGCGAGATCGCGACGTTGAGCGCGACGCGGTACATCCAGGTCGAGAACGGCCGGCCGCGGTCCCACGCCGGCAATGCCTTCCACAGCTGCGCCGCGATCTCCTGCGCGAGGTCGCGCCGGTCCTCGCTGTCGCGGCAATACGCGTGCGCGATCTTCAGCACGATGCCGCGATGGCGTTCGAGCAGCTGTTCGAACTGCGCTCGCTGCGCCGCCGTCGTCATGGTCGCCCCTGCAATGTCCACCCCGGCCTCCGATCCTGCCTCATGCCAAGGTGATACGCGCGCGGGCGGCGGATATCACACGCACTGGTGCACGGCTGAGTAGCACGGCCGAATTTGCTGGCTACGTTGAAACCTGCGGGCGCCTCGAAACGGCCGAACGGGCTGCAAGCCTGCAAACCGTCATTCCGGCGGAAGCGCGAAACCAGCTGTCGCCAGGGTCGGATAGGACCTCAACGCTCCACCCAACGCAGCTGCGCGATGTCGAAGTCCGCGAATGGCTGCAGTCGCTGGTCCTGTGGCTTGAGCAACTTGAACTTGCCACCCTTCTCGCGGCCGACGAACAGGCAGCGGCCGTAGGCCGAATGTGCCGGCCCCTCGGCCTTGCGCACATCGACGGGATCGCCCCAACCGCGCGGGCCCTTGATCTCGACGAGCGCGATCTGATCCTGCGTTGCGCGCTGCCGAATGGCCACGATGAAATCAGGATGGAACGCCGCGCCGTCATTCCAGCGATACAGCACCAGGCTCTCCGGCCGGCGGGCGGGATTGCGATGCCACCAGAGCACGTCGTCGCTGCGATCCAGCAACCTGGCGAAATCCCGCTCGTCCTGCGAGTCGAAGCCCGGCGGATGCACGCCGTATGCGCTGCGGCGCGAAGGCTCGAGACGCTCGCCGGATACGATCGCGGCGGGCAGCTCGATACTCCGGTCCGACACCTGCTGCATGCGTGTCGCGCGATACGCGTTCGCGAGCAGTTGGGGGTGCCGGACGAGCACAAGATCGAGCGCCTGGTCGATCGCTTCAGGGTCGGACGGCACGGCGAAACCCGCCTCGGGCAGTTTCGCGACGAAGCGTTCGGTCAGTGCCCGCAATATCGCGCGTGCGTCGACATCGAAAAGTCCCAGTTGCCGGTTCAGGCGTTGCGCGATCTGCGCGGCACCGAGCTGAGCCAGCACGTACGACTCGCGATCTTCCTGCACGATGGCGAACACTTCGCGCTCGACCTTCAGGAGGCGCGCAAACGTCTGATGCATGGAGCCGAGCACGGCGGGCGAGAAGTCGACGTGATCGGCGACCCGCTGCTCGAGCGATCCCTGTGGGGCGGGGAGGTCTTCGGTCACCAAGCGTCGAGGCACGCCGTCGCGCAAGGGATAGCTGAGTTCGCGGCGAGCGTCGGCCGCAAGAACGCCGACCACGGGTACCGAAGGCGCTGTGGACGAATCCAGGGGCGAAGACGCATCGATCCCGAATAG
>NZ_JBQCFP010000104.1:0-41077 GCF_051958935.1 Dokdonella sp. | reverse complement strand
GCCCTCGCCTGGCGCCCTTGGTACCGCCAGGACTGGCTGCTGGAGAACGTGCTGGTCCTTCTCGCGCTGCCACTGCTCGTCGCCGGCGCGTCCCGTTTGCGACTGTCGCATGCCGCTTATAGCTGTCTCTTCGTGTTTCTCTGCGCCCACGAGATCGGGGCCCACTACACGTATTCGATGGTTCCCTACGACGGGACGCTCCGCGCGCTGTGCGGGCACTCGTTGAATGAACTGCTCGGCTTCCACCGCAACCACTTCGATCGCCTCGTCCACTTCCTGTTCGGCCTGCTTCTGCTGCCGGCCACGGCGGAAGTGTTGAACGCACGCGTGCGCATGCGTGGCGCATGGGCGTTCGTGCTGCCTGTTCTCGTCATCGAAGCTTCCTCCGCGATCTTCGAACTGATCGAATGGGCCGCGGCGCTCCTGTTCGGAGGCGACCTGGGCGAAGCGTATCTAGGCACGCAGGGAGACAACTGGGACGCGCAGTGGGACATGGCCCTGGCGCTGCTGGGTGCCCTCATCGCGCAATCGGTGCGCGCGTGGCGCAGACCGCGCGCACCACGGGACCGCCGTGGCAGCCGCCCGGTGGCGTGATCCGCGCCGCGCGCTCAGCAGCGTACATGACGATATCGTCGCGTGCCCATCCCGACGCGCACGATGGCGATCCCTAGCGCTGGGGCGGGCATCCATCATGACGGGTGCCCGCCTCGGCTCGGACGATGCACCTTCCGTTCGAGCGCGTCCTCGTGCCTCGGCGCGGCCGGATGCGTCTAGCCCGATGGCCCGGGCGACGACGGCAACGCGCGACCAACGGGGCTGCAGTCGCCGAGATACTGCGACTTCGTCAGCCAAGCCGGGTCGGGATAGTACGCAAAAAGGAACGAGCCCTTGTTCATCGTATCGATGAGGGCACGAGCGATGGCGGGGCGCACCGCCGGGCAGCCGAAACTCCTGCCCAAGCGTCCCTGGGCGCGAATGATCCCGTCATTCACGTAGTCCGCGCCATGGATGACGATCGCGCGCTCCATCGCCTGATCGTTGAACCCCGGCTCGAGACCGCGCAGTCGCAAGGAATAGCCATTGCGGCCCGAATAGCTGCCCGCGTTCTCGAACACGCCAATGCTCGATTCAAGACTGCCAGGCGTGTTGGAAAAGTGCTCGGCGAGATCCCCTCCACTGTTGCGGCCGTGCGCGACATGTTCCTCGAACAGGAGATGCCGCGTAGTGACGTCGAACACCCACAACCTCCGCTCGGTCGATGGGCGCGAGTAGTCGATGATTGCGAGGATGCGGTCGACCTCGTCTGCCTGCCTGTTGCGGCACGCCAACGCACTGGTCGCCATTTCGAGAACACGTGGATTGGCCGCCGGCGCGGCATGCCAAAGCGCGGTCGCCGCCTCCGCGATGTCCGCGTCCCCGCGGACTGTTTCGAGTCGCGCTGCACTCGAGGCTCCGTGAAAGAGCGTGGCAGCAAGCGAGGCCGCGACGAGAAGACTCTGCCTGGATTTCACCATGAACGTCATGACGCAAGCGTAGCAGTCGCACATGCGCGACTCCATCGACCGCCAGCCGGCACAGTCGTTAAATTGTAATTACCCAGGGTATCGCCGCTGCCGGCAACCATCGCGCTTCTCGCAATCTGCGCGAGCACTCACCGGTACACGAGTACCGGAACCGTGCTGTGCGTGAGCACCTTCTGCGTTTCGCTGGCGAGCAACAGCGCATCAAGGCCGCGCCGTCCATGCGACGCCATCAGGATCAGGTCGCAACCGTTCGCCCTCGCGGCGTCGATGATCGCGCCGGCCGGGTCGTCGGTCGTCACATGGCGCGTATTGCACGGTACGTCGAGCGCGCGCGCTGCCTTCTGCACGAAGCCGAGGCGCCGGTTCGCGTACGCCTGCGCCGCCTTCGCGTAGTCGCCGCGACCGATGCCGAGCAGGCCCATCATCACGTCGCTCGCGTGGAACCTCGGGATCGCATGGAACACCGTCACGCGCGACTTCAATGCGTGCGCGAAGCGCAGTCCCTTGCGCACGGCCTTCTGCGACAGTTTCGAGCCGTCGGTCGGAATGAGGATGTGCTCGAACACGGCGACACCTGCTCAGCGGTAGACGAGCACGGGCACGGTACTGTGGGTGAGCACCTTCTGCGTCTCGCTTCCGAGCAGCACGCCCTGCAACCCCTTGCGCCCATGCGAGGCCATGAGGACGAGATCGCAACGCTTGCGTTTCGCCTCGCGGATAATCGCCGCCCACGGCTGGTCGCTCGACACGTGCGCGGTGTCGCAGGGTACGCCCGCCTTACTCGCCTCCGTGGCGATGCCGGCGAGCACGGTGCGCGCGCGCGCGACCGCTGCCGCACGATATTCGCCGGCGGTGCCCTCGAGCATCTGCGCATCGAACGTGAACGTGCGGAACTTCGGGATCGCGTGGAACGCGACAAGGCGCGCGCCCGTGCCAGCCGCAAGGCGTATCGCGGCGCGTACGGCCTTGTTCGACAGCTCGGAACCATCGGTCGGAACGAGGATGCGCTGGAACATGGCGGGCTTCTCCGAATGGCGAACAGCGGGCTCGCCGGCAAATCCACGCTACGCCGCTGTGGTCGCGCTTCATTGACCTGCGTCAAGTCGACCGCGCTCGTGCCGTTTGGATCGACGTGGCGCTCGGCCGCGTCGAGCCCTGTCCCCGTTCGTCGCGCGATCAGGACACGCGGCGCGGCTTCAGGCGCCCGGCGTCGCGAGGTGCGCAACCACCCAGTCGATCAACGCACGCAGGCGTTTGAGCTTGCGCAAGTCTCGGTGATAACCCATCCAGGTGTCGCGACTTGGCGGCGCTTCGCCGAGGTCGACGGGCGCGATGCCCGGCGTGCGATCACCGAGCGATTGCGGGAGCACGGCGAGGCCGCAGCCAAGCGCGCACATGCGCGCCTGCACGTCGCGGCTGTTGCTCCGGAAAGCGATCTTCGCACGCGGCAACATGGCCGGGAGCCAGCCGTCGTCGGGGATGCCGTTGAACGAGGTGTCCATGACGATGAGGTCGGTGCCGGCGCCGTCGCCCGCTCGCGGTCGCTGGAGGCCGCGCTTGGCGTATACGCGATAGCTCGTGCGCAACAGTCGGCGCGATACCACGTCCGGTTCGTCGAACGGGCGGATGCGGAACGCGAGGTCGGCCTCGCGCCGGGTCAGGCTGAGCAGGCGCCCCTCGGTCAGGAGTTCGATCGTGACACCGGGGTGTTGCTGCGCAAACCCCGCGAAGACCGGCGCGAGCACGGTGGTGCCGAACCATTCCGACGAGGTCGCGCGCAGGAAGCCGTCGAGCTCCTGCCCTGCTCCGGCGAGCGTGCGCTCGATCGTCAGCGCCTCCTGTTCCATGCGCTGCGCGCTGGCGAGCACGGCCCCTCCTTCGTGCGTGAGCACGAAGCCCTTCGGCGTGCGCTGAAAGAGGCTGTGGCCCGTGGCGGATTCGAGCGCGCGCAGCCGCCGCCCGAGCGTCGGCTGGCTCTGTCCGAGCTTGCGCGCGGCCGCGCCGAGCGAACCCTCGCGCGCGACGGCGAGGAACACGCGCAGGTCATTCCATTCCACGCAATGCCTCGGATGCATGAGCGGCCATGCAATTATGCACGAGCATCATTCGTCCATGGCGATTCCAAGCCTGCGCGCCGATCGACTAGCGTGGCGCCGCAACGCGCATCCACAGCGCGGCCGTCACAACGCCCGGAGAATGCCTTGTCGAGAATACGTTCCCTGCTTCAGTCGGCTGCCGATCTCGTGCTCGGGCTCGGCCTCATCGCGCTCGCGTTCGGCGCGATCCGATTCGCGGTAGTACCGGCCCTGACCGGGCCCTTCGGCCTCGCTGCCGATTCGCTCGCTGCAGCCTTCCTGCGTCGCGGCGGCGCGGCGTTCGGCATCCTGTTCGCGTACTGGGCATTCGTGACATTACGCGAACGGCGCGTGGCGACCGAGTTGTCGCCTGCCCCACGCGCGATCGGCGGCGGCATCGTCACGGGAGTCGCGATGATCGCGCCGCCCATACTCGTGCTGTTCGCAACCGGCGCGTACCAGGCGACATGGCGCGGATGGCAGGACGCGCTGCCGGGTGACGCCGTCGTCATCCTCATCGCGGCGATGCTGGAAGAAGTCGTGTTCCGCGGCGTGCTGTTCCGCCAGCTGGAGCGCGCCCTGGGAACGGCGGTCGCGATCGTCGCCACCGCGCTCGTGTTCGCGGTCGTGCATCTGTCGAACCTCGGCGAAGGCAGCACCATGCCGGCGCTCGTGACGACCTTCGTCTCGGTCGGCGTGATCGGCGGCTTCTGGACTCTGCTGTTCGCGCGAACGCGCAACCTCTGGTTCGTCACGTTCCATCACGCGACGTGGAACTTCGCGATCGTGCTCAGCGGCGCTCCGCTGTCGGGACTCGAGGAATGGCTCGACGCCGCCCCGCTGCTGACGGTCGACCACGGACCGACCTGGCTCACCGGCGGCGCATTCGGGCCCGAAAATTCCGTCCTGACGATCCTCATCGTCGCCGCGACCATCGGCGTACTCGTGCGCCGGAGCATCACGCGCCCCCGGTCGAACGACGACCGGCCTGCGCCGCCCCGGCATCACGCGTGATCGCATTGAGCGAAAAACGGCTTCCCGCCTGACGGAACGCTGCTCGCGCTACCGAGCATGATTCGACCCTAGAAGCCGGGACAGGGCACGCAGTGGCGGGCGCCGACGCGTACGGTCGCGGAACAGCTGCATCCGGCCTAGCGCTGGGTCGCCACGCGCGCTCGAAGCTCCGGCACCACGTCCGCTTCGAACCACGGATTGCGCTTGAGCCAGGCCTGGTTGCGCGGCGACGGATGTGGCAGAGGCAGCACGGCCGCGCCGTAGTCGCGCCACGCGCGCACGGTATCGGTGAGCGAAGGCTTGCGCGTGGTACCGAGGAAACGCTGCTGCGCGTACTGGCCGATGAGCAGGGTCAGGCGGACCGCCGGCAGCTGCGCGAGCAAACGGTCGAGCCAGAGCGGCGCGCATTCGGGGCGCGGCGGATTGTCGCCGCCACGGTCACGACCCGGGTAACAGAAACCCATGGGCACGATCGCGAACCTCGACGCGTCGTAGAACGTGGTTGCGTCGACGCCGAGCCACTCGCGCAGGCGCTTTCCGCTCGCGTCGTCCCACGGGATGCCGCTCGCATGCACGCGCGCCCCGGGCGCCTGGCCGACGATGAGGATGCGCGCGCCGGCCTGCGCCTGCAGCACGGGGCGTGGCCCGAGCGGCAGGTTCGCGGCGCAGGCGCGGCATGCGCGGATCTCCGCGAGCAGCGACCCGAGCGCGTCGAGGGCGGCTCGGGTGCTCATCGGATGCCGGGCACGTTGGACCGGAGCGAGCGCGACCGGCGACGATGCGAACCGTTCACGTGCATGGCGCTATGGTATCGCCACATGCGGCCGGTCACGGCCGTATCGGAACGAGGCGTGCGATGAAGAAGACGTTCAAGGTCGGCGATCACGTCCGTTGGAATTTCGAAGCCGGCCACGTCACCGGCACGATCATCGCCGTGCACACGCACGATTTCGACTACAAGGGCCACCGCCACCGCGCGAGCGCCGACGAACCTCAGTACGAGATCAGGAGCGACCGCACCGACCACGTCGCCGCGCACAAGGGCCGCGTGCTCGAACACGTGCGCTGAGCGTGCTGCGTGCGCCTGCCCTACTTCACGATCGGCCATTCCACGCGCAGCCTCGAGGCGTTCGTCGAACTGCTGCGCGGCCCACGGGTCTCGCGCATCGTCGACGTGCGCAAGTTGCCGCGATCGCGGACGAATCCGCAGTTCAACGAAGACACGCTGCCCGCGGCGCTCGCGGATGCTGAGATCGCGTACGAGCACGTCGACGCGCTCGGAGGCCGCCGCGGCAAGCGCACGGACGTGCCGCCGGAGCTCAATGCATATTGGACCCACCGCAGCTTCCACAACTACGCCGACCATGCACTCTCCGCTGAATTCCGCGCGGGCCTCGAATACCTGATCGCCGCGGGTCGCGACGAGCGCTGCGCGATCATGTGTTCGGAAGCGGTGTGGTGGCGCTGCCATCGGCGCATCATCACCGATTACTTGATTGCGGCAGGCGAAACGGTGGAACACATCATGGGCCAGGGCCGCATCGATCATGCGAAGCTCACGCCGGGCGCGCCCGTGCGCGCCGACGGCACGGTCGTGTATCCGCCGCCGTAGCACGCTCAACGCCGCGAGCGGAAGAAGCGCGTGAGCATTCCTGACGCGTCCTCGGCGAGCACGCCGCCGGCGACGGCGGTGCGATGGTTGTGGCGATCGCTGACGAGCGTGTCGAACACGCTGCCCGCGGCGCCCGTCTTCGGGTCGGTCGCGCCGTAGACGACGCGCGCGACGCGCGCATGGATGATCGCGCCCGCGCACATCACGCACGGCTCGAGCGTGACGTACAGCGTCGAACCGGGAAAGCGGTAGTTGCGCAGGCGCCGGCCGGCATCGCGCAGCGCCTGCACTTCTGCATGCGCAGTCGGGTCGTCGAGCGTGATGTTGCGGTTCCAGCCTTCGCCGACGATCGCGTCGTCGAGCACGAGCACGGCGCCGACCGGCACTTCGCCGTCGTGCTCCTCGGCATGGCGCGCGAGCTCGAGCGCGCGCCGCATCCAGACGACGTCGGCATCCGCCTGACCTGCCGCGCTCGCATCGCGTCGCGTCATCGCCGCGGCGCTCACTCCCACTCGATCGTCGCGGGCGGCTTGCCGCTGATGTCGTAGACGACGCGCGAGACGTGCGGGATCTCGTTGATGATGCGGTTGGAGACCAAGCCGAGGAAGTCGTACGGCAGGTGCGCCCAGTGCGCGGTCATGAAGTCGATCGTCTCGACCGCGCGCAGTGCGATCACCCACTCGTAGGCGCGCGCATCCCCGACCACGCCGACGGACTTCACGGGCAGGAACACGGCGAAGGCCTGGCTCGTGCGGTCGTAGAGGTCGGCCTTGCGCAGTTCCTCGATGAAGATCGCGTCGGCGCGCGCGAGGATTTCGGCGTACTCACGTTTCACTTCGCCGAGGATTCGCACGCCGAGGCCGGGGCCCGGGAACGGGTGGCGGTAGACCATTGCGCGCGGCAGGCCGAGTTCGACGCCGATGCGGCGCACCTCGTCCTTGAACAGCTCGCGCAGCGGCTCGACGAGCTTGAGCTTCATCTGCTCGGGGAGGCCGCCGACGTTGTGGTGCGACTTGATCACGTGCGCCTTGCCGGTCTTGCTGCCGGCCGACTCGATCACGTCGGGATAGATCGTGCCCTGCGCGAGCCACTTCACGCCTTCGAGCTTGTGCGACTCCTCGTCGAACACCTCGACGAAGAGGCGCCCGATGATCTTGCGCTTGGCTTCCGGATCCTCGACGCCGGCGAGCGCACCGTAAAAGCGATCGGCCGCGTTGACGCGGATGACGTGCACGCCCATTCCGCGTTCATTCGAAGCGGCGGCCATCGTTGCCATGACCTGGTCGCCTTCCTGCCAGCGCAGGAGCCCGGTGTCGACGAACACGCAGGTGAGGCGATCGCCGATCGCGCGATGCAGCAACGCGGCGACGACCGAGGAATCGACGCCGCCGGAGAGACCGAGCAGCACGCGGTCCTCACCGACCTGCGCACGCACGCGCGCCACCTGGTCTTCGATGATGTTGGCTGCGGTCCATAGGGTTTCGCAGCCGCAGATCTCGGTCACGAAGCGCTTGAGCAGCGTATTGCCCTGCTTGGTATGCGTGACTTCGGGATGGAACTGCACGCCGTACCAGCGCTTCTCCTCGTGCGCCATCGCGGCGACCGGGATGCGATCGGTTTTCGCGGTCACGACGAAGCCGGGCGGCGCCGCGGCGACGTGGTCGCCGTGGCTCTTCCACACGTCGAGCACCGGTGCGGGAGCATGGGCGCTGAGGCCCGCGAGCAGCGCGTCCTTCGCGACGACCTCGACGCGCGCATGACCGAACTCGCGTGCCTCGGCCGCTTCGGTCGCGCCGCCAAGCTGGGCGGCCATCGTCTGCATGCCGTAGCAGATGCCGAGGATCGGCAGGTTGCTGTCGAACGCTTCCTGCGGCGCGCGTGGCGCGCCCGCGAGCGTGGTCGACTCCGGCCCGCCGGAGAAGATGATGCCCTTCGCGCCCCAAGCGGCGATCTCGGCGGGATCGTGGTCCCACGCCCAGATCTCGCAGTAGACGCCGAGTTCGCGGATGCGGCGCGCGATGAGCTGCGTGTACTGCGCGCCGAAGTCGAGGATGAGGATGCGGTCCTGGTGGATGCGGTCCAAGGATCAGAACTCCAAGGTGGCGGCGAGACGCTGGCGCATCTCGATGTATTCGGAACTGTGGTCGCCCTGCTCGTCGAGCGCGTCCTGCAGCACGAGCAGCCAGGCGCGGTCGTCTTTGCCGAGCGCGAAGACTTCGTGGCTGATCGTGCTCGCGGCGACGCGCACCTTCGACGCGACGCCGGTCAGCGTGCCGGCACGTTCGGTGCGCAGCACCGCCTTTGCGCGGTCGGCGCGCTTGGTCGAGCCGAGCGATTCCTCGAAACCGGCCACGACGTCGTCCACGGTGCGCGCGTGGCCGCGCGGCTGCTCGAACACCATGATCACCGCGTCGTTGCCGTCGAGCGTCCAGCTGCGCGGCGGCGATGGATCGCTCTCCCACGGGAAATGCCGCGGGTAATCGAACTGCAACGAGCCTTGCGCGAAGTGCCGCCACGGCAGCTCGTCGATGCGCAGCTTCGCCTTCGTGCCGCCGACCTCGACGTCGAGCGGGGCGCCCGCAGTCGTCACGTACTGCCGGCCGTCGAGTTCGACGCGCAGCTGCGTCGGCGGTTCGTCGCTGGCCGCGCTCCCAGTGGAGGCGATGAGCGCGGCGAGAAGCATCGGCGGGGTGCGCACGGTCAATCCAGGCGGTAGTTGGGAGCTTCCTTGGTGATCGTCACGTCGTGCACGTGCGACTCGCGCACGCCGGCGGTGGTGATGCGCACGAACTGCGGGCGCGTTCGCATCTCCTCCATCGTCGCGCAGCCGACGTAGCCCATCGACGCGCGCAGGCCGCCGGACAGCTGGTGCACGATGTTGCGCAGCGGGCCGCGGTACGGCACGCGGCCCTCGATGCCTTCGGGCACGAGCTTGTCGGAGTCGGCCTCGTCCTGGAAGTAACGATCCTTCGAACCCTTCTCCATCGCGCCGAGCGAACCCATGCCGCGATAGCTCTTGTACGAACGGCCCTGGTAGAGCTCGACTTCGCCGGGCGCCTCCTCGGTGCCGGCGAACATGCCGCCGATCATCACGCAGTCCGCGCCGGCGGCGATCGCCTTGGCGATGTCACCCGAATAGCGGATGCCGCCGTCGGCGATGAGGCCGACGTCGCTGCCTTCGAGTGCCTTGGCGACCATCGCGACCGCGGAGATCTGCGGCACGCCGACACCCGCGACGATGCGCGTGGTGCAGATCGAGCCGGGACCGACGCCGACCTTGACCGCATCGACGCCGGCGTCGACCAGCGCACGCGCGGCATCGGCGGTGACGATGTTGCCGGCGATCAGCGAAATGTCCGGGAACTGCCTGCGTACCCAGCGCACGCGTTCGATCACGCCCTGCGAATGGCCGTGCGCGGTATCGACGATGATCGCGTCGACGCCCGCTTCGACGAGCGCGGCGATGCGCTGCTCGGTGTCGCCGCCGGTACCGACCGCGGCGCCGACGCGCAAGCGCTCGTGCGCGTCCTTGCATGCATTCGGGTTGTCGCGCGCCTTCTGGATGTCCTTCACCGTGATGAGGCCGCGCAGGCGGAACGCGTCGTCGACGACGAGGACTTTCTCGATGCGGTGCTTGTGCAGCAGCGCGAGCACTTCGTCGTCCTCGGCGCCTTCCTTGACCGTGATGAGGCGCTCCTTGCGCGTCATGATGTTCTTGACCGGATCGTCGGGCTTCTTCTCGAAGCGCAGGTCGCGGTTGGTGACGATGCCGACGAGTTGCTCGCCCTCGACGACGGGCACGCCCGAGATGTTGTGGCGGCGGGTCAGCTGCATGACGTCGCGGATCGAGGTGAGCGGTTCGACCGTGATCGGATCGCGGATCACGCCGGCCTCGAACTTCTTGACCAGGCGCACTTCGGCGGCCTGGCGTTCGATCGTCATGTTCTTGTGGATGATGCCCATGCCGCCGCACTGGGCCATCGTGATCGCGAGGCGCGCCTCGGTCACGGTGTCCATCGCCGCCGAAATGATCGGCAGGTTCAGGCGGATCCTGCGGGTGAGCCGGGTGGAGAGGTCGACGTCGCGCGGAAGGACGGCCGAGTGGGCCGGAACAAGCAGGACGTCGTCGAACGTGAGAGCGTCGGTGAGTATGCGCATGCCCTATTTTACAGGGGTCGCGGCGTCCTCGCTACCCATGGTTCGTAGCCCGGTCACGGGAACCAGTGAATCCAAGGGCTGGTTGGAGGCAGCGCATGCCATCCGAGAGGCTACGGAGCTGCGCCGTCCTGTCGCGTGTCACGCATGCCCGGCCAGCGCGGCTTCCCAGCCGAACGCAGCCAGCAGCCGCTGCCAGGCGGCGTCGAGCGGCGCCTCGAGGCGCAGCAGCTCGCCCGTGGCCGGGTGGCGCACCTCGATCCTCCATGCGTGCAGCAGCAGCCGATGCACGCCGTAATGCTGGCGGATCAGCCGATTGTGGTCGCCGCGGCCATGGCTCGTGTCGCCGAGCAGGTGGTGCGAGATGTGGTGGAAATGGCGGCGGATCTGCCGGTAGCGACCGGTTTCCGGCGACACCTCGAGCAGGGAGTAGCTCTGCTGCGGATAGCGCCATTGCGGGATCGGCACCTCGACCGTCGCGAGCCGGCGCCAGCGCGTGAGCGCGGGCTTTGCCTCGCCCGCGAGGCTCGATCCCGAAAGCGGGTAGTCGATTTCGCCCTGCTCGGCCGGCCAGCCGCGCACGACCGCGAGGTAGGTCTTGGCAACCGAGCGCGCCATCAGCTGGCGGCCGAGGTCGGCCGCTGCCGCGGCATGGCGCGCGACGAGCAGCACGCCGCTGGTCGCGCGGTCGAGCCGGTGCACCGCATGCAGCGGACCTTCGACCTGCAGGCGCAGGCGGTCCATGAGGTAATCCTCGTCGGCGCCGACAAGGCGGCTGCGATGCACGGCAAGCCCGGCGGGCTTGTCGATCGCGAGCAGGTCGTCGTCGGCATGGAGCAAGGCGAGCGCGGTCATCGCGCGATTCTAGCGTCGGATGATCCCTGCCCCGTCCGGTTTGCGTAGGTGGAGACGAGCGGCGCTTCGCCGCATCTTCGGAGCCATCGTCATGCGTACCTCGCCGCTGCTCGCCCTGCCCCTCATCCTCGCCACGACGGGCGGCGCCCGCGCCCAGGCCCTCGACGGCCAACTCGACGGCTCCTTTGGTTCCGCCGGCCAGCGCACCGTCTCGTTCGACGAGGGCAACACCGACAAGGACTACGCCCGCGCGATCGTCGTCGATGCACGGGGGCGCAGCTATCTCGTCGGCGACGTCGACAGCGCGAGCGGCCGCAAGATCGGCATTGCGCGCCTGCTCGCGAATGGTGACGTCGACTACGATTACGGCAGCGAAGGCCTGGGAAAGGTCGTCGCACCGTCGGGCCAGACGTCGATCAACGTGACGAGCGCCGTGCTCGATGCGGAAGGCTATCTGCTCGTCGCAGGGTCCACGCAGGTCTCGGGCGCGGACACGAGTTTCCTCGTTTGCCGCTTCGACCCCGCGGGCGAACTCGCCGACTTCGCCGGCGGCCAGTCGCCGTGCGCCTACCCGGATTTCAATATCGGCGGCTTCAAGACCGACGTCGCCAACTCGATCCTCGTGCAACCGGACGGCAAGATCGTGCTCGCGGGCTACGCCTCGACCGACACGGGGACGACGCTTGCGGTGGTGCGCCTCCTCGCCGATGGCACGTTCGATGCGGGTTTCGGCAACGGCGGCAAGACCACCTTCACGGGAGCGCCGTTCGTGTCGTTCGACGCGACGCGTATCCGCGGCAATCCCGACGGCTCGTTCGTCACCGCGGGCTCGGCTTACGACGTCGACGCTGCGCATTTCGGCGTGATCGTCCATGTCGGCGCCGACGGCATCGTCGATGCGGAGTTCAGCGGGGGGCATGGCTACGCGCGTTCGCCGAGCTCGAAATCGGAATTCACCGATGTCGTATGGAACGCGCACTGGAACCAGTACGTCGCGATCGGCAACCACATGAATCCCACGTCACGCGGGTTCTCGCAGTGCTATTTCGCCAGCGGTGGCGGCGTCAGCTGTCCGCACGGCGATGACAGCGGCGACTACAACCTCGGTTACAGCGTCACGTTCTCCGCGCTGCTGCCGCAGCCCGACGGTCGCTGGCTCGTCGCAGGCAGCTACGTGTCGGCGCAGAACGCACCATCCGAGCTGTTCATCGCGCGGCTCACCCCGTCGCTCGCGCTGGACGCGCTCGAGTTCGCCGCACCCGCGGGCTATGCCGTGCACGACTTCGGCTCGTTCGGGCAGCAGGACTTCGGCCATGCGGTCGCCTACCAGGGCGGGCGCATCCTCGTCGCCGGCGCGACCTTGTACGAGGCGAACACGAACGATTACGACTTCGCGGTCGCCGCCTTCACGCTCGATCGCATCTTCCAGAACGGCATGGAGACGCCGTGAACGAATCAGGCCGCCTCGAGTTCCTTCTGCAGGAACGCCTTCGCGGCGCGCGTGTCGCGCTTGATGGTCGGTTCCGACACGCCGAGGAGTTCGGCGATCTGCTTGACCTCGAGGCCGGCGAAAAAGCGCATCTCGACCACTTGCACGAGGCGCGGATCGAGCAGCGCGAGCTTTTCCATCGCGCGGTCCATGCCGACCAGCTGGGCCGCCTGTTCGTCGACCGGCAGCGGTGCGCCCTCCAGCACATCGAGCGAGACGTGCTCGGCGCCGGCGCCGCGGCGCTCGGCGAGGCGCGCACGCGCGTAGTCGATCACCACCTGGCGCATCGCGCGCGCGGCGGTCGCGAAGAAGTGCACGCGGTTCTCGAACACGCCGGCACGCCCCTCGAACAGCTTGAGGTAGGCCTCGTTGACGAGCACGCGCGTGTTGAGCGTGTCGCCGCGCCGGTGGCGACCGAGTTCGGCGCGCGCGATGCGCAGCAGGTCGTCGTAGACGAGCCGCAGCGCTTCCTCGCGTGCCTCGGAGTCGCTCGCGCTGGCGGCGATGACGCGGGTCAGTTCCGGGTTGTCGCTGCTCATGGGCCCCTCCTGGGCCGATGGTAATGCCGCGCACGCCCGCCGTCAGCATCGCGGCACCGTCGGCGGCTCGAACTGGTCACACGCCGACGTAGAATCGGACGAGGGGAAGCGGAGGGGATCGATGGACGCGCAACGCTGGCGCCGCGCACGCGAACTGTTCGACGAGCTCGTGGACACGCCGCAGGCCGGCTGGCGCACGCGCGTTTCCGAAGCCTGCGCGGACGACCCGCTCGTCGGCGAGGAAGTGCTGGCGATGCTGCGCGCGGACCAGGCGACCGGCGGCCAAGCCGACTTCGACGTGCATCTCCCCGCCGTCGTCGCCGAACTCGCCGGACACATGGCCGACGCGCACACGGGCGACGCATCGCCGGCGCACGAGGGCCGCCTGGTCGGTCCGTTCCGCCTGCTGCGCGAGATCGGCCGCGGTGGCATGGGCGCGGTCTGGCTCGCCGAGCGCGCCGACGGCGCGTTCCGCCAGCGCGTCGCGGTCAAGCTCATCCGCAGCGGCTGGGACGTCGACGAGGTGTTCGCGCGCTTCCGCGCCGAACGGCAGATCCTTGCCGGGCTGCAGCACCCGAACATCGCCCATCTCGTCGACGGCGGCGTCACCGCCGACGGCAAGCCGTGGCTCGCGCTCGAATACATCGACGGCGAGGACCTGCGCGCGTGGTGCGACGGCCGGCGGCTCGGCCTCGGCGAGCGCCTGCAGCTCTTCCTCACCGTCTGCGATGCGGTCGCGCATGCGCACCAGCGCCTCGTCGTGCACCGCGATCTCAAGCCGTCCAACATCCTCGTCGGTCGCGACGGCGTCGTGAAACTGCTCGACTTCGGCATCGCCAAGCTGCTCGACGCGGCCGACGGCGGCGTCAGCGCGACGCGTATGTTCACGCCCGAATACGCGGCGCCCGAACAGGTGCGCGGCGAACTGCTGACGACCGCGGTCGACATCCATGCACTCGGGTTGTTGCTCTACGAACTCCTGTGCGGGCGTCGTCCGTTCGATACGGACCATCCGACGCCCGCTGCCTACGAGCGCGCCGTGCTCGACCAGGAACCGACCCGGCCGAGCCTCGCGGTCGCGCGCGACGAGGCGACCGCGGCAATGATTGCCGCGAGCCGCGACCTCGCGCCGGCGCGGCTGCGCCGCGAACTACGCGGCGATCTCGACGCGATCGTGCTGAAGGCATTGCGCAAGGAACCCGCCCAACGCTATGCGAGCGTGCAGGCCTTCGCCGACGACGTGCGCCGCTACATCGCGCGGCAGCCGGTGCTGGCGCGCCGCGGCAGCTGGCGCTATCGCGGCGCGCGCTTCCTGCATCGGCATGCGCTCGCGGCGAGCCTCGCGGCGATTGCCGTACTCGCGCTGTGCGGTGGCCTCGCTGCCGCGTTGTGGCAGGCGCATGCGGCGAACGTGCAGCGCGACAGCGCGCGCGCGGCGCTCGGGTTCATGCGTTCGCTGTTCGACAATGCCGATCCCGCGCATCGCAAGGGTGACCAGCTCAGCGCACGCGACCTGCTCGACGCCGGTACGCGCACGATGCGCACCGCCCTGCCCGGCGAGGATGCCGCGCGCGGCGAGCTGCTGCTGACGATGGCCTCGGCCTATCTCGGCCTAGAGCAACTCGACGCAGCAGCGCCGCTCATCGACCAAGTGCGCGCGTCCGCGCAAGCGCGTGGCGATCGTCCGCAGCTCGCCGCGGCACTCATCCAGCAGTGCCGCCTGCGCGACCTCGGCAACCACCCGGACGACTGCCCGCCCCTGCTCGACCACGCGGAAAGCCTGCTCGATCCGCGCGAGCCGGAGCAGGCACGCCTCGTCGCGTACTCGCTCGCGCTGCGCGTCTACGGCCTGCAGCTCGCCAACCGCTACGATGCGATCGTCGAATCGATGCGACGCGGCCTCGACCTGCTCGGGAGTCGCCGCGAGGACCGCTACTTGCGCGTCGAACTCGCCTCGCACCTCGCCTTCGCGCTCAATCGGCTCGACCGCCCCGCGGAGGCGGAACGCGTGCTCGCGCCGTGGCTCGCGGAACTCCGCCACGACGACGACACCGAGCGCGTGCTGCTGGTCGACACGCTCGGCACGCTGTCGAGTTCGCTCGGCGCGCTCGGCCGGCACGACGAGGCGATCGCGATGCAGCGCGAGGCGGTCGAGGTCGCCGAAAAACTCTACGGACGCGACGATCCGACCGTCGCCGAGTCGTACAACACACTCGCGCGCACGCTCAACGGTGCCGGACGGGTCGACGAGGCCGTCGCCGCGATGCGGCGCGCGGTGGAACTCGACCGCGGCAACGAGGCCGGCGGCAGGAACCCCGAACTCGCGAGCGCGCTGTGCAACCTCGCGGTTCTGCTCGTGAAGCAGGAACACTACGCCGATGCACTGGCGAAGCTCGACGAGGCGGTCGAGCTCGCGCGCGAAGCCGAGTTCGATGCCGACCTCGGCCGCAGCCTCTGGTGGCGCGCGGTCGTCCATCTCGTGACCGGCCGCGCCGCCGATGCGCGCGCGGATGGCAAGCGCATGGCCGACGTGCTCGCACCGAGTCATGCCCCTGGCGACGAGGCGATGCTGCGCGGCCGCGCGCTCGCGTTCGCGGCGGATCTCGTCGAACGCGGACCTGCGGCAGCAACGGCACCGGCATGCGCGGACACGGACGCGATCGCCGATGCGTTCTCGCGCACGTCGCAGGCGAGCGGCGCCGATGCACGCTTCGCGACCTACCTCACCGCGCTCTGCGCACGGCATGCGCCGCCGGCGGATCCGGTACCGCCGCTCGCAATGCACTACGCGCGCATCGTCGCGCGAATCCGCGACGCCTGGGCCGCGGCGCGATGAACGGCACGGCAGACGCCGCGGCAGGCGCGAGGTAGCATCCGCGCGAGGAGGAGCCATGGACGCACGGCGCTGGCAACGCGCACGGGACCTGTTCGACCGCCTGGCCGACCTGCCCGGATCGGCCTGGCATGAACGCCTGCTCGTCGAATGCGGCGACGATGCGCAACTGCGCGACGAGGTGTTGTCGATGCTGCGCGCGGACGCGGCCGCGAGCCCGCGCACCGACGTGTCGGCGCATGCACCACTCGTGCTGCAGGACCTCGCCGAGCGCATTGCGGACGACGAAGCGCGCAGCGCCCGGGCCGCAGCCGGTCGCCTGGTCGGCCCGTTCCGCCTGGTGCGCGAAATCGGCCGCGGTGGCATGGGCGCGGTCTGGCTCGCCGAACGCGCCGACGGCGCGTACGCACAGCAGGTCGCGATCAAGCTCATCCGCGGCGCGTGGGATGCGGACGAAGCGCACGCGCGCTTGCGCAGCGAGCGGCAGATCCTCGCCGGCCTGCAGCATCCGAACGTCGCCCATCTCGTCGACGGCGGCGTCACTGCGGACGGCAAGCCATGGCTCGCACTCGAATACGTCGACGGCGAAGACCTGCTCGCGTGGTGCGACCGCCGCCGTGTCGGCATCGAACGGCGCCTGCGCCTGCTGCTGACCGTCTGCTCGGCCGTGAGCCATGCGCACCAGCGCCTCGTCGTGCACCGCGACCTCAAGCCCTCGAACATCCTCGTCGGCCAGGACGGCGTCGCCAAGCTGCTCGACTTCGGCATCGCCAAGCTGGTCGACGGTCCCGCCGCAGGCGTCGAGGCGACGCGCCTGTTCACGCCGGAGTACGCGGCTCCGGAGCAACTCCGCGGCGAAGCGGTGACGACTGGGGTCGACGTGTACGCACTCGGCCTGCTGCTCTACGAAGTGCTCGTCGGCCGCCGCGCGCGCGAGCTCGCGGACGCTGCCACGCCGTCGACCGGCACGCTCGAACCGATGCGACCAAGTGCTGCGCTCGCGCGCACGACCCGCGTGCGCACCGCGCGCGCCGCGGCACGGCGCAGCCTCACTCCGCGCAGCCTGCGCCGCCGCCTGCACGGCGATCTCGATGCGATCGTGCTGAAGGCGTTGCGCGACGACCCGCGCCAGCGTGACGCGAGCGTCGGCGAACTCGCCGCCGACATCGAACGACACCTCCTGAGCCGACCCGTGCACGCGCGCCGTGGTGACTGGCGCTATCGCGCCGGCCGCTTCCTGCGCCGCCATGCGATAGCCGCGACTGCCGCTGCGCTCGGCGCGCTGGCCGTGCTCGCCGGCGGCACACTCGCCGCGTGGCAGGCCCACGTCGCCGCCGAGCAGCGCGACGTCGCGCAACGCGAGGCGGAAACCGCGCGTCGTACCGTCGACGTGCTCGTCGACGTGTTCAAGGCCGCGAACCCGGCGTCGCGGCCCGGCGAGACCGTGACGCCCGCCGATCTGCTCGACGAAGGCGTGCGCACCGTGCGCCGCAAGCTCGGCGACCAACCCGCCCAACGCGCCGCGCTGCTCGAGGCGCTCGGTCGCGCGCGCAACGGCCTCGGCACGTTCGCCGAGGCGCGACCGCTGCTCGAGGAGGCGCTTGCGCTGCGCGTCGCCGGCGACGACCGCCTCGCCGAGGCGAGCGTGCGACTCGCGCTCGGTACCGTGTGGAGCCGACAGTCGCGCAACGAAGAAGCGCTCGCCGAAGCCGAACGCGCATTCGCGCTCGGCGCAGGCGATTCGCGCCAGGCGGCCGAGCTGCGCGCGACGGCGGATTTGCATGCGGGCATCGAGCTGGCCAACCTCGAACGCTGGAACGAGGCGGAGCCCCGCCTGCGCCGCAGCGCGCAGGCACGCGCGACGCTGTTCGGCCGTGACAGCGAACCGTACTGGCAGGTGCTCGTGCCGTGGACGTTCAATCTCGCCGCGCGCGATCGGGCGGACGAGGCGCTCGCGCTGCTCGAACCCGCCTGGCAGGCGATCGCCGCGCGCACCGCGGCAGGCGACTGGGACCGCAGCTACCTGCTCCGCGCGCGCAGCTACGCGCTGACCCAGGCCGGTCGCTACGACGAGGCGGTCGCGGTCCAGCGTGAAGCGCTGTCGATCGCCGAGCGCGTCTACGGCGACGATCACCCGAACACGAACGAGGCGCTCGTCAATCTCGCGTCGGCACTGTATCGCGCCGGCGAGGCCACGGAATCGGCCGACGCCTATGCACGCGCGATCGCCTGGCGCGTCGCCAACCCGACGCGCAAGCGCCTGCGCCGGCCGGACAACCAACTGCGCGGCTGGGCGCTCGCGCTCGACGCGGCCGGGCGCAGCGCCGAGGCGATCGACGTGCTCGCGCGCATGCGCGGGGAACGCCGCGCGATCGAGGGCGTCAGCGCAGGCGAACATGCCGAAGCGTGGCTGCTGCTCGCGCGCGCGCAGCGCCATGCACATCGCCTGGAGGACGCGGGTGCCTCGCTCGACGCGTACCGCAACGCGCTCGCATCCATCGAAGGCGCCGAGGGCGGCGCCGTCGCCGCGGGGCTCATCGAGCAGACCTGGCTCGCGATCGCGCTCGGCACGGCCGACCGCGAATGCGCCGACGCGCAACGCGCAGTGTCCCTGCTCGACAACGCGGCGGCGAAACGCGGCGAGCGCCTGCACGCACAGGCGGCGCTCGCCGCGTGCTGGATCGACACCGGGCAGCGTGACCGCGCGGCCGCGGCGATCGCCGCGCTGGCCGGCGATCGGCCGCGCCTGCTGCCGGTCGAGGCGCGCGCCGTCGACGAGGCGCTCTTGCGCTGGCGCGCCGCCGGGGCGGCTCAGCGCACGAGCGCGAGCGAGAGTTCCGGCCAGTAGGTGATCGCGAGTACCGCGGCGAACAAGATCAGGAAGAACGGCAGGCTCGCGCGCACCAGCGTGATCACCGGCTTGTCGAAGCGCATGCTCGCGATGAACAGGTTCATGCCGACCGGTGGCAGGAAGATGCCGAGCTGCAGGTTGGCGAGGAACACGATGCCAAGGTGGATCGGGTCGATGCCGTAGTGCAGCGCGACCGGCAGCACGAGCGGCACGAGGATGATGATTGCCGGGAAACCCTCGAGCAGCATGCCGAACACGAGCAGGAACACGTTGAGGATGAGCAGGAACGTGCCGCGACTCGTGATGTGGCCCTGGATCGCCTGGAACAGCTTCTCCGGCACCTCGGCGTCGATGAGCCAGTTGGTGAGCGCGAGCGAGAAGCCGAGGATAACGAGGATCGCGCCGACCAGCAGCATCGCCTCGCGCGCGATCGCGGGGAGCTTGCGCAGCGGGATCTCGCGCCGGATCAACACGGTCACGACCAGCACGTACAACGCGGTCGCGGCCGCGGCTTCGGACGCGGCGAGCTTGCCCGAATAGATGCCGCCGAGGATCACGAACGGCAGCGGGATGTCCCAGGCCGCACCGCGCAGCGCCGCGAGCAGTTCGCCGCCGGACACCTTCGAGCGCACCACGCCCACGCGCCGCGCATGCCAGACGCTGTAGATGCCGAGCAGCAGCACCATCAACGCGCACGGCAGCACGCCGGCCTTGAACAGCGCGTCGATCGTCACCGGCGGCGTCGTGTGGAACTGCTGCGCGACGACGCCGTAGAGGATCAGCGGCATCGAGGGCACGAGGATGAGTCCGAGGCTGCCCGACGCGGTGAGCAGGCCGAGCGAAAACTTCTCGCCGTATTTTTGCTGCAGCAACGCCGGGTACAGCACCGCGCCGAGCGCGACGATCGTGACACCGGTCGCGCCGGTGAAGGCGGTGAACATCGCGCAGGCGATCACCGCGACGATCGCGAGGCCGCCCGGCAGCCAGCCGAGCAGCGCGTTCGTCACGCGCACCATGCGCTGCGGCGCCTGGCTCTCGGCGAGCAGGTAGCCGGCGAGCGTGAACAGCGGGATCGCGATCAGCGCCGGCATGTCGGCGAGGCGGTAGAACTCGACCGCGACCGCGACGCCGTCCTGCCCCGCCGCATGGAAGCCGAGCAGCGCGACCGCCGCGATCAGGGCGAACAGCGGCGCGCCGAGCGCCGCGAGGACGACCAGGAGACCCGCGACGAGCCAGATCACGGCAGCTCCGGCGCGAGCGCGGGCGCATCGCTGCGCGGCGGCAGGAATGCACGCACGGCGAGACGCAGCGCGAGCAGGCCGAAACCGACCGGCACGATCGCCTCGATCGCCCAGTTCGGAACGCCCGCCGTCGCCGCGCCGGAGTCGATGTCGAGCTGAACGAGCGCAACGCCATACCACGCCATCGCCGCGGCCACCGCAGCGGCGAACAGCAGGGTGGCGACGCGCAATACGCGGCGCGTGCGACCGCGCACGAAGTGCGTCACGAGGTCGAGGCCGATGTGCTTGTCGTCGCGCGCGGCGGCGAGCGCACCGAGCATCGCCGCCCACAGGACCATCGCGCGCAGCAGCGGATCGGCCCACGAGAGGCCGCTTTCGAACACGTTGCGCAGCAGGATCTGCGCGCCGGCGAGCACGACCATCGCGAGCACGAGCACGGCGACGAGGCCGGTCTCGACGCGCTCGATCCAGCGCGCGAGGGCCCTGCCCGAGGTCGTCATTTGGCCGATCCGCCGCGCGCCTCGGCGAGCGCCGCGGTGAGCGCCGCGAGCATCTGCGGCGACAGTGCGCCCTCGCCCTCGAGCTGCTTGAACACGGCCTCGCCGACTGCCTGCCAGTTCTTCCGTTCGGCCTCGGATGGCGCGTCGAAGCTGATGCCCTGCTGCTTGAGCGCCTCGCGCGCGGAGGTGTTGTCGTTGCGATTGCCCGTTTCCAGGCGAGCGAAACCGGCCGCGAACTCCGCCTCGACGACCTTCTGGTCCTCGGCGCCGAGCGCGTCGAACGCCTTCTTGTCGAGGACGACTTCGCCGACGACGTAGCTGAGGGGCAGGTCCACGATGTGCTTGATCTTCGTGTGCCACTGGAACGCGAGCGCGCCCGAGGGCGTGTTCGCCGCGGAATCGATGAGCCCGGTCTGCAGGCTCGTGTAGACGTCGGACAGCGGCAGCGGGATCGGCGTGACGCCAGCCGCCTTGAAGCCGAGTTCGGCGACCTTGTCGCCCTGCGGCACCCACACCTTGGCGGCCTTGAGGTCGTCGCGCGTCTTGATCACGCGCGTGCTCATGAGGTACGCGAAACCGCCGCCGCTGATGCCGAGCAGTTCGTAACCATCCTTCGCGAATTGCTGCTTCAGGAGCGGATCGAGCTTGGCGCGCACCTTGTCCACTTCGTCCTGGCTGCGGAACATGAAAGGCAGGCTGTAGATCTGCGCGTCCTTGCTCATGATAGAGGCCTCGCCGCCGGTAAAGGCACCGCCCTGCAGCTGACCGATCTTCATCTTGCGCAGCACGGTCGCGTCGTCGCCCATGACGCCGCCGGGATAGAACTTCATCTCGACGCGGCCTTCGGTCTTCGACTTGATCGCCTCGCCGGCCGCGCGCATCTCGCGCATCCAGGCGGTGCCGTCCGGAGCAATCGTGGCGATCTTCAACGTCGCCGCATCGGCCACGCCGGCAACGAGCGCGAGCGCGGCGGCGAGCAGGGTCTTGTTCAAGCGATTCATGGTCGTTTCCATCGTGTGTGGGGCGAGCGCCCTCAGAAGAAATCCTTGCCCGATTCGAGCAGTGCGCGGGCACGCTGCTGGGCGAGCGTATTGATCAGGGTGAGTCCCGGCGCGTGCGGATCCGCCGCGATGGCCTCGTGGAGCAGTGCGTCATGCAGCTCCCGGTCGAACACGAGTCGTGCGTAATGCTGTGCGTAGAGGACGCGCACCATCTGGTTGCGGCCGCCCGACATTGCAAGCGCCTTCTCGAAGTCGGCCTTGCCCTCTTCCGGCTTGCCGCCAAGGCTCGCCGGGCGCAGCGTCGCGAGCACGCCGAGGTACATGTACGGCTCGCCGTTCGCGTGTTCCGGCGCGAGCACGACCACGCGCTCGAGCAACGCCTGCACCTTCGGAATGTCGGCGATCGCCTTCCAGTCGTCGCTGTTGGACTGGATCCAGCCGGCCCAGGCCGATGCGAGCGTATAGAGCACGCCCGCGTCCTTCGCGCGCGCGACTTCCGCCTGGAACGGTTCGAACGGTGCGTCGATCACCTTGCACAGCGCCTCGCTCGTGAGGCAGGTCGCGCGTTTGGCGTAGTCGAAACTGTGCGCGGCGAGGCGCTTCACGCGCACCGGATCGTCGACGAAGCCGCCCGCGTATGCGCCGTACAGGCGCGAGCCTGCCATCAACGCGCCCGTGTTCTGCGGATCGCCATGGATCACGCCATCGACCAGCAGCAGCCACGACGGAATGCCGTCGCGCGCGAGCTCGACGTCGTCCTGGTCGAGCACGCCGGCGGTGAGACTGTCCGCCAGGCGCTGGCTCGCGCGATTGACGACACCGGCGCAGCCGGCCAGGAGCAGCAGGCCGCCGAGGAGAAGGACTCGAATGGGCATCATGGGCGTCTCGCTTCCCGCGCGGATCACCGCGCGGGCTTCAGTCAAAAAAGGTCTCGGCCGCGTCCAGCGTATTTTCCATCAGCGTCGCCACCGTCATCGGCCCGACGCCGCCGGGCACCGGCGTGATCCACGACGCGCGCTCGGACGCCGACTCGAACTCGACGTCGCCGACGAGCCTGCCGTCGTCGAGGCGATTGATGCCGACGTCGATGACGACCGCACCCGGCTTGATCCACTCGCCCTTCACGAGCCCGGGCTTGCCGGCAGCGACGACGACGATATCGCCGTCGGCGACCTCGTGGCGCAGGTCCTGGGTGAACTTGTGGCAGCCGGTGGTCGTGCAGCCGGCGAGCAGCAGCTCGAGGATGAGCGGTCGCCCGACGTGGTTCGACACGCCGACCACCACCGCCTTGCGCCCGCGCACCGGACGATCGGTGTGCGCGAGCAAGGTCATCACGCCCTTCGGCGTGCACGGCCGCAGGCCGCGCTGGCGCAGGGCGAGGCGGCCGACGTTCTCGGCTTGGAAGCCGTCGACGTCCTTGCGCGCGTCGATGCGATCGATCAGCGGGGTGGGATTGATGCCCGCCGGAAGCGGCAACTGCAGCAGGATGCCGTGCACGTCGGGGTCGGCGTTGAGGCGGTCGATCAGGGCGACGAGGTCGCCTTCGCTCGTATCGGCCGGGAGATCGTGGTCGAACGAACGGAAACCGACATGCTTGCAGGCGCGGCGCTTGTTGCGCACGTAGACCGCCGACGCCGGATCCGCGCCGACGAGGATCACCGCGAGCCCCGGCGCCGGCCTTCCCGCGGCCACGCGCGCACGCACGCGCGCGGCGACGCCGTCGAGCAGGTCATCGGCGATGCGGCGGCCGTCGAGGAGTCGCGCGGTCATTTCGATTCCAGGCGAAAGCAGGCATTATCCCACGCCCGCGCGGCGCGGCTCAAACCGCGCGGTGCACCGGAGGCGCCATGTCCACCCTGGAAACCGAACTCGAAGCGGCCGCGTTCCGCCGCCTGCTCGAACACCTGCGCGCGCGCACCGACGTGCAGAACATCGACCTCATGATCACCGGCGGTTTCTGCCGCAACTGCCTCGCCGACTGGTACCGGGAAGCGGCCGCCGCGCGCGGCATCGAACTCGGCAAGGATGCCGCGCGCGAACGCATCTATGGCGAACCGTTCGCCGGGTGGAAGGCGAAGCACCAGCCGGAGGCGACGCCCGAGCAGCTCGCCGCATTCGCACAGGCGCAGAAGAAGCACTCCTGAGGCGCCGCGAGCGCGGATGCCGACGCGTCTCGCCCGGCCTAGGCCGCGCAGAGGCGCGCGATGTCCTCGTAGCCCGCGAACGTCGCGCCCGCGCCGCAACCAGGGCACGCCGGGTCGCGCGGCAGGCGCAGTTCGCGGAACGTACCGGCGAGCGCGTCGTGGCAGAGCAGCCGGCCGACCAGCGGTTCGCCGATGCCGAGCAGGAGCTTGAGCACTTCGTTAGCCTGCAGCAGGCCGACGATGCCCGGCATCACGCCGAGCACGCCCGCCTCGCTGCAGTTGGGTGCTTCCGCTGCAGACGGCGGTTGCGGGAACAGGCAGCGGTAGCATGGCGAATCGGCGCGACGCGGATCGAACACGCTGACCTGCCCGCTGAAGCGGTGCACCGCGCCATACACGAGCGGCAAGCCGAGGCGCAGGCTCGCGGCGCTGAGCAGATAGCGCGTCGGGAAGTTGTCGGCGCCATCGACGATGAGATCGTGCCCGCGCGCGATCGCCTCTACGTTCGCTGCGCGCAGCCGCTCGTGCACGGTATCGACGCGCACGCCCGGGTTGAGCGCATTGAGCGCGATGCGCGCGGAGTCGACCTTCGGCATGCCGACGCGCGCGTCGGCGTGGATGACCTGGCGCTGCAGGTTCGAGCGCTCGACCACGTCGTCATCGACGAGGGTGAGCGTGCCGACGCCGGCCGCCGCGAGGTAGAGCGCGATCGGCGCACCGAGCCCGCCCGCGCCGACCAGCGCGACGCGTGCGCGGGCGAGCGCCTGCTGCCCGGCGACACCGACTTCGGGGAGGACGAGATGGCGTGCGTAACGCTCGCTCGCATCGTCGTCGAGCGCGCCGCCCTCCATCGGCAGGCCTTCGAGGCGCCAGCGTGCATGACCACCGCTGACGGAGCGCGCGTTCGCGTAGCCGAGCTCGCGCAGCGTCTTCGCGGCGAGCAGCGAGCGTGCGCCGCCCGCGCAGATCGCGAGGATCTCGCGCCCGCGCGATGGTGCGACGGCCGCGATGCGCCGCTCGATCTCGCCGCGCGGAAGGCCGAGCGATCCGCTCGCGTAGCCGCCGGCCCGCTCGTCGTCCTCGCGCACGTCGAGCAGCAACGCACCACGTTGCTGGCGTTGGTGCGCCTCGGCCGGATCGATCTCCAACGCATCGCCTGCACTTTGGGAACTCGCGTTCATCGCGCTCAGCATAGGCCCGGCAGCGGCACGATATCCACGACCGCGCCCGCCTCGAGCGCGCACGCGCCTTCCGGCAGCGCGACGAGCGCGTCGGCATCGGCCATGCCGCGCAGCATGCCCGAGCCCTGCTTCTCGAGCGGCGTCGCCCAGCAGGCGCCGTCGTCGCGCCATTCCAGGCGCGCGCGCAGGTATTCGGCGCGTTCGTGCCGCTTCATGTGGGGCATGGCGAGACGCGCCTTGCGGGGCGGCAGGCCTGCCTCGTTCGATCCCTGCAACGCGAGCAGCGCCGGGCGCACGAACAGCTGGAACGTCGCGAGCGTCGACACCGGGTTGCCGGGCAAGGCGAACACGAGTGCGCCTTCGATTTCGCCGCAAAGGATCGGCATCCCGGGCTTCATGCGCACCTTCCAGAAATGCACGCGACCGACTTCGGCGACGAGGCCCGGCAGGTAGTCCGCTTCGCCGGCGGACACGCCGCCACTGCTGATGACGAGGTCGCAGCGCCGCGCCGCCTCGAGCAGCGCCACCCGCAACGCCTCCTTATCATCGCGAAGATGCGCCACCGGCTCGGGTTCGATGCCGAGCCCGCGCAGCATGCCGCCGAGGCTGTAGCGGTTGCTATCGTGGATCTGGCCGTAGCCGAGCGCCTGGTCCGGCGGCACGAGTTCGTCGCCGGTGACGAACAGGGCGACGCGCGGGCGACGCGCCACCTGCGCATGCGCATGGCCGCAGGCGGCGAGCACTCCGAGGCGCGCGGGCGTGAGCGCGTCGCCCGCGCACAGCGCCTGCTCGCCCGCTCGGATGTCCTCGCCGGCGGGCCGCACGTTCGCACCGACGCGTTCGCCGGCGCCGACGACGATCGCGTCGCCGTCGAGGCGCACGTTCTCCTTGATCACGACCGTGTCCGCATCGCGCGGCAACGGCGCGCCGGTGGTGATGCGCACGCATTCGCCCGGGCCGAAGCCGATGTCGACCGGTGCGCCGGCGAACATCTGCGCGGCGACGCGGAAGCGTCGCTCGCCTTCGCGCGGCAGCTCGGCGCCGCGCAGGGCGAAGCCGTCCATCGCCGAGTTGGCGAACGGCGGCTGGTCGTGCGTCGCGACGAGGTCGACGGCGAGCACGCGTCCGAGCGCATGGTCGAGCGCGACCGACTCGCTCGCGAGCCGCCGTTCGGCGCACAGCGCGAGTACGCGCGTGCGCGCCTGCTCAACCGACAGGCGGGACTCGAACTCAGCCTCTGAAGCGTGTCCTGGCGGCATGGGGGAGGAAATCGTCCGGCGTGTTGAGGTTCTGGAACTGCTGGCCGCGATCGGCGAAATCAAGTTCACGCGCGCCGATCGCATCCTGCCACGACCACACGCCCTGCGCCGCCGCGGCCGCCGCCGCGGCAGCGCCGGCGAGTTCGCGCCGGTAGAGCGCGAACAGCGGCTGCCGCGTCGTGCCGTCATGGGCGACGACCGCCTGCGCATCGTGCAGGAGCGCCCCGCGCAGCAGCCGCTCGGCGAGATCGCCCGGAGGATCCGGGCAATCGACCGGCACGGTGAGGAGCCAAGGCGTGTCGCACGCGGCGCAGGCCGCGGCGATGCCGGCGAGTGGGCCGTGCCGATCGACCGCGGCATCGGCGACCGTGCGCGCGTAACGCGAATACGCATCGTGGTTGCGGTTGGCGACGATCAGCAGCGCGTCGACGCCATGGAGCGCGGCGAGTACGTGCTCCACCAAGGGCGTGCCCGCGAGCGGCTCGAGCCCCTTGTCGCGGCCGCCGAGCCTGAGGCCCGCCCCGCCCGCGAGGATCGCCGCCGTGATCGCCGGTCGCCCGATCATGGTCGGGAGCCGGACCTCAGCGCTTGCCGCGCTTCGCGTTGCGGATCATGCGCGTGCGCCGTCGCTGCTGTCCTTCGGTGAGCTCGTTGCGCTTGCCCGCATACGGATTCTCGCCGTCGCGGAACACGATCTGGATCGGCGTGCCCTCGAGGCGATAGCGCTTGCGGAAGAAGTTCTCGAGGTAGCGCCGGTAGCCTTCGGCGATGTGCTTGGTGCGCGAACCATGGATGATGATCGTCGGCGGGTTGGTGCCGCCCGGGTGCGCGTACTTGAGCTTGGGCGTGTGACCGCGCACGAGCGGCGGCTGGTAGGCCTGGTACGCCGCCTCGACCGCGCGCGTGAGTTCGGACGAAGTGAATACGTGGTTGGCGGACGCGCAGGCGCGATCGACCGCCTTCATGAGTTCGGCGATGCCGCTGCCGTGCAGGGCCGAGATGTAGACCTGGCGCGCCCACGCGGCGAAATCGAGCTTGCGCGCGAGCGAGGTCACGCACTGTTCGCGCTGGTACTTGTCCAGGCCGTCCCACTTGTTGACCGCGACGACGAGCGCGCGGCCGGACTCGAGCACGTGCCCGATCAGGGTCGCGTCCTGCTCCGAAACGCCCTCGCGCGCGTCGAGCATGAGTACGGTCACGTGCGCCGCCTCGACCGACTGCAGCGACTTGATAACGCTGAATTTCTCCAGCGCGTCCTCGATGCGCGCACGGCGGCGGATGCCGGCGGTGTCGATCAGCGTGTAGCGCTTGCCGTCGCGCTCGAGCGCGATGCGGATCGAATCGCGCGTCGTGCCGGGCACGTCGGAGGCGATCACGCGCTCCTCGCCGAGCAGGCGGTTGACGAGGGTGGACTTGCCGGCGTTCGGCCGGCCGACGATCGCCACGCGAATGCCGTCGTCGGCGCTTTCGGCGAGCGCATCGACATCGACCTTGGGCACCAGCGACTGCACCGTCGCAAGCAGCGGCGTCACGCCGCGCGAGTGGGCCGCGGAGGTGAGGAACAGGTCGGCGATGCCGAGCGCGGAGAACTCGGCGAGCACCGCGTTTTCGTCGAGGCCGTCGACCTTGTTGACGACGAGCAGCATCGGCTTGCCCGCGCGGCGCAGGCGATCGAGGATCGCGCGATCGGTCGGCAGCACGCCGTCGCGGGCGTCGACCGTGAGCAGCACCAGATCCGCCTCGTCGATCGCGAATTGCGCCTGGCGCGCGGTGTGGCTGTCGAGCCCTTCGGCGTTCTCGATGAAGCCGCCGGTGTCGACCACGACGAACGGCGTCGCGCCGAGCCGGCACACGCCGTAGTGGCGGTCGCGCGTCACGCCCGGGAGGTCGTGCACGAGTGCGTCGCGCGTGCGCGTGAGCACGTTGAAAAGGGTCGACTTGCCGACGTTCGGGCGCCCGACGAGGGCTACTACGGGCAGCATCACTCGCTCCGCAAAAAAAACGAACCCCGCGCCGCTGCCGGCACGGGGATATCAGGATACGGCACGCCATGCGTGCCGTGAGGCATTGCCTTGGCAACCCGCCACGCTGCTGCTGCGTCCATGCGCGGCGTGGACGATGCCCGGGGCATCGTCCGCATCCGATCACCGGCGCGCGCGGTAGGCGCCGATGTGTCCCTTCACGTCCTCGACATAGACGAGGTCGTCGACGACCAGCGGCGCGCCTTCGATGGGCTTGCGGCTCAGGCGCTCGCGCGCGGCGAACTTGCCCTCGTCGAGGCTGAGCCAGTGCACGTAACCTTCGATGTCGCCGACGACGACGTACTTGCCCTGGATTGCCGGTGCGGTCAGCCAGCGGTACTTGAGCTGATCCTGCTTCCACAGGTTGACGCCGGTTTCTCGGTCGAACGCCCACACGTTGCCGTCCGCGTCGACGGCGACGAGCGTGTTGCCGCTGACCGCGGTGCCGGTGTAGCTCGACAGGTCGCGCTGCCAGACCGGACGGCCGCTGTCCATCGCGATCGCCGCGAGCTGGCCGCGGTAGCCGGCGGCGTACAGCGCCTGGCCGTCGGAAATGATGTTGCCGTCGACATCGGCGAGGCGCTCGACTTCGGTGCGGCCCTCGCCGCCCGAGAGCGTCTGCGACCACAGCTCGTTGCCGTCGTCGAGGCGCACCGCGACCACGCGGCCGTTGTCGTAGCCGTCGTAGACGACGCCATTGGCGATCAGCGGCGCCGAGTTGCTGCGCAGGCTGAGCGCGGGGACCGACTGGTCGAAGATCCACTTGCGGCTGCCGTCGGCGGCATCGAGGCCGACCAGGCGGCCGTCGTTGCTGCGCACGACGACGATGCCGTTGGCGATCGCCGGCGCAGCGATGACTTCCGAACTCATCTGCGCCTTCCAGCGCTCGGCGCCGTCGGCGGCCGACAGCGCGTAGACCTGGCCATCGAGCCCGCCGACCACGACGAGGTCGCCTGCGGCCGTCGGGCCACCGGCCCAGCGCAGCGAATTGTCGCGCCGCGACCAGACGCGCCAGCCACGACGTTCGCCCAGGCGCGCATGCCACAGCGTGCGGCCGGTCGCCGCGTCCATCGCTTCGATGCTGCCGTCGACGCCCGCGGCGTAGAGGCGGCCGTCGGCGGCGCCCGGTGCCAGGCGCGCGCCCGACGCACCGGCGCCGGAGCCGACGCCTTCGCTCCAGACGCGATCGACCTCGGTGGTCGGCGCGAACTCGACCAGTTCGGTCGGCGGCTGGACATTGTCCTTCTTGCCCAGGCTCTTGAGCCAGGTGCAACCGGACAGCGCGACGGCGACGGCCGCGGCGAGCAGGAGCGTGCGCTTCATCATGATGCCGGCTTCTCCGCCGCCGGCGTGACCGGCACGGCCGCGGGGGGCGCGCCGCCACCGAGGTCGTCGAGCTTCATCCTGACGAGGCTGTTGCTTTGCCCGAGCGTGAGCGTGTCCTTGGGATCGGCGAGGGCCGCCTCGTAGGCCTTGCGCGCATCGTCGCTGCGCCCGAGCTTGAGGTAGGCGTCGCCGCGGATCTCGGCTGCGGTCGATGCGAAGCTGTCCTTGGGCAAGGCATCGACGAGCTTGAGCGCACCGTCAGCATCACCCTGCGCGAGTTTCACGCGCGCGCTGCGCAGCGTGATGAGGTGGGCAAGGCTGTCGTCGCGCACGTGGTCACGCGCCCAGTCGAGTGCGCTCGCGGCGCCTGCGAGGTCGTTCTTGCCGACCGCGATCTCGGCCTGCTGCAGGGCCGCGAGTACCGCGTACGCCGACTTTGGGAAATCCTTGCGCAAGGCGTCGGCGACCTTCAGCGCGTCGTCGTTCTTCTTCGCCTCGACGGCGTCGGCGAGCGCCTGGTACTGGCTTGCGGCCGCGATGCCCTGGCTCGCCTGATGGCTGTTCCACTGGCGCCAGCCGAAGATGAGCACGAGGCCGAGACCGATGCCGGCGGCGATCGCCGCGGCGTTCTCGCGCAGCCACTTCTGGACCAGTTCCCCTTGCTCGTGTTCGTCAAGAACGTCGAAAGACATGCATTCACCCGGAAGGACATCGATGCGGAAAGACCGGTCGCCACGCGACCGGCCCAAAGGCGGACAAGGTTAGCAGGAAACCGCGGCGCCGCGCCGGACCGCAGCCAGGACGCGATTCAGCGGGCGCTCACCGGATGCCGCGTGCGGCCGCGGCTGGTCCCGCGGCGCAGGAGCTATTGCTCGACGCGTCCCGGTCGCGCGGCGCTACCGTCCGCGAGCAGCCGGAAATGCGCGACATTGCCGCGCTGGTACTGGGCGAGGTCGAACGCATTGCCGTCGACGCTGACCTCGGCACCTTGCGCATTGCCGATGCGCACGGACACCTGCGCGTCGCTGCGATAGCTGTGGTCGCTGCCGGCCGCGAGCATGCCGTATTCGAGCCGGCGGCCGTCGGCGGCCACGATCTCGACCCAGCTCTGTTCGGCGAGCTTGAGGCGGATCAGGTGCGCGCCTTCGCCGGTGACCGGCGCGGGCGCCGGGCGGCTTTCCGCCGGCGGCTCGACGGTCGGCGCCGCCGACGGGAACGGCGTCATCGACGCCACCACCGGCGCCTGCTCCTGGGCGTTCATGTCGGGTTGGGTGCCCGCGTACGGCGTGGCGGTTGCCGGACGCGCCCCGGCGCCTGGTGCAACGGCGGACGCTTCGGACAGCGCCGCCGGCGCGCTCGCGGCGGGATCGGCGAGCGCGATGTGCTGCGCGGGCGGATCGAGCGGCGTCGTGCGCACGAGGGTCTGCTCGGTGCCGCCGTGGGTCGCCAGCCATACGGCCGGCACCACGATGATCGCCGTCAGCACGAGGTAGGTCGCGCTGCCGGAGTAGCGTTCGAGCAGGTATCGCGTGTGCGAAATCGTACCGGTCGCGACCAGCGGAGCCGTGCGCGCATGCGCTTGCACGACGCGGATAGCCTGCTCCTCGGGCACGCCGACCAGGCGCGCGTAGCTCGACAGGTAGCCGCGCAGGAACACGCCGTCGCTGATGCCGGCGTAGTCGTCGCGTTCGAGGCGTTCGACGAGCCTGAGCGGAAGCTTGAGGCGGGCTGCGACATCGGCCACGGTGAGGCCGCGCTGTTCGCGCGCGGCGGCAAGCCGCTGTCCCAGCGGTACTTCGACACGGTCGCGCAGGTCCATCGGCGCCGCTGCTGCATGAACGTCTTGCAATGCGGAATGCTCGTTCACTTCGGTGGCCTCTTCGGCTCTCATCGCATGGATTCCTCTGGACAGGGGCAGCGTCTACCGGCTGCACTCCGCGTCCGCTTCGTCTGCCCGCAGGTCCGCTGCGGGCTCCCCTTCGCTGCATGGGATCCGGTGGCCACCCCGGCCGTCCCCGATCCGTGTTCGATACCGATCACTGCCACGCTACCCCTGCGAATTCAGCGTCTTCGCTTCGGCCGAATCCGGGAACCCGCGCAGCAACCTGCGCGAGTAATCGCTCGCACCGCGCGCATTGCCCAGGCGCAGTTCGATGTTGCGGCCGAGCATGAGCGCATCCGCGCGCGGCGGGGCGAGCGACTCGAAGCGCTGCACGAATGCGCGCGCCTTCATGTAGTCGCCCTTGGCGTACAGCACCGTGCCGAGCGCGAGCAGTGCTTCCGCGTCGTTCGGGTTCAGGGCCAACGCCTGCCGCAGCATCTTCTCGGCTTCTTCGGTCTTGCCCGCCTTCACGAGGCAGGCGCCGGAGTTCGCCATCGCGAGCGCGGGCGTCTGGTAGAACGGATCGGCGAGCGCGCGCGTGAAGTACTCCTGCCCTTCCGCATAGTGTCCCTGCATGCACAGGAAGCGGCCGTAGTTGTTGTTCTCCGCACCGCTCTTGGGCTTGAGCTGCGCCGCGCGCCGATAATGTTCTTCGGCCTTCGGCATGTCGTTGATGCTCTCGTACAGCACCGCGATCACGGTGTGCGCATCGACGTAATCGGGATTGAACTGCAGCGCCTTGGTCAACTTCTCGAGGGCGAGTTCGAGCTTGCCCTGCTGCATGTACTTCTGGCCGAGTTCGGTGTGCACCCGAGCGGCGTCGTCGCGCTGCGTGGCGGCGTCTTCCTTCTTGACCGAACCGGCAGGGCCGCTCTCGCATCCGACGAGCAGGCCGAGCAGAACCAGCAGGACCAGCGCGGGAAATGCGCGATCAGGCCGCATCGGCGACGCCTCCTTCGAGCTTGCGACGGAATTCCGCCTGGCGGCGCGTGCGGTCCATCACCTGGCCCTTGAGCTGGCCGCAGGCCGCGTCGATGTCGTCGCCGCGCGTGCGTCGGACCATGGTCAACACGTCGGCGTCGAGCAGGATCTTCTGGAAGGCGCGGATGTCCGCTTCTTCGGACCGCTCGAAGCGAGTGCCGTGGAACGGGTTGAACGGAATCAGGTTGACCTTGGCCGGCAGGCGGCGCATGAGCTTGATCAGCTGGCGCGCATGCTCGGGCTTGTCGTTGACGCCCTTGAGCATCGTGTATTCGAACGTGATCGTCGTGCGCGGACGGCGCGCGGCGTAGCGCGCGCACGCGGCGAGGAGTTCGGCGATCGGATACTTCTTGTTGAGCGGCACGAGTTCGGTGCGCAGCTCGTCGTTCGGCGCATGCAGCGACACCGCGAGCGACACGTCGCTCGACTCGGACAGCTTGTCGATCATCGGCACGAGCCCGGCGGTCGAGAGCGTGACGCGCTTGTTGGCCAGGCCGAAGCCGAGGTCGTCACGCATGACGTCCATCGCGGTGACGACGTTGTCGAAGTTCAGCAGCGGCTCGCCCATCCCCATCATGACGACGTTGGTGAGCTTGCGCTGGTGGTGCGGCACGTTGCCGAGGTGCCTCGCCGCGACCCAGACCTGGCCGATGATCTCGGCCGCCGACAGGTTGCGGTTGAAGCCCTGCGTCGCGGTCGAGCAGAACTGGCAGTTGAGACCGCAGCCGACCTGCGAGGACACGCACAGCGTGCCGCGCGAGGTTTCCGGGATGAACACCGCCTCGATCGCGTTGCCGCCGTCCATGCCGAGCAGCCACTTGTGCGTGCCGTCGCTCGCCTGCTTCTCGAACAGCGTGTTCGGCGGCGTGATCTCGATCGCGTCGGTGAGCTTGTCGCGCAGCGCCTTGCCGACGTCGGTCATCTGCGCGAAGTCGGTGACGTGGCGGTGGTAGACCCACTTCATGACCTGGTCGGCGCGGTACGGCTTCTCGCCGAGCTGCGCGAACAGGTCGCGCAGCCCCTTGCGGTCGTAGTCGAACAGGTTGGCCTTCGCCGTCGTCACGATCGCTTCCTTCAGCGCGGGCTGATCTCGGTATCGGCGAAGAAATACGCGATTTCCACCTTTGCGGTTTCCAGCGCGTCGGAGCCGTGTACCGCATTGGCATCGATCGAACTGGCGAAGTCCGCACGGATCGTGCCAGGCGCCGCGTCCTTCGGATTGGTCGCGCCCATCAGCTCGCGGTTCTTCAGCACGGCGCCCTCGCCTTCGAGCGCCTGGATCATCACGGGGCCGGAGATCATGAATTCGACGAGCGCGTTGAAGAACGGACGCTCGCGGTGGACCGCGTAGAAACCTTCGGCTTCCTTGCGCGAAAGATGCTTCATCTTCGCCGCGATGATCCTGAGGCCCGCTTTCTCGAAGCGGGTGTAGATCTCGCCGATGACGTTCTTCGCCACTGCATCGGGCTTGATGATCGAAAGGGTGCGCTCCAGCGCCATGTGCCGGTTTCTCCAGTCAGGTCGGTTTTCTGGGGGACGGCTCGGGCCGCGTTCGGGCGCCCGGATGCCGTTATATCGCCAAATCCGCGCCAATCCGCGGGCTTAGCTCACATTATCGCGCAAGATTCTAGCTAATTAATGGCGCGATGGACACCGCCTCGTTCGCAGGTTTGACCGGGCGGCGCCGAGTCGCCTAACATTCAAACGATCGTTTGACATGTTCGACCGGACCGTGCGCAGCGCAAACCCGAACTTTTCCACCAGGGAACGCATCCTCGGCGTCGCCGAAACCCTGTTCGCCCGGCACGGTTTCGCGGGCGCGTCGCTGCGCCAGGTGACCGCGGCCGCCAAGGTCAACCTCGCCGCGGTGAACTACCACTTCGGCTCGAAGGAAAGCCTCATCGAAGAGGTGTTCCGGCGCCGCCTCGACGAGCTCAACCGCCACCGCCTCGCGGCGCTCGCCGCAGTGCAGGCGCGCGCGGACCACACACTCGAGGACGTGCTCGACGCGTTCATCCGTCCCGCCCTCGAGCAATCGATGGACAGCGCCGGTGGCGCTGCCTTCGTGCGCGTGCTCGCACGGGCTTACGCCGAACACGACGAGCGCCTGCGCAAGTTCCTTTCCGACAACTACGGCCACGTGCTGCGCGATTTCGCGACCGCATTCGCGCGCCTGCTGCCGCACCTGGAGAAGGAAGAACTGTACTGGCGCCTCGATATCGTCGCCGGCGCCCTCACCTATGCGATGGCCGACTTCGGCATGATCAAGCGCAAGAGCGACGTCAGCGAGCGCAGCCATCGCGAGCAGGCCGCGTTGCATCTCGTGCGGTTCGCGGCTGCCGGGTTGAGGGCGTAGCTGTGGAATCTTCCCTGATTGCCGCTTCGGCGTCGCGCTTGGCCTCGTGACGTATTCACGGCTTCGGCCGCACTTTTCATCGACAGCAACAAGTCGTCGGCGACACATTGCCGGCAACATCGACATTCACTCTTGAATCCGGAGTCTTCCATGAGTCATCCGCCCCTCCGTATCCGCAAGGCGGCCGTGCTCGGCGCCGGCGTCATGGGCGCGCAGATCGCCGCGCACCTCGCCAATGCCGACGTCGAGACGCTGCTGTTCGACCTGCCGGCGAAGGACGGCGACAAGAACGGCATCGCGCTCAAGGCGGTCGCGAACCTCGCCAAGCTGTCGCCGGCACCGCTCGCGGAGAAGTCGAAGGTCGCGGGCATCACGCCGGCGAACTACGACGAGCACCTCGAGGCGCTGCGCGGCTGCGATCTCATCATCGAGGCGATCGCGGAACGCCTTGACTGGAAGCTCGACCTTTACAAGAAGATTGCGCCGTATGTCTCTGATTCTGCAGTAATCGCGAGCAACACGTCCGGGCTTTCGATCAATGCGCTCGCGGACGCGTTGCCGGCCTCGCTGCAACCGCGCTTCAGCGGCATCCACTTCTTCAACCCACCGCGCTACATGCACCTGGTCGAACTCATCCCCGACCGCCGCACCGACCGCGACGTGCTCGCCGGCCTCGAGGCGTTCCTTACCACCACGCTCGGCAAGGGCGTCGTGCACGCGAAGGACACGCCGAACTTCATCGGCAACCGCATCGGCGTGTTCTCGATCCTCGCGACGATGCACCACACGGCCCAGTCGGGCCTCGGCTTCGACCTCGTCGACGCCCTGACCGGCCCGGCGATCGGCCGACCGAAGAGCGCGACGTATCGCACTGCGGACGTCGTCGGCCTCGACACGATGGCGCACGTGATCAAGACGATGGCCGACACGCTGCCGGATGATCCCTGGCATGCGCACTTCCAGTCGCCGGCCTGGCTGTCGGCGCTGATCGCCAAGGGCGCACTCGGCCAGAAGACCGGCGCCGGGATCTATACCAAGCGCGGCAAGGACATCGTGGTGCTGGATCTCGCCAGACAGGACTACGTGCCGACGGGCGCGAAGCCGTCCGACGAAGTCGCCGCGTTCCTCGCGATCAGGAACCCCGCCGAGAAGTTCGGCAAGTTGCGCGCGTCGTCCGATCCGCAGGCGCAGTTCCTGTGGGCAGTGTTCCGCGACCTTTTCCACTACTCCGCCTATCACCTCGCCGACATCGCCGACACCGCGCGCGACGTCGACTTCGCGATCCGTTGGGGCTACGGCTGGAAGCTCGGTCCGTTCGAGACCTGGCAGACCGCCGGCTGGACCGACGTCGCCCAGTGGATCGCCGAGGACATCGCGGCCGGCAAGGCGATGAGCAGCGCGCCGCTGCCGGCCTGGGTCGGCCAGGTCGATGGCGTGCACCACGCCGGCGGCTCCTATTCGCCGCGCACCGGCCAGGACGAACCGCGCTCGAGGCATCCGGTCTACGCGCGCCAGCTGTTCCCGGATGCGCTCGTCGGCGAGACGTTCGACACCGGTACGACGCTGTGGGAGAACGATGGCGTGCGCCTGTGGCGCTTCGGCGACGAGCGCGTCGGCATCCTTTCGTTCAAGACCAAGATGAACACGGTCAATGACGCGGTGCTCGAGGGCATCCAGAGCGCGATCGACTACGCCGAGAAGAACCTCGACGCGGTCGTGATCTGGCAGGACAGCGACAAGGCGTTCTCCGCCGGCGCGGACCTCAAGGGCATGCTCCGCTTCGTGCAGTCGGGCCAGATCGCCAAGCTCGAGTCGATGATCGCGAACTTCCAGAAGACGAGCCAGCGCATCAAGTATTCGCTCGTGCCGGTGGTCGCGGCCGTGCGCGGCCTCGCGCTCGGCGGCGGCTGCGAATTCCAGATGCACTGCGCGCGCACGGTTGCGGCGCTCGAGAGCTACATCGGCCTCGTCGAAGCGGGCGTCGGCCTGCTCCCCGCGGGCGGAGGCCTCAAGGAAATCGCCGTGCGCGCATCGCAGCGCCCCGTCGACGGCGACGTGTTCCCGGAGATCAAGCGCATGTTCGAGGCCGTCGCGCAGGCGAAGACCTCGGGCAGCGCGCTCGAGGCGAAGCAGCTTGGCTTGCTGCGCCCGGACGACGTCGTCGTGTTCAACGCCTTCGAGTTGCTCCACGTCGCCAAGCAGGTCGCCGCGGCGATGGCCGAGGCCGGCTACCGTCCGCCGCTGCCGGCGAACGCGGTCACGGTCGCCGGCGACGTCGGCCTCGCGACCTTGCGGATGGCGCTCGTCAACATGCTCGAGGGCCGCTTCATTTCCGCGCACGACGACGTCATCGCCACGCGCATCGGCGAAGTGCTGTGCGGGGGCGCGATCGAGCGCGGGTCGCAGGTCGACGAGCAGTGGCTGCTCGACCTCGAACGCAAGCACTTCTTCGAACTCGCGCAGATGCCGAAGACGCAGGAGCGCATCGCCCACATGCTCGCGACCGGCAAGCCGTTGCGCAATTGAACGAGCGAGGGCCGGGGGGCCGAGGGCTGCACAGCAGCGTCCCGATCCCCCGCTCTTCAGCCCCAGGCCCTCAGCCCTCAGCCCTATTCTTCAGGACCTCCCCATGACCCGCCAAATCCAGGACGCCTACATCGTCTCCGCCGTGCGCACACCGGTCGGCAAGGCGCCGCGCGGTGTATTCCGCCACACCCGTCCCGACGACCTGCTCGCGCACGTGATCCGCGCCGCGATCGAGAAAGCACCCGGCATCGACCCCGCGGCGATCGGCGACGCGGTCATCGGCTGCGCGATGCCCGAGGCCGAGCAAGGCATGAACGTCGCGCGTATCGGTGTGCTGCTCGCGGGCCTGCCCGACAGCGTGCCGGGCGTGACCATCAATCGCTTCTGTTCGTCGGGGGTGCAGGCGATCGCGATGGCCGCCGACCGCATCCGCCTCGGCGAAGCCGACCTCATGCTCGCCGGCGGCACCGAGAGCATGAGCATGGTGCCGATGATGGGCCACAAGATCGCGATGAACCCTGCCGCGTTCAGCGACGAGAACGTCGCGATCGCCTACGGCATGGGCATTACCGCCGAAAAGGTCGCCGAACAGTGGAAGGTCAGCCGCGAAGACCAGGACGCATTCGCGCTCGCCTCGCACCAGAAAGCGCTCGCGGCGATCGCAGCCGGCGAATTCGCCGACGAGATCTCGCCGTTCACGCTCGCCGACCACTACCCCGACCTTGCGGCGCGCGCGATCCGCGACGACGCGCGCGTGATCGCGATCGACGAAGGCCCGCGCAAGGACACGAGCCTTGAAGGGCTTGCCAAGCTCAAGCCGGTGTTCCGCATGGGCGGCAGCGTGACCGCGGGCAATGCCTCGCAGATGTCCGACGGCGCCGGCGCGCTGCTGCTCGCGAGCGAGAAGGCGATCAAGCAGCATGGCCTCACGCCGATCGCGCGCTTCGTCGGCTTTTCCGTCGCAGGCGTGAAGCCGGAGATCATGGGCATCGGCCCGATCGCGGCGATCCCCAAGGCGCTGGCGCAGGCGGGCCTGAAGCAGGACCAGCTCGACTGGATCGAACTCAACGAAGCATTCGCCGCGCAGGCACTCGCGGTGATCCGCGACGTCGGCCTCGATCCCGCCAAGGTGAACCCGCTCGGTGGCGCGATCGCGCTCGGCCATCCGCTCGGCGCGACAGGCGCAATACGCGCCGCGACGCTGCTGCACGGGCTGCGCCGCCGGAAGCAGAAGTACGGCATGGTCACGATGTGCATCGGCACCGGCATGGGTGCGGCGGGCATCTTCGAAGCGCTCTGATCCACCGCCCGGCCCTCGACGAGGCCGCGCTACTCCTTCAGCGCGGCCGCGACATTGTCGACCGGAAACGCGGCGGCGAAAGCCTCCGCCGCGTCCGATCCAGCGGGCGTTCGGTACTCGGTGAGTACGCGCCAGCGCCCTGCCTCGAGGCGCGAGATGGCGTGGAAGCGGCTGTAGCGCGTGCGCGCGTCCTTGCCCGCCTCGGTCATCGTCGTGCGCACCAGCCCGCGTTCGGAACTATGGTGGCCATCGGTCATCCGTTCTACGAAGCGCACTTCCACCGCCAGCCGCGTGCCGGCCTTCTGCAATTCGCGCATCACCTTGGTCGAATCCTCGACGGAGAAGGAATGATCGAGGAAATACGGTTTGCCGGTTCCGCCGGCGCGCGCTCAAGCCAGGCGCGTACCGTTCGGCACGGGGCGCTCGATCGCGGTCAACACGACGCCAGCCTCGGTCGGGAAGCCGGTGAGCAGGAACTGCGAGCGGAACGGCCCGATCTGCTTCTCGGGGAAATTGATCACGCCGACCACCTGGCGCCCGACGAGGTCCGCGGCCGTGTAGAGATGCGCGACGCGCGCGCTGGTCTTCTTCTCGCCCCAGGGGCCGAAATCGACCCAGATCTTCCAGGCCGGCGAGCGCGCTTCGGGAAATGCCTCCACGCGCGTGACCGTGCCCGCGACGATCAGCACCTTTTCGAAGTCCGCCCAACTGATCGTGGTCGCGGCCGCTTCAGCGTTCGTCATCGCCGAGCTCCAGGCCGACCTGCACCCAGCCGAGGTTGATGCCGATGCGCGTCGCTTCGGGGTTCGCCCACGCATAGGCGAGCGTGCGGCCACCCGCGTCGTCGACCACCGAGAGCTTCAGCACCGGCACATTGCCGTCGCGATAGGTCAGGCGCTCGAGCAGGAGCGAATAGCCCGACGGCCGCCCGTCGCGATAGGCGAGCGCGTAGCGGCCGCCCTCGCTGCCGAGGGCCACCTTGCGATCCATGTGCCAGTCGCTGCTGTCGGCAGCCGCGGTCGGGCCGGCGCCGTTGAGCGCGGCCCAGCCGGCGAAGCGATGGACGCGCCGGAGTTCTTCGCGCGCATCGGCGCCGCGTGCCTGGTCCACGTACAGGCGCAGCTTCAGCCATTCACCGCTGCGCTCGACGCCGAGCGGCAACAGCGCCGCGCCCGTGCCGATACCGGGCGCGAGCACGGCGCACGCGTTCGCGTCCGCGGCGAGCTGCAGGCCGTGTGCGCCGCTGCGGCCGCGCAGCGCGCATGCGTCCAGTGGCGCCCATTGCGCAGCGTCGAAGTCCTTGCCGCGCGCCGGCTGCGCGACCGTCGTGCGGTACGGCAGCCAAGTGATGCTGCCGTCAGAATCCGCCGTCTCGCGCAGTGCCCACGTGGCCTCGAGCGGCGTCGCCGCATCGAGGCGCACATCCCAGACCATCCAGCCTTCGCGCGGCGCATCGGCGATGGCGACGAGCACGTGTGGCGGCGCGATCAGCGACGGATTCTCGCGTGCGCTCCAGACTTGTTCGTGGTTGTCGTATGTGCCCGGCATCGGCGAAGCGATCGCCGAAGCGGCGCCGGGAGAGGGGCGGCCGAGGCTGTGGCAGGCAGCGAGCGTGAGCGCGAGCAGCGCGGCGAGCGAAGGGCGGATGTCCATCGCGCAAGGATAGCAGCCGCGACCAGCGCGGCGATTCGGCGACGGACGGCGCATCGCGCGGCCGCGACGCTCGCTATAGTGCGCGCACTTCCCGGGGGTGGCATGACGAGAGAGATCCAGCGCGCCGACGTACGCCTGCGCCGAACCACCGCGATCGTGCTGGCCCTCGCGGTGCCCGCAGCGGCGGCGTGCGTGTTCTTCGGGGAACGCTGGCTGACCGAGCGCGCCGCCGCCGTCTCGACGCAGGCGCTCGTCGTGCAGATGCGCCACTGGATCGGCATCGCCGCGGCGATCGGTTCGACGTGTCTCCTCGCACTCGCGATCCATGCGCTGCTTCGCGCGCGGGCCGCCGCGGCGCAGCAACGCTGGCCGGTCGCGGGGGCGCGCGTGCTGCGCGACACGCCCGTGCGCACCGGCGACGCGGCGCTTCGCACGGCGCGGCTGCTCAAGCTGATATCGCTGCTGCTATTCGCGTTCGCAGGCGCCACGTTCGCGCTCTGCTGGCGCCTTTTCGGCGTGTAGGCACGGCGTCGCCGCTACAAGCGCTGCAGTGCCGCGTCGAGGTCGGCGATGAGCACGTCGGCTTCTTCCAGGCCGATCGAGAGGCGCACGAGGTTGAGCGGCACGCCCTGCGGCGGCCGCATCGCCGCGTCGCGCGGGAACACCGCGCACACCGGGAACGCGAGCGATTCGTAGCCACCCCAGGACACGGTCATGAGGAAGCGCGTGAGGCCGTCGCAGAAGCGCTCGACCGCGGCGA
>NZ_JBQCFP010000103.1:0-26433 GCF_051958935.1 Dokdonella sp. | reverse complement strand
GATCGGCGCGATATCGCCGATCGCGTGCACGAAGGCACAGGCGCAGCTGACGCGGCAGCACGTGTCCGAAGCGGGCGCATGCTTGGCCGGCATGGCCATGCTTTCGTGGCCGCAGCTTTCGCCGGCGGCGGTCGATGCGCCCGCCATCGACGCGTGCAGCGGCGCCGCAGCGGCGAGATAGCCGCCGAACGCGAGCGAAATCGCGAGCAGGCACGCGAGCATGCGCACCGCGCGGATGCGCGCGAGGCGGAACAGGCCAAGCCGGCGGGTGGCGAAAACGTGCGTCACGGGCGAGAATGGTACGCGCCTCCTGCAAGCCCCGCAAAGCCCTTTCCCTGAAGCCCGGCTCGCACGATGAATTACCGCCATGGGTTCCACGCCGGCAATTTCGCCGACGTGTTCAAGCACGCCGCGCTGATCGGCCTGCTCGATGCGCTGCAGGCCAAGCCCGCCGCGCTCTGCTATTTCGACACGCATGCGGGTCGCGCGCGCTACGACCTGCATGGCGAACAGGCGCGCAAGACGCAGGAGCACGCGGTAGGCATCCAGCGCCTGCTCGGCGCGACCAGCCTGCCGCACGCGCTGCAGCGTTACGTCGACCTCGTGCACGCATTCCAGCCGGCGGACACGGCCGGCATCGCGGTGTATCCCGGTTCTCCCCTGATCGCGCAGCGCCTGCTGCGCGCCGACGATCGCGCGATCGTGTGCGAATGGCACGAAGAGGAGGCCGCAGCACTGCGCGACGCACTCGAAGGCGACACGCGCTTCGCGATCCACCACCGCGACGGCTATGCGGCGCTGAAGGCCCTGCTTCCACCGGCGCAGAAGCGCGGCCTCGTGCTCGTCGATCCGCCGTTCGAAGCGCAAGGCGCGGAGTTCGAGCAGGTCGAGGAAGCGCTCGCGAACGCGTGGACGCGCTGGCCCAATGCGACCTATGCCGTGTGGTACCCGATCAAGCTGCGCGAAACGATCGCGCCGTTCCATCGCTGGCTGCGCGACCACGCGGAGCGTGCCGACGTGCTCGTCGCCGAACTGCTGCTGCACCCGGACAACTCCGGCCTGCGCCTCAATGGCTGCGGCCTGGCGATCGTCAACCCGCCGTGGCAGTTCGACGACACGCTCGGGCAATGGCTGCCGGCCGTGCAGGACCTGCTGGCGCAGAGCCGCTTCGGCTCGTCGCGCATCGAGTGGCTCAAGCGCAGCTGAGGCGCCGCCTGTATCGCAAGTCATGCCTGACGCGTGCGCCCGGGCGCGCTAACATCATCGCGACGCACGCGAACGGCAGCCCGCGATGACCAGCGCCCGCTTCCTCCCTGTCCCCACGGCCCTGCTCGTCTCGCCGCTCGCGCTCTCGATCGGCGCATTCGCGCTGCTGTTGCAGTTTCCACGCAGCCCCGTCGCATGGAACATGGGCGCGTGGACCCTCGTCGCCGCGAGCGCGCTGCTCGTGCTGCTGGTACCGCTCGCCGCGTGGTCGCTCGCGAAGAATGCCGCCACGCGCACCTGGCCGCGCATCCTCGCGTTCTCGGGCAGCACGATATACCTCATGGCACTCGCGATCGGCGCGATCACCTGATCTTCGATTCATTGCGGCCGTCGCCGCGCACGGGAGGTCACATGCGAAGCATCGTCCTCGGGCTGTTGGTGCTGTGGTCGACGACCAGCGTCGCGGGCGCGGCCGACGCGCCGGACGCGGCCGGCACCGTCGCCGATCCCGTGCTCGCGAAGAAGCTCGGCGCCGACGAGCGCGGCATGCGCCGCTACGTGCTCGCGATCCTCAAGACCGGCCCGAAGCGCATGCCCGACGGCAAGGCGCGCGAGGCGATGTTCGCCGGCCACTTCGCCAACATCACGCGGCTCGCCGACGCCGGCAAACTCGTGGTCGCCGGGCCCTTCGGCGACAAGAACGAATGGCGAGGCATGTTCCTGTTCGCGGTCGAAACCCCCGAAGAAGCCGCCGAACTCGTCGCGACCGACCCCGTCATCATGAACGGCGAAATGGTCGCCGAATACCACCGCCTGTATGCCTCGGCTGCGCTGATGTCGGTCTACGGGACACATCTCATGATCGCCCCGAAGTAACGTCGTGCGCACCGCGTCCTGCAGCTGCGGCCAGCTCCGCATCGAAGTCGACGGCGAGCTGCTCGGCGTCGGCATCTGCCACTGCCTCGCCTGCCAGCGGCGCACCGGCAGCGTGTTCGCCGCACTCGCATCGTTCGCGCCGCCTTATCGCGTCAGCGGCGGCGCGACCGAATACGTGCGCAGCGGCGACCATGGCGCGCGCTTCCGCTTCCGCTTCTGCCCCGTCTGCGGCACGAACCTGTTCCACACCGAGGAAGGTTGCGAGGCGCGCTCGGTATCCGTCGCCGTCGGCGCATTCGCCGACCCTGCCTTCCCCGCGCCGCGCGCGTCCGTCTACGACTGTCGCCGCCACGCGTGGGTGGCGTTGCCGCCCGGCGTCAGCGTGTTCGACGAGGACCCGCCATGAGGCGCTCGCGGCAGTCGCGAAAAAGAACGTTGCGCCAGATCGATTCGAAGGCGACCGAGTACACGAAGGAAGACGAATGCCACGAGCCGATGCTTCGCTTCGCGTGCCCGGTGTGCTTCGTGCTTCAGGCTCTCCTCCGCCCCGTCGAAGCGCGCCCCGGCATCAGGGCGCGGTGACCTCGAACGTGACCGGTACGATCACGCGCGGATGCGCGTTGTCGCCGTTGTCGATGCACAGGTCCGCCGTGTAGGTGCCGGCATCGAGTGACGTCGCGTCGAGCATGAGCGTGACGTCGTTCGCTTCGCCGGGCATCGCGGCGCCGCCGCCGATGTCCCAGTGCAGCCACGGTACCGGATCGCGCACGTTGCACGGGCCGACGCTCGCGATCGCGAAGGCGCTGAGCCCATTCGAGCGGCCATCCGGGCCGACGACGTCGACCGGCGTCGCATGCCCGGTGCCGATGTCCACGGTGTAGACGCTCTCGGCCTGCTGCGCGGCGTCGCCGGCGAGCAGGTAGAGCGTGCCGGTCGCGTCGTCGAAGTCCATGTCCGCGCCGGCGACCTGGAAACCGAGCGGGCCGATCACGCTCGCGCGCGCGGTGTTGCGGTCGATCGCGACGAGGCTGCTCGTGACCGCGTCGATGCCGTAGAGCAGGCCTTCCGGGCTCACCGCGATCGCCTTCACCTGGGTGCCGTACTGCGCGTCGTCGATGCCGCCGATCGCGCCGACGATCGTCGATGCGCCCGTCGCCGGATCGATGCGCAGGAGGTGCGACGTGCGGCGCTGGAAGCCACCGAACGACACGCCCCAGAATCGGTTGCTCGTCGCATCGTAGTGCATGCCCATCCAGTCCTCCTCGGGCGCGGGCGCGGTCCAGCCGATGTGCACGAATTGGTCGATGCAGGCGCAGTCGGTCGTCTGCACTGCGAGAAGTTCGTTCTGCCAATGGTCGATCGCGTAGACCGTGTCGAAGTCGTTGCCGGCGAAGTCAGCCGCGGCGATGCGGCGCATGCCGTAGAAGATCGGCACGATCGGATCGGGGTGCAGCACGTCGAACGTGACCAGCGGCGGATCGGTCGGCCACTGGTCGAACGCGTAGGCCGGCAGCGACGCACCGAGCGGGCCCGGACGCACCGATGATGCGCGCGCGGGCGCGCCGGTGGCCGCGGCACCCATGCCCCAGCCGAGCGGCAAGGTGCCGACGTTGCCGACCGAGAGCATCGCGGTCGTCGTCGATCCTGCGTTCGCGCTCGCCGAGATCGCCGCGGGCGTGACTTCGATGATCGGCTTGCCGACGACGAGCTCGGCGCTCGCCGAGGCCGAGTACGACGCGACCGCGGTCGGCGTGAACCGTACGACGAGCCCATCCTGGAGGCGCGCGGCGTTGCGCGAGAAGGTTCGCGCCGGCAGCGCGCCCGAGTTGAGGCCCGCGGTCGCCCACAGGCCGTGGTCGTACTGGGCGTCGCCGAACGAGGTGTCCTGGTACAGGAAGTCGATCGAGCCGTCCGCTTCGTGCAGCACGAGCTCGAACGTGGCGCCGTCCGGCGTCGCCGGGAAATGCACGTTGTCCTTCCACTCGACGACGAAGCGGCGCGCGGGAGCCTCGCCGATGGTCTTCGCGTAGACGCCGCCGGGCGACTGGAAGAACGTATCCCACCACGGCAGCAGCGCCGGTCCGAGTGTCGTCGCCGGCAGCGGCGTCGGCGAGTACGGCAGGTAGCCCGCGTCGACGCCGAACAGCACGCCGCCATTGATGCCGGCTGCGACGGTGTCCGCGGTGATGCCGTAGTAGGTGAACGGGAAGCCGATCGGCGTCGCCGCGGTCGCGTTGCGCGAGGGATCGATCGCGAGCGGCGTGCCGCCCGCGGCGATGTCCACGAACGCGAACTGCGGAACGCCCGTGTCGCCATCGAAGCCGTCGACGAACACCTGGTCGGGGTCGTTCTGCGCCATCGTGTAGTCGGGCGCGCTCGGGAACGCGGTCCAGTGCGTCTGCAGCGTACCCGACTCGAGCGCGGGCGCGATGCGGTTGTAGCGGTAGGTGCCACCCGGCGCGATCGTCTGCGGCTCGAGCACCTTGAAGCGCCCGAGGTCGTCCTGCTCCGCGGTCACGAACGCGAGCGTCTCGCCGGTGTCGTTGCTGAGCGTGTAGCAGTAGTTGACCTCGGTGCCGGTCATCACGCTGAGGCTCGACTGGTCGCCGCAGCTGCCGGGAGTCGTGTCCTGCGAGAGCGTAAGCGTGAGCCCGACCGATGGTGTGCCTGCGATGGCCGGCGCGGCACCGAGCGCGAGCAGCAACGCGGCATGGAATCGTGGCATGCGCGGGATGTTCATGGGGTCGTTTCGAATCCGTCGGCGAAGATGAGGTCGGCGCTGCCGACGTCCAAGGTGATCGGAATGGCGACCGTCGCATGCGAGGCATCCGACGTCGCGAGGCATACGGTCGCCGCATGCGTGCCCGCGTCGAGGCCGCTCGCGTCGACGCCGACGACGACATCCGCGCTCGCCGCGGCGGCGACGTCGCCGCCGGACGGCGTGATCGCGAGCCACGCAACGTCGCTCGCCGCGCTGCAGCCGGCTTCGCTTTCGCCGACCGCGAACGAGAGCACGCTGCCCGCTTCGCCGATGTTGCCGACATGCAGCGTATCCGATGCGGCCTCGCCCGCGGCGAGGCTGAAGGCGAACTGCAGCGGCGAAACCTGCGCGAGCGCTTGCGGCACGTCGCTGCAGCCGAACGAGACGCTGTCGATCCACCAGCCTTCGCGCGAGGCGCTGACGTCGCTCGCGACGCGCCAGCGCAGGCGCACCGGCTGGCCGATCGCCGTCGCCGGATAGTTCGCGCGCGTATCGATCCAGCCGCCGCTGTCGCCGGTCCATGCGGCGCGGCCGGCGATCGCGCTGGTGCCGATCATCGTGTCGGCATATCCGCCCTCCACGAAGCTGCCGCCGGCGTCGACGAAGTCGACCCACGGCGCGCCGGCGATCGCGATCTCGAGCACGCCGCCGTCGTAGGTCGCTTCGAGGTCGTAGCGCTGGCGGAACGCGAGCGTCGCGCCCGTCTGCGGCACGAACGCGGGTGCTTCGAGCATCGTGTCCGACGGTGACGGCGGATCCGCCGCGAACGCCGCATTCGGCGCGGTGTCCGCGTCGGCGACGGTCTCCCAGTCGTTCGTACCCTGCACCGGTGCGACGCTCCAGCCGGATGGCAGCGCCGGCGCGGTGACGCCGTCGAAGGCTTCGACGAGCGGCGTCGGGCACGTACCCGCGCTCGAATCGAACGCATAGCCGGCGCCCGACCAGCCATCGGCTCCCGTCGCGAATTCTGCGCCGATCACCGCGGTGCTGCCATCGAGCGCGACACCGATGCCGAATTCCGCACCGTCCGAGGCGTCCTCCGCGACGAGCTTTGCCTGCTCTGTCCAGGCGTCGCCGCTGCGCGTGTACACGTAGGCGGCGCCCGCGTTCTGCACGCCGGCGAGATCGGAGAACAGCGAGCCGGCGATCGCCACGCCGCCCGACAGCGCGACCGAGGTGCCGAAGTTGTCGCCGTTGAAGGCGTCGCTCGCGACGAGCTTGCCCTGCTCGCTCCAGTCCGCGCCACTGCCGACGAACACGTAGGCGGCGCCCTGGCTGGCCATGCCGTTCGACGAGGCGCCGATGATCGCCTGGCCCGCATCGAGTGCGACCGCGCCACCGAAGCCGTCCCAAGGCTCGCCGTCGCTTGCAATGAGGCGCGTGCGTTCGCTCCAGTTGCCGCCGTCGCGCGTGAAGACGTACGCCGCGCCCTGCCCCTGGTTCGCGCCGATCATCGCCGAGACCGCGCCGACGAGCACGCTGTCGCCGCGCACCGACACGGCACGGCCGAACTGCACCCAGGCTGCGCCATCCGATGCGCTGAGCTTGGATTCGAAGTGCCAGCCGCCGTCGAACGCATACACGTATGCGGCGCCCTGGCTCATGTTGCCGTTCACGGTGGCGTTCTGCGCCCCGACGACGATCGTGCCGCCGTCGATCGCGACCGAGTTGCCGTAGCCGTCGAACGCCGCGCCGTCCGTGGCGGCGAGCTTGGCTTGTTGCGTCCACGTCGTGCCGCTGCGCTCGAACACATAGGCGGCGCCTTGCCCGGCCACACCGCCGATCGCCGCGAAGCGCGCGCCGACGACGATGCGGTCGCCCGAGATCGCGAGCGCGAAACCGAACTCGTCCCCGGCGACACCGTCGTCGGCGACGAGCCGCGCCTGCTGCGTCCAGACGCCGCCGCTGCGCACGTAGACGAAGGCGGCACCCTGGCCATCGTTGCCACCGACGTCGGCGCCCGCGGCGCCGACCACCGCCGTGTCGCCGTCGAGGGCGACCGCACGGCCCGCGTAGTCATTGCCCGCCGCGACATCGGCGAGCAGTTTCGCCTGCTGGGTCCAGCCGCCACGGCCGGCGACGATGCCGCCATGGTCGGCGCCGACCGGCGCTGCCGACGCGATCGAAGCTGCGAGTGCAGCGAGGAGCACGAACCCACGCACGAGTACATGGCCTCGCGCAGGGCGGACAGGATGATGCGGCATCGTTCCTCCGGGGATCGGGAAAGGAGCCGCCGGCGGGCGTTGGATTCGCACCGGGGAGCTCCCGCCGGCAGCAAGGCCACGACGATCCCGCCGCCCGCCCCGCGCGCGCACTCGAAAGGCGTTGCTTTCGCGTTACGAAAAAATTTGGTCATCCGCCGCGCCCGGGCAAGGCCGCATCGCAGGTCGGGCCTTGGCCCACCCCTCGCCCGGGCGCAGGCCGGCTCCGACTCCCCGTGTCGGCGGTGGGACGCCGGGTCCCGGCTTCGCCGGGACGATGCGGTGAAGCTGCTGTTTCTGCTCCTGCTCTTTGCTTGCGATCCAGCGGGGTCCCCTCGGCGCCGCCGGGCGAGGCGAAGCCTCGCGTGCGGGCGACGCGGGGCGCCCTTTCTCCTGGTGGTTTCTCTCTGGGCAAGCGAAGAGAAGACACCCGCTCGCCGCCGAGGCGAGCGGAACCTTGCGACTGCGCCACGCACGGCGAAAGAAGCCTTGGGCGCCGGCCTTCAGGCGTCCGGCGGCCGCCGCAACACCGCCGGGATCGTCCGTTCGCCGGCGAGCTTCTCCGCCTGCGTGAGGGCGGCGTACCACGGCGCCGACGCGCGCAGGTGGTGGAACAGTTCGAGCTGCAGCAACGCGCAGCGGTAGTCGCGATCGGCCCACGCCGTGGCGCGGCCGATCGTCGCCTGTGCGGCGGCGTCGCGCCCAAGCGCCAGCTGCCAGCGCCCATAGGCATCGACCACGGCGACGAGGTCGTCGGGGACGCCGCCGGCATCGGCATGCGCGAGCGCGCGCGTGAAGGCGGCATCGGCGGCGTCGCGCCGATCGGCCGCTGCGTCGACGACGGCCGCGGCGAGCGCCTCGTAGGCGAGGCTGCGCTCGTCGCCGGGCGCCGCTTCGGCCGGGAGTGCCGCCTGCGCGCCGCGACCGAGTGCGACGCGCGCCCGGCTGCGCGCGGCATGGAACCCCGCGCGCAACGGCGCTACGTCGGATGCGTGCCCGCCCGCGAGCGCGCCGGAGGCGATCGTTTCCACATCCTGCCAGCGCCCTTCGTCGAGCGCGATCGACGCGCGCACGCGCGCGATGCGCAGTGCCGATTCGGGATGGCGCGGCGCCGGCTCCTGCGTGGCGTCGGCGACGAGCACGCCGGCCTCGGCGAGTCGGCCGAGTGCATAGAGCACGTCGATGCGGTCGGCGATCATCTGCATGCGCAGCAGCGGATCGCGCACGCGCGCGCGAAAGGCCCAGGCGCGATCACTGAGCGCGAGCGCGCCAGCGTGGTCGAGCAGGCGCTCGCGGCAGGCGAACAGCAGCGACAACGTGTGCAGGTGCTCGTTGACCGCATCGAAACGCTCGAACACCGTGACCGCACGCTCGAGCGCGGGTTGCGCCGCGTCGACGCGGCCGCGCTGCACCTCCAGTTCGCCCGCGATCATGTCCAGGCGCGCCTGGCCCGGCGCATCGCCTGCCTGCTGCAATTCGATGCGCGCACGGGCGAGGTCCTGCAGCGCCTCTGCATAGTTTCCCTGCGCGGCGCGTGCGGCGCCGCGCCCGCCGTAGGCCTGGCCGAGTTCGAGCGGCCGATGCCAGGCCTCGACCTCGGTGATCGCCGCGGAAAAATCGCGCTCGGACGCGGCGTACTCGCCACGATTGAGCTTTATCGTGCCGAGGCCGGTAAGCGCGCCCGCGCGCAACGCCGGATCCTTCGCCGCCGGCTCGTCCTCGAGCAGCGAGGTGAGCGCCTGCGCGACCGCGTCGAGGTTGCCGGCGCGAAAGTCGACCTGGGCGAGCCGGTAGCGCAGCTGCGGCTCCGCACGCACGAGCGCCGGCGCACGCAGGAGGATCGCGCGCGCGACTTCGAGCTGGTTGGCGAGCATCGCCGCATTGGCACGTTGCAGGGTTTCATCGAGTGCGGAGTCCGGGCTGGCCTCGTCGGGCGCGAGCCGGCCCAGGTGCGCGAGAAGGCGGTCGCCCGCGGCGCGCAGCGTGGGCAGTGGCTCGCGTCCGTCCGCTTCGACGACGATCGGTTCGCCCTCGCCTGCGAGCGCGCGCAGGCGGACGTGCCAGCCTTGCGCAGTGACCGTCGCCGCGCCGTCGACGAGCAGGTCGACGCCGGTCGCCGTGCGCAGGCGCGCATCGTCGCCGGCCACGCCGTCCGCGTGCAGTGCGGCGAGCACGGCTTCGCTCGGCGGAACGCGCAGGCCGCCCGAGCGCAGGCGCGTCGCGAGCGCGTCCATGCCACCCAGGCGCAACCAGTCCTGCGGCGGAGTCGCGGTGACGTCGAGCGGGCGCACGAGCGCGCCGGGCGTCGCCGCGTCCGCCCGCGCGGGCGCCGACGGCTGCCGGGCGGTCCAGGCGGTGAAGGCGGCGATGGCGAGCAGGAGCAGCACACCGATCGCGGCCAGGCGGCGGCGCGGGAATCCATGCGCCGGCGCCGGTGGCGCCGTGGTGCCGGGCATCGGTGCTGGAGTAGCGGATTCCACCAGCGGCGCGCCTTCGCCGGCACTGGCCGGCGGCGTCGCCAGTGTCTGCACCTCGGCCAGCCAGCGATAGCCGAACTTCGGCATCGTGCGGATGTAGTGCTGGTCGTTGCCGTCGTCGCCGATCGCACGGCGCGCACGCAGCACGATCTGGCCGAGCTGCGCGTCGGAAACATCGACGCGGCCCCACAACGCGGCGACCAGTTCGTCGCGCCCCACCGCGCGCTCGCGATTCTCGATCAGGTAGAGCAGGCAGTCGAACACGCGCGTCGGCACGGTCACCGGCACTCCGCCGCGGCGCAGTTCGCGCGCGGAGCGATCGAGGCGGAAGTCGTCGAAGAGATAGGTGATCGGCGATGGCATGCGTGGAACCGGCGCGGTCGGGCGAGGGCCGGACCGGCGCCGCAGCGGCGGTGCGTCCGCGATCATAGCTCGCGGCGCCCGGGGCGCGTGCTGCACCGCGGCTTGCGTGTGGCCGGCTGGCGTGCGGCGACGCACGCCCGCGGTGCGAACTGCCGCACACCGGCGGTGCGCGGCCGCGCACGACCGCGGTGTCGACCGCACGGCGCCCGCAATCGCCCCGGGCCGGCCATAATCGGCTGCGTATACTCGACTGCGCCATCCACCCGGGGAGTTCACAATGGATCTGCGTTCGCCCGTGTCGCGCCTGCGACTCGTAGGCATTGCATTGCTCATCGCCGCCGGCCTTGCCGCCTGCAGCCGTACCGCCGACCAGGTGCCGGAAGTGCAAGGCAAAAAACCGGTCGCGGCTGAACCGGCCGAACCTGCGAAAGCCGAAGGCTTCGCGCTCGCGTCCGCGCGCGCCGAGCAGCACGACGGCCAGCTCGCGCTCGCGCTCGAGTTCAGCCAGCCGCTGGTCGGTACGCAGGCGTTCGACACGCTGATCGGCGTGACCGACCCCAAGGGCGCCGCCGTGCAAGGCAGCTGGTCGCTCGACGAGGACGGCAAGACGCTGCACTTCCCCTACATCCAGGCCGACCAGAGTTACGCCGTCAAGATCAAGGGCGAGCTCGCCGCGGCCGACGGCAAGACGCTCGGCAGCGAAGTGGCCAAGGACGTCTACACCGGCCCGATGGAGCCGAATGCGGCGTTCGCCTCGCAGGGCAACGTGCTGCCCGCGCGCGAAACCCGCGGCCTGCCGGTCATATCGGTCAACGTCAAGGACGTCGACGTCGAATTCATGCGCGTGCGCGACGACGAAGTCGCGAACTTCTTCGCGGCGTACCAGAAGAACGGCAAGCGCAGCTCGTACGAACTCGACCCGCGCTACGGCTGGGGCCGCGAGGGCTCGCCGATCACGCAGATCGCCGAGTCGGTCTACGCGAACCGCTTCGCACTCGCCGGCAAGGACAACGAACGCGCGGTCAATTACCTGCCGATCCAGTCGATCTCCGAACTGTCCAAGCCCGGCCTCTACTTCGCGGTGATGAAGCGCGCCGGCAGCTTCAACGACGAATACGAGACGAGCTTCTTCTTCGTCAGCGACATCGGCCTGCATACGCGTGCCTACGCCGAGACGCTGTTCGTGCACGCGGCCTCGCTCAAGAGCGGCGCGCCGCTCGCCGGCGTGGAATTGTCCGTACTCGACGGCAAGGGCGAATCGATCGTCGCCGGCAAGACCGACGGCAACGGCAACGCGCAGCTCGCCTACACGCTCAAGGCCGACCAGGTGCTCGTCGCGAGGAACGGCAACGACGTGTCGCTGCTGCCGTTCAACCAGCCCGCGCTCGACCTCTCCGACTTCGCGGTCGCCGGCCGCAAGCAGGCCTGGTTCGACGTGTTCGCATGGTCGGACCGCGACCTCTACCGCCCGGGCGAGACGATCGCGCTGTCGGCGCTGCTGCGCGACTTCGACGGCAACCTGATCAAGCCGCAGCCCCTGTTCATCACGCTCAAGCAGCCGGATGGTCGCACCTACGCCGAGACGAAGCTGGAACCCAAGGACCTCAACTACTTCGAATGGTCGCGGGAGATCCCGGTCGATGCGCCGACCGGGCGCTGGCAGGTCGAATTCCGCACCGATCCCAAGTCGAGCGAGGTCACGCAGGGCCTCACGTTCCGCATCGAGGAGTTCCTGCCCGAGCGCCTCAAGCTCGACCTATCGAGTGGGCAGGTCGTGCTCAAGCCCGGCGAGCCGTTCAAGCTCGCGGTCGAAGGCGACTACCTCTACGGCGCACCCGCGGCGGGCAACCGCTTCACCGCGCGCCTGACCCTCGCCGCCGACCAGCATCCGGTCGATGCGCACAAGGACTTCTACTTCGGTGACCCGACGGTCGAGTTGCCGAAGGAGGCGAAGGACGTCATCGACGACGCGCTCGACGAGGACGGCAAGCTCGAGCAGGACATCGAGATCCCCGAAGCCGCCAAGCCGGCGACACCGATCGCGGCACTGCTCTCGGGTAGCGTCTACGAAACCGGTGGGCGCACCGTCACGCGCACGCTCAAGCGCACCGTCTGGCCGGCCGACGCGCTCGTCGGCGTGCGCCCGCTGTTCGACCTCGAGGAAGGTTCCGACGCACGCGGCCGCGCCGGCTTCGAGCTGATCCGCAGCAATGCCGCCGGCGACCTCGTCGCCGGCCAGCACCTCAAGCTCACGCTCGTGCGCGAGCACCGCGATTACCACTGGACCTTCGACAAGGACAGCGGCTGGCACTTCGAATACGTGCAGCGCTACGAGGACAGCGAGAAGCGCGACATCGACGTCGAAGCCGGCAAGGTCGCGAAGTTCGACGTGCCGGTCGACTGGGGCAACTACCGCATCGAGATCCTCGATCCCGCGACCGGCCTGGTCACGCGCCTGCCGTTCTTCGCCGGCTGGAGCTGGAACGACGACAACCGCGGCAAGGAAGCGCGCCCGGACAAGGTCAAGCTCGCGCTCGACAAGCCGAGCTACCGCGCGGGCGACACGCTCAAGGTCACGATCACGCCGCCGCAGGGCGGTCCCGGCCTGCTGCTGGTCGAGTCGGACCACCTCGTCTATTCGAAGAACATCGACGCGCAGCCCGGCGCGGTGTTCGAGATCCCGGTCACGAAAGAGTTCGAACGCCACGACGTCTACGTCACCGCGCTCGTGTTCCGCGGCGGTTCGGCGACGAACAAGATCACGCCCGCTCGCGCGGTCGGCGAAGCCTGGGTGCCGATGGACCGCGCCGATCGCAAGATCGACGTCACGATCGATGCGCCCAAGCAGATGAAGCCGGAAATGGACCTGCCGGTCGCGGTGAAGGCGCCTGCGCTCGCGGGCAAGAAGGCCTACGTCACCGTCTCGGCCGTCGACGTCGGCATCCTCAACATCACGCGCTTCGCGCGCCCCGACGCGAACGCGTGGTTCTTCGCGCAGCGCGCGCTCGGCATCGACGCATACGACCTCTACGGACGCGTGATCGAGAGCTTCGACGGCAACACGGCCAGGCTCCGCTACGGCGGCGACATGGCGCTCGGCGCGCTGCCGCAGGCGCGCCGGCCGACGGCCAAGGTGCTCACCGTCGATCTCTTCTCCGGTGTCGTCGCGCTCGACGCGAAGGGTGAGGCGAAGGTCGCGCTGAAGATGCCGGACTTCAACGGCACGGTGCGCGTGGTCGCGCAGGTGTTCGGCGAAAACCAGTACGGTGGTGCCGATGCCGAAACGATCGTGCGCGCGCCGCTGGTCGCGGAGATCTCGACACCGCGCGTGCTCGCCCCCGGCGACAGGTCGGCGCTGACGCTGGACCTGCAGAACTTCTCCGGCAGCGAGCGCGAGTTCGCGGTCAGGGTTTCGACGCAGAAGCCGCTCGCGATCGACAAGGGTGAGCGCAAGGTGAAGCTCGCCGACGGCGCGAAGACGACGCTGGAGTTCCCGCTGACCGCGCTCGACGGCTACGGCGTCGGCAACATCAACGTGCAGGCGTCGAGCGGCGACCTGAAGATCGACCGCCACTTCGAGATGGTCGTGCGCGCCGCTTGGCCGAGCGTGATGCGCTCGAGCGCGCGCTCGCTCGACACGCTCGCCCCGGTGACGCTCGGCAGCGACGCGGTCGACGGCCTGCTCGCCGACTCGGTCGTCGCGCGCCTGACCGTGTCGAGCCTGCCGCCGCTGCCGTTCGCGGCCGCGCTCAAGGACCTTCTCAAGTATCCGTACGGCTGCATCGAGCAGACCACCAGCAAGGGTTACGGCGCGCTGCTGCTCGACGACAGGACGGCCGAAAGCCTGCACACCGACGGCCTGCCCGCAGCCCAGCGCAAGGAACGCGTCGATGGCGCGATCGGCCGCATCGCCTCGATGCAGATCCCGTCCGGTCATTTCTCGATGTGGGGCGGCGACAGCTACGTCAACGAATACATCACGCCGTACGTGGTCGAGTTCCTCGAGGACGCGCGCGACGAGGGCTTCCTCGTTCCCGACGAGATGCTGCAGAAGGCGCTCAAGCGCCTCAACGACGACCTGCTCTCGGGTGGCCATCCGTTCTACGGCTACGAGCACGGCGACCACCTGCGCTTCGCCAACGAGGCGTACTCGGGTTACGTGCTCGCGCGCGTGAACCGCGCGCCGCTCGGCACCTTGCGGGCGCTGTACGACAACGACAGGGGCAAGTCGGTCACCGCGCTGCCGCTCGTGCACCTCGCGATCGCGCTCAAGCTCATGGGCGACGAGCCGCGCGCACAGAAGGCGATCGCCGACGCGTTCGCGATGAAGGTCGAGCGGCCGTGGTACCTCGGCGACTACGGCTCGAACCTGCGCGACACCTCGCTCATGCTCGCGCTCGCGCACCGCTACGGCCTGTCCAAGCCCGAATACGACGGCCGCATCTTCGACGTCGCGCGCTCGCTCACCAACGAGGAGCACCAGGCCGATGCGCAGCAGCGCCGGTCCGGCTACCGCTGGCTCTGGCTCAGCACGCAGGAACAGATCGCGATCGCCCGCCTCGGCAAGACGCTGATCAAGGACGGTGACACGGTCGTGTCGGGCACGCTCGCCATCGGCGCGAACGCGAGCGAAATCAGCCCCGACCGCCTGTGGAGCCGACAGTTCGGCGGCGCCGACCTCGCCGCGGGCGTGCGCTTCACGCCGCAGGGCGACCTGCCGCTGTACGTGAGCACGGACGTCGCCGGCGTGCCGAAGTCGGCACCGGCACCGGACGACCACTACGTGTGGATCCAGCGCCAGTTCTACACGCTCGACGGCAAGCCGTGGGAACCCGGCCCGCTCAAGGAAGGCGACAGCCTCATCGTCGGCCTCAAGCTCGAGGCACGCGAGGCGATACCCGACGCGCTGCTGGTCGACCTGCTCCCGGGCGGCCTCGAGATCGAGAACTTCAACCTCACGGATGCCAAGCAGTGGGCCGACGTCGTCGTCGACGGCATCACGATCACCGACCGCGCGCAGGCCGCGGACGTCCGCCACGAGGAGTTCCGCGACGACCGCTACGTCGCCGCGCTCAACCTCGGCAAGGGCCAGACCGCGCACGTGTTCTACCTCGTGCGCGCGGTCACGCCCGGCACGTTCCAGGTACCCCCGCCACTGGTCGAGGACATGTACATGCCGCAGGTGCGCGGCATCGGCAAGAGCACGCCGGCGTCGGTGAAGGTGATCGAGCCGTAGCGCGTCGACGCCGGACTGCGATGCCGCCAGGGCGTGTGCCCGCGCCGACTTCGGCCCTCCCCTTCGAGGCAGCGCCTCGAGCCTGTCCAAGGGGAGGGTCGGGTGGACATGGTTCGCGGAGCGTGAAACGAGGGTCATGAAAGTACGCGCCATCAAGTTCATCCGGCGTACGGCCATCGTGCTGTTGTGCCTGTGCGCGCTCGCCCTCGCGCTCGACCGCCTGTTCCCGCTGCCGCTGCCCGACGGCTCGGGTGGCGGCACGGTCGTGCTCGCGCGCGACGGCACGCCGCTGCGCGCATTTCCCGACCGTGACGGCGTCTGGCGCTACCCGGTCGCGGTGGAAGACGTTTCGCCGCTCTACATCGAGGCGCTGCTCACCTACGAGGATCGGTGGTTCTGGCGCCATCCCGGCGTCAATCCGCTCGCGCTCGCACGCGCGTTCGCGCAATGGATCGTGCACGGGCGACTGGTCTCGGGCGGCTCGACCCTGACGATGCAGGTCGCGCGCATCCTCGACGGCACGCCGCACGACGTGCTCGGCAAGCTGCGCCAGATCGCGCGCGCGCTGCAGCTCGAGGCGCACCTTTCCAAGCGCGAGATCCTCGCGCTTTATCTCGAACGCGCGCCCTTCGGCGGTACCATCGAAGGCGTCGAGGCCGCGTCGTGGGCCTACCTCGGCAAGCCCGCCGCGCGCCTCTCGCGCGCCGAAGCCGCGTTGCTCGCGGTGCTGCCGCAGATGCCGAGCCGGCTACGGCCCGATCGCAACGCCGACGCTGCGCGCGCCGCACGCGACAAGGTGCTCGCGCGCATGGCCGACCGCGGCACTTGGACACAGGCCGAGGTGCACGACGCGCGCGTCGAGTCGGTCGCCGCGCGCGCGCTGCAGCCGCCGCTGAGCGCGGCGCTGCTCGCCGAACGCCTGCACGCGGAACGGCCGCGCGAACGGCGCATCACGACGACGATCGATGCCGAGCTGCAGCACGCGCTCGAGGCGCGCGTGCGCGACTACCTTGCCCGCCTGCCCGAACGCACATCGGCTGCGCTGCTCGTCGTGGACAATGCGACGCTCGAAGCGCGCGCCTACGTCGGCTCCGCCGAGTTCGGCGACGAGCAGCGGCTCGGCCACGTCGACATGGTGCGCGCCTGGCGCTCGCCCGGGTCGACCCTGAAGCCGTTCCTCTACGGCCTTGCGCTCGACGACGGCCTCATCGATTCGGAAAGCCTGCTCGTCGATGCGCCGCAATCGTTCGGCGGCTACCGCCCCGGCAACTTCGACCTCGCCTACAACGGCCCGATCGGCGCAGCGGAGGCGCTGCGACTGTCGCTCACCGTGCCCGCGGTGGATCTCGTCGATCGCATCGGTCCGGTCCGGTTCGCCGCGCGGCTCGCCAATGCGGGGCTCGACCTGCGCCTGCCGCGCGGCGCCGACCCGAACCTGTCGGTGATCCTCGGCGGCGCCGGCGTGCGCATGGAGGATCTCGTCGGCGCCTACACCGCGTTCAACCGCGGCGGCATCGCCGGCCGCGTGCGCTACGCACGCGACGACACGACGGTCGACCGGCGCATCCTCTCCGACGGCGCGGCATGGATCGTGCGCGACATCCTAGAGGCGAATCCGCGCCCAGGCTATGCGCCGGGCACGTTCGACCCCGGCTCGCGCCCGCGCATCGCATGGAAGACCGGCACGAGCTACGGTTTTCGCGACGCCTGGGCGGTCGGCGCGACGCGCACGTACACGGTCGCGGTGTGGATCGGCCGGCCCGACGGCACGCCGCTGCCTGGCCAGTACGGCGCCGTCACCGCGCTGCCGCTGATGTTCCAGGTCGTCGACAGCCTGCCGCGCAACGCGATCGCGGCGGCGCCATCGCCACCGCCGCAGAGCGTGAGTCAGCGCGAGGTGTGCTGGCCGCTCGGCCTCGCGTTCGATCCCGCGCGGCCGGAACTGTGCCACCAGAAGCACACCGCCTGGGTGCTCGACGGCGTGATCCCGCCGACGTTCGCCGAACGCGACGCGACGAGCTGGAGCGCCGGCCTGCTGCACGTGCGCATCGATGCCGCCACGGGTGAGCGGCTCGGCGCCGGCTGCGAGCGGCGGCAGACGCGCGAGCTCGACATCGCGCGCTGGCCGGCGCTCGCCTACCCGTGGCTGCCGCGCGAGCTGCGCCGCCGCGCGAGCCTGCCTCCACTCGCCCGCGGATGCGGCGACGACGGACTCGCGGCGACCCTGCCGCTGCGCATCGACGGGATCGGCGCGGATGCGGCGATCGCGCGCGCGCCCAACAGCAGCACGCCGGCGACCCTGCACCTGCGTGCGCTCGGCGCGATCGGCGACGTGCAATGGCTCGTCAACGGGCGGCTGGCCGGCAGCACGCGCGGCAGCGCGACCTTCGAGCATGCCTTCGAACAGACCGGCCCGCAGACGATCACTGCACTCGCCGACAGCGGGGCGTGGGCGCAGGTGCAGGTGCGCGTGTTGCAGTGACGAAAGGAATGCCGTCGGCGGGCGGTCTGTCGGACCGACCTGGCGACGGTGATGTTGCGCTGCATCGTCGACGCGTCATGCAAGGAAGCGTCCACGACCACGGTTCGGCGTAGCGGCTCATTGCAGCGCAGCAATCGACGAAGCGTTCGCCGCAGGCGGCGAAGCGTGAGGGCGAAGGCGACCGTTGCGGGTCGAATACGCCGCGTTGACGCAAACGCGCTAACGTAGAGAGGCCAGTCGCCGGACGCTCGGCGCAATCAACGGGCTCGCGCCCATCATCCACCATGGAGATCACTCGAATGTCCAGCAAGATCGGCAATACCCTCGGCGTCGCGATCGGCGCAGCGTTCATCGGTTCACTCTCGCTGAGCCAGCTCGCCGCGGCCAGCCCGGCGTTCCAGGCCAGCGACCTTGCGACCGGCTACATGCTCGCGGCCGCGGGCGAAGGCAAGTGTGGCGAAGGCAAGTGCGGCATCGAGAAGATGGACAGCAACAAGGACGGCAAGGTGTCGATGGACGAGATGAAGGCGATGAAGACCGCCCACCTCGAGGAGCACTTCAAGGAAGCCGACACCAACGGCGACGGCTTCATCGACAAGGCCGAGATGGACGCGCACCACGCCGCGATGAAGAAGAAGGGCCATGAAGGCTCGTGCGGTGGCGACAAGAAGAAGGCCGAAGGTTCGTGCGGCGGCAAGAAGGCGGAAGGCTCCTGCGGCGGCGACAAGAAGAAGTCCGCCGAGGGTTCGTGTGGCGGCCACAAGGACGCCGAGGGCAGCTGCGGCGGCGCCCGCTGAAATGTCCTTGCGTAGTCCCGCGCTGCATGGTGCAGGACTCGGCCTGCGGCGGGCCCTCCTGGGCCCGCTGCAGGAACACCTCGCGGACGCGGAACCCGGGCGTCGCGAGATCGATTTCTTCGAGATCGCGCCGGAGAACTGGATCGGCGTCGGCGGCAAGCTCGGCCGCAGCCTGCGCGCGCTGACCGAGCGCCATCCGTTCGTCTGCCACGGGCTGTCGCTCTCGCTCGGCGGTCCCGAACCGCTCGACGATACGCTGCTCGCGCGCATCCGCCGCCTGCTCGACACGCACGGCATCGCCCTCTACTCCGAGCACCTGTCGTACTGTTCGGACGACGGCCATCTGTACGATTTGATGCCGATCCCGTTCACCGAGGAAGCGGTGCGCCACGTGTCCGCGCGCATCCGCCAGACGCAGGACGTGCTCGGACAACGCATCGCGGTCGAGAACGTGTCCTACTACGCCGCGCCGTCGCCGGCGATGAGCGAGATCGAATTCATCGACGCGGTGCTGCGCGAAGCGGATTGCGACCTGCTGCTCGACGTCAACAACATCCACGTCAACAGCGTCAATCACGGCTACGACGCCGCCGCGTTCCTCGACGCGCTGCCCGGCGGGCGCATCGCCTACATCCACGTCGCGGGTCACTACGTCGAAGCGCCGGACCTGCTCGTCGACACCCACGGCGCGGCGATCATCGACCCGGTCTGGAAGCTGCTCGCGCGCGCCTACCGCAATTTCGGCGTGCGACCGACCCTGGTCGAGCGTGACTTCAATTTTCCGCCGCTGGCCGAACTGCTCGGCGAGCTGCATACGATCCATGCGATCCAGGCCGACCACGGGAGCGCGACGCGCGATGTCCGCAGCGCCTGATGCCGGCCGCCTGCGCGCGGCGCAGTTCGCGTTCGCCGCGCACATCCGCGATCCGCACCAGGCGCCGGCCCCTGCCGACGTCGAACCGCGGCGCATGGCGGTGTACACGGAGCTGTTCTTCAACAACGTGTCGAGCCTGCTCTCGGCGAACTTCCCGGTGATCCGCCGCCTGCACGACGATGCGGCCTGGGACGCGCGCGTGCGCGCGTTCTACCGCGACCATCGCGCACACACGCCGCTGTTCACCGAGATCGCACGCGAGTTCATCCGCCATCTGGAAACACGCGCCGAGGCCGGCGCGGGCGATCCGCCGTTCCTGGTGGAACTCGCGCATTACGAATGGAGCGAACTCGCGCTCAGCCTCGACGAGGCCGACCCCGACGCGATCGCGTGCGACCGCAGCGGTGACGTGCTCGCCGGCATTCCCGTGCTGTCCCCGGTCGCACGCGTGCTCGCCTACCGCTGGCCGGTGCATCGCATCGGTCCGGATTTCGTGCCGGAAGAACCCGCGGCGCAACCGGTACTGCTGCTGCTCGTGCGCGACCAGGGCGACGAGGTTCGCTTCATCGAAATCGACGCCCTGTCGGCGATGCTCGTCGAACGGCTCGGTGCGAACCGAACTCGCTCCGGCACGGCCTGCATCGACGCCCTGCTCGCCGAACTCGGGCGCGCGGGTGACTCGGCACTGGCGTCATCCGGCGCCGCGATCCTGCGCCACCTGCGCGCACGCGACGTCATCCTCGGCACCGCCCGGAGCTGATCCGGCCCGCGCGAGCCGGATCGCATCGCGCTTACGAGGCCGCCGATTTCACGAGCAGTTGCTTGGCGAGCGCGCCCTGCAGACGGCCGACCCCGCGCGCGAGATGCAGCACCGCGAACGGCAGCACGACGCCGAGCAGCAGCGCGAGCGGCATCATCAGGAGCGGCGGCACGACCGATTGGCCGTCGAGGTAGATGCCGCCTTCGATGAGGCCGAACTGCGCGAGCAGCAACGCGAACGGGCCGGCGATCATGGCGACCGACAGGCTGATGCCCACCACCGCGAGCGTGAAGTAGACGATGCCGAGCGGAAGCATGAGCACCATGTACAGGAGCGTCGACCACGTGCGCGGATCGGTGAACATCGCGCCGATGCGCGCGCGCCACGACAGCTCGCGATCCGTATACGGCGGGCGGCGCGGCATGCGCTCGCCGAGCATCACCTCGATGATGCGCCCCTCGACCAGCGCGAGCACGCGCACGGTGCCGAAGAACAGCACCGCGAACGCGATGCCGAAGATGAGGATCGACAGCCCGAGCGAGAGCGACAGCCCTGTCACCGCCCAGGTGAAGTAGAAGATGCCGGTCGCGAGCGACAGCAGCATGTAGAACAGCGCCGCATACGCGCGCGGGTCGGCGGCGATGCCGAAGAAGCGACCGAGCGCGCTGCGCCGCGCCGGCGGCGACGGCGGGCGTAGCGCCTGCTGCACGACCTGTTCCTTGTCGACGTAGATTGCCGCGACCTCTTCGGGCGCACCGTAGCTGTTGGCGATCTTCGCGAGCACCTCGGCCTCGGACCTGCCGGGGTTCTCGGCGAGTTCCGAACGCAGGTGGTCCTCGGCGTCGTAGAGCGCATCCTGGATCAATGCGGGATCGGCACCGCCGAGCGCAGCGCGCAGCTGGTCGAGGTATTCCCTGATCGTACGTGGCGTGCTCATGTGCCCTCCAGCACGGTGTCGACGAAATCGCGGGTCGCGGTCCAGGCATAGCTCCATTCATCGAGGACGCGGCGCCCGAGCGGCGTGATGCGGTAATAGCGGCGTGGCGGCCCCGCGACCGAGGGTTCCACTTCGCTCGCGAGCAGCCCGGCGCCGTCGAGGTTGCGCAACACCGGATAGAGCGCGCTCTGCTTGCCGCTGAGCACGCCCTCGCCCGTTTCATCGAGTTGCTTGGCGATCTGGTAGCCGTACATCGGCGCGCGCGCACGGGCGAGCACCGCGAGCAGCACGAGCGAGACGATGCCGGCGCTCAGCTCCTTGTGGAACTTCCAGAGGTGGCTTTCGGTGTCGACCATGCCTTCACCCGTTCATGCCCATGAGTGAACCATAGTACTGAGTTAACACTAGTGTATCGGCCGGAAGTCATGCCCGAGCCGGCCGCGGAAGCGGCACAATCGCGAGGTCCATGGCAGCGAGGTGCCCGTGAACCATCCGGAACTGATGTGCGTACCCGTCTTGATGGCCGCCGACCACCTGCTCACCGTGGCCGGCGCGCGGGCGCGCGAAAACGGCTACGACCGCCACATCCGCACCGAGCATTACGAGCTCAATCCGGTATGGCAGAATGAGATCGCACGCAAGCGCTGGTTCAATCCCCGCCACAGCGTGCTGGTGCTCGTCGCGGCGATCACGTTTTACCTCGTTTCGGAGGCGATGCCGCCCGGGGACAGCGCCGGCGCCTTGTTCTTCTCAGGCATGCTCGTCGGAACGTTCGGCGCGATCAATGGCCGCCATCTCGCCAACCTCGCCACGTTCCGCTACCTGAGGTCGCACCCGGACCGTGATATCGAAGGTTCGATCAGCATGTCGCACGAGTATGCCCTGCGCTTGTCCCTCCACCAGCACATGACGCTTCTGCTGCCGCTCGCACTGCTGTGCGCGTTCCAGCCGGGTCCGCTGCTCGCCGGAGGTGTCGCCGGCATCGTGCTGCTGATGCTGCTGCATGCGGCATGGATCGCCGCGTGGCGCCGCAAGACGGCCGGAAAAGCACGCGCTGACGCCCCGCGCTGAAACGAGGCATCAGCCGCCCTCGTCCTCCGCGAAGATCGGCGCGTCGTCGGCGTCGGCGACGAACTGGCCTTGGCCGTCGAGTTCGGCGAACAAACCGCCGAGCGCGACGAGTTCGTCGTAGCGACCCTGCTCGACCAGTTCGCCGTCCTTCAGCACGAGGATGATGTCCGCATTGCGCACCGTCGTCAGGCGATGCGCGATCACGAACGTGGTGCGGTCGCGCGTGAGCGTGCCGAGCGCGCGCTGGATGCGCGCCTCGGTCGCGTTGTCGAGCGCACTGGTCGCCTCGTCGAGGATGAGGATCGGCGCATCCTTGAGCATCGCGCGCGCGATCGACAGGCGCTGCCGCTCGCCGCCCGAGAGCGAACGGCCGCGTTCGGCGACGAGCGTCGCATAGCCTTCGGGCTTGACCACGATGAAGTCGTGCGCCTCGGCAGCACGCGCGGCCGCCTCGATCTCCTCCTGCGTCGCATCGGGATCGCCGATGCGCAGGTTGTCCGCGATCGAGCGGTAGAACAGGCCCGGATCCTGGAACACCACGGCGATCGCGTCGCGCAGCGAATGCAGGCTCACCGTGCGGATGTCGATGCCGTCGATCGTGATGCGCCCCTCGCTCGGATCATAGGCGCGGTAGAGCAGGCTGAGCGCGGTGGTCTTGCCGGCGCCGGTCGGGCCCACCAGCGCGACCGTTCCGCCCGCGCGAACGCGGAACGTGAGATGCTTGAGCGCCGGGTGCGACGCGTCGTAGCCGAACGACACGTTTTCGAACGCGACTTCGCCACGCACCGCCGGCAGGTCGGGCATGCCGGCTTCCTCGTGCAGCGTCGCGGGCGTGTCGAGCACGGCGAAGAAGTCGCCGAGGGAATGCGTCTGGAAGAACAGCCCGGAGACGAAGCCGGCGAACTGCTCGAGCCGGCCGATCAGCATCATCGCGAACCCGACGAAGCTGACGATCGCACCGACCGTGACCTCGCCCTTGAGGTTGAGCGAGGTGCCGAGCGCGAAGATCGCGACGATCGTCAGCGTGCTCGCCGCGCGATTGGCGACCGACAACCACGCCCAACCACGCAGCACGGGGTATTGCGCTGCAAGCGCGCGTCGCATGAGGTCGCGGATCGCGGCGACCTCGGCGCCGAGGCGCGTGAAGCTCTGCACGACGAGCACGTTGCCGAATACGTCGCCGGCGCGCTCGGAAATCGCGTGGTGCAGTTGCTCGACTTCCCCCTGTGCCTTGTGCGTCTTGCGCATCGCGATCGCGTTGAACACCGCGAAGCTGACCATGAGCATGATCATCAGCAGCGCCAACTTCCAGTTGATGCGCAGCGCGAGAGGCACCATCACGACGATCGACAGCAGCGTCGCGAGATGCTCGCGGAAGAAGCCGAGCCAGAGGCCGAACAGGTTCGCGCTGCCCGCATGCATGATGCGCAGCAGGCGGCCCGTGTGGTGCTGGCCGTGGAATGCGAGCGGCAACGCGATCGCGTGCTCGAAGAAGCTCGCGATCGCCGCCTGGCGGCGTCGGTGCGCGAGACGGTCGGCGTACAACGACACCCAGACGCTCGCGGCGACACCGCCGAGGCCGACGCCGGCCCAGCCCCAGATGAGGTGCCAGGCGCCTTGCTTTTCCGGCGCAGCGAGCGCGTCGACGACCTTGCCGAACAACCAGGGCTCGAGGAAGTACACGCCGGCAAGTGCGAGATTGGCGAGCGCGAGTGTCGCCGCCAGCCACTTCTCGGGCGCGAGCAACGCGATCACGCGAAAATAGATGCGCAGCATCGACACGGCTGGCTCCGTCGACACGTTGCATGAATCGTAGCAAACGCGCGGGACGGCGGCGGCTTGACCGGCCAGCTCCCGGGGCGAGAATCGAAGTCCCTGCCCCGCTGGTACCACCATGCTCCGTCGCCTCGTCGTGCTCGTCCCCCTCGCCCTCGCCGGCTGCGCGATGGCGCCCTCGTACGCGCCATCCGGCACGCGGCCCGGAGAAACGCCGTCCCGCTCCGCGATCAGTTACGAACCCGTACCGGGGCGCGATGCGCAGACGGTTGCGCAGATGCGCGCGGCACCGCCACCGCAGGACGCGACGATCGATTTCGCGCGCGAGGGCGAGGAAGCGCGTCTAGCGGCGCAGGGCTACGTGCGCATCGGTCGCGGCCGCTTCCCGATCGAGCAGATCGCCCGCGAGCGCGAAGCCGACGCGCGCGCCGAGGCGCAGCGGCAGGCGGCGGCCGGCGGCGCCGAGCGCGTGCTGCTGGCGCCGCCACGCGACGGCATCGATGCGGCGTGGATCGCCGACTACTACGTGCGATTCCGCCTGCCGTTCGGCGCGTCGTTTCGCGACCTGCGCGACAGCGAACGTGCGACGCTCGGCGCGCAAGGCGGTGTCGCGATCGGCGCCGTCGTGAACGGCACGCCCGCATCGCGCGCGAATCTGCTCACCGGCGACGTCGTGCTCGCACTCGACGGCAAGCCGATTGCCGACCGCGCGGATTTCCAGCAGCAACTCAAGCGCAATGCAGGCCATGCCGTCACGCTGACCCTCGTGCGAAACGGCGAAACGCTGCGGCGCGCGGTGAGGCTCGGCGCGATGCCCGAGGGCGCGGGCGAGTAGCAGCCGCGATCCGTGCGCGAGTCGGCGGAGCCGCGAGGCCCCGCCGGCTCGCAGGCGTCCTCAATCGCAGGCGCGCGGCGAGGTCTGCGCGACGATCGACGGCGCGATGCCATCCGGCAGTGGCAACTCGAGCGAGAGCTGCGGGCCTTCGAGCAGCAGCATCGGGCCGCTGCCACCCGTCGCGATGCCGATCGCGAGCGAAGCATCCGCGGATACCGGCGCCCACGCGGTCGCGCGCTCGGCGCCGTCGCGATCGCTCGCCACGAGGCGCAGCGACGGGGTGGCATCCACGGCGAGCCGTTCCAGCCGGAATCCGGCCGAGCCTTCGCCGCGCGCGATGAGCACGGTCTCCACCTCGGCGAGCGGCGCCGTGCGCGGCAGATCGAAAACGCGCGTCGCGCTGAGGTCGAAGCGCTGTGCCTGCGCCGGGGCGCATGCGAACGTGCTTTCGTCTGCAGCGCTGCCCTCGGCGCCGTCGCCGTATGGCACGTCCATGCCGGTACGCAGGATCACGATGATGTCGTGGTCGTTTGCCGTCGCAGGCGATGGACCGCCGACGTTCACGGTGTAATCGATCGTGCCGACCGGCGCATCGACGCGGACCGGCGCACTGACCACCCAGGTCAGGGTGCGACCCGGCGGCACCGCGACACCCGTGTCGGCGAGCGCGCCCGAACCGCTCGCGCGGCATACGGCGCCACCACCGGCGCCATGGCACGCCCAGGTCGTCGACGTCGTGTCGATCTGCGGCGGCGACACATTCGTGACGCTCACGCCCGTCGCGATGCCTTCGCCATCATTGGTCACGCGCACGAGGTAGGTGAGCACCTTGCCGTAGTGGACGTAATCGCGGTTGTCGGTCACCGTCACCGCCAAGTGCGGTACCGGCGGCGCGCAGGCGACCACGACATTGGTGATGTCGGCGCCGGCCAGCGTGCCGCTGCCGTTGCTCACCGTGCATACCTGGGTCGGTCCGCTCGGCTGCTGGCCGACGGTGACCGCATAGGCGCCGAGGTCGTCGAGCGCCTGGGCGAACACGAACGGTCCGTTGGCAGGAATCGGCAGGTCGTTCGCACCATTGAGGCGCAGCACGAGGCCCGAGCCGAGCAGGCCGGTCACGTTGCCGCCGACCGTGTGCGTATCGATCTCGAAGTTGGCGATCACGCTGCAGTCCGCGGTGACCGCGGCGGTCGTGAACACATTGCCGGCGAGGCTGCCGCCGCAGGTACCGGTCACGTCGAGGACGTGATAACTCGATGCCGGCGTCAGGGTGAACGTGGTCGTCGCACCGTGGTCGACGTCCTGCACCGTGGAGGGGCTGATCGTGCCGTTGCCGCTGCCGACGCTCGGCGTGACCGCGTGCGTGTCGAGCGCGAAGCTCGCGACGACGGTGCAGTCGGCGTCGACCGCGTTCGTCGTGTAGACATTGCCGGCGAGGCGGCCACCGCAGGTGCCGCCGACCGGCGTGACGACGTGGTAATTCGCAGCCGGCGTCAGCGTGAACGACGTCGTCGCGCCATGGTCGACCGTCTGCGCCGTCGACGGGGTGATCGTGCCGTTGCCGCCGGTCACGCTCGGCGTCACCGTGTGCGTGTCGATCGCGAAGCTCGCGATGACCGTGCAGTCGGCGTTGACCGCGATCGTCGTGTAGACGTTGCCGGCGAGGCTGCCGCCGCAAGTGCCGGTGACGGTACCGACGTGATAGTTCGCCGCCGGCGTCAGCGTGAAGGTCGTCGTCGCGCCATGGTCCACCGACTGCGGCGTCGACGGGCTGATCGTGC
>NZ_JBQCFP010000102.1:0-14278 GCF_051958935.1 Dokdonella sp. | reverse complement strand
CGAGCCGAGGTCGACCAGCACGTCGTCCGTGCCGAGCGTCGTGCGTGAAAGAAGATCGAACACATGGCGCGCCGGCGTCGGCTGGTAGGACACCATCTCTGCCTCGGGCCCGGGCACGGCACCCGGCGCTTCCAGTTGCAGGAGCCCGGCCACGAGGTCGTCGAGATGATCGTAGTGATCGCCCGGGGCAACGCTGTCGGCCGCGGCCAGGCACAGCAGCCGTTCGCGTCCGCGTCCGCCGGCAAGAGCGGCGCGCAACGTGTCGTACAACGCGCGGTCGGCCGTTTCGAGGCGAGCACGCAGGGCGGCCACGCGACGATCGATCTCCCGATCCGCGGAGTCGGGGAAAACCGCCTCGAGGCGGTCGAGCACGTTCGCGCGTTCGCGCACGTTCCCGGCGTGATGAAGCGTCGTGTCTCGCTCGAGCTCCTCGAGCCAGGCGAAGCGATCGAAACCGGGCGGCTGGCGCTGCGTTCCTTCCATCGCGCGAGCTTGCCTCAATCGGGCGCGCATGCCCATCGGCACGCCCTCCCGTTGCACGCTGCTGATCGCCGCGATGACCCGGTCAGTTCACCGCCTTGCGATCGCGGCCGAACGGATCGCCCTTGGCTGATTCGGTGTGCAGCACGCACTTCCAGTCGCCGCCGCCGGCGCGCGTCCATACCGATGCGTCGTAGGCGACCATCCGCAGCGGCGCGCCGTCGACGACGAGGTCCTCGGTCACTTCGTAGCCGATGATCGCGGTGTCCTCGCCCGCGAACGCCACGTGCACCTTGCCGAACTCGAACGAGCGCAATGTCCAGCTGCCCTCTTGCATCATTCGTGCGAACGATGTCGAGTCGATCGACGCCGCGCCCTGCGCGCCGGTGACCATCACCGTATCGGCCATCATCGCCGTTGCAGCGTCGACATCGCGATCGACCATTGCCTGCCAGAACGCGGTTTCTCGGTCGATGATTTCCTGCTTCGATGCCATCATCCATCCTCCTCTGCAGTAGTGCGATGCTAGCCGTGCCCGATGAATATCAGCCGATCGCGGGTTTGGCGACCATCAGGTAGAAGATCGCGAGGAATGCCACCAATGCCGGCACACCGAGCGCGCACCAGGCGAACAATGCGTGCAGGAACGCGCGCGGCAACGGTGCGTCTCGATCCTGCGCCTGCGCCGAGAGATTGCGCATGCGCACCTGCAGGCCGATCACCGGCAGCCAGCAGCCGATCGCGACCGCATAGAGGACGATCGACGCGCGCAGCCATGGTGCATTCAGGGGGAAATGCGCGATCCGGGCGAGCCACCAGCCGGTCAACGGCTGCACGATCACCGTCGTCGTCGTGAACGTGGCATCCACGCGCACGACCCAGCGCGCAACCCAGGCCGCCACCTTCGCATCGCGCGACAGTGCCGCGCACAGGAGGTAGAACGCCGAGCCGATGCCCATGCCGAACAGGATCGTCGAGGAGACGATGTGGATCCATTTGACGACCGCATACGTACTCATCGCTCGCTTCCTCGCAGCAATGCAATCGCCGCGAGCATGGGCAGGTTCTTCACGACGGGCGCGAACGGATGCAGCCACAGCTCGGGCAGGCAAAGCGTGATGATGGCGGTATAGCCGACGATCACCGCCGCCTGCATCGCATAGAGATGCCTGCGCGCGCGCCAGCCGGGCAATACCAGCGTCGCGACGCCGAGGCCGATGTCGAGCAAGGCTCCGCCATACAACGCGAGGCGCGCTGGCCCGTCGGTCAATCCACAGCGCGCGAGCATGGCAAGGCTGTCGCCGACCGGCCACAGGCCCAGCGACACCGCGCCGGACGCGAGCCACACGACCGCGACGCTCACGCGCAACCAGGCGAGTCCCGCATGCCGCCGATGGTGCTCGCGCCAAGCGGTGCCTTCCTCTTTCGAAAGGAATGCACCCGGCGCGCGCGGCGCGTGGCCGAGCAAAGCGGTGATGCCTGACGGGTCATCGCAATTGCCGCGCTCAAGCATTGCCCATCGCTCGCGATCGAACGGGAGGCGCCTGCAGTACCCGCCGATCGTCGCGCTGGCCTGCACGATCCAGCGCGGTACCCGCCACCAACGCGGCGCGCCGCGGCCGAGCGCATGGCGCAACTGCGCGAGGTACTCGCGCAGCGTGATGCAATTCGGCCCCACCGCAGCCAGCCGTTCGGGCATGCGCGGGGCGGCCAGCAGCGCGGCGACCGCATCACACAGATCGACCACGTGGATCGGCTGTACGCGCTGCGTTCCGGCGCCCGGCAACGGGACGAGCGGTGCGGCGGCGAGACGCAGGAACAGCTGCGCGCTCTCGCCACCCAGGCCGAATACGAGCGACGGCTGAACGATGCATGCATGAACGCGCATCGCGCGCAGCGCGGCATCTGCCTCATGCTTGGAGCGGTGATAGGCTGTCATCGCTCGTGCATCCGCACCCAGCGCGGAGACCTGGATGATGCGCTTGACCCCGGCGGCGGCCGCCGCTTCGAACAATGCTTTCGGAGCGCGCTCGTGAAGCGTCGCGAACGACTGGCCGCGCCCCTCGGCGATGATGCCGGCCGCATTGACGACGGCATCGATGCCATCGAGCGCAATGCGCCAGGCCGCCGCGTCCGTTGCATCGTTGAAATCCAGCACCACGCTTTCGACACGCGCGCGTGGATCCGCGCGAGCGCGGCGCTGGACGACGCGCAGCGAATGCCCGCCGGCGAGCAGGCGCTCGGCCAACGCACTGCCGATGAAGCCGCTCGCTCCGGTAAGGAGCACCTTCATCGGACAGCCACCGGGAGCGCGCGATGACCACACGTGCGATGCGGCTCCTCGCCAGCGGAAGCATCGCGAGCCTCGCTTCCACCGCCGTCGTCGTATGGGCGAGCCGGCGCCACACGGGGTATGCCGCGGCAGGGACGAATGCGGCGAGCCAGGGGGTATTCGGCGAAAACGCGCGTCGTCGCAGGCGCGCGAGCGTGCTTCACACGGCAATCGGCTACGCGATCCATCATGCGAGTTCGCTGTTGTGGACGCGCGCCTACTGCAGCGATTTCGCCCGACGCTGGATTCCATCGCGCGGCGCTCGTGCCGCGACGGTCGCGCTGCTCGCCGCCCTCGTCGACTACGGCGTCGTGCCGCGCCGGTTCACGCCGGGGTTCGAAGCCCACCTGCCCCGCCGTGCGATCGCCGTCGTGTACGCCGCGTTCGGTGCAGGTCTTTGGCTCAGCGCGCGCGTGCATGACCCTGGCCGGCGTCGATCGGCTCGAGGCCGCGCGCCGCGGGCCCATTGAGCACGCGGCCATCGCAAGGATCGAAGCGCGACCCATGGCAGGGACAATCGAAGGTGCGCTCGATCGCATTCCAGCGGACGCTGCAGCCGGGGTGCGGGCAGGTCGCGGAGAACGCATGCAGTTCGCCATTCTCGTCGCGGTGGACGGCGATGCGATGTGCCCCCTGGCGCACCACCGTGCCGTCGAGCGGCGCCAGCGGTCGCGCATCCCCGCCGCGCACCCAGTCCGCGTACTGCACGGCGACGTTGGCGTTCTCGTGCAACCACGATCCCGCGGCACGCAGCGGCTTGCGGCGCGGATCGTAGACGCCGTCGCACGGGTCGGCGCCCCCCGCGATCAATGCCGGCACGACCTCCGCCGCGATGGTGCCATGCGTGAGGCCATTGCCCGAGTCGCCCGTGACGACGTAGACGTTGGCCTCGCCGCCAGGGTCGTGCCCGATGAACGCAAGCCCGTCGACGGGCTCGATCACCTGCCCCGACCACGCCCACTCCGCCGCAGAGGCGAGCGGGAAGCGTGCGCGCGTCCATTCGACCAGCCGTTCGAATGCAGCGGTGTCCGGCGCCTGTCCGGTCTTGTGATCCTCGCCGCCGACGATCAGCCACGATGCGCCGCTCTCATCGTCGACCCGGCGCACGTAGTGGTAGGGATCGACCATGTCCCACAGCAGCAGGTCGGGAACGGCATCGCGCGGGATCGGGCAGCCGATGACGTATGTGCGGTATGGCGCTTGCTTCGTATGGATCGCGATCGGCTCGTGGAACGGCACGTTCGTCGCGATCACCACGGCGTTCGCGCGGATGCGCTGGCCAGCCGCGGTCGCGACATCGACGCGGTCACCGCCTTCGATCCCCGTCGCTTCGCCGCGCACGAGCGACCCGCCGAGGTCGGCGACCGCACGCGCAAGGCCGGCGAGGTACGCCTGCGGGTCGATGCGCGCCTGGCGGGCGAAGCGCAGCGCACTTCCGAAACCGGTGCCGGGCACGCGCGCGACGGGTTCGACCTCCAGCCCCGCGCGCCGCGCAGCGTCGAACTCCCGCTCGAGCCCGCCCGGGTCGCCGCCTTCGCCGACGAGGTAGCCGTCCACGCGCGCGAAGCCGCAGGCAATCGAGAACTCGCCGCACCACTCCTCGATGCGGTCGATCGCGCGCGCGTGGCTCTGCGCGGCCACGCGGGCGCCGTCGTGTCCATGGTGGCGTTCGAGCACGTGGAAGCGGTCGTCGAGTGCGCAGGCGAGGTGCGCACTCGTGCGCAAGGTCTGTCCCGCGCCGATCGCATCCCTTTCCAGCACCGTGACGCAGCGGCCCACCGGCAACAGCGAGAGCGCCACCGAAAGCCCGGCGATGCCCGCACCGATGACGAGCACGTCCTCCTCGATGTCGGCGGCCAGCATGGGAATCGCGGGCATCGGCGCGCGCATCCAGATCGAACGCGTCTCGCTCATCGACCGCTCCCGGGCGCGCACAGGCGCCGTGCGATGCCTGCGTGCAAGGCCCGCGGCGACCGCTGCAGCAATGAACCGACGGCAAGGCCCGCCGCGAGGGCACCGAATACCGCGGCAATGCCGCGTGCGTCGAGCGCGCCTTCGTAACCGGGGGACAACCGGCGCGGCAGGATGCCGTAGTCGAGCACACCGGCCGCAGCGGCGACCAAGGCGGCGCGCAGTGTCGAATCAGGCATGGCCGCCCGCACGCGCGGATGTTCGTGGATCGCCGCCCAGAAATGCGAGCTGGCGTGGTGGACCAGCAGCGCGACCCCGGTTATCCGCCAGCTCGGGCGACGTAGCGTGGTCGCCGACCGTCCGCGCACCGACTGCGCCGAGCCATTGAGCGCCGCGACGCTCGCCCCGCTCTGCACGCGGGATGCGAAGAGCACCGCCGCGAGCCCGATGGCACTCGTGACCCAGCCCGTGCACGCCGTCCGTTTGGCCCAGATGAGATTCCGGCGTGTCATATGGATTCCCGCAGCGCGTCGATGCGAGCTTCCACGGAACCGACCAGCGCACGGATGAACCGCCCCGCGCATCGGACAGCATCGATTCACCGCGCAGGGAGAGGGTTCAGGTCGAGCGGTGCCGTCCGGAGCGGAACGGGATCGGCGCCTGCGCCGCCGCGGGCACGGGAACACGCGTACCGACGCGATACGTGTTGCGGCCCGCGAGTTTGGCCTCGTAGAGGCCGACGTCGGCCTCGCGCAGCAATCCCTCGGCGTCGAGCCCGTCGCGGGACAGCGCGATGCCGATGCTCGCCCCGACCGTGAGTGCGAGCGGGTCGACGACGATGTCGCGCTCGAACGCGGCGAGCAGCTTGACTGCGATCGCCTCCAACGCATCCAGCGAGTCGACGCTGTCGAGGAGGATCGCGAACTCGTCGCCCCCCATTCGCGCGGCGAGATCGCCAGCACGCAGGTCCGCCTGCAGGCGGCGCGCGAATTCGCACAGCACGGCGTCGCCGACGGCGTGCCCGTAGGTGTCATTGATCGGCTTGAAGCGGTCGACGTCCACGTACAGCACGCCGCCCGCGCCGCCGCTGCGCTCGGCGCGCGCGAGCGCGCCGCCGAGCGCTTCGCCGAACTTCTTGCGGTTGGCCAACCCGGTGAGTGGATCGGTCTGCGCGAGCCGCGCCAGTTGCTGTTTCGCGCGCTCGAGGCGCGACACTTCGAAGATGAGCACGAAAAACCCGCGCACCGCGTGCCGGGCGTCGAAATCGGGCACGCACGCGGCCTCGAAATAGCGATGCTCGCCGCGGAAGTCGCATTCGGTGTCGAACATGACCGTCTCGCCGCGGCGCGCCGCGCTCATGTGCGATTTCAACGCGTCGCAGAAGACGCGCCCGACCACGTCCGACAGGCGGCGGCCGACGATCCAGCGCGCGTCGACGTCGAGCAGGCGCGCGAAATAGCTGTTGGCGAACGTGAAGCGCTCGTCCGTGTCGATGTAGGCAACCACCGCGGGCAGGTTGTCGGCGATTGCGCGCAGGTGCTTCTCCTTCTGCGCGAGCGAGCGTGTCAGGCGCTCGTTGCACATCAGCAGGAAGCCCAGAGACGCTGCCATCGGGAACGCCGCGCCGAGCCCGAACGCGATGCTCTGCATGAACCCCGGCGCGAACGGGCCGGCATTCTCGAAACCCGGCACGAACGTACCCGCCGCGCGCAGCAGCAACGCCGCCGACAATGCGGCGAACGCGATGACGGTGAGGAGCTTGCTGCGCATGCGCTCGCCATGGACGACCAGCACCCAGACGGCGATCGCGAGCTGCATGCCGATGATCGCCGACACGCTCGCCCCGGCCATGCTCCGGCTCGGCTCGACGTAGATGAAGGCGGTTTCGCAGGCAAGGATCAGCAGGACCGGAACGAGCGAGAGCAGGCGCCGCCGCGGCAATCCCGCGAAGCTGCGCACCGCTTCGCCCAGGCGCGCGAACGCGAGGCCGAGCAGGCCGTTGGCGACGACGATCGACAGCACGTCGGGGATCGCATCGCGCAGTGAATAGGCCATCCACCCGGTCGGCAACAGCAGGATGCCACTCATCCAGAGCCGCAGGCTCGCGCGCAGCGGTGCCGGGTAATCGCGCGATACGAAACGAAGGCTGACGCCGATGATCAGCGCGAGAATCGCCGCGATCACGATCGTGGATCGGATGTCCAACGCCATGGCTGGCCCCTCTGCCGGGCCAGTCTATGCCGGATGCCGAGGCGGGTCCACCGCCGGGAGGGAGCGCCGCAAGGCGGCTTTCCGCAGGCTTTCGCGGGCTGAAACCTTGATGACAGCAGCTCGCCTGACACTCGCGCATCGATCCGCCGCCTGAGCCCGCCACGGCCTCCAGGGGGCGGAATGCATCGATCGCACGGGGCCCTTCCAGCCGGCCTCGCGACGGTTCCACGTGCTGCCTCCATCGAACCGGAGTCGACTTCCTTGGATACCCGCCCCGCAGCGTTTTGGGCGCTGCGCACCCGATATGCCGCGCTGGCGTGGTTCGCCGGCGTATTCCTCGCGGTCGAATGCCTCACCCGCCTCGCCCTGCTGCTCAAGACCGGGTCAGGCGTGCCGGTCGCTCCGCTCTACTGGCTTTACCTGTTCGCGGTCGGCCTCGGCTACGACCTCGTCGCGCTGGTCTACGTGGCATGGCCGCTGGTGCTGTTCCTCTGGCTCGTGCCACGCCGCGCGTTCCCGGCGCGTCCCGCGCGCGCCGTGCTCACCCTCCTGCTGCTGGCGATGGTGTACGGGTTGCTGTTCGTCACCGCCGCCGAGTGGCTGTTCTGGGACGAGTTCGCGAGCCGCTTCAACTTCATCGCGGTCGACTACCTCGTCTATTCGCGCGAGGTGATCGGCAACATCCGCGCTTCCTATCCGGTCGGCAGGGTGCTCGTCGCGCTCGGCGTAGCCGCCAGCGCGGTGCTCTACCTCGCGCGTTTCAGGTGGCGTCCACGCGAGGACGCCTCGCGCCTGCGCCAGCGCAGCGCGGTGACGCTCGCGTGGCTGCTGCTCACGATCATCGTGACGTGTGCGGTCGACGGCGAATCCAAGAATGCGACCGCCAACGAATACGTCAACGAGCTCGCCGGTAACGGCGTCTACGAGTTCTTCTCCGCGTTTCGCAACAACGAGCTCGATTGGCGACGCTTCTACCGCACCCTCCCCGACGCGACCGCATTCGCACGCACGCGCGAACTCCTGAAGACGCCCGAGGCCACGTTCGTCGACGCCGACCCGCGCGACATCACGCGCGAGATCCGCAACGCGGGCCCGGAACAGCACCTCAACGTGATCCTCGTCAGCGTCGAGAGCCTGTCCGCCGACTACCTCGGCGCATTCGGCGGCAGCAAGCACCTCACGCCGAACCTCGACGCGCTCGCCGCGAAGAGCCTTCTCTTCACCCGTCTCTACGCGAGCGGAACCCGCACCGTGCGCGGCCTCGAAGCACTGTCGCTGTCGGTGCCGCCCACGCCGGGGCAATCGATCGTCAAGCGGCCGGACAACGAGAACCTGTTCTCGCTCGGTTCGGTGTTCGACGAGAAGGGCTACGACTCGATGTTCGTCTACGGTGGCTACGGCTACTTCGACAACATGAACTACTTCTTCTCGCACAACGGCTACCGCACGGTCGACCGCTCCGACATCCCGAGCGACCAGGTCCACGCCGCCAACATCTGGGGCGTCGCCGACGAGGATCTCTTCACGCTGGCGCTGCGCGAGGCGGATCACGCGGCCGCCGCGAACCGCCCGTTCTTCGAACACGTCATGACGACGTCGAACCATCCGCCGTTCACCTATCCCGTGGGCCGCATCGACCTGCCGTCGGGCAAGGCCGGTCGGGCAGGCGCGGTCAAGTACACCGACTGGGCGCTCGGCGACTTCCTCGCGCGCGCGGCCGGCAAGCCATGGTTCGACGACACCGTGTTCGTCATCACGGCCGACCATTGCTCGTCGAGCTGGGGCCGCAGCGCGATCCCGATGAATCGCTACCACATTCCGCTGCTGATCTACTCGCCCAAGCACATCGCGCCCGCACGCGTCGACCGGTTGATGGCCCAGATCGACATCCCGCCGACCCTGCTCGGTCTGCTGGACTTCAGCTACACCTCGAAGTTCTACGGCTACGACCTGTTCAAGCTCGAACCGGGCCGCGAGCGGGCGCTGCTCGGCAACTACCAGAAAGCGGGCTACCTGCGCGACGACGTGCTCACCGTGCTCGCACCGAGGAAGCATGCGACCCAGACACTGCCGAAGTTCGACAACAGCGGGGACGCGGCCCCGCTCGACGCACCCCGGCCGCAACTCGTCGACGATGCGATCGCCTACTACCAGACCGCGAGCGAGCGCTTCAACGAAGGACTCATGCGCATCGCTGTTCCGCCGGCAGCACGGATCACGAAAGCGGCGCCGCGCTGAGGTCGCTGCGACGGGACGCCCCGGTCGACCGCGTCGGCCGGCGCGTGATGGGATTGTCCACGCGGCTACGTGATGGCATATACAGTCCGCGCCATCAGGACGTTGCCGTGCTGCCCACCCTCTGGATCCGCCTGCTCGCCGGCGCCTGTGCGCTGGTCGCCCCCGCTGCGCACGCTCGCGCCACCGAGCCGCCCGTGCGCGCGACCGTCACGCTGGTGCACGCGAGCGACGCCGCCTGGCGCGTGGAGTACCGGCTGTCCGAGCCCGTCGACACGATCGAGCTCGGGCCGCCGATCGTGGAGTACCGCGCGAGCGCGTGGACGTTGGGCACGCCGGGGCTGTCGCTCACGAGCGATGCGACGGGCGAGTCGATCCGCAGCGATACGCCGTTCGCTCGGGCGGTCGTCGAAATCCGCGACTACGCGCCATGGGCGCACGACCAGTACATCCCGATCGACCGCCACTCCGACGGGGGCCACGCGTTCTATCTCGGCCACCTGATGGGCTCGGTGCGACAGGGGAAGCGTGAACGCAACATGCTCGTCACATTCGAACTCGTCGGACTGCATGGAGAAAACGTGCTGCTCGCCGAGCAGGCGAACGACGACCAGGGCACGTATGCCTATTTCGGTCCGCATCAGCCCGTGGATACGGGCGCCGTGCGCCTCATCGTCGATCCGAAAACGCCCCGCTGGAGCCACGACGCGATCGATCGCGTGGTCGCGCCGCTCGCCTCCTACTACCAGCACGCATTCGCGCGTGCATGGCGAGCGCCGCCGCTCGTCATCATCGGCGCCGGCCGGCTCGACGAGGCCGGCTTCTCGATCAAGGGCGGCGCACTGCCCGGCGAGCTGTTCTTCAGGATCGCGGGGCGGGATGCGCTCGTCGAAGCGCCAACCCTGCGCATGAATTTCGAACAGCTCGTCGCGCATGAACTCGCCCACGTCTGGCAAGACCTCGTGCGTCGCGGTGGTACCGGCGAGCGCACGGAGGCGTGGATCCATGAAGGCGGCGCCCAGGCGCTGTCGCTTGCCGCGCTCGAAGGCGCCGGCGTGTGGGACTCGGAGGAGGCCGTCGCCTTCAAGCGGAAGCTGCACGACGAATGCGCAGCACGTCGCGAGGCGCCGCCGCGCCGCCACGCCGACGCCTCGCGCGAAGCCTATACCTGCGGCTACGAACGATTTGCCGCGTATCCGCTCGGTGCGATCGAGCTGTGGAAAGACCTGATCGCCGAAACCGAGCGGAGCGGCGCACCCTATTCCGCCGCGATGGTCGAGCGAATCAATGCGCGGAAGGGCTGGAGGGCGCCGTAGTCGAGTTGCCGCGGCGGCCGCCGCTGCGACCGTTCGCCTTGCGCGCGCCCGCCGATCTCGCCGAGGCACCTTCCGAGCGCCGGGTACGCGACGCCGATTCGCCACTGTCACGCGCCGATGCGGCACTGGCCCGGCGGGCGGCACCTCGCAGCCAGAACCCGACGGCCACGCCGATCACCGCCATGCCGACGAGCACCGCGGCCGGGCGCGAGCGTGCCTGCTTCATCGCCACGCCGCCCCACTGCGCCGCGTGGCGCCGTGCTTCGTGCCACGCATGGCTGCCGGCCTTCATGCCGGTTTCCATCGCGTCGCGCGCAACGCTGCCGCCGACCGCGCGAGCGCGGCGCGCATGCAGCTGCACCGATTGCGCTGCACTGCGCATGTCGTCGGCGAGCTGGGCCGCGGTATCACGCAGCTGGCTGCGTGCCGCCGCCGCTTCCGCCATCACATCGACGGTCGCCGCCTTCATCGTCGCGGGAATGTCCTGGAATGAGGCGTGGTCGCCCTTGAGGATCTGTCTCGACACGGCCGTTTCTCCGGGTGGGTTCACGTGCTCGAACACTGGCAGGCGATGTCTGTACCGTGTCTGACGCGTCGCGCGCGCAGTCAGGCCGTGCTGGGCTTCGATCGGTAACCCGGCAACGATGGAGCAACGGGTGGACACGCGTTCAGATGCGGTTGTCGAACGTCGCGCACGATGAACGGATCATGCGAGGAAGGGGAGCATCCATGCCGCTGACGCGTGCCAGGATTCCACGCCGCAGGTCCGCGCGAGCACTGACCGCGCGCACGATCCGGGATGGTGGCGCCATGCGCGCGCCCTCCGACGTCCCTCGCACGCGCCGATGCGTGCCAGCGGGGCTGCACCCATGAAGTGGCGCCGTCCGACCTGGAAAACCGTTTTCGGCGTGGCCGTCGCCACCTTTCTCATCGTGGTCATCGGCCTCAACTTCGTGGGTTCCGAAAAGCACGTGCTGCAGACGCCCGCCCACGCCTACGGCATCCGGGACGCGACTTTCGAGCGCGTCGTCGGCTCGCTGCTCGGGCCGCCGATCGTGCAGGGCAATCACGTCGAAACCCTCGTCAACGGCGACGAGATCTTTCCGTCGATGCTCGAAGCGATCCGTTCGGCCGAGCACACGATAGACTTCGAAACCTACATCTACTGGTCGTGCGAGACCGGACGCTCGTTCGCGAACGCGATCGCCGAGCGCGCGAAGGCCGGCGTGCAGGCGCACGTGCTGCTCGACTGGGTCGGCAGCCAGAGCATGGATGACGATGCGCTCGCCCTCATGCGTGACGCCGGCGCGCGCGTCGAGATCTACCATCCGCTGCGCTGGTACACGCTCGCCCGGCTCAACAACCGCACGCATCGCAAGTTGCTCGTCGTCGACGGACGCATCGGTTTCACCGGCGGCGTCGGCATCGCCGACGAGTGGACCGGCCACGCACAGGATCCCTCGCACTGGCGCGACACGCACTTCCGCGTGGAAGGGCCGGTCGTCGCCCAGATGCAGGCCGCCTTCGAGGACAACTGGATCAAGGTCACCGGCGAGGTCAACCACGAGCCGCACTACTTTCCTGCGATCGAACCGCGCGCGGGCGGTGTCGACGCGCAGATGTTCCTGAGTTCCCCCGCCGGCGGCAGCGAGAACATGGAGATCATGTACCTGCTCGCGATCGCGGCGGCAGAACATTCGATCCTGCTCGAGGCGGCCTATTTCATCCCCGACGACCGCACGGTCGAGGCGCTGCTACAGGCGCGCCGACGCGGCGTGCGCGTGGACGTGATCGTACCCGGACCGGTCAACGACGCGAAGGTCACGCGCTACGCCTCGCGCAACCAGTGGGGCATGCTGCTCTCTGCGGGCGTGTCGATCCACGAGTACCAGCCGACGATGTTCCACTGCAAGGTGCTCGTCGTCGACGGCTACTTCACCTCGGTCGGTTCCACCAATTTCGACGAACGCTCGTTCCGCCTCAACGACGAGGCGAGCCTCAACGTGTTCGACCCGGCCTTCGCGGCACGGCAGGCCGAACTGTTTGAACAGGATCTCGCACGCAGTCGCACCTACTCGCTCCAGGACTGGCAGGCGCGCAGCATGAAGGAACGCCTGTACGAATCCGTCGCCTCATGGGTATCCTCGCAGCTGTAGGCCGGGCCACGGTCCGGCGCTCGCGAGCGCAAGAGGACACAGAGGCGTGACCGCACACCGCATCTTCGCCACCCCTTTCTCGAAGATCCACCCGATGTACGTGCAGAAGGCCGAGCGCAAGGGCCGCAGTGCCGCCGAGGTCGACCGCATCATCTGCTGGCTGACCGGCTACGACGAAGCGGGCCTCGCGGAACAACTCAGGCGTAACGTCGACATCGAAACCTTCTTCGACGAAGCACCGGCGATCCATCCCAACGCATCCCTTGTCACGGGCGTCGTCTGCGGCGTGCGTGTCGAGACCGTGGAGGATCCCTTGATGCGCACGATCCGCTGCCTCGACAAGCTCGTCGACGAGCTCGCGAAAGGCAAGGCGATGGAGAAGATCCTGCGGTAGCACCCGGGGCAAGCTGCGCTTGCTGCGCGGGCTTCGCTCAACGCGAACGGCGTCATGGCGAAGCCTCACGCAGAAGATCGAAGGGCATTGCGAATGAACGCTCCCGCACGAGTGCTCGTGCGCGTTGGACTTTGGCCCTTGCGGATGTCGATTCATGCCCCGGTCGTTCGTCGATACAGATACAGGGCGCTCCCCGCCCTGATGGAGATGCCACGATGGTCGCCAAGAACACGGTTTGTCTCTGGTACGACGGTACCGCCCTCGATGCCGCCCGCTTTTATGCGGAAACCTTTCCCGATACCACGGTCGACGCGATCCACTACGCACCGGGCGACTACCCGAGCGGCCACGAAGGTGATGTGCTCACGGTCGAATTCAGCGTGATGGGCATCCCCTGCATCGGCCTCAACGGCGGCCCCGCGTTCACGCACGACGAGGCGTTCTCGTTCCAGGTCGCGACCGACGACCAGGCCGAAACGGACCGGCTGTGGAACGCGATCATCGACAACGGCGGCAAGGCGAGCGCGTGCGGCTGGTGCAAGGACCGCTGGGGCGTGTCATGGCAGATCACGCCGCGCGCGCTGACTGCGGCGATCACCGCGCCCGACCGCAAGGCTGCCAAGCGCGCGTTCGACGCGATGATGGGAATGACCAAGATCGACATCGCGGCGATCGAGGCCGCACTGCGCGGCTGACGCCCCCGCCCGCCTGTCGTTTACCGGAATAACCCCAAAGGCGCGGCGAGTCGTCGCGCCGTCGATGGAGCATGCCCGATGAATCCCACGATCACCGCGTTCGAACGCTCACCCGATCGCGGTCGCGGCCTCGCGCGCGACATGCGCGTGCGCTGGGCCCTCGAGGAAGTCGGCCAGCCTTACGACGTGCGCCTCGTCTCGTTCGCCGCGATGAAGGAACCTGCGCACCGTGCGCGCAATCCATTCGCACAGATTCCGACCTACGAGGAAGGCGACCTGGTCCTGTTCGAATCCGGCGCGATCATCCTGCACATCGGCGAACGCCACGCGGGGTTGCTGCCGGTCGAGGCAGATGCGCGGGCGCGCGCGATCGCCTGGATGTTCGCCGCGGTCAACACGATCGAACCGCCGATCCTCGACCTGCAGGTCGCGAAGTTCGCCGAGGGCGACATGCCCTGGGCGGCGGAGCGCCTGCCGCTCGTGCTCGATCGCATCCGCCAGCGCCTGGGCGACCTCGCCACGCACCTCGGAGACGCCGACTGGCTCGA
>NZ_JBQCFP010000101.1:0-31551 GCF_051958935.1 Dokdonella sp. | reverse complement strand
CGCCTCGTCGCCGAGGTAGTACTCGCGCCCGGGCATGCCGAGCCCGTCCTGGTGCAGTGTCGGGATGTAGGCGTGCGGATCGTGGCTGTCGTTGAGCACGGAATTGCCGAGCGGCGGGGGCCCGCCGATGCGGGCGGGGTCGCCGACGAGGGTCGCGATGTCGTCCGCACTGCGCAACGCGTCGATGCGCGCGAGGTCCGCGCGCAGCGGCCGCAGGCCACGGCGTTCGGCGGCGGCCTCGTCCATGAAGCTCGCGTACAGAGCGCCGATGTGTCGTGCATCGGCGTCGCCCTCAGGCGGCGCCTCGCGCAGCGACTCGACGATCGCGCGCAATTGTGCGCGCGTCGCATCGTTCACCTCGGACGCCGCACTGATGCGCACCGCGTCGTCGGGGATCGGATGGCGGTCGAGCCAGCCCCCATTGACGTAGCGGTAGAAGTCATCCTGTGGCCGCACGCTGCGGTCGAACGCGCCGGTGTCGATACCCGAGCGGAGTGGCGTGGCCGTGTCGGCCGGTACGTCCGCGTCCGCGGGTGCGGCGAAGGCGAAAAGGACCAGCGACGTCACGATCGAAGGCAGGCGCATGCGGGTTCCGTTCGGCCGATGGACGCGATGGCCGGCGACGAGACGCCGGTAGCGCGTCTCGATGGTGCCACGGTGGGCCGCGCGACGCAGAGGCGCTCGTGGGAGAGGGGCGCGTGCGGCACCTCGCGCCGCTGCGGCTGTCGGCGCGCTCAGCGCGTGGCGTCGGCCAGATGGATCCACGTCACCGGATCACCAAAGCTGGCGCGTGCTGTAGACCGTGTTGGTGGTAAACCGGCGATTCCGCGCATTCGCGGACGGCAGAGGCGAAGTCCGCGCAGGATGCCGGATGCGCACCTGCCAACGCGACCCGCGTGTCATTGCGCGCGTCCGCTGCCGCGGTGGCAGGCAGCAGGAGCAGCGACATCGCCGACGCCAAAGCGAGCAGGCACATCCTTTCGATGCCCATTCCGGAAATCTCCCGCGAGCATCGCCGATACAGCGTCGTCCTTGCTGATGCCGATTCGATGTCGGCCCAATGGGCGCGGCGTGCGTGCCGCCTCATGGAAACACGGGCTGCGTCGACAGGAAAAGGCGGCCGACGCGGGCCGGCCGCCTCTCCAGAGCCTCAATGGCTCGCCGTGACCGTGAACTCGCAGAGGAATTGCGCAGACGTGCCCGGCGGATAGAAGCGGACGCCGCGGGTCTCACCCACGGGTATCGTGTCACCCGTGGCCCCCGACCCAGCGACGACTAGGCCATATTGCCATGGACCAGTGTTGATCTTTCCCCATGCGTCCACGCTTGGGTAGCCGGGCATGTTCCACGTGAACGAGTACGGACCGCTCGTCTGTCCAAGCGGTACGATGACGTGGCTCGGCGTCACGCTACACGTCGGCGCTGCACCTTGGACCGCGCTGACCGTGAGCGATGCAAGTATGCCGGTCGTGGGGCAGCCGGTCGCGCCACCATGCTCGTACACGCGATAGGCATATGTGGTTCCCGCTGTCATTGGCACGCCGGTGCTCCCCGAGCCGGCGGTCACGAGTCCTGCGAAAGACCATGCGCCGCTGTTGACCTTTCCGCACCAGTCGACGGAAGAATAACCAGGAGCACTCCATGAGACGGTCGTCGACGCCGTCGTTGCGCCCGAGGGCACCACAACCTGCGCCGGATTGGCAGACATTGTCGGTTGGGCGCCCGCTGTTCCATTCACGGTCTTCGTAGCGAGCACTGGACTCGCGGACGTGCTGCTCGTCGTCAGGATGAACTTGGAGGTCCCGTTCTTCGGCACGTAAGGCCACGACAGATTGCTGGCCGATGTGCCGCCGCAGCTCCACAACGAAGGCGTGCCGTTGTTCGTACTCACCCATACGCAGAACCCGGTCGCGTATTGGCCAGTATAGCTAACCTTGGTTTCGCCCCTTGTCTTGTCGAAGGGGACGATCACGGTCGTCGGCGATACTGTCAACGTGCCAGTCGGGCTCGGCGGATAGCACGAATTTTGCGATTGATACGCGCCACAGCTGGTGTGCGTGATCAGCGCGGTGTCCGGCATCGTGCCGGAGTTGCCGCATGAGTAGCCTGCATAGTGTGAGTTGATCACCCATCCGTCGGGCAGCGTGCCGGACGTAATGCAGATCGTCATGGTGGCGCCGACGGGCAGATTGTCGAATCGCTCGATGCGCACTTGATTCACGACAGGGCTCCACCCGCAATCAGGATGGTTGAGAAAGGCCGTCGTGAACCAGCCGCTCGGTGAATTCAGCCCGCAAATGTACTGGACTTCCGCATGAACCAATTTCGGCGTCACGCTGATCGCAGCGCAGAATGCGAGCGCTAGGACTGATCGCAGGGCTGAAGCAAAGGTAAGCATTGGAGTTCCCAAGTTGGAAATGGCTGAACCCACCAGGATGGTCATCCATCCCGAATCGCACGCCGTCGTTGGATCGCGCTGTCGAAGCGCAGATGGCAGCCTGCCTATGCTCACGCATATAGTCAAGAAATAAAAAGATGCACGCATGCGCATTTCAAAGCGGAAAAAACTTATCGCGGGACGAAAGGCCCGCGTGCACATGCATTTCTTGGCAACTCGCCGAATGGAAGGGTAGCGATGCGGAATCGCGTCCGCACCGTGCGAGCCGTTACCCAGTCGCCACCTTGCGTGCGGGCGCCCCCGCATTCGCGAGCGCCGCGGCGACGCGGCGTTGCTCGGCCTTGAGCTTCTCGGGCGTGCGCGTGCCGAACGAGTCGAGGTAGTGGCCGATGTCGGCGACTTCGGCGGCCCAGCCCATCGGGTCGACCTCGAGCAGCGTGTCGAGCGCGGCGCCGTCGATCGCGAGGCCGTCGAGGTGCAGGTCGTCCTTGCGCGGTACGTGGCCGATCGGCGTTTCGTGCGCACCGACCGCGCCCTTGCAGCGGTCGATGATCCACTCGAGCACGCGCAGGTTCTCGCCGTAGCCCGGCCAGAGGAACTTGCCGTCGTCGCCCTTGCGGAACCAGTTCACGTGGAAGATCTTCGGCAACTTCGCACCGGGCTTGTCGAACGAGAGCCAGTGCGCGAAGTAGTCACCGTAGTTGTAGCCACAGAACGGCTTCATCGCCATCGAATCGCGGCGCAGTACGCCGACCGCGCCGGTCGCGGCGGCGGTCGTCTCCGAACCCATCGCGGCGCCGACAAGCACGCCGTGCGTCCAGTCGCGCGCCTCGAACACGAGCGGCACGAGCGAAGGCCGGCGGCCGCCGAACACGAGCGCCGAGATCGGCACGCCCTGCTTGTCTTCCGCATGCGGGGACCAGCTCGGGCACTGCTTCGCCGACACCGTGAAGCGCGAGTTCGGATGCGCGGCCGGGCCGTTGGCCGCGTCGTACGGACGACCCTGCCAGTCGGTCACCGGCGTGCCTTGCGGCAGGCCTTCCCACCACGGCTGGTTGTCGGCGGTGACCGCGACGTTGGTGAAGATCGTGTCGTGCGCGATCGTCTCCATCGCGGTCGGGTTGGTCGAGCGGCTCGTACCCGGCGCGACGCCGAAGAAGCCGGCTTCCGGATTGATCGCGTAGAGGCGACCGTCCTTGCCCGGGCGCATCCAGCAGATGTCGTCACCGATCGTCCATACCTTCCAGCCCGCCTTGCGATAGCCCTCGGGCGGAATCAGCATCGCGAGGTTGGTCTTGCCGCACGCGGACGGGAACGCCGCGGCGACGTAGTGCGTCTCGCCCTGCGGGTTCTCGATGCCGACGATGAGCATGTGCTCGGCGAGCCAGCCTTCCTGGCGCGCCTGCCACGAGCCGATGCGCAGCGCGTGGCATTTCTTGCCGAGCAGCGCGTTGCCGCCGTAGCCCGAGCCGTACGACTTGATCGTGAGCTCCTCGGGAAAATGCATGATCCAGCGACGCTCGGGATCGAGCTCGCCGATCGAATGCAGCCCCTTGACGAACGCGCCTTCGCGCTCGATGCGAGCGAGCGCCGCCGCGCCCATTCGCGTCATGATGCGCATGTTGGCGACGACGTAGGGCGAGTCGGTGATTTCGACGCCGCAGCGCGACAGCGGCGAATCGATCGGCCCCATGCAGTACGGCACCACGTACATCGTGCGGCCCTGCATGCAGCCGTCGAACAGCGCATCGATCTTCGCGTGCGCGGCGGCCGGGTCCATCCAGTGGTTGTTAGGGCCCGCATCTTCCTCGTTCTTCGAGCACACCAGCGTGAGGTGCTCGACGCGCGCGACGTCGGACGGATTCGAGCGGTGCAGGGTGCAACCCGGGTGCGTGTCCTGGTTGAGCTCGACCAGGGTGCCGTCGGCGAGCATCTCGGCGCGCAGCGCCTCGGCTTCGGCATCGGAGCCGTCGCACCAGCGGATGCTGTCGGGTCGGGTCAGGCGGGCGACGTCGTCGACCCAGTCGTTCAGGGCTTTGAGCTTGCTGGCCATGGTCTCCGGGCGCCTGCGCCCGCGTGAAAAAGTGTGGAAGGGTCGACGGTAGCCCCGGCCCGGCGCGCATGCAAGGCAGCCCGCCGCATCACAACCGACAGCGCAAGTCGCGGAATTGACTCGCAAAGCCTCGCGAGGGTCGCGACGCGTCCGGGTGTAAACGTTTCCAGCGTGTCGCGCGGGGCGCGCGGGACTGGGATGGGACACGCGGGGTGCGGCGGGCTCGCTGCGGTGGGGTGGGGCGCTGCGACAATCGGTCGCAGCGGGGTGGCCTCTTCTCCTCGTGCGTGCGGAGGTGGTGTTTGTTGTCCCCCTTGCGATCCAAATTTTTCCCTCTCCCGCTTGCGGGAGAGGGTAGGGTGAGGGTGCTTTTGCCGTACGCTTCGTTCGTGCTCTTCGTTGAACAACACTCGCGGCTTCATTCGCGACAACCGACTCGCGTTCCTGCGCGTTCCACTCGCATCCCTGCGAGCGGGTCACTTTGTCTTGCTTGCCAAGAAAGTAACCAAAGAGAAGGGGACCCCGACAGCAGCGCCCTCCAGGCATCCTGCCTTCCGGGTGCGTGAACGGGTGCGACGGAGCGCCATCCACTCGCGCGACATCGCTGCACCACGCCACCCCTTGCCGAACTTCGACAGGCCGACATCGGCGCACGCGGTTGGCCCGCGCGCGGCGCTGGGCTAAGGTGTGTGCAGTCGTTGGGAGGTGGAGTCCATGGACGCATTCCGATGGATCTCGGTGGCTGTGTCGATGATCCTCGGCATCGGCGTGACGCGCCTGCTCACGTCCGTGGTCGTCCTCGTGCGCAATCGCGATGTGTTCGAATTCGACATCGTCCCCGCCGCGTGGGCCGCTTTCATCTTCGTGGCGCAGGTCCAGTTCTGGTGGGCGATCATCGAACTGGCCACGTTGAAAGCCGGGTGGACCAACGGCGAGTTCCTCGTCCTGATCTCGATGCCGATGTCGCTGTTCGTCGCTGCGGCGCTCGTATTGCCGCATGAGCCGCGCGAGCGCGATCTCGACCTTCGACAGGCCTTCGCGCGCGATGGCCGGCTCGCGCTCATCGCGCTCGCCGTGTTCAACGCCGTGGCGGTGTATGTCGATGCGCGATGGTGGTCCCAGAACCTTCTGTCGATCGCGGGAGGCATGCTGGTCGCACTCGTGGCAGTGCCGGTGCTCGCTCTCCTCACGTCGCGCCGACGGGTGCAGCTGGCGCTTACGATCGCGTATGCGCTGCTTCTCGCGGCGAGCGAGGCCGTCGATTCGCCGTCGTCGTATTGAGGAGACGCGCGGCGGCCGGTGGCCGAAACGGCGCGCCGTTCACGTGCGTCGTGCGCGTGAGGGAGCAGCGTGCGCTGCCCCGGCCGCCACGTACTTCGCGAGATGCTCGCCCGTCACCGTCGAACGCGACGCGACCAGTGCCGCCGGCGTGCCTTCGAACACGACGCGACCGCCATCGTGTCCCGCGCCCGGCCCGAGGTCGATGATCCAGTCCGCGTGCGCCATCACCGCCTGGTGGTGTTCGATCACGATCACCGACTTGCCCGCATCGACGAGGCGGTCGAGCAGGGCGAGCAGGTGCGCGACGTCGGCGAGATGCAGGCCGCTCGTCGGTTCGTCGAGCACGATCGTGCCGCCCTTTCCGCCGAGATGCGTGGCGAGCTTGAGGCGCTGGCGCTCGCCGCCCGACAGCGTCGTCAGCGGCTGACCGAGGCCGAGATAACCGAGGCCGACGTCGGCGAGGCGTTCGAGGATCGCGTGCGCGGCCGCGACGTGCGCCTTGCCCGTGCCGAAGAACGCGCGCGCTTCGTTCACCGGCATCGCGAGCACTTCTCTGATGTCCTTGCCTCCGAGCTTGTACTTCAGCACCTCTGCCTGGAATCGCTTGACCTTGAATTCCTCGCACACGCTCGCGACGCCGGCCATCATCGCGAGGTCGTTGTACACGACGCCCGCGCCGTTGCAGGTCGCGCACGCGCCTTCGGAGTTCGCGCTGAAGAGGGCGGGCTTGACCTTGTTCGCCTTCGCGAACGCCGCACGGATCGGATCGAGCAGGCCCGTGTACGTCGCCGGGTTGCTGCGGCGCGAACCGCCGATCGAGCCCTGGTCGATCGTGACGACCCCGTCGCGGCCGGACACCGATCCATGGATCAGCGAACTCTTGCCCGACCCCGCCACGCCGGTGACGACGACGAGCACGCCGAGCGGGATGTCGACATCGACCTTCTTGAGGTTGTGCATGCTCGCGCCGCGCACCGCGAGTCGGCCGTTCGCCTCGCGCACGCTCGTCTTCAGTGCCGCGCGATCGTCGAGGTGTCGGCCGGTGACGGTGTCGCTCGCGCGCAGGTCGTCGACGCCGCCTTCGAAGCACACGGTGCCGCCGCGCGACCCCGCGCCCGGGCCGAGGTCGACGACGTGGTCGGCGATCGCGATGACTTCGGGCTTGTGCTCGACCACGAGCACGGTGTTGCCCTTGTCGCGCAGCTGCAGCAGCAGCGCGTTCATGCGCGCGATGTCGTGCGGGTGCAGGCCGATCGTCGGCTCGTCGAACACATAGGTGACGTCGGTGAGCGAGGAGCCGAGGTGGCGGATCATCTTCACGCGCTGTGCTTCGCCGCCCGAGAGCGTGCCGGAAGGACGATCGAGCGCGAGGTAACCGAGGCCGATGTCGACGAACGAATGGAGCGTGCGCGCGAGCGCGTCGAGCAGCGGTGCGACCGAAGGCTCCGTCAGCGTGCGCACCCAAGTCACGAGGTCGCTCACCTGCATCGCGCACGCATCGGCGATGCTGAGCTTGCCGATCTTCGCGGTGCGTGCGTGTTCGGCGAGGCGCGTGCCGCCGCAGTCGGGACAGGTCTGGAACGTGACCGCGCGCTCGACGAACGCGCGCACGTGCGGCTGCAGCGAATCGACGTCCTTGGACAGCATCGACTTCTGCAGTTTCGGGATCAGCCCTTCGTACGTGAGGTTGATGCCGTCGACCTTGATCTTGGTCGGCTCCCGGTAGAGCAGGTCGTGCAGTTCCTTCTTCGAATACTTGCCGATCGGTTTGTCGACATCGAAGAAGCCGCAGCCGCTGAAGATGCGCCCGAACCAGCCGTCCATGCTGTAGCCGGGGATCGTCAGCGCGCCCGCAGCGAGCGACTTGCTCGCATCGTAGAGCTGGGTGAGGTCGATATCGCTGACCGCGCCGCGCCCTTCGCAGCGCGGGCACATGCCGCCGAGGCGGTTGAAGGTTTCCTTCACGGTCTTCGTGCGCGTGCCGCGCTCGACCGTGATCGCGCCCGCCGCGCGCACCGACGGCACGTTGAACGCGAACGCGCTCGGCGGCCCGACATGCGGCTTGGCGAGGCGGCTGAAGAGGATGCGCAACAGCGCGTTCGCATCCGTCGCGGTACCGACGGTCGAGCGCGGGTCGCCGCCCATGCGTTCCTGGTCGACGACGATCGCGGTGGTGAGGCCGTCGAGCACGTCGACGTCGGGTCGCGCGAGCGTCGGCATGAAGCCCTGCACGAACGCGCTGTAGGTCTCGTTGATGAGCCGCTGCGACTCCGCCGCGATCGTGCCGAACACGAGCGAACTCTTGCCCGAGCCCGATACGCCGGTGAACACGGTCAGGCGTCGCTTCGGGATCTCGACGCTGACGTCCTTGAGGTTGTTCACGCGCGCGCCGTGCACGCGGATGAGGTCGTGGCGATCGGCGGCGGTTGCGGCGTTCGGAGTGGATTTGCGCGTGGGCTTGCTCATCGGGACTTGAGTTCGGTTCCAGGGGACGGCATTCGTGGGTTCGCGCGCTCTTCGCCTCTCCCGCAAGCGGGAGAGGCCGACGCGCGCAGCGCGGCGGGTGAGGGAGAACGGAGCGCAACGCTCCGAATGCCCTCACCCCAACCCCCTCACGCAAGCGGGGAGAGGGGAAACATCATCACGCCAGCTGCTGGATCCGGATCATGTTGCCCGCCGGATCGCGCACCGCGCAGTCGCGCACGCCGTACGGCTGGTCGGTCGGCTCCTGCACGATCTCGATGTCCTTGCCCTGCAGCTGTTCGAAATCGCCATCGAGGTCCTTGGTCGCGAACAGCACGATGCCGAACGTGCCCTTCGCCATCATCTCGGCGATCGTGCGGCGCTCGTCGTCGGTGACGCCGGGGCTCGCGTCGGGCGGGTACAGCACGATCGACGTCGGCTGGCCCTTCGGGCCGACCGTGATCCAGCGCTTGCCGCCGTAGCCGACGTCGTTGCGCACCTCGAAGCCGAGTTTGTCACGGTAGAACGCGAGCGCGGCGTCCGGGTCATTGTGGGGGAGGAAGCTCGCGTGGATCTGGATGTTCATGGCAGGGCACTCATCGGTGGTGGAGGCCGTGATGCTAGGCAGCTCACGACACCGGCGCTTCTCGATTCCTGACCGGTCGCGTCACCTGCTTCTCGACGCACGAGGGGATCCCCGGCGCGGCGCCGTCGACCTGCTGCGCGCGATACGCGCTTGGCGGCATGCCGACGAGTTCCGCGAAGCGCGTGCTGAACGTGCCGAGCGAGGCGCACCCGACCGCGAAACACGCATCCGTGACGCTCGCGCCGCCGCGCAGCAGCGCCATCGCGCGCTCGATGCGCCGGGTCATGAGATAGGAATAGGGCGACTCGCCATAGGCGAGCTTGAACTGCCGGCTGAGATGCCCCGCCGACATGTGCACGCCGTGCGCAAGCGCCTCGACATCGAGCGGCTGCGCGTAGTCGCGATCGATGCGATCACGCACGCGCCGCAGCCGCGCGAGATCGCGCAATTGCGTCGACGGGGCGTTCCGTGGGCTCATCGTGGCAGCCTGCCATGCGGGGGCGGGGCGCTCAAGCGGCGCCACTGCGCATTCGCTTCCAGCAGGGCGGCTCGCCACGCGATGTCGTAGGGCGGGTCGAGCGCAGCGAGTCCCGCCGCGCGACGCTGCGACGTCGCGGCGACCCCACGCCGCGGCGGCACGCGCTTCCGCGCGTACCGCCCTACGCCACCACCGCGCTTGCTAAAGAACCTGACAGCGCGCCCTGTCCGGAGATGGTCCACTGTCGCATCGACCACGCACCCAACTGCATCCTTGCAATCCCGACCCAAGGTAACGCCCATGAATACGACCATTGCGGACGCCGCCACCAAAACCGCCACCTTCCATGGCCTGCACGTCCGCGGCCGCCCGTTCGTGCTGCTCAACGCCTGGGACGCCGGCAGCGCCGCCGCGGTCGCCGCGGGCGGTGCGCCGGCGATCGCGACCGGCAGCTGGTCGGTCGCCGCGGCGCATGGCTACGGCGACGGCGAGAAGCTGCCGCTCGACCTCGTGATCGCGAACGCGCGGCGCATCGCCCATGCGGTGACCGTGCCCGTCAGCATCGACCTCGAAAGCGGCTACGGCGCCGATCCCGCGGCGGTCGCCGCGACGATCGCGCGCGTGATCGAAGCCGGCGCGATCGGCTGCAACCTCGAGGACAGTGAACCCGCCGACGGTTCGCTGCGCGATGTCGCCGTGCAGGTCGCGCGCATCCGTGCCGCGCGCGCGGCGGCCGACGCGGCATTGCCGCGCTTCTTCATCAACCTGCGCACGGACGTTTTCTTCCGCAAAGGCGTGCCACACGACGTCGCCGCGGTCGAGCTCGCGCTCGAACGCGCGCGCGCCTACGCCGACGCGGGTGCCGACGGCCTGTTCGCGCCCGGCCTCGCCGACGCCGCGCTGATCGGACGGCTCGCGGGCGCATCGCCGTTGCCGCTCAACATCATGGTGATGCCGAACACGCCGTCCGTCGACGTGCTCGCGCGCTGCGGCGTCGCCCGCGTCAGCCACGGCCCCGGGCCGTACGCGCAGGCGATGCAGGCGCTGCAGTCACAGGCGCGCGAGGTGTACGCGGTGAGGGCGTAGGCGGGTCGAGCGCAGCGAGTCCCGCCGCGCCACGCCACGGCGGCACGCGCTGGCGCGCGTACCGCCCTACACGAGCGACTCGCGCATCCACGCCGTTGTAGGAGCGGCTTCAGCCGCGATGCCTCCATCGCGTCGAAGCGACACCGCGATGTGAGAGCATCGCGCGCATGGACGCCTTCCACATCGCCCCGCTCCTGCGCACCGGCATCGTCGCCGTGTGGGACACGGTCTGCGACGGCAGCGGCGATCACGCGGGCGATGCATCGTGGCGAGAAAGCGCACATCTCGTGTTCCCGTACCGCGGCCTCTGGGTACGCCACGACGGTGACGAACTCGCGGTCGCGGAAGCGGGCCAGGTACTGCTCGCCAATGCGCATGCGCACTATCGCACGCACCACCCGGTGCCCGGTGGTGATGCGAGCCTCGTCGTGCAGGTCGATGAAACGATGCTGCGCGAACTCACGCCGCCGGCGCTGCTGAGCGAAGGCGATGCCTTCGTCTTCGCCGAACAACGCCTGCGACTCGACGCGCGCGCATCCGCGCTCGTCGCGATGCTGCGCCACAGCCTGCGCGAGGGCATCGCCGAACCTCGCGCGGCGGAAAGCCTCGCGCTCACCCGCGGCACGCGCTCGCTCGGGGCGCGCACCGCGCACGTCGCCGGTTCCACCACCGGCCGCCAACGGCTCGCCGATCGCACCAAGCTCGTGCTCGCGAGCGATCTCTCGCGCCGCTGGACGCTCGCCGAGATCGCCGCCGAAGTCGGCGTGTCGCCGGTATACCTCACGCAGACCTTCGCCCAGGTCGAAGCGCTGCCGCTCTATCGGTACCAGCTGCGACTGCGCCTCGCCCGCGCCCTCGACCGCCTCGCCGACGTCGACGACCTCGCCCAGCTCGGCCTCGAACTCGGCTTCTCCAGCCACAGCCATTTCAGCGCCGCGTTCCAGCAGGCGTACGGGCGATCGCCGTCGGAATTCCGCGACGCGGTGATCGCCCGCCGCCAGCGCAAGGGCTGATGCCCTGCGCGTGGGCCATCGCCCACCACAGCTAAAGAATCCGACAGCACCCATGCGCGGATCGGCGCACACTCCATCCGACATCCATACCACCGGAGCCTGCCATGACCCAGAAGACCTGCGCCGCCTGCGACTGCCCGCTCGACGACAGCGTGATCAACGTGAAACTCGGCGGCCGCACCGTCGAGGTGTGCTGCGAGGAATGCGCGACCAAGCTGAAGGAAGCCTACGTGTCGGCCTCGACGAAGGAGTGAGGCCATCGGTCGGCGGTACGCGTGAATGCCATCCCCACGCAACCCTCGCCTCGAAGGGGAGGGCTGAATCCGCGACCGGCTCGTTGTGGGAGCGACTTCAGTCGCGATGCATTTCGATCCGCCCGCGTGAGGCTTCCCCGAACAAATCCGTTCGCGGTGAGCGAAGCTCGCGCGGCGAGCGCCATCGAAACGCCCGCGCTTGTGGCGACCGCCACGTTGCCCTACACCGAGGCGCGAGGATCGCGCACAGGGTGCGTTCCTACGTGGCACGTGTGGCCCCCGCAATGCGATGAGTGCTTTTGCCGCCGAACTTCGTTCTGCATCGATGGCCCGATCCTCGGCCGTTTCCGGAACCGCGTGCATGCCCCTCCGCTTTCCCTTGATTTCCATCGCCTTTTCGCTCGCCGCCGGCAGCGGCGTCGCCGCTGCCGCGCCTGGCGGCATACCCGACCCCACCTTCGGCGACCACGGCTTCGCCTGGCTCTCGCTCGACGGCATCGAAGGCCATGAACTGCGCACCAGCGCGTCGCTGACACTGCCGGACGGCTCGCTGCTGCTCGGCGGTTCGCGCAACCTGCGCATCGACGGCAACCCCGACCCGCACATGCGCGCGATGCTCGCGCGCCTGCGCGCCGACGGCACGCCGGACGACACGTTCAACACCAACCCGGGGCTGCCCGGCATCCGCGTGATGGACGACCTCGTGCCGGGCAGGGCGGTGCAGCAGATCGAAGCGCTCGCGCGCCTCGACGACGGTACGCTGCTCGCCGCGGGCAGCGCGCAGATCTTCGGGCCCAAGACCTGCTTCGTGATCCGCCTCGACGCCAACGGCGCGCGCGACATGACGTTCGCCGACGGCAGCGGGCTCGCCTCGATCACGCGCGCGCAATGCCACGCGATGGTCGTTGATGCCGAGGGCGGCATCGTCGTCGCCGGCGAGCGTTCGACCGCCGCGACGCCGAACGAGGCTTTCCTCGCGCGCTTCACCGCGAATGGCCTGCTCGACATCACCTTCGGCCAGGACGGCTTCGCCGCGCTCGCCCCGATCAACGACGACGAATCCGGCTACATCGGCGCGCTCGCGATCGGCGCCAACGGCACGCTCGTCGCAGGCGGTGCGTACGAGGTGTACGGCCCGGGCCTCGGCGCGGACTTCTCGCTCGCGCGTTTCACTGCGGACGGCCAGCCCGACACGAGCTTCGACGGCACCGGCTGGCGCGTGTTCCATGCGCGCGACGACGAATCGACCTTCAACGGCGTCGACAAGCTGCTCGTCGCCGCCGACGGCTCGATCGTGTTCGCCGGCCATCGCCAGGACGCGGAGGGCTCGGTGCAGGTCGTGCTCGGCGGCGTCACGCCGGAGGGCGGCACCGACACCACGTTCGGTGCCGGCGCGAACGGCTACGCGCCGATCGATTTCGCACCGGGCGCGACGTCGCGCTACGTGACCGGCCTCGTCCGCCAGGCCGATGGCCACCTCGTCGCCTCCGCGGTCGAGAGCGTGCCCGGCCGCTCGGTGTTCGCCGCGTTCCGCACCGACGCGCACGGCGTGCTCGCCGGCGCGTTCGGCGACGCCGGCATCGCGGAGGTCGACCTCGCGCCGGACGGCGTGTACAGCGACGCGACCACGCTGACGCTGCAGGACGACGTGCCCGTCGTCGCGGGCTCGGTCAAGCGCAACGCATCCTCGATGCTGGTGGACCTCGGCGCGGTGCGCCTCGTCGACGACGGCATCTTCGCCGACGGCTTCGACACCGGCAGCGTGGAGCCGCATGTGGTCGACTACGACGACCTCGTCGAAGGCTTCTACGGCAACGCGTTCGACTACGACGGCATCCACTACCACGACTGCAACGGCCTCGACGTCGTCTTCCCGAGCGGCTCCACCGCGACCGCCGACGAGATCGGCAGCGACTACATCATCGAGAACGCGACGCTGTTCTACCCGGACTTCCCCGGCGTCGGCAGCTCGCCGAACATGCTGACGTTCGGCAGCGGCTACATCAACGGCAACAACTTCTCGATCGGCGCGCTGAGCCGCGCGGTGATGGACCTCGCCACGCCCGCCTCCGCCGCGCGCTTCGACCTCGTCTACTACGAGAACGGCCCGTGGGGCGGCATCGTGCTGCACCTCGACGCGATGCTCGGCGACGAACTCGTCGCATCCGACCGCATCACGATCTCCGACCTCGGCGGCCGCGACAACATCGTGACGAAGATCATGGACGTCGAAGCCGCACGCTTCGACCGCCTGCGCCTCTACGCGACCTACAACGACCAGCCTTCGGCACCCCGCGTGATGATCGACAACCTCACGCTCACCCCCGCGCGCTGATCGCGACCCAAGCGGCACGCGCTCCGCGCGCGTGCCGCCCCCCACGCAAGGTCACGGCGTCTTCGTAGGGCGGCACGCGCCCCCCGCGTGCCGCCCCCCCGCCAGGTCCCGCATGTGTTGTAGGGCGGTACGCGCTCCGCGCGTGCCGCCGCACGTCCCCGAACCGTCGTAGGAGCGGCTTCAGCCGCGATGATCCCCGTAGGAGCGCACCCTGTGCGCGACCGCAGCGCTTCCGTGTAGGAGCGCACCTGTGCGCGGCGCACCAACCAACCGCTCCACGCGCCCGGTCGCCCACAGGGGTGGGCTCCTACACACGACGGATCGCCAACCCGCATCCTTCCGTCGGCGACCCGCACCATGTCCGCTTCAACCCGCAACGCTCCCACGACAACCCGCAACCTTCCCGCGCCGCGCCGCATGCAGGCCCCTCCACACCCGCACGCACGCGACTTCGCCCCGCGCCACGCCCACTTCGACCCGCACCACTGCCCCTTCAACCGCCAACGCCGCGACCGGAACGCGCGCCACCGCCCCTCCAACCCGCTCGCGCGCGCCTCGAACCCGCACCGCTGCACCTTCCGACCCCCGCCATCGCCGTTACAACCCGCATGCTTCCGCCCCGAACCCGCACGCGTCCCGCTCCAACCCACGGCACCGCCCTTCGAACCCGCACGCGCCTTACTCGAACCCCGACGCATTCCCCTTCGACCTTCACCACCGCGCCCACCGGCCCGCACATTTCCCCAAACCGCAGGCATGAAAAAAGCCGCATCACTGCGGCTTGGATTTCCACACCGGTAACGCCCCGCGTTACGCGGCTTGCGCCTCCGTCGAGCGCGGCTTCTTGGCGAAGCGCGACCCGAGCGACGCGCGCAGACCCTCCAGGCCCTGGTTGCGACCCGACACCTTGAGCAGCGCATACCCCTGCAGCGCCGGCGACATGATGTCGCTACCCAGCGCGACTTCCGTATCCGAAGCCCGCGCCCACAACCGCTCCAGGCGCTGCAGTCGCGGACGCAGCGCATCCAGCGTCGCCAGATCCGCCTCCGCCTCCGGCAAGCCCAGGCCCGGATTCACCACCTGCGGGTTCTGCCCCAGCAGCGACAACGCCTGCCGGCAGAACGCCTCGGACTTGTCGCCCATCCGCGGCACCGTGCGACGCTGCTGCGGACTCAGCGACACCATGCCCGCCAGGTTGCTCTCCAGCGCCTCCAGCGCCGCATCCACGGCCGCGAGCTGGTCGGAGGTGAGGTTCATCGAAACGAGGTTCTGCGTCATACGTACTCTCTCCCTATCCAAGGATGATCCCGACCGGGCCCCGATGGCACGGGCGGGGTGCCTTGCGGCACGGGAGGGATTGAACCGGGGGGCGATCTCAAATCCTGCGACGGCCCGCTATCATCCCCGGTAGATGCGGAGCCACCGGGGGCGGCATGGAACGGATGTGGATGGTTCGCGGTGCCAGCGGCCGGCTGTTCGACGACTTTCGAGAACAGAACGCTGTTGCCCTCGGCTGGCACGAACTCGCTGATGTCGCCAAGCCCGGCGTCAGCGAGGACGAGATCGCCAGTGTCTATGTGAAGCGACGACCCGAGTACGGGATCGCGACTGGGAAACGCGTGCTGGGACGATCCCCGCTGCGCATTCCGAACTGCGCCAGGGCAGCTACTTCCGGGGCGTCCTGGAACCGCGCAGGACCGCCGAGAAGGCGTGATTCAGTAGGCGTACGTCCAGGGCGTGTCCACGCGCAACGTGGATGCGCCGGTGAAGGCGATGGGCATGAGCGGGATCTCCAAGATCGAGGTCCCGCAGTTGTGCGCTGAGATCGACGAGAAGGTCACGGCGTTCCGAGAGCGGGCGATCGAGGGCGACCGGACGTACCTGGGATCGATGCGACCTACGTGGAGGTGCGCCAAATGAGGCCGCGTCCCATCGTCTGCCCGGCGCGCTCGGCCGGCGTCGCCGACACTGCCAACCTCAGCGCGCCGGCCGTGGCCCGCTGGCCAGACACCGACGCACACGCGTCGCGATGGCCACCTGCTACACCACCGCTCGGGACACGATCCATCGCGCCGGGTAGATGGAGCAACCCACACCGTGCCTAGCCAGCGCCTTGAGCGAACGAGCGGACAATCAAACTCTCCAAGCTGCGACGAATTGTTGGTTCCAGTGCTTCGAGCTCCCTCGAAATTTTACCAATCATCGCCTTCATCAGAGGAATATCCTTCTCGTCCAGCTCTTCTAGCGATCGGTCCCTCTCATCCCAATGCTGATCGACGTCAACGAACACTCCACACCGCTTCACGAACGGGGGAATGGGCAGAGCCATGTCGCCTGCGGAACATGAAAGCACGACCCGAAGTGAAACCATCTCCTCACTTAGGCTCATCTCTATCAGCTGATCAAACACGGGCGCCGCATACACATCCAGGGGAGAAAGATCGGCATTGTGAATCACAAGTGACTTGAGTCCAGGTGCGCATTTTATCGCCTTGGCGACTGGGAAGGCAGAAGTAAGACCCATAGGAACCTCTACGACCGCGCATGTGTCGCTGTCGATTCGGCCGAGCACTTTCGCGTGCTGACGCGCATCCACTCCACGAAGAACCAGGCACACCCCTGAGCGTCCCAGGACTGAAAGCGCTTCTACGAGCACCTCAGATCGACGCCTTCCAAGCCCGAGCTTTACAAGCTGAGCTACGCCTTGCGATCGCGACAACGCTTCCTCGATCACGGAGACGTTGATGTCGGAAAGATGTGTAGGTTCCGACGCTTCCCTTGCCATGGCTGGCAAGGCCGGAGGCACGGGTTGGGCCGAAAAGCCCGGTGATGTCAAGTGCTTGATCACCTCCGCCTGGGCCAGACTGGCTACACCATCTTGAATTGCCTTCGCAAACGTATCGCGCACCGTCGCCTGTATTTCTGATCGTTGCTTGTTGATTCGTCGCTCCAAATCCTTGCTTTCTCTCTGCAGTTCGGAATGCCGCCCCTTCGCCGCTTCTATCTCAGAGACTATGCTCGCTTTCTCCTTGAGACGCTCCTCAACGCGCGCCCCCACGATCTTCTCAACGCGCGCTTCAATTTCATCTCGCTTAATCAGAATGGGAAGCAACTCGTCAACAGCCTCCACATCAAACCGAATCCTGTCGATCGCCTCAGCGACGCGCTTCGCACGAAGTGCGACGTCACCGCCGTCGCGCGCCCGGATCAGCTGTCCCAGCTCACGAAGCTGGTTTTTCGTGAAAAGAAGCTTTTGCTCCTCTCCGATATTCTTAATAAGCTTCTTAAAGGCCGCCTCGAGCGGTGACAGATCCAGATGCGAGGAAGGCAATTGCGGAACTCCAAGAGCGTACTGCCGCCCCTCGAATAGCCATGCATCCAGTGATCCCCAAGATTGCCACGGCTGTTCATATGACTCGTCGCGCTTGGGATCGATGTTCCGAGGCGGGGCAACGACCACTCCATCGGCAAGGGCAAACAGTCGATGAGGAGAGGTGGTAGGCTTCTGCGAACTCAACTGCTTGATGTGGGCCCGGACCTCATCCGGTGTCGAACTGGGAAATGGAACGTTGAAGACCTCGACTATGTGGGATGGCTCTCGCACATAGTGAAAACGCGTCTTCCCGCCCGGAGCATCACGCTCTTCCACGATCCACCGAGCCAACTCGCCAGGTCGCGGCAAATGGCGTCCGGCTTCGCGATAGGACATTACGTCGCCACTTTCGGGGAAAAGCCTTGCGCGATCCTCAAACGTCAGTCGGAAAACGCGTTCATTTACAACAAGGCCGATCGGTTTGAGAAAGACGACTTTTTCCGTCTGAGCTGAGTAGATGCCGACCACATCAAGCACTTGTGGCTCAATTTGCTCCAACTGCTGAGGTACATTGATACGGAGACCAGCGGCCACCGCGTCCACCTTTCCGGGCTTGTGCCTCGCCAGAGCCACCGCGCGATGAATTAAGCCGGCTTCCTTCGACTGGACGTCGAAGGTCTCCTCGAGTGCCGTTGCCTGCTCGATGTCGCCACCCTTCGCGCTTGTTAACGCATTGACGAAGGTTTGGAGCGGCTGTGGTAGCGGCGCCAAGGCTTCGTCGATAGCGAGCTCATCACCCATAAGAAGGGCCGACACCAGCGCTGCAATCTGGTCATTGCGTGCGGAACCGCTTTTCCGATCATCCGCGACAGTATCTGCCGCTGGAGCTTGGAGTGAGGAAGTAGCGGCCTCCGCCACGAAGTTCGGTCTAAGGCTTTGCTCCCCGGGTCGTCGCCTGAGAAACTCGATGAGCTCGGCAGAAGGCGCTTCGACAAATAGGTGTACGAGGGCGGATCTCGCCAATATTTTTTCCCGATCTTCGGGAATAGATTCCCCCATTTCTTCGTACAGCGCAAGATCCGAAAGCACCTCTTCTACCGGCAACAAGTCGGTCATGTTGAGATTCGCGGAAAACCACGTTTGCACTATTCCGTCGGTAGAGCGTGGAAGCCTTTCAGATAGAACTTTGATCCGATTGTCTCGCCCACTCGGCAGATTTTGGACCTTTGCCTGTTTGAGGATCAGCTGCTTCTGGGACTCTGTGAAGAAGCGTTTCAATTCGCCACTGTGCGTTCCTCTTGCAAGCAAGAATGCGTACTTTTCCGTATTGACATCACGGTAGGTCACTATGCAGCTCCGTTGGACAATTCACACAGCAGCTTTGGTAGAAGGTGCATCGCGTCGTACTCACGAGCCCAGCCCAGCAACTTGGCTTTGCTGTTGACGATCCGTAATGATTCCGCAGCGCGATCTCCCTTCATGGCCCGAACCAGACGTTCAGAAGTCGACCACCAGTGGATGGTGGAGGATGCGACGGCAACTTTAGGTAGCCGCGCTACTCCGAAAGCGCCGGCGTCTACCTCGGAGGTCAGGCCCTCGACCGAACAAGAGAGTCCTTCCGGTGTCGGCCGTATTGGCTTGGCGTCTACGAGAGTGTTTCGCCATAATCGATGCATGGGGACGTCAAGATTGAGCGGCCTTTCCTTGGCAAGGAATTCTCCTGCGCTCGGCTCGAATAGTGCTACGCGCTTCTCGTCGGATCTGATCCAAATGCAGTTCGGCCTCTGAAGCTCGAAGTCATCAAAGCGCACTCGTTCCCATCGCCCACTGGCGAGCCCGATCAGAGCCTCCTGCGTGCCTTTCCGCACAGGAATCTGAAGTAGATCGCCATCTGATCCCTCTGGAGCCACATCCGGGTGGCCGACTGACCGAAAGTGTGGCAGCCCCGAGGGAGATCTAACCAACAGGTGCTTGGTGTCCTTTTGAAATACGCGAACACCGTCTGGATCGCGCAGCACGGGCAATGGCCAGACAATCACAACTTTTGGTCGTGGCGCGATAATCTTGCGTCCTAGGTACGCTGCGGCTCCGGCGAGCGCAAATTCTGCGTCCGCCGGGCTGTATGTCAATTGGAGTCGGTAGGCGTGCCATGCTCGATCAGTGCGATGTTCTTCCACCTTTACGTACTCACAGACAGGCTTGCGAAGCGCGGCCTGGCTTACGAGCCAATACGCTTGGCCGAGCTCCAACGGCTGATCCGGAGCGATCAATACTCCACCTTCTCCAGTTGCCCTGAAGAAGTTTCCACTCAATCGGAACTGCGCGAGAGTTTCGGAGAGCGCCTGCTCGATTGACTCGTCACGAGGACGTGTCTCAACTTGTGCAGGGGGCGTCTGGAGGCGAAGCCTTACGAATTGAGGCTTCTTTAGCTCACTTCCAGCATATCGACTACTCGCGAAGGACGTAACTCCAATGGTGACTGGAAAGCCGTCCGGGTGTGTCGGCAAACGAAGATGAAGGCTGGCCACAACTGCATCTTCAGACCGCCACAGTAGGGCCGGTGCCCCTAGACGCTCCTTTGCGAAGGTACGAGTTGCTCGCCCAAGGTCCGAATACTGATAGGCATACTCGCCACCACTGGGGTAGTAAAGGTCACACGCCATATTGGCGTTCCCACTGTGATGCGCAAAATGCGCCTCTCGTATCGAACCTGGTCTTGCGAAGACCGGCTCCTTGCAAACTGGACAGCGCAAACCAAACGCATACGGTCCTACCGCATCCGCGCGCACATGCTCGCCACGATGGTTAAGCGCGAACCTCATTAAGAACCAGCTGACTTTGTCTTGTGGAATTTCCGTACACGGCAGCGATTAGATCGACAGCTTTCCAGTCAAGGTAGCGCCTATCCCTCATTGATCTAGGGATCATCCAACGCTCGATAGCCTGGGCCGAGACTTCTTTCACCGAGGGGAGTCCCCGGTACATTGCGCGCTGGTTGTCTCCCCGGAGGTACGCTTGCGCGTTGGATGCCAACTTCGCGAAGAAGACCTCTCGCGAGAAGCCATGACGCGCAAGAGACGTATCCAGTCCGAGGCCCTCAAGTGCTCGACGGATCACGCGGATTCTCCAATTGGGTCCCGACCCGACATTGAAGCCGTTCGCATAGCTATCGTTCTTGAACTCCAGGTAGGCGCGCAACTCGTCGAAGATCTTCCCAGAGAGGTGGAAGTGGCCCCAGCCGGAAGTGAAACCGATGGGCTCAAAGATCTGTCTATCACCAAGCTTTAAGCGGTTATAGACGGACGACCGTCCGAGAGCAGAGGTCGTCGTCACTGCTACAAGCCTGGCATTTTTCTTCTGCCCTGAGATTAGGCCGGTTGACCCGCAATAACGCTTCTTGAATGCCTCCGACACGTCGCGTGTTGCGACGAGCGATGCGACAAGCTTTCCCCCAAGCAGGTGGCTATAGGGCGGCAGTGACCCAAGGACGTAGGCGTCCATCAAATTGACTAGTGCATCACCGCGTCTATGGTGGTCCCAGCCGATGTGGGCGTCTCGGGCCGCCTGGTTAAAGACGGCGTCCCCCAGGGCGAAGATTCCCATAAGTTTGCCGTTCGATCGGTCCCACACCAGAAACCTCATCCGGCGACCGTAGCCATCTGAAACGGGGACTTGCCAGTAGAGTGCAGCCAAGCGAAAGAGGTCGGACTGCCACGTCTCCTTGGAGATGAGCTCCAGCTCTGGCTGGATAGCAGAAGGCACAACGTCGGTGCCATCGGCAAACCATTTCAGGAGGTCAGCTTGGGCCCTGTCGAGCCACCTAAGGTTCGCCTCCAGCTTCTCCACGCGCTTCGGCAAATGAAACCGCCGGTAGGCTTCCTTATCCATGCTAGGAGGCACGAGGGCGCCATTAGGTGATCGGCTGAATCCGAGGTCGCGAAGGTGCCTTCGCACCAAGCGTTTCAATCGCGCCTCTCGAGCCGAGAGCTCGACGATCTTCGCCTTAGTCATTGCAGCTCCGCAAAGGCGCTCGGGAGATCACGCGCCAATTCATACGGAGTGAATGTTAGGCGTTGCGCTCCCGCCTCGCGCACACGGGGGTCACATTGACGAAGAGAAGGGCAGGCGGCGAGGACGAATCTTAGGCCCCGGTGCCGAACTTCGAATGCCGAGTCCGTCTCCTGAACCTCCCAACCCGCCAATCTAGCCATCTCAACGATGGGCAGAAGAACACGCTTCTGCTCAGAAGCGCCGAAGGGTGCAGGAACTGAACTGCTCAGAATGTACCGCGCTAGATCTAGGGCTAGAAAGCGATCCAGATCGGCATGGTGAAAGCGATTTCCATAGTGCCTAAGACAGTCTTCGCAGGAGGCGGTACACGAGCAGGAGTCCAGGATGCGCATCGCAACCTCGAACACAGTGCTGAAGTCATCGCCAGCCTCGAGTGCATATCCGGCGCCGCCCGAGAGCGTGTCATAGATGAAAATGTCGGCGAACTCTGTTTTGCCGTCATTGCCGAATCGGAATCCCGAACTAATTTCTCTGGCGTCAACGTCGAGGGTACGAGATATGGCTATCGTTAACGCATCGCATAGCGTCAGCAACGCGTCCTCGAGCGGCTTGCGGGAACGGCGATCGCCAACGCCAAATCGAAGCGGTGATTCCAACACAGCACGCAACAGGAGGATATCTGAGGGGAATTCGTATCCCAGAAACACCCGTTGGAACTCGCCACTACACCTCGACGGCGCTACGCCCTTAAAAACCTTCACGTAGTAGTCCATCGGATGCGGGCCTTCTGGCTCTCCAGCCAGAAGGGTCTTTCCGCATTTCCTGCAAACTCGAAAGCCATCTTCGTCAGACGTTGGGTCGCCTTCATTGACTACAATGAGCCTCTGGGTTCGCTTCGACTTGAGCTCTCCTCGCTGGCCAAACGGTGTCCCTGCGAGGCTAAGCTCTGCTTCGGTAAGAGGCAGTTGCGCTTGGGTAACTCGACTGAAGACTTGGTCGTCGTCGAACTCGTCGATCTCCCGCTTGCCTCGCGGGAACACGACCTCAGGCCGAATTGCAGGAATGCTTCTGAGCGCATCGGCCCCGCACTGCGGACACCTCTTGCCGCTGATATCTTCCTTGACGAACCCGGCCGAGTACGTGCACTGCGTGCAGTGCTGATAGACCTTCGCTCTATCGAAGAGTGGTTGCGCCCGGTGGACATCCGTGTCCAAGCCGGACGCGGCGACTGTACCAACCCGGTACGTCTTCTTATTCACCACGACGAGCCTGCCTGGTGCGTATTCTGAAAGGGCAACTCCCATACCCTGCTGCGCTTGCTCCGCCACCCTGAACCCATTAGGCCCGCCGGACGCCTGAATTTGTAGAGAAATGAGATCTCTTGGGAACGCGTAGGACGGCAGGAGTCCCTGCGAAAACAGAAACTCGATGAAGCTCGCCTCCAAGCCCTCCTGGCTTGGCGGAGTTGCGCGTGTTAGCTCGGCAACAAACGCGTTTGCTACATTCCTTGCAGTCACCCCTTCGGGAAGCCACTCCTGTGCACGGCTAAGTGAGTCCGTTGCAGAGGTTGATGCAAGCCACTGCTTAAATGCCTCGAAGCTCGATGGACCACTATTCGTGTAGAAGTTCCACGTGTCCCCCAATGCGGTGAAAATGTTAGATGACCTTCGACCTTGTGCGAGCGGTCGAAAGAAGTCCTGAAGCAGCTGTGCGTGTACGTGCCGCGAGGCAATTCTCTCGTTGGTGGTGTCCAGTACTGGCTTGGGTGGATCACCAGCAATGATCTTGTCGGGCTTGGTGAAGTAGTAGGCATCATGCGCGCCGGACTGCGCGTACGTCAGCACCGTCGAGATTGCGGAGCCGCGACGTCCTGCCCGGCCGGCACGCTGCTGATAATTCTGTCTCATTGGTGGGACGTTACGCATAGCCACGGCAATTAGGGAGCCAATGTCGATACCAACTTCCATCGTAGTCGTGCAACTGAGAACATCGACGGCCCGCTCTCCCGGGCGCAGCAAGTCTCGGAATTTTCGTTCAAAGACCTCGGTCGTCGGCGCTGGGATGTCTGCATCCTTGTAGGAAAGCTGAGCACTGTGCTCCTGAACGTCCAAGTTCAACGGCCTTTCGGCGCCACTCATCGCATTGACAACTGGATCCCTCCAGAACCCTTTGCGTGCCCGAAGATAACTGGTGTTGTCTGGGTCGACGAGTTGGGCGTGTGGGTTCATGCAGTTCGGGCAGCGCCCCATTACGAGAGTTGGTGAAACGGTTCGGCACTCTTCGCACTGCACCCATCTGTCCCGAAGTGCGGGCCTGAGAATGACGCGAAGCGGGTTCACGAAAACAGAACCATCCGCTGTGACTTGGCCCATCGCACTTACGAACGCCGCAGCCAACTGAGCGGGATCAACCCCCTCGCTGGTAAGCAGATCTTGTTGCGCTTTGGAAAAGCCATCGATTGGTTGGGTTGGCCGATGGGGGTAGCGCGACGCCTTGAGGCGCACACCGTCGCTCAACTCCATGTCGAACGAGAACCGCGCAAGTAGGCGCTGAACCCACACTACCGCCCAGGCATCGACATCCTCGTCGATGAGGTTAGAAACTTGCCGCCGCAAGATAGCCTTAGCTGTCTTGGCAGGCGTGGCGTAACCGAGACTGAGCGCGCTTATCGAGTAGAAAGGAGTGCCCAGCTGCTTCAACAACAGCGCGGAATAGCTAGGCGGAGGCTTAGGCAGCTCCTCGAGGATCAACTCGAGTTGCCCATTGTGGCCTTCCACAAAGTCCCTTAAGTGATTTTCGAGCTTGTCGCGATCGGCGCCATCAAAAAACCGGAGATTGTTGTCAATAAGGCATTTCAGGAACCCGACGTACAGCCGACCATCAAGCCTCGCCTCCTGATGGATGTCGCCAAGTTCGCGCGCGGCAATGAACAATGCCTGCCGAAAGACGTCGAGTTCGATCTCGCGTGGAATATCCCGAGCCAATCTCGCGGCCTTTTGTCGACCATCCGAGAAAATTAGTGTCTTCCGGCCCCCGTTGGGGGCTTCCGGTCGCGGCTCAGAGGAAATCGGCTGCGAAGCGACCTGAGCGCGAACGATATGGGCGAATGGCGCTTCACCTTTGGTCGCGAGATCCATTGCGATTGGAGCGTCGTTCCGAATGGCCTGCAGACAGGCGGGGCAGCTGTCACTCAAGATACGTTGTCCGTGATCTCGGGTCTGCCTACGGGGGAACAGGAGGGGCAGGAACTCCCCATCTTCGCCATTCGGCTTCCGAGCGAGAAGCTGGCCCGTTTTCACATGCAGCCCGGTGACGTCACCGTTGATCGAGTCGACCTTATCCGCGGGAATGACATAGAACTGCGCCTCGACTAGACGCTCATTGCTCCATGTTCCGTTCGAGGCGGAATGCCAGAGGAAGTCCCTCATGGAGTCCTGCATGAACCCCCTAAGGAAGGCCGCCCCGCAGGCTCGATGGGTCAACAATTCGTAGACGCGCGCACCACAAGCGCATTCGAGTCTCTCAGAAGCATGGAGTCGGCCCAACGGGCTCGCGAGATCGTTGGAGCGATCGGCACAGCGTGCGTTCGTGCATGCATAAATGCCCGGAAGGCCGCGAAAGAACAGGTGTGAGCGGATAGGACAGAATGGCTTCCCTCGCTTGGTGTCTTTAGCAAAGGCCATTATAGCGAGCAGTGCCTCTGCAGCCTGCTCGCGATCAGCAGACGTTCCGAATGCGAGCTCCGCAACGCGGGCGAGGGTTGCTGGGGTCCGCGTCAGCTCCTCAGCGATCAAATGGGCCACCGGGAGCCGCTCAAGCAATTCAAAGGCAAAATTCTTAAGCTGCTCGACGGTTCCTGTCTCGCCGTTGCTGCTCAGCCCCAGTCCTGCACATAGATTCCGTAGTTCATTTCCTGCCTTGTCTGGATCGACAACGCCAAGGATTGTCGATTGGTCGAAACCAACCAGAGCAGATTCGGTCACCTTGTTGGCCCTTGCTCCCGATGGCCGTTGCTCTCTTTGGCTCTTTACCAACTCGAACATCTCTTCCCGGGCACCGGTAAGCTTCGCGGCGAATCTCTTTATGTCAGTTTGGGCTTGAGCGGAGCTGCCCAGGCTTGCGCTGGTGAGAATGTACCGAAGCTTCTCGCGTGGCACAGCAAGCCGAGATTGCAGACGTCGTAGTAGGTACGCGACCTCGGCACCGCCGGAGCCGCGGTACATATGTGCTTCGTCGAGAACAACTGTGAGAGCATTGTCGGGACTGGCCTTGAGCCATCTCGCCGTTTGCTCAAAGATGCCTGCTTCGAGGGGTCGAAGCATCATGTATTCGAGCATCGAATAGTTTGTTACGAGGAGATCCGGACACGTCGTTTGCATCTCGTGACGTGTGAGCAGCTCTGCGTCGCCGGCTGTACTCTGCAATCCGCTTGCTAGAAAGGACTCGAGGTCTTTTGCCGGCCATTTGCCCTCGATGGCCAGTCGCTCACGAAACTCCTTGGTCATGCCGTCGAAATATAGATTTCTAATTTCAGCGACGACTCTTTCAGCGTCCTTTGCTTTCGTGCGCTGGCCTGGATAAGGCGTGCGACTCGTGTACATGCCGAAACCTGGACGCCTTGTCGCCGAGATTGCAATACCCAGGTTTACGTCCCCGAACAGTCTCCGAAGCCTAGCCAATTGGTCATTGACGAGGGCGTTCATTGGGTACAGCAAGAGTGCTCTCATTCCCCGCTGAGTCCATGAGTCCTTCCGCTCACCCGCTTCGATCGCGAGCATGGCAAGGATCGGCATCAAGAAGCTCTCCGTCTTGCCCGAGCCCGTGCCGGTCGCGACGATGAGGTCTCGTGCGTTTCCGACGAACTGTTCGACGGCGGCGCATTGGTGCGTGTACGCAATTTGCGGGATTCCGGTTGAAGGCATTCCGGACGCAGTAGTCAGGATCGAACGAGCAATCTCGGGGATATTTAAGTCTGAATATTGCTGGCCAGGTGCATATTGAGGCGTCGCTTCCAGCCGTGGATCCTGGAACGTGCTGCCCACCTCGGAAATTAGGCGCTTCCGTTCGTCGATCAGCGCTTCGTCCCAGATGTGGTACTGGGCGCTCAGATATTGGTGGAACGTTCGGAGCAACGCATCGTGAACCGAACGTACCGAGTAGGAAAATTGGCTCATGAATTGGTCTCCCAGTGGCATCCTAATGTCTTTAGCTCGTTCTCAAAGAGGGGCGACACGCCTGCGTCCATTTCGTAAATGGTGGAGGCGCCCTGCCGAGTAATGCTGGTCGACAGCAGTAGCGCCAGGCGATACTCCTCGGAGGGCAGCCTCACTGGGACGCGGATGCGTGTCGTGGTTTCGACGCTTTGGGAGGTAACTCGAAACGGCGTTGCAGCACAAGAGGCCAGTCCCCAAATAAGGCGTGGAAGTGAATGCCTAAGGGACGATTCAGCTACGACTCTTCCGTTGGACAACTCAGCGACGAAATAGCGGTAACTGCCAACGTTTGACTGGCGACAGATGGCGAGTCTTTGGTGAGGAACAATCGCAACAGGCTTGTCTGACCAGAGAGCGTGACTTGCGTTAGCGTTTTTTGAGACCAGATGGAGATACTCGGTCTCCGATGAACTTACCGCCGGAGCGGCAGAAGCGCGGTAGGTTTGCACAAGGTCTTCCACATACTCCGACGGAGACGAAGTCCTCTTCCCCATCCAGCCTTCGAGATTCTGGATCGGATAGTCGGCCGCGAACCCTTCATCGACGAGACGCGCGAGTCCGGAACATCCGGTTGCTCCAGTACTGATTGCGCTCGATGGTGCGCAACCCACAAACGCGTGCATTGAGTTCAAGGGGATTACGCGAAACGGTGCAATTAGCCAATAGCCACCGGCAAGTGGTTGGGCCTCGCCTAGCAAGCTGAGGAGTCGAAGTCCAACCCGATAAATTGCCGGCGCTCCTAGGTCAGAGAAGGCGCTGCGAATTCGGTTTACGTGGATGGGCCTGCTTCGGACTTCATTCCTTTCCGAAGTAAATGACAGGCCATAGACAACACCCCGACTGTACTCGAGGATAGACCGGCGATCCTGCTCGCTAGGTGACCGAAGCCAATCTCTCGATATCGCCTGATACGCAAGCATCTCACTAGCCTTGCGACAAGCTTCTGCTGACCGCCCCCGACGCCCTCAATGCCCCTCCTTCCCTAAGGAATTGGGAGGGCTTGACGCCCAAGGCCTGCGTGACGCGGCATGTTGTCTGCATTCTTCTCCCCTGCTCAACCTTGCTGTAGTAGGCGCGGTGCAAAGTTATTGAGTCAGCAAATACCTCTTGGCTCATTCCCAGGCCAGTCCTCCGCTCACGAATGGCGGCCCCCTACATCGATTGCTGCGTCACTTCGTCCATGGAGACGAAGCATTGGGGATGGTACTTCTATGGCTACGCCGTTAAATGTAGTCCATCCATAGGTTACATGGAGCCCCGGTAGATGAACTCTTGCCTGGCCACCTGCAGTGTAGATCTCTCAATTGAGCTGCTCGTAGATGGGGCCGTCGAACGGGTGATGGCTTTGCAGTGTTAGCGGATCGTGTCCCAAGCCGTCGTGTAGCAGGAGGTCATCGCGACGCGGGGGCGTCGGTATCTGGTCAGCGTGCCCGGCACGCTGACGAGGGCGGCCCTACGCGGCAAAGCGAAGAGAACAATGGATTCCCGCTTTCGCGGGATGACCACGGGTATTGCCTAATGCGCCGCTTCGGCGCGGTGCGATGGGTCGCTTCAGCGCCGCGCCGCGCGCCCCCTTCGGCGCGGCACAGTGTGTCGCGTCAGCGCGGCACCAACGTCTCAATAAAGTCGCGGATATACGCCTCGAACTCCTCATGGCTCATCCGCGGCTGCCCGATCCTGGACAGCTGCACGAACCCAACGTAAGCCGAATACGCGAGCCGCGCGCGGTTCGCCGCATGCGTCGGATCAAACCCCGCATGCCGGAACGCTTCGGTCAAAAACCCGATGCGTCGCGCCGAGACTCTTTCGACCACAGGCCCGATCAGCGGCTGGTCCAACGCGCGGAACAACGCCGCGAGCACCGCGTGCGAGGGGCGCTTGTGGCTGACCTGGCGGACGAGTTCGCGCAGGCGTTCGCGTGGGTCGGGGATCGCGCCGGTGGGGACGAGGACGTCCTGTTCGTCTTCGCGTTCCCAGCGGTCGAGGGCGGCCTGGATCAGGGCTTCGCGCGTGGTGAAGTGCCAGTAGAAGCTGCCCTTGGTCACGCCGAGGCGGCGGGCGAGGGGTTCGACGGCGACGGCGGCGAGGCCGCTTTCGGCGAGCGTCTCGAGCGCGGCGTGTTCCCAGTCGGCTGCGGAGAGGCGGGGCTTGGATTCGGCTTTCGCGGGGGCGTCCGTATTCATCGGTTCAGTGTGCCTGAGGCGTGGCGCATTGAGAACCGCGTCACGCGGCGGGGCGACATGATCTGCCGGCATTTCAAGTGCCTGCGTCATCCATACGGATGCGTATTGACTGGGTGGGGTGGCGTCACCATACTGGGGTGTAGCGGGCCTGTGGCCTTGCGCTTGGTTGGTCGCCCACAGGGTGGGCTCCTACCGGTGAGCGTTGAGGCGGGAACCCGGGCGCGGATCGCGCGGTGGGTGCTCGGCAGGCCTTGAATCGAGGTGGCGTTGCGCCGCCGCAGTTTCCCCAGGAGTTCGCCGTGACTGCATTCCTTCCTTTCCTCGCCGCCGTCGTCGTGTCGCTCTACGCGGCGTACGCGCGCGTGCGCCTGCTCATGTGGTCGATTGCGACCGCGGTGGCGATCGTCGGCGTCGGCGTGCTCGCCGGGTCATCGGTCCTCGCAGTCGCGGTGCCTTTGGTGCTGCTCGCGCTCGTCGCGCTGCCGCTCAACCTCGTCGGCTTCCGTCGCCGCAAGCTCAGCGCGCCGGCGCTCGCGGCGTTCCAGAAGGTGACGCCGCAGTTGTCGCCGACCGAGCAGATCGCGCTCGACGCGGGCACGGTCGGGTTCGAGGGCGAGCTCTTCAGCGGCAAGCCGGACTGGAAGCAGCTTTTGAAGCAGCCCAAGCCCGAGCTGTCCGTGGAAGAGCAGGCCTTTCTCGACGGCCCGGTCGAGGAACTCTGCGCGATGGTCAACGACTGGCAGATCACGCACGAGCTCGCGGACCTGCCGCCGGAGATCTGGGACTTCCTCAAGAAGAAGAAATTCTTCGGCATGATCATCCCGAAGGAATACGGCGGCCTCGACTTCTCCGCGCTCGCGCAATCGGCGGTGCTGCAGAAGCTCATGGGCATCTCGGGTTCCTTGTCCTCGACCGTCGGCGTGCCGAACTCGCTCGGCCCGGGCGAACTCCTGTTGCATTACGGCACGCAGGAGCAGCGCGACTACTACCTGCCGCGCCTCGCTGACGGCCGCGAGATCCCGTGCTTCGCGCTCACCGGCCCGTATGCGGGGTCGGATGCGACGTCCATTCCCGATTACGGCATCGTCTGCAAGGGCGAGTGGAACGGCGCGAACGTGCTCGGCGTGCGCCTCACGTTCGACAAGCGCTACATCACGCTCGCACCGATCGCGACGTTGTTCGGTCTCGCGTTCCGCATGCACGACCCGGATCACCTGCTCGGTGACGTCGAGGACATCGGCATCACGCTCGCGCTGCTGCCGCACGACACCAAGGGGCTCGAGTTCGGTCGTCGCCACTTCCCGCTCAACGCAGCGTTCCAGAACGGCCCGGTGCGCGGCAAGGACGTGTTCGTGCCGCTGTCGCAGCTGATCGGCGGCGAGGCGATGGCGGGGCAGGGCTGGCGCATGCTGGTCGAGTGCCTGTCGATCGGTCGCGGCATCACCTTGCCCTCGAACGCGGCGGGCGCGGTGAAGGCGGGCGTGGTCGCCTCGGGCGCGTACGCGCGCATCCGCAAGCAGTTCGGCATCGCGATCGGCCGCTTCGAAGGCGTCGAGGAAGCGCTCGCGCGCATCGCGGGTCACTCGTACCAGATCAGCGCGCTGTCGAAGGCGAGTGCGGCGGCGGTCGATCGCGGCGAAAAGCCGTCGGTGCCATCGGCTATCGCGAAGTACCACGCGACCGAGCTCGGCCGCGAAGTCGCCAAGGACATCATGGACATCCACGGCGGCAAGGCCGTGCAGCTCGGCCCGAGCAACTACGCGGGCCGCGGCTGGCAGACCTCGCCGATCGCGATCACGGTGGAAGGCGCGAACATCATGACGCGCAGCCTCATGATCTTCGGCCAGGGCGCGATCCGCTGCCATCCGTACGTGCTGCGCGAGATGGAGGCGCTGAAAGTCGCCGACTATCGCGAGAAGCTCACGGCGTTCGACGCCGCGCTGTGGGGCCATGTCGGGTTCGCGATCTCCAACGCGGTGCGTAGCCTCGTGCTCGGCCTCACCTTCGGCAAGATCGGCCGCGTGCCGGGCGATGCGTACACCCGGCGCTATTTCCGCAAGCTCAATCGCTACGCGGCGGCGCTCGCGCTGGTCGCCGATACCTCGATGCTCGTGCTCGGCGGCAAGCTCAAGTTCAAGGAGAAGCTCTCCGCGCGCTTGGGTGACGTGCTGTCGAACCTCTACATCGCGAGCGCGATGCTCAAGCGCTACGAGGACCAGGGGCGACCCGCCACCGACCAGCCGCTGCTGGCGTGGGCGTTCCACGACTGCGTGTACCGCATGCAGAACGCGCTCGACGGCGTGCTGCGCAACTTCCCGGTGCGGCCGGTCGCGTGGGTGCTGCGTGCGCTGGTGTTTCCGTTCGGCCGCCGCGAGGTGCCGCCGTCGGACCGCCTCGGCCATCGCGTCGCGGCGATCCTCTGCGCGCCGGGCGAAGCGCGCGACCGCCTCGCCGAGTGGGTGTACCTCACGCCGAACCCGAACAACCCGGTTGGCCGCATGAACGCGTTGCTGCCCGACGTGATCGCGGCGGAGCCCGTCGAGCGCAAGTTCCTCAAGGCGGCGAAGGCGGGCGAACTCAGCGGTTACGACTGGGACAGCCAGCTCGCCGACGCGGAAGCGAAGGGCGTGATCGACGCAGCCGAACGCGCGCTGCTCGCGCGCGTGCGCGCGGCGACGTTCGAGTTCATCTCGGTCGACGACTTCGACCCGGCGGAACTCGCGGCAGGCAAGCGCACCAAGCCGTCGTCGTCACTGCGCTCGGTGGCGTAGCCGCACACGCGACGCGGTCGCGGGCTTGCGTGTAGGGCGGGACGCGCCAACCCCCTGGCCCCCCCCGGACGCGGGGCGGGGGCCGGCGGCGCGGGGGCGACGCGGTTTTGGGG
>NZ_JBQCFP010000100.1:0-6600 GCF_051958935.1 Dokdonella sp. | reverse complement strand
CTTGTTCTTGACGTGGAAGAGATCGGAGCGCGCGACGACTTCGTCGGCAATCAGGAACAGTTTCTTCGACGCCCAGTCGTTGAATTTGTCCTCGATCGAGGCCTGGTCGATGATGCGGCCGTACTGGCCGTAGATCCCCATGACCGCTTCGAAGAAGAGGTTCTTGCCGGTGCCCTGCGGGCCGTGCAGCACGATGGTCGTGCGCATCTTGGCGCCGGGGTGCTGGATCGGGTACGCGAGCCAGCGCAGCACCCATTGATGGAGGGCGTGCGCGTGCTTGGCCTCGTGGCTGCACATGTGCTGCAGCAGCTCGAGCAGCTTGTCGCAGCGGCCGGCCTTCGGTTGCGTCGGCCAGCCCGACCACAAGTTGCAGGTGACGGCGGGGTCGCTGCACGAGGGGTCGAAGTCGACCTCCGTCGGGCGGACGATGCGGCGTTCGGGATTCTGCATCCACGCCTTGTGGAGTTCGCGATGGCGGCACGCGTCGCGCATATCGCTGAGCGCCAACACGATGTGCTCCTGCGCGTCGTACACCGCGCCACCACCGCCGTAGATGAGCGCGAAGCGCTCGAGCAGTTCATGCTCCGAGTCGATCGGGCGCAGCGCCGCGCCCCCCGCCCCGTTGGAGGAAGATCGGCGCGCTACGGCACCCGTGAGTGGCCACCCGAGTTCCAGCAGGCGGGCCTCGATCTGTGCGCGCACGACGTGCAGGCCTTCCGCCTGGTGCAGATCGTTGTAGTCCGTCGACTTGACGCCGCGCTCGAGGAAGTCGGCGCGGCGCTGCGGCTCGTTGGCGAAGATGGGCTTGGCGAACGCGCCCCGCACGGTGACGGCCGCGGTGCTCGCGAGCGACACGCCGGTGTTCTCGGCACGATGCGGTTTCCCACAGTGCGGGCAGTCCACCGGATGCTCGGCGAGGACGACGCGACCGCGGCACTCGCGGCACCGCTGCAGGCCGTCGTCGTCAGCGAGGATGAGGATCTTCGCCGCGGGGTAGCGGACGTGCAGTTCCTTCACGACCTGGCCGATGTTGCCGGCGTCCCATGCGATCGCGACCGGGAAGCCGGTCGCTTCGTGAGCACTCGCGCCGGTGGCGTAGACCTCGGCGACGAGCAGCAGAAGCTGCGGCGTGCCGATGAGGTTGAACATCCCCTTCTTGCCGACGTCCTTCGGCCAGTACTCCTTCTCGAGCGCGCGCTCGCGCTTCGCGACGTCGCGCGCACGGATGACCTGCAGGCCGCGGATCTGGCCGATGACGTTGGTCATCGGGATCACGAGCGATCCCTGCTTGCTGAACCTCACGCCGTGCGCGCCGACGCCTTTGCGCACCAGGTATTCGCTCTCGCCCGACGGGTCGCAGCGTTCCCATACCCACGCCGCGCGCGCGGCCGCTCGGTTCGCGCTCGCCTTCGCGGCGATGTCGGCCGCCTTGCGGTCTTCCTCGATGCGCCGGCGCAGCGCCTTGCGCTGTTCCTCGTCGAACGCGTCCTTGCGGATCTCGATCTTCTGCGCGTTGTTGCTCGCGCCTTCCCATCGACCGAACGAACCGACGAGCAGCTGCTCGCCCGCGCGCGTCGTGAGTTCGTGCACCGCGTACCAGCCGCGCTTCTCTCGATCGCCCTCCACGCGGCACCGGACGAGCCGGCCGGTCTCGATCGCGTCAACGATCAGGCCGAACGCGCGCAGCTGGTCGAGCACGCTGTCGTAGTTCGACGCCATTTCAGTTACTTTCCGCGCCGCTGACTACGCGGGAATTGCGGCCTTTGTACCCGCATGCGCCGTCCCCAGGGAGGACCCGAACACCGGCGTCTCTCCGTCTCATGAGACATCGAGACGCCGCGCGCGACGCGAACGATCCGCATCGCGCGGCTCTCGGCTCCGGCCAAGGGGTGCGGGGCGGGACGACGCGCGCGCCGCACGCACGAATGGATCGAATCAAAGCAGTGTCCCCTGTGGATCGTCCGGAGCGATGGCCAATGCGGCCTCGGCATCGGCGCGCTCACGATCGGTGAGCGTGCCGGGCAGTGCGTCGACGATCGCCTGATACTTCGCGACGTCGACTCGCGGTGTTCGTGCACGCTGGCGCCGCGCGCTCATCGCGCGCGAGCGTTGGATCGTGCGTGCCGTGCGTGTGGCCTTCCCCTCTCGCTTCCCCATGGCGGCAGTACTCAGGCGCCAGGGCTGGTGCGGTTGTCCTTCAGCCGGCGCAGGGCGCCGAGCAGCAGCAGCGTCGTCGCGTTCGCAACGTGTGCAGCGGCGGCGATGCGCGTGTACTCGTTCTGGGTGATCAGCCCATCTGCCAGTGCGGCGCGGACTTCGGCGGCGAACTCGCCTTCTGACTCACCGTGACCAAGGACGAGGTCGAGGACCGTGCCATTGCCGATCTCACCGGAAAGCGGCACGAGGCCGTAGCCGTGCGTCTGGGCGAGCGCCTGGATCATGAGCGGGTTGCCGGTCGCGCCGATGATGAGATCGGCCTCATCGATCGCCAGGCGATGCGACGTCATTGTCGGATTCACCTTGCTGCGCAGGACCGTGGCGTTGATGCCCACGCGCGGGCCCAGCGCCTCGGCGCCACCCGGGTAATCCTTCACCGTCTTGTGTGCCGCATCGACGACGTTCATGCGTGGCCTCGACAAACGTGGTGACCCACCGCGCGCGCACGTAACGTGCGCAGCATGCGAAGGGGATTCGAAGAGAAGAGCGGCCCGGCTAACGTCGGGGAGTGTGGCCGACGGGCATTGCCGGCGACGGGCCGCGTGCGGAAAGAAAAGCGCTGCTCGCCGCGCAGGGGGACGCGGCGAGCAGCAGCGCGCGCGTGGGGTGCCCGCGCGTGCAAGGGTGCCGTTCTCGCGGTGATAGAGTCGGTGGCGCTAGACATCGAAACCACCACCGGAGAACAGCATGGACGAGGGATTCGATCCAAGAACGCAGGTAAAGCTCGCGCTCAACGGGACCTTCACCGCACACGAACTCGAGGAGATCATTGCGCGGCTCATGCAAGCTCGAGCGGCGCTGGAACCTGTCGTCTCAGAGGAGCCGCCCGAAGCGTCCAGCGATCGAGAAGTACTAGCGCTCGAGGAACCAGCCTTGCGTTTTCGCTCACGCATCGGCGGTGCCCTCCGCATCTGGATCCGCAACGAGGGCTTCGGATGGATATGCGCCGAGCTCAGCGCACGGACGGTACTCGGCATTCGGGAGTTCCTCGGCAAGGAGCCTGGACACTCGCTCCAAGCGCACTGACATGGTCAGGCCACCTGCTCGTGCTTGGCGGGGGTCGGGCCGAAGATGTCGGGGCGGAGGTCGTGCACCGATACCTCGCCGCCTGTGGCGTCATGAATCCTTCGCGCGAGCTCGGCGCTAGGGCGGCGCCCTCGCCATTGCGTCGCGATTTGCCACAGGTAGCCAGGCGAGCACCGGAGAGCCGCAAGCAGGCTGTCCCGCCGCCCCTCGTCTTCAATGAAGGTTTTCAGATTCATGGCGCGGCGACTTTAGCGGGCCGCTAATCGAATTGCAATAGCGCGGCGCGAATGGCGTGTTTAGCGCGGCGCTACGACAATGACGCCCATGGCAATCCCGATTGAAGAAGTACGCCGCGACAACCTTGTCCTGCTCATCGATATAGCCGGTGGCGGTAGCCAGCGCGCGCTCGCCGACCGCATCAAGCGAGCGCCGTCCCAAGTGAGCCAGTGGGTGAATCGTTCGCCTGATTCGAGCACCGGTGCGCCGCGCTCAATCAGCGGGAAGATGGCCCGTACCATCGAGCAGCTGCTCGGGCTCGCGAATGGCTGGATGGATACGCCCCATGAGCTGGCGCAGGCGCGCGACGGTTACAACGCGCATAGCGCCACGCCAGCACGCTACTCTGTCGAGGAAGCCAGGGAGGACTACGGCGCCGCCATGCCCATCGAGTTGACCAGCGCGCGCGGCTCCTGTGGTGGCGGCATCATTGATCATGAGACCGTCTCTCGCACGCCACTGCTGAAGGAAGCGTCGTGGTTTCGCCGCTACCGGATCCGCCCCGAAGATGCGATCGCGGTCTGGGCCGACGGGGAAAGCATGGCCGACTTCATCGTCGACGGCGACATTGTGATCTTTGACCGGTCAAACACCACCCCGAAGAGCGGGAAAATATTCCTGATCCAGCACCCCGATGGTTTGCGTATAAAGCGCCTGCGGCGGGAGATCGATGGCACATGGGTGCTGCAGAGTGACAACCCGGACAAGCGGCGTTTTCCCGATGAATCCATCGAACCGGAGCATGCTCAGCTGCTGAAAATTGTTGGCTCTTTCGTCTATCGACAAGGGGGATAGCAAGTGGCCATTTCCAAGGCGCATTCACAGCTTATCGCTGTTGCCGTAACCAGCCTGATCGTCGGCTATTTCATCGGCCGCGAGCACATCAAGTATCAGCTCTCGTCCGCCTTCGCGTCCGCCGCCGGAAATTTTGCCGCCGCGCTCTCGGGCGCTACAGGTACTTCGGCCACGAAGACCGATGTCGCAGCTGCGAAGGACAACGCGGCCGACTACGCCTCGAGTCTTCGCATCTACGATTGGACGGCCAAATACTTTGACACGTTCACAGGCCGCGTGCCCGGGATCTCGTTCAAGGTGAAGAACGAGGGCGACCGGACCGTAACCCGGCTCAAGATCGTGGTGTATTTCCAAGACGCCAACGGCGCGAACGTTGCTGAGGAAGAATTCACGCCCATCCTCGCGGGGGGAATTGGACTCGACAACGCTGGTCCGCTGCGCCCCGGCTACGTGTGGCAACAGGAACCACATCGGTTCCTCTCGGCCAAGCGCGTTCCCTCTGAATGGAAGGAAGGGGCCACCACCGTGGCGGTGCGCGAAGTCGAGTTCGAGTAAGGATTCGGCCCCCGGCGCGCTAAATTAGCGTCCCGCTATTGACAGGGAATTAGCGTCTCGCTAATCTGCCTCCCGCTGCCCACCCGGGCAGCTCAGGAGGCACCATGTCGCGCACCCAGCAGTCCGCACCCCTCACCGCCCTCGAGGCGGTCATCCAGCGCCAGGCGCAGGAATGCGAATCCTGCCTGCGCCTCGCTGACTTCGCCGCCCACGAACCCGCCTACGGCCCCCGTGGCGCCGGCATGGCCGACGGCATGCGCAAGCTCGCGCAGATGCACGCCGACGAGGCCTGGCGAGCGATCACCCTGACCCGCTCCCCGCGCGCCGCGCAGCAGGCCGCCGCATGAGCGCCCGGGACCGGCTTCGCTCCTCCTGGTACGGCACGTCGCTCACGCGCGTGCTCGCGCTGGTGATCATCGCCGTGCTCGCTGCCCTCGCCTTCCGCAGCGGCGGCGCCTGGCTCGCGCACCTCGTCGCCGTCATGCAGAAGGCCCAGCCGTGAGCGCCGTCCTCGCGCAGGACGGCAACGTCACGACCGTGCAGTTCCGCCGGCACGAAAAGTCGGACGCCGACTACATCCGCGACCGCATCACCGACCTGCTCCGCCCGTGGGATGTGAGCGACATGCGCATCCGCGCCGCCGTGCGCGCCGCGCTCAACCTGCGCCGCGACAACGCCACCCTCGGCAACGACGAGATCGTCTACCGCATCGTGTGGCGCAACAAGCCGACCGGAGGCGATCGCGCATGAATGCCGCGCTGCTGAACGTCCAGATTGGCGACCTTGTCCTGGTGACGACGTCGAACTGGTTTTACGGGCCTGACGGACGTCAGTACCGAGCGGTCCATGGAACGTTGCGCGCCATTCTCACTGCAGAGCAGGCGCTCGGCGTCAAACCGCGGCAGCCGAGCACGAACTGGTATGCGCAGATCGGCGAAGTCCTGATTGCTGGTTGCCAAATCCACTACGCCATTCGTGCGCCGCGCGTGCATCTAGGCGACGTCGAGGATTGGAACGTCGACGCTGGCGCATATCACCGCGGCGTCCGGCCGAGCGTGATTCTCAATGCAGATGAGGTGCGGCCATGAGCGCCGACCGCATCCAGATCCGCAACCGGTCGCGCACGCATCGCCTGCTCGTGCACGTAGCGAGCCGCTTCCCGCCCGTTGCGACGGGCGACCTGCTCGCGCTGCACGACCTCAATCCCGGCGGCCGCGTGACGGTGGATGTGCCCGCCGTCGGCGGCATCGCGATCACCGAAGTGCCGGTGACCCATGAGCACTGACCGCCGCACGATGCGACTGCCGGCGACCACGCCGCGCCATGAGCTGCGCGCGACGGAGCCGGACTGGCACCGCAACCTGCGCGCCTGGCGCAACCCGCGGCCGAGCGTACTCGGCGCGCCGCTTGCCGCCTTGGGCGCCTTCATCGCCGACCACGTGGCCGCCCTAACGCTGATTGCGCTGGCCACCGCCTTCTTCGCCGGCGTGATGACCGGCCTGTGCCTTCCAGGAGCCGCGCCATGAGCGGAAGCAAACGCATCCAGATCCACAACATCGCCACCGGCGACGACGTGCTCGTCGTGCAGGAGGTGCGCGTCGACGTGCCGCCGGGCGAGCCGCACTCGCTCATGGGCCATCGCGAGATCCCGCCCGGCGGCACCGAGTACGCCTACATCCATACCGGCGGCGCCGTACTGATCACCAGGAGAAACCGCAATGGCTGAGAAAC
>NZ_JBQCFP010000099.1:0-104563 GCF_051958935.1 Dokdonella sp. | reverse complement strand
CGCCCGCGATCGGGAGAACGGAACAGCCTCCCGATAGCGACAGTAGGGCACAGGCTCGCGCGAACGGGATAAGGGAACAGCGGGGCGATGGCCATCTATGGCGATTCGAACCCGTCGACGAAGATCGTGTCGGTGCCGTGCAGTACGTAGGCACTCACGGATGAGCCGAGCAGCAGTTGCGTGGCGCCCTCGTACGAGCTGGGGAAGATCTCGCTCACGCTCGCGTAGCTCGCGATGCCGGCGCCGTATTCCACGAACGTCACGCCGCCGTCGGTGGAACGGAGCACGGGTTGCTGCGAGCTGTTCCACGCCATGTAGAGCACCGACGGGTCGAACGGATCGCAGGCGATGTCGAGCAGCACGCCATTGTGCTTGGACACGGGCGTCCAGCTCGCGCCGCCGTCGTCGCTTCGGTAGACGCCGCCACCGAACGGGGAGGTGATCGCCGCGAGGTAGATCGACGGCGTCGCGCCCCCGCTCTGGCACAGGTGCGGCAAGCCCGCGCCGTCGGCGAGGCCCGTGCTCGAGTCGCTCCAATCCGCGCCCGCGTCGGTCGAGCGCAGGATGCCGCCGTAGGGCGGAAGTTGCCCGTCGTAGCTCGCGACGAGCGTGCTACCGCCGCTGCCGGCGGCCCGTTCGAAGTCGGTGATGACGTCGAAATCGCTGCCGAGATACACCTTCGTCCACGTCGTGCCCGCATCCGGCGAGCGCCAGATCGTGCCGCCGAAGCCGGCGACGCCGAAGTCGCGGCCGCCGAGCAGGATGAGGTCCGGGTCCGTCGCGCTGAACAGCACCGCCCTGAGATCCGATTCGAAGTGTGGGCCCTGGTCCGGGCCGAGATTGGTCCAGCTGCCGTCGCCGTTGCGCCGATAGAGGCCTTCCTGCTGGATCGGGCTCGTCGGCCCGCCGCCGATCGCGTGCAGCACGCCGGTCGGCGAGAACGCGACCCGCGAAAAACGCAGGGGCGGCAAGTCTTGCAGCTGCCAGTGCGCGCCGTGATCGACCGAAACGTAGACGCCGCCGCCGTTGGCGAATTGGAATGCCGCGGCCAGTTCGTCCGCGTCGAGCGGATTGGCGGTGATCGAACTGACATAGAGTTCGCGCAGGCCCGTGTTCGTCTGCGCGAAATGCGCGCCGGCATCGGCCGATTCGAGCACGCCGTACGACATCGCGCCGGCGAGCACGTGGCTGCCATCACCAGGAGCGAAACGCACCGCGTTCGCATACATGCGGCTGGTGCCGGCGAGTTCCAGCTGCCAGGTCGCGCCGCCGTCCGTACTGCGGTTGAGCCCACGGCCCGCGGTGGCGGCGACGAGCGTTTGCGGATCGTTCGGCGCGACCGCGACGGCGGTCACTGCGAGCAAGGGCCAGCTCGCATCGCTGAGGCTTTGCCAGTGCGCGCCGGAATCGTCCGATGCGTAGACGCCGACATCATCGCCGCCGACATGGCCGCCGCCCAGGATGATGCGCGTGCCGGCGAATGCGAGTGCATACAGGCGATACTGCGGCAAGCCGGCGGAGATGTCGGTCCAGTGTTCGCCATGGTCGTCGCTGCGCCAGACGTGGCCGATCCAGTCGGGGTCATTGAACGTCGCGACGACGCGATGCGCGCCACCGACTTCGACCGCGACCGCTTCGCAGTCGAGGAACGCGGCACCGGACGGCGTGCGATCGGTCCAGGTGGCGCCGCTGTCGGTCGACACGGCCAGCGTGATGGCCGTGTTGCCCCCATTGGAGTTGAGGCAGGCCCACAGCGTCGCATCGTCGTCCGGGTCCACCGCGACGGTGCGCACGCGCGCGATCTCGCCGACGCCGAGCTCGAGGCGTTGCCAGTGCGCGCCGGCGTCGCTGCTCTTCCACACGCTGTCCTCGCTCGCGATGTACGCGGTGCCATCGCTGGCGAAGGCGATGCCGTCCGCCGCGACACCTTCGAACTCCGGCAACGCGGTCCAGTGGGTGCCCGCATCCGTCGATCGGTAGGCACCGGCGTGGGGCGCCAGGATCACGTGGAGGGGGAACGTGCTCGGCGAGGTGGTGGCGAGCAGGATCGCCGCGTCGGCCGGCGATACGCCGACGTCCGTCACGTCCGCGCCGTCCGGACCGATGCCGCTCCAGCTTTCCGCAGCACCGGTGATCGCAGTGGGCCTGGCATCGCGCGGCGCGAACGGCATCCACGGCGCTCGGCTCGGCGCGGGATCATCGGCCGCGTCGGCGAAGCCGTTGATGTCCATCGCGTGCGCGGCACGCGCGTGAGGCGCGTGCAGTACCGCCGACATCAGGGCGAACGAAACCAGCAGGGCGACTCTGCGAGGGTTCTTCATGATGGCACTCCGTTGGTGGCCCCGTTCCCGGAATCGGGAACCTGTTCGATGTACGAACGATTACGTATATAGGCCCGGGTGTGGCGGCTGGCAAGGCACGATCGCCGAACGTGCAATTTTGGACAATCGGAAGAGCAGGCTTAAGGTCGAGGATCGAGGAGCATCGCGGCTTCCGCCGCTTCCCGGGGAGCGGCGCTCACCTCGTACGCTCACCCTCTGCGCGGGCCGGAGTCGAAGGGCCGCGGCGCGCGGCGGCGGGCACTTCGAGTCGGCCGCTTCACGTGTTGCGCTCAGCGCGAACGGAATCCTCCGTATGCCGGCCTTCTTGGACGACGAGCGGGTGGATCCGCGATGCCTGCCCGGCGAGGGCGCGTCGGAAGGCGCGATGCTCTTCGGCGACGTGCTGCCAGGACGCCGCAGCCGCGAATTCCGGCGTAGGATGGCCCCGCGCGGCAACGGGGAGATGCCATGAACATCGCTGGGTGGGTAGGGGTGTTGCTGCTTGCGGCGAGCGGCGCGGCCGGCGCGGCATCGAAATGTCCGTCGATCGAGACGTCGATGGTCGACAAGGGCTTCGGCGACGGACCGTGGCGCGTGATCTCGGGCGGGCCCGGCGCCTGCAGTTTCATGACCGCGAATACGAGCGTGAACTTCGGCTTCAATCACATGGTGAGCGAGTCGACCGATCTTGCGACGAAGGCGGCCGTCGACATGCACGAGGCGATCGCCGGCAACAGCGTGGTCGTGCCGACGCCGTCGCTCGGCGAGCACGGCTTCGCCTACCAGACGAAGGACGACGCAGGCGCGATCGATCCGAAGACGATGTTCTTCTACGGCCACCGCGGCAGCGTCGGCGTGTCCGGTTACCTCAATCTCGCGAGCGCGATCACGCCCGCACAGCGCGACTTCGCCGCGAACCTCATCGCCGGCACGCTCGGCGTCGCGACCAACGCGAAGGCGCTCGCCAGGGAGACGAACTGCCCGTACCTCGACGATGCGCTGGTCGACAAGCTACTGCCGGATGGCGAGCGCTCGGTGATCGTGCCGGACAGGAACAACTGCGTGATGTCCGCCGGCGGTCGCGTGCTCACGGTCGCGATCGTCAAGGACGCGCGCAGCCGCGAGGCCGCCGACGGCATGCTGCGCAGCGGTGGCTGCAGCGTCGACCCGCTGCCGCAGTTCGGCAAGACCGCGGGCGTCATGCACCACTGCTTCGAAGGCAACCCGCGCGCGCAGGTCGTCGTCGCGGGCGACGGACGCATGCTCGAGATCGCCTACGTGCCCGGGCAGGGGCAGGAACCGACCGACGCCGAGCGCGCGATGCTGGTGGACGCTGCGGCTTTTGCGCTGAAGCGTTGAGGCAATCTGCGGTTAGTTGGAGAACGCCTCGCCGCCGAGCGTGTCGCAGCGATCGACCGCTTCCACGCGGCTGCGCTGCCAGTGCGCGACCCAGCACTCGTCGTAGACCGAGCAGTAGCAGATGTCCATGCCGAGGCGATGTTCGGCTGCCTTGAACAGCTTGGCGACCTCGCGGTCGTTGAGCCGGATCGGTGCGATCGTCGTCTCGCGATTGGTGTTCGGGGGGATCACCTCGCCGCCGATGCTCGAGGTCGCCATGCTCGGCGACGTGTCGTCCGCGCCGAGCGCCACGAGTATCTGCTGCCAGTCGTGCATCGGCTTGCCGTCGAGCGTGACGCGCACGGTTTCGACCTTGGCCGGACCGACGCCGTTGTTGTTGACGGTCCAGATGAACGCGTCGCGGTCGACGTTGCTCGAATAGGTATAGCCGATCGACAGGAACGGCCATACGCTCGCGCGCGCCTGGCTCTGCATGAGGCGCGTTTGGTAGGCGCCGAGCGCGAGCGCGAACACGCTGACCGCGAGTGCGAGCGCGCTGCCGAGGTCGCTCGCGGTGAAGCGGCGCGTCGGCTCGGGCGTATCCTTCGAATCGTGGGTCTCGTTCACAGCTGCGGCTCCGTCTTCGCAGCGATCGCTTCCGCGCGGCGCTGGCGCGCGACCTGCGCTTCGCGGCGCGCGATGTAGAGGCTTGCACCGATCACGATCGCGGCGCCGGCCGCGGTCCATCCGTCCACGCGCTCGTCGAACAGCAGCCAGGCGAGCACCGACACGATCACGAGCTGCAGGTAGCTCAGCGGCGCGAGCGTCGATGCATCGGCGAGGCGGAGCGCGTGCGTCCAGAGGTACTGGCCTAGCGTGCCGAGCATGCCGATGACGACGAGCAGCGGCCATAGCGACGCCGGCGGCGCCTGCCACACCGCGAGGGCGAACGGCAGCGACAGCGGCACCCACAGCCAGGTGGTGAGCAGCACGATCGTATCGGGCGGGTCGCTGCGCGAGAGGAACTTGATGCTGATCGTGACCGCACCGGTCGATGCGGCCGCGAGCAGGGCGACGAGACTGCCCGCGCTGAAGCCGTCGGTGCCCGGCCGCACGATCACGAGCACGCCGATGAAGCCGGCGATGACCGCGCTCCAGCGGCGCATGCGCACGATCTCGCCGAGGAACAGCACGGCGCCGATCGTCACGAACAGGGGCGAGGAATACGACAGCGCGATCGCCTGCGCGAGCGGCAGGTGCGCGATCGCCCAGAACCCCGCGAGCATGCCGATCGTGCCGATCGCGCAGCGCACGACGTAGAACCAGAGCCGATCGGTGTGCATGGCCCGCAAGCCGTATCGTGCGAGCAGCGGCGCGGTCGCGAGGGCGCCGAAGAAGCTGCGGAAGAAGGCGATCTCGAACGCGTGCAGGCCGTGCGATGCGTAGCGGATGAGGATCGCCATGAGGCCGAAGCTGCTCGCGCTCGCGACCATCAGCAGCGCGGCACGCGCGGGCAGGGAACTGGCGGAAGGGGCCGCGCCGGCGGCGGGGGAGATCACGATCGCGGTCGAAGCGGGACGACGGGCGCGCAGTCTAGCAGGATCGCGCACAGCGGCCGACGCGCGCGGCGCGGATCAGTGCGTGGTGCCGCCGCTGGTGGCGAGATCCTCGCGCACGTCGAGCGCGCACTCGATCGCGGCGCGCACGCCCTCGATCATCGTTCCCAGCGCCATGCTCGGCTGTCCGGGTTGCTGCGCCGCCTGCTGCGGCAGCCACGGCACGTGCACGAAGCCGCCGCGCGCCTGCGGCAGGCGCGTCGCGAGCAGGTGCGCGATCGCGAAGAACACCTGGTTGCAGACGAACGAACCCGCACTCAGCGACGGTGCGGCCGGGATGCCGCGCGCGCGCAGTTGCGCGACGATCGCCTTCGCCGGCAGGCTCGGGAAGTACGCGGCAGGCGCGTCGGCGACGCCGGGCACGTCGATCGGCTGCAGCCCGTCATTGTCGGCGATGCGCGCGTCGATGAAATTCACCGCGACGCGCTCGAGCGAGATTTCGCTGCGCCCGCCGGCCTGGCCGAGCGCGAGCACGAGCGCGGGCCGATGGCGCTCGACGAGGTCCTCGAGCATCGGCACGGTCGCCGCGAACGACACCGGCAGCACGCTGCCCACGACGCGGTGCGCGGCGATCGTTGCGCCGTCGAGCGCACGCACGATCTCCTGCGAGGGGTTGACGGCCTCGCCGCCGAACGGCTCGAAGCCGGTCAGCAGCACGGTGGGAGCGGCGGATCGCAGAGCGGACACGTCGCGGCTCAGTCGACATCGAACGACTGCAGGTCGACCGGCGTGCTCGGCAGCACGATGATCGTGCCGCGCATGCCGCTCGTCGGCGTGCCGTGCGTTTCGCAGTAGTAGCCGATCGTGCCCGCGCTCGGGAACGTGCGGCTGAAGTGCCAGATGTTGCTCGCGGCCGCGCCATTGCCGCCCTGGCCATCGCCATCGCAGCCGTTCGCGCAGCGGAACGAATTGTCGTTCGCTTTCACGTTGTGCGTGCCACCGCTGTTGCGGAACGTGACGCTGTCACCCGCTCCGATCGTGAGTTCGGCCGGATTGAAGGTCTGCCCCGGTCCGACCAGCACGAGGTAGTCGCCGGCGTGGGCGGGCAGGGCGACGAGGGCGAGCAGGGCGGACGCGGGCAGGAGGCGCATCGGCGCAGGGTACGCCATCGGCAGTGCGATGCAACGGGCGCGGGTTCGTCGTGGAACCGCGGCGCATGAGTGCTGTAGGAAATCTCCGACACGGGCCAGCGTGTGCTTCGCACACCGCATCGCGCCGTTTGCGCGACGACGCGACCGGCCAACGAGCGCAGAGTGCGCCGCAGGAACAGCGATGGATCGCGGCAGGGATGCACCTTGGCTGTATCGGGCAGCACGACGCAGGAGGCGTCGTCGACGGCCAGGCAACCGGCCGAATGGACCGGAGACGGCGGAGTCCGGAACCGGCTCGACGCGCGCGACGGCATCGTCACCGCGCGGGCGCACAGTGCGCAGCGGCACGAGGCCGGGCGCGTCGAGAGGCCTCTACCAGGCCCTCAGTGCCCCGGACGCAACACCCCTCGCCGCATCAACAACTCGACGATCTCGCTCGCCGAATCCTCAGGCGACTGCTGCATCGTGTGCAGGTGCAATTCCGGCGCGGCCGGTACTTCGTAGGGTGAGTCGATGCCGGTGAAGTTCTTGAGCTCGCCGCGGCGCGCCTTCTTGTAGAGGCCTTTCGGATCACGCTGCTCGACGACCTCGAGCGGCGTGTCGACGAAGATCTCGATGAACTCGCCGTCCTCCACCATGCCGCGTGCGAGCTGGCGTTCCGAGCGGAACGGCGAGATGAACGCGGTGATGACGATGAGGCCGGCGTCGACCATGAGCTTGGCGACTTCGCCGATGCGGCGGATGTTCTCGACGCGGTCGGCGTCGGTGAAGCCGAGGTCCTTGCTGAGTCCGTGGCGCACGTTGTCGCCGTCGAGCAGGTAGGTGCGCGCGCCGAGGGCATGCAGCTGGCGCTCGACGATGTTCGCGATCGTCGACTTGCCGCTGCCGGAAAGGCCGGTCAGCCAGAGTACGCACGGCGCATGCCCGTTCTGGCGGATGCGCGCCTGCTTGTCGACTTCGACCGCCTGCCAATGGATGTTCTGCGAGCGGCGCAGCGCGAAATGCAGCAGCCCCGCGCCGACCGTCTGGTTGGTGTAGCGGTCGATGACGATGAAGCTGCCCATGTCGCGATTGGCCGCGTACGGATCGAATGCGACCGCGCGGTCGAGGGTGAGGTTGGCGACGCCGATGCCGTTGAGTTCGAGCGTCTTCGCCGCGAGATGGTCGAGGCTGTTGACGTCGACGGCGTACTTCGGCTGGCCGAACGATGCACCGAGCGTGGTGGCGCCGAGCTTCACGAGGTACGGCCGGCCGGGCAGCATCGGCGCATCGGCCATCCAGACGAGCGTCGCTTCGAACTGGTCGGCGAGGCCGGCCGGGTCGTCGGCCGCGCAGATGACGTCGCCGCGGCTGATGTCGATCTCGTCGGTGAGCGTCAGCGTGACCGATTGGCCGCTGCGCGCCTCCGCAAGGTCGCCGTCGAACGTGACGATGCGCGCAACCGTGGATGTGCGCCCCGACGGCAGCACGCGCACCGCATCGCCCGGTCGCACGCGGCCGCCGAGGATGCGGCCCGAATAGCCGCGGAAATCGAGGTCGGGGCGGTTCACCCATTGCACCGGCAGGCGCAGCGGGCCGCTCGCGTCGTCGCCGCCGATATCGACGGTTTCGAGGTGCTCGAGCAGGCTCGGGCCGCGATACCACGGCGTGCGCGCGCTCGGCGCACCGAGGTTGTCGCCGCGCAGTGCCGACAGCGGGATCGCGACGACGTCTTCAATGCCGACCTGCGCCGCGAACACACGGTAATCGCGCTCGATTGCCTCGAACACCTCCTGCGACCAGTCGACGAGGTCGAGCTTGTTGACCGCGAGCACGACCTTGCGGATGCCGACCAGCGAGACGAGGTAGCTGTGCCGGCGCGTCTGCGTGAGCAGGCCCTTGCGCGCGTCGACGAGGATCACCGCGAGGTCGGCGGTCGACGCGCCCGTGATCATGTTGCGCGTGTACTGCTCGTGCCCGGGCGTGTCGGCGACGATGAACTTGCGCTTCTCGGTCGCGAAGAAGCGGTAGGCGACGTCGATCGTGATGCCCTGTTCCCGCTCGGCGCCGAGTCCGTCGAGCAGCAGCGCGAAGTCGAGCTCATCGCCCTGCGTGCCGAACTTGCGCGAATCGCCCTCGAGCGCGGCGAGCTGGTCGTCGAACAGCGCCTTCGATTCGTGCAGCAGGCGACCGATCAGGGTGCTCTTGCCGTCGTCGACGCTGCCGCAGGTGATGAAGCGGAGCAGGCTCTTCGCCTGCTGCGCGGCGAGGTAGTCCTCGATGTCCTCGAAGCGGCCTTCGGCATTCATCAGAAATATCCCTCGGCCTTCTTCTTCTCCATCGACGCCCCCGCATCCTGGTCGATCAGGCGGCCCTGACGCTCGCTCGTGCGCGCGACGAGCATCTCGCGGATGATCGCCGGCAGGGTGTCCGCGTCCGATTCGATCGCGCCGGTGAGCGGATAGCAACCGAGCGTGCGGAAGCGCACGCGGCGCAGCATCGGCGCCTCGCCGTTGCGCAGCGGGAAGCGGTCGTCGTCGACCATCACCAGCGTGCCGTCGCGCTCGACGACCGGGCGTTCCGCGGCGAGGTAGAGCGGAACGATCGGAATCGACTCGGCGAGGATGTACTGCCAGATGTCGAGCTCGGTCCAGTTCGACAGCGGGAACACGCGGATGCTCTCGCCCTTGTTCTTGCGCGCGTTGTAAAGGCGCCAGAGTTCGGGCCGCTGGTTCTTCGGGTCCCACTGGTGCTGCGCCGAGCGGAACGAGAACACGCGCTCCTTCGCGCGCGACTTCTCCTCGTCGCGGCGCGCGCCGCCGAAGGCGAGGTCGAAGCCGTACTGGTCGAGCGCCTGCTTGAGGCCTTGCGTCTTCCAGACCTCGGTGTGCAGCGCCGAGCCGTGCGTGAACGGGTTGATGCCCTCGCGTACGGCGTCGGGATTGCGATGCACGATGAGTTCCTGGCCCGACTCGCGCGCCATGCGGTCGCGCAGTTCGTACATCGCGCGGAACTTCCAGGTCGTGTCGACGTGCAGCAGCGGGAACGGCGGGCGCGAAGGGAAGAACGCCTTGCGCGCGAGGTGCAGCATGACCGAGCTGTCCTTGCCGATCGAATACAGCATCACCGGGCGTTCCGACTCGGCGACCGCCTCGCGCAGGATGTCGATGCTCTCGGCTTCGAGGCGTTGCAGGTGGGTCAGCGCGGTCATCGGTACGGAAGTGGGGGAAAACGCCAGTTTACGGCCTTGCGCGGGCGCGCGGCCATGCCGGCCCGGCATGTCCTAAGAACGCGGTGTGGCCGGCCCGCGCCGCCCCGGTGGCGGCCGCGGAAGGGGCGGCGGGCGCCTAGGGTGCCTGGCGCAGCGCGAGCACCGCGTTGAGTCCGCCGAACGCGAACGAGTGGCTGAGCGCCGCGTGCACGGGCCGTTCGCGCGCCGCGTTGGCGACGTAATCGAGGTCGCAGTCGGGGTCGGGGTCGATGAAGTTCATCGTCGGCGGCAGCACGCCGTCGCGCAGCGCGCCGATCGTCGCGACGAGTTCGATCGCGCCGGCCGCGCCGAGCGCGTGCCCGTGCATCGATTTCGTCGACGACACCGCGAGCGCATCGGCGTGCGCGCCGAACACGCGGCGGATCGCCTTGCTCTCGGTCGGGTCGTTCGCCGGCGTGCCGGTGCCGTGCGCATTGATGTAGCCGATCTCGTCGATGCCGATGCCGCCGTCGGCGAGCGCGCGCGTGATCGCCTTCGCCGCGCCGGCCTCGGAAGGGAAGACGATGTCGCCGGCGTCGGCCGACATGCCCGCGCCCGCGACTTCGGCGAGGATCGTCGCGCCGCGGCGCTGCGCGCGTTCGAGCGTTTCGAGCACGAACACCGCGGCGCCTTCGCCGAGCACCATGCCGCGGCGCTGCTTCGAGAACGGCCGGCAGGTGTCGTCGGCCATCACGCGCATCGCCTCCCACGCGCGGATCACGCCAAGCGTGATGCACGCTTCACTGCCGCCGGCGATTGCCGCATCGGCGACGCCGCTGCGCACCATGTGGAACGCCTGCGCGAGCGCATGGTTGGCCGATGCGCACGCGCTCGAGGTCGCGAACGCGGGGCCGGTGAGCTGGTGTTCGATGCAGATCTGGCTCGCCGGCGCGTTCGCCATGAGGCGCACGATGGTCAGGGGATGCGTGCGCGGATTGTTTTCCCCGTACAGGCGGCGCGATGCCTCGTCGTGGGTCTGCTCGCCGCCGATGCCGGTACCGATGATCACCGCGGTGTTCTCGCCGAGGCCCTCGGCCGCGAAGTCGATGCCCGCCTGCGCGATCGCCTCGCGCGCGGCGACCATCGCCAGCTGCGACACGCGGTCGAACAGGATGAGTTTCTTTTCTTCGAAGTGGGCGAGCGGATCGAAGCCTTGCACCTCGGCGGCGATGCCGAAGCGCAGGCCCTCGCGCGACATGCTCGTGATCGGGCCGATCGCAACACGGCCTTCGCGCATCGCCGCCCAGGTGGAAGAGGCATCGAGGCCGAGCGGGGTGACCGCGCCCATGCCGGTGATGACGACGCGCTGCATGCGTTGCCTCGCCGCTGCCGGTGCGCTCAAGGCAGCGGCTGCGTCGCCTGTTCGGCCAGCAGTTTCTCGACGGTCTCGATCAAGCCCTTGACCGACTCGGTATCGAACTTCGGATCGCGGTCGGGCATTGTGACCTTGAAGTGGTCTTCGATCTCGAAAATGATCTGCACCGCGTCGAGCGACTGGATTTCGAGGTCCTTCAAAGTCGCTTCCGGCGTGATGCGGGCGCGATCGATGCCCGATTCCTTGGCGATGATGTCGAACACGGTGTCCTGCACGCTGCTCATTCCACGTCTCCTCGGATTCGTCGCGCATCGACGGCGGCGACGCGGGCACTTGGCATGATCGCCGGGCGTGCCGTGATCTTCAAGCAGCGCGCCTGCGTGCTTCGACTTGCGGGCGCCGCGCGGGCATACTGCGCCGCCCGTCGCACGCCAGCAGGAACCGATGTCCGCCACCGTCGTCATGCTCTGGCTGGCCAACATAGTGCTCGATACTTTCGGGCAACTTTCGTTCAAGGCCGCGGCGGCGGGTCCCGACCTCGGCGAGGGCCTCGCACGCTGGAAGGCGATGGCGCGGCGGCCGTGGATATGGACGGGCATCGCCTGCTACGTCGGCGAGTTCCTCGTCTGGCTCGCGTTCCTCTCGCTGGTGCCGTTGTCCGAGGGCGTGTTGCTCGGCTCGATCAACATCGTCGCGGTGATGATCGCCGGTCGCCTGCTGTTCGCCGAGAAGCTCTCGCCGCTGCGCACGTTCGGCATCCTGCTCATCGCCGCGGGCGTGGCGGTCGTCGGCATCGGGGGCTGACCGCGATGCGCCGCTTCTATCTCGTCGGCTTCCTCGTGCTCGTGTGCTTCGACACGTTCGCGCAAATCTGCTTCAAGCTCACGGCCAATCACGCGATGCCGCCGGAAGCGAGCCTCGCCTGGGTGCTGCGCGTGCTGTCCTCGCCGTGGGTGTACTGCGCGATCGCCTGCTACATCGGTGCGTTCGTGACCTGGATGACCCTGCTCGAACATGCGCCGATCGGTCCTGCGTTCGCCGCCTCGCACCTCGAGGTGACCAGCGTGATGGCGCTGTCGGTGGTGCTGTTCAATGAACGCATCGGCACGCCGCAGTGGATCGGCAGCGCGCTCATCATCGCCGGCATCGTCTGCCTCGCAATCAGCGAAACCGATGGCGACCCGTCGCCCACGCCGCACTGAGGCGCCGCCGACCGCGGGGCTGCCGCCGCGCTGGGCCGACCTCTGGCCGGCCTCGCCGCGGCAGGGCGGCCTCGAACGACAGGCGGCCGCGTTCATCGGCGCCGACGACGTGCAGGCCGAGTGCTCGGGCACCGTCGCGCTCGTCGTCACGCTCACCGCGATGCATCGCCTCAGTGGCCGCCGCGTCGTGGTCGTGCCGGCGTACACCTGCCCGCTGGTCGCGATCGCGGTGGCGCATTGCGGCCTGGAGCTGCGCCTGTGCGACCTCGCGCCGGGGTCCATCGACTTCGACGCGCAGGCGCTCGCGCAGGCCTGCGATCGCGACGTGCTCGCGCTGTTGCCGACGCATCTCGGCGGTCGCGTCGCCGATGTCGCGACCGCGCTCACGCTCGCACGCGCGGCGGGGGCGTTCGTGATCGAGGATGCCGCGCAGGCGTTCGGCGCGCGGCGCGGTCGCCGATCGGTCGGCCTCGACGGTGACGCGGGCTTCTTCAGTCTCGCAGTCGGCAAGGGTCTCACGACCTACGAAGGCGGACTGCTCGTGAGTGCGGACGCGCGCCTGCGGCGCGAGCTGAAGCGCACGAGCCGCGAGATCGTGCCGTGGCGTCCGGGCTGGGAACTGCGCCGATCACTCGAGCTGCTCGCCTATCACGCAGGCTACCGGCCGTCACTGTTGCGCCTGGCCTACGGCGCGCCGCTGCGCCGCGCGCTGCGGCGCGGCGATCCGGTCGCCGCGGTCGGCGACGATTTTCCGCTGCGCATCCCGCTGCACACGCTCGGCCGCTGGCGCCGCAACGTCGGCGCGCGCGCGTTCGCGCGGCTGCCCGCTTTCCTTGCCGATGGCGCGCTGCGCGCGCGGCGCCGGCGCGCACGCCTCGCCGCGCTCGACGGTGTCGAGGTGCCCGGCGACCCGGCCGGCACGGACGGCACCTGGCCCTTCCTCATCGTGCAGTTGCCGGACGAGGCGGCGCGCGATCGGGTCCTCGCGCGGCTCTGGCACGAAGGGCGTGGCGTGAGCCGCCTCTTCATCCATGCCTTGCCGGATTACGGCTACCTGCGCGGCGTGGTCGCGCCCGCCGACGTGCCGAATGCGCGTCGCTTCGCGGCGACGACCCTGACGATCTCGAACAGCCCCTGGCTCGACGATGCGGACTTCGAATCCGTGTGCGCGGTCATCGAGGGCGTGTTGCAGGCCGAACGCCCGGCCTCCCGCTGAAGCGGCAGCGGTCATCCATCCGTCGCATTTCGTGGGCATGCTGGCAGGGCAACCCGAGCCCGCGCGGTGACCGGACCGCAATTGCTGCGCCGCATCAATGCGTTCGCGTTTTGACCGGTAGACTTCGCGGGCTGCGGTCGCTGCGCAGCCCATCTGCAGGGGAAATATCGTGATGCCGTTTCAATCCAAGCGCTCGCGCCTGGCGCGAGCCGATCGTCGTCTCATTCCAAATTCCGCCAGGGCGGCCGGAGCGCTGCTGCTGCTCGCGCTCGCGGCGCCGTCGCAGGCGCAGGTTGCGCTGACCACGCTCGACACGCCGTACGCGCAGGACTTCGACAGCCTGCCGGCCACCGGCAGCAGCACCTGGACCGACAACTCGAGCATCCCGGGATGGTATCTCGCGCGTGTCGGTACGCCGGTCGCGCCGTACACGGTCGTCGCGAACGCGGGCGCAGGCAATACGGGCGCCTTTTACAGCTACGGCACGGGCACGGCGACCGAGCGCGCGCTTGGCTCGGCCGGTTCGAATGCTTCGGGCGACCAGTTCTACGGTGTGCGCTTCGTCAACAACACCGCGGCCACGATCACGTCGCTGGACGTCGCCTACACCGGCGAGCAGTGGCGCAACGGCGGCAATGCGAACTTCCAGAGCCTCGTCTTCTCGTACGTGACGGGCGCGGCGCCGCAGACCAACCTGTCGTCCGCGGGCACGCTGGTGCCGGCGCTCGACTTCGCGAGCCCGATCGCCTCCGCGACGGCCGCTGCGCTCGATGGCAATGCCGCCGCCAACCGCCTTGCGCTGTCGGCGACGATCAGCGGCCTCAGCGTCGCTCCCGGCGAGGAAATCCTGCTGCGCTGGAAGGATGCCAATGATTCGGGCAACGACCACGGCCTCGCCGTCGACAACCTCTCGGTCACGCCGCACGGCGCCGCGACGCAACCGGCGCTCGGCATCAACGACGTGTCGGTCAACGAAGGCGACTCGGGAACGACGACCGCGACGTTCACGGTCACGCTGTCGCCGCCAGCCGGCCCCGGCGGCGTCACGTTCGACATCGCGACCGCCGACGGTACCGCAAGCGCAGGCAGCGACTACGTCGCGAATTCGCTGACCGGCCAGACGATTCCGGCGGGCAGCACGAGCTACACCTTCAACGTCACGGTCAACGGCGACACCGCGCCGGAGCCGAACGAGACGTTCTTCGTCAACGTGACCAACGTCACCGGTGCGACCGTCACGGACGGGCAGGGCCAAGGCACGATCGTCGACAACGACGCGCCGCACCTGTCCATTGCCGACGTCTCGCACAACGAGGGCAACGCGGGCACGACGAGCTACGTGTTCACCGTGTCGCTGACCCAGCCGGCCGGCGCTGGCGGCGTCACGTTCGACATCGCGACCGCCGATGGCAGTGCGACCGCGCCGTCCGATTACACGCAGAAGGCGCTGGCGGGCCAGACGATCCCGGCCGGCAGCACCACGTATGCCTTCACCGTGCTCGTCAACGGCGACACGACGAGCGAGCCGGACGAGTCGTTCAACGTCAACGTCAGCAACGTCGTCAACGCATCGGTCGACGATGCGCAGGCGGTAGGCACGATCGTCAACGACGACATGACGAAGATCCACGACGTGCAGGGCAACGGCGCCGCGACGCCCATCGCGGGCGCGACCGTGACCGTCGAAGGCGTCGTCACCGCCGAGTTCCTCGGCGCGGCCAGGCTCAGCGGATTCTTCCTGCAGGAAGAGGACGCCGACGTCGATGCCGACCCGAGCACGTCCGAGGCGATCTTCGTGTTCTGCACGCCGTGCGCGGCGGGCGCGGTCACCGAAGGCCAGCGCGTGCGCGTGACCGGCGTGGTCAGCGAGTTCTTCGACATGACCGAGCTGACGCCGGCGTCGCCGGCGATGGTCGTCGTCACCGACAGCGGCAACCACCTCGCCGAAGTCTCGCCGGCGACGATCTCGCTGCCGGTGGTGGGCGACATCAACGCGTACTACGAGGCGCGCGAGGCGATGCTCGTCACCTTCGCCGACACGCTCACGGTTTCCGAATTCTTCGAACTCCCGCGCTACGGCCAGATCGAGCTGTTGCAGGGCGGCCGTTCGCGCACGTTCACCGAGGACAACGCACCGAGCGTCGCCGGCCTCGCCGCACACCTGGACAACCTCGCACGCCGTCGCGTCATCCTCGACGACGACAACAACGTGCAGAACTCCGTGCTCGCGCAGCCGAACGGCCAGCAGGCGATGTACTGGCCGCACCAGAACGGCGGCTTCGGCGTCGGCACGCAGGGTGTCGACTACTTCCGCGGCGGTGACACGGTTTCGGGCCTCACCGGCGTGCTGCACTGGTCGTTCGCGGGCCTGTCCAGCACCGATGCCTGGCGCATCCGCCCGACCTCGTCGCACCCGGTCACGTTCACGCCGGTCAACACGCGCCCGGCGACGCCGCCGGACGTCGGCGGCGCGATCCGCGTGGTCGGCATGAACCTGCTCAACTACTTCACGACGATCGACACGACGTCGTCGAACAACAGCGGTCCGTGCGGCCCGGGCGGCACGCTCGACTGCCGCGGCGCCGACAGCATCGCCGAGCTGAATCGCCAGCGCGAACGCGCGTCGATCGTGATCTGCACGCTCAACCCCGACGTCGGCGCGTTCATGGAGCTCGAGAACACGACGCCGAGCGCGACGATCACGGACCTCCTCGGCGCGGTCAACGCGCGCTGCGGCGGCGCGCATCCGTATGCGGCGGTGAGCACGGGCGGCACGCTCGGCACCGACGCGATCCGCGTGCAGATCGTCTATCGCACGGGCGTGGTGTCGACGGTCGGTGCGCCGCTCGTCGACATGGATTCGATCCATGATCGCCCGCCGACCGCGCAGACGTTCGACGTCACCGACGCGGCGAACCCCGCGTTCGGCAAGCGCTTCACGGTCGTCGCCAACCATTTCAAGTCGAAGGGCAGCTGCCCGGCGAGCGGCGTCGATGCCGACCAGGGCGATGGCCAGGGCTGCTGGGCGTCCAAGCGCACGCAGCAGGCCAATCGCCTGATGACGTGGATCACCGGCACGGTGGTCCCGGCCGCGAACGATCCGGACGTGCTCCTGCTCGGCGACTTCAATTCGTACGCGAGCGAAGATCCGGTGGTCGCCCTGGAGAACGGCGGCTACGCCGACCTCGAAACCGTGCTGCACGGCACGAATGCGTACTCGTACCAGTTCGATGGCGAGCTCGGCCACCTCGACTACGCGTTCGCGAATGCGAGCCTGCAGTCGCAGGTCACGGGCGCGGATGCCTGGCACATCAATTCCGACGAAGTGCCGTCGTTCGACTACAACGACGAGATCCGCGACACCGGTGAAGCGGCGCAGGAGGAAAAGCCCGACGGCTCGGCGCTGACGCCGCCGCGCGTCGTGTGGCAGCCGAACACCCCGTATCGCGCATCCGATCATGACCCGGTCCTCGTCGGCCTGTTCGGCACGACGCAGCACACCGTCACCGCCGCCGTGGGCACGGGAACGGGCACGATCACGCCCCCGAGCGTGGTGGTGAACGACGGCGCGACGACCGCGTTCACGGTGACCGCGGGCACCGGTTTCCATATCGACACGGTGACCGGTTGCGGTGGTTCGCTCGCCGGCAACACGTACACGACGGGTGCGATCACCGCGGACTGCACCGTGACCGCGAACTTCGCGCCGGACGGTGGCGGCTCGCCGCTGCTGACGATCGACCTGTCGGTCGCGAACCGCATCACCATCACCGCGGCGGGGGGCACGTCGGCGGCGACGCGTTCCGGCCCGACCTCGACCGGCTTCTATTTCCAGGACTTCTTCGCGAACACGGGCACGCTGCCGCTCGGCACGGCGACGATCGTCGGCACGGCGACGCTGACCGCGGCGTCGGTCGCGCCGGACGGCTCGCCGGACCTGTTCCGCGGCACCAGCGGCGCCGATGCGGGCCTCAACGTGTGGAGCTACTCGGGTACGGCGACGACGACGTTCACGGCGGGCCAGGTCGCGTTCGCGGGCAGCGCGACGTGGTCGGTCGCACCGGCGGTGTACGCGGCGATGCTGACCGCGCCGACGAGCGGCAACGTGTACTTCCCGGCGGACGATTCGTCCGACATCGCCTCGGCGACGCTGCTTGGCACCTACAGCGTGACCGGCGGCGGCCCGGCCACGCACACGGTGACCGCGGTCGTCGGTGCCGGTTCGGGCACGATCACGCCACCGAGCGCGGTGGTGAACGATGGCGCGACGACGGCGTTCACGGTCACCGCGAATGCGGGTTCGCACATCGATGGCGTGACCGGTTGCGGCGGGTCGCTCGCCGGCAACACGTACACGACCGGCCCGATCACGGCGGATTGCACGGTGACGGCGAACTTCGCGGCCGACGGCGCCAACCCGCCGGCGGCGACGGTGGCACCGACCTCGCTGAGCTTCACGGTGCGCGAGGACCAGACCGGGACGCAGATGCTGAACATCGCGAACGCGGCGGGAAGCGACGCGCTGACGTTCGCGATCACGGGCCAGGCCTCGCGCGCGGCGCGTCTGCTGCCGCACGTGTCGAAGAATCGCCATGCACAGGCCGTGCTGCGCAGCACCGGCATGCGCGTCGCGCGTGCGGGCGGTGCGGTGCACGCAGCGCCGGCGCCGTGGGTGCCGGTCGGGCCGGACGGGTCGGTGACGTTCCAGGCCGACGACGGCAGCTACGAGAATGGCATCGCGTGGACGGACGAGGCGGGCACGACGCAGAATACGTCGCTGTGGCTCAACCGCTATTCCGCGACCGGCGCGCTGACGATCGGCACGGTGTCCATCGAATGGCCCAATGCGACGTCGGCGGCCGGTGACGTGACCGGCAAGACGGTCAACCTCGTCGCGTATTACGACGCGGACGCGGACGGCAATCCGACCAATGCCGTGCGCCTCGGCGCAAATACGCCGGTCACGATCAACGGCCCGGATGCGTTCGAGAATTACCCGGCGAACTTCGTCGTGCCGGGTGCGGGCGATGTCTACCTTGGGTTCGTCGATACGTTCGCCGCGGGCGGCACGACGCCGGTGCTGTACTCGGCTGCGCTCGACGAGGACGGCAATCCGAACGTGGGCTGGGTCGCCGCGATGAGCACGGGCGATGCGGACGTCGACGTGCTCGGCAACAACGACAACATCGGCACGCTCGACGCACTCAGCAACGGAGGTCTTGCCGGCGTGTGGATGGTGCGCGGCACGACGACCGGCGGCGGCGCGACCTGCGCCGGCGCGGCGGTGGCATGGCTTGCTGCGAGTCCGGCCAACGGCACGGTCGCGGGCGGTGCGAACACCGACGTGGCGATCACGGCCGATCCGTCGGCCGACGACCTCGCGCCGGGCTCGTACACGGCGACGCTGTGCATCGCGACGAACGATCCTGCCCACGCGATGATCGCGGTGCCGGTGGCGCTGACGGTCACGCCGGCACCGGTGGTGCCGTGCTCGGCCGCGGACACGATCTTCTGCGACGGTTTCGACCCGGCGGCGGCGTTCGTGCAGCCGGTGCAGGATCCCGGCTTCGAAGCGACCACCGACGACGGCGGCACCAATCCGGAGTGGGACAGCGACGATTCCAACCTGGACGGCGGCGGCTCGATCTTCTACAGCGCAAGCGGGTTCGACGTGCCGACCCATGACGGCGAATTCACCGCTTGGTTCGGCGGTTGGGACGCGGGTGCGGAAACGCAGCATTTCGCGCAGAGCGTGACGCTGCCGTCGGGCGGCCCGCTCTACCTCAACTACTGGCGCTTCGTCGCCGGCGGGCCGGACGTACCCGCGAACCTCGTCGTGTCGGTGGACGGCGTCGCGGTACAGACGACCGATCTCAGCACGCAGTTGGACGATGACTACGTGCTGCAGTCGATCGACGTTACCGCGTACGCCGACGGTGGCGTCCACGTCATCCGTTTCGAATACGACTACGACGGAACGGGATCGACCGACGGCAACACGTTCGTCGACGACGTCACGATCGACCGCACGCAGGCGCCGATGGCGCATTGATCGCCGCTGCGGGCAAGCCAACGGGACCTCCTTCGGGAGGTCCCGTTTTTTTTGTTTCGCTCTCCACGGAACGCCAAGCGCAAGGTTCTCTCGCCTGGCGAGAGGTTGTCGCGAGGTTCCGCCGGCGCCGAGGGGACCCCGGTGGAGCAAGAGCGAAAGAGCACCCGCACGAAGAGCCTTCCTCGTCGTGGTCCGGGCGAAGGCCGGGACCCAGCGTCTTCGACCCATGCATCGTCATTCCCGCGGAAGCGGGAATCCATTTGCCTGTCGTGACACCGCGCTTGCTTGCGCTCAGCGCGCGGCGTCGAGGCGTTCGAGCAGGCGCAGGTTCAGCGCGTGTTGCTGCGCCTGCCACGCGGCGAGCTGCCCCGCATCGATCGCCGGCTGCTCGTCGAGCGCACTGAGCTTGCGCTTCCACCAGGTCGAATAGCGGTAGGCGGATACGTCGCCGGTGATGTCGCTGCCGATGAGGCGCCCGTGCATCGCGTCGATCGCGGCGAACAGGTCGGTGTCGAGCAGGCGGCCCTGGTCCCAGTTCGTGCGCGCGATCGCGGGGTCGAGCACGTCCTTGTCGATCGACAGGTACAGCGGGTGGGAGGCGCCGCGCTGCTCGTCGACGAAGCGGTCGAGCAGCGCCGCGGGCGTGTCGAACGCAAGGAACGCATGGCCGAGTCCCCAACGCGTGGCCCAGCGCGTGTCGACGCCGATCGTCCAGTACGTGAGCCTGCGCCGGCGCAGCGGTGCGAGATAGTTTTCCCACGCATGCGCGCGCGACACGTCGGCCGAGCCGATGCCCAGCACGTGCACGTGGCCGACATGCGGCAGCAGCGCGACCTTGCGCACCCACGAGCCGCAGTGCACGCCGAACGGGAAACGCATGTTGTCCGGATGATTGTCGAACACGACGACGTCGAATGGCACGCGCGCCGGGCGCCGTTCGATCAGCGGCCAGCTGAGATGGTGATAGTCGCCGCTGCCGAGGAAGACCGTGCCATGCCCGCGTGGCAGGCGCGCGTCGAGTTCCACCGCGAGCGCGCGCAGCGTGCGCAGCGAACAACCGAAACGGATCGCCTCCTGCCGGTCGGCGAGGTCGAGCACGGTCGCGCCGGGCAGCGCGCCGACCGAGCGGTCGAAATCAAGGACGACCGGCGCGGCCAAGCGCGACTCCCTCGTCGGCCCTGGCGTCGGCCCAGGCGCGATCGCTTTCGAAACGCGAGGCGACGCGCCTGAGCAGCGCGCGCAGCACGCGGCTGCGCGGTCGCACCGCGTGGCGCGTGAACGTGAAGCGCGCGCCGAGGTAAGCCTTGATCTCCGGGTCGGTCCAGCCGGCGATGTAGCAGCACAGCTCGCGCCGGCGCGCGACTTCGAGGTTGTGCATCCAGCTCACGAAATAGAGGTTGTGCTCGCGCGCGGCCGGATAGGAGAAGCCGACGTACTTGTCGACGAGCGCTTCGCCGGCCTCGAAGCAGAGGTTCCAGCCGATCATGCGGCCGGCATGGCGATAGAGCATCATGATGCCGCCGCTCGTGGCGTCCTGCAGCAATGCGTCGAAGAACGCGCGGCTGAGCCGGTCGAAATGGATCTCGCTCTGCGCGTACACCTCGAGGTAGAGCGCGTAGCAGGATTCGCGCAATGCGGCATCCGCGAAGGCCTCGCCGGTCGGGACCTCCTCGATGTCGAGGCCCGCGCGCGCGCGCAGCTTGCGCCGGAGGTCCTTGCGCCGTGCGGCCGACAGGCGCGAGAGGTAGTCGTCGGCGGATTCGAAATCGATCGGCACCCAGGCCAGCGCCTGCCCCTCGAGCAGCACGAAGCCGGCGCGCTCGCACGCATCGGCGATCGCGCGCGCCTGCGCATTGCTCGCCTGGTCGAGCAACGGCGATTCCTGCGGGATGTCCTTGACGATGAGGAACGGCTGGCGCGACGCGGGTTCGGCGATCCATTCCTCGACCAGCGCAGCGGCGTCGCCGTCGCGCGGGAACAACGCGTACTCCGACACCGTGGTGCCGACGAAGCAGGTGCGCGGACGCAGCAAGCGTCCCCACCAGCGATACAGCGGCAGCGCGCGGACGCGACGGCGCAGGTCGGTGTCGGCGGTGGTCAGGAGGTCGAAGGGCGCGATGAACGCGGGCGTGCCCGAACGCGTCGCCAGCGCCGTGAAACCGTCGGGTGGATGGGCGAGAAAATGCCCGATGAGCTCCGGCGGTTCGAGCAGGTTGCGCAACGGCGCGGCTGGCCCGGCTTCGGCGCTCGCCATCACTCGGCCGCTGCGGCGAGGCGCACGCCCTGCGCGGGCAGGGGCGTTCGTTGTTCGGCGATGCGCCGGAAGAATGCGGCCGAGCGTTCGATCAGCTTGCCGCGTTCCTGGTCGACCGTGACCATGTGATAGCTGTGGGCGAGCAGCAGCGTTTCCACCGGTGCGTCGACGCCGCGTTCGATCGTGCGCACGTTGCGCAGCGAGGCGACGTCGTCGTCGGACGAATGGGCGACGAAGCACGGCGCGCGCACGCGCCCGAGGCGGCGGCGCACGCGGCGCGAGAGGCGCTGGAACTCGGCGAGCGAAGGCCACGGGAAGCCGGCGAGGCCTGCCGCCTGGCTGTCGCCGGACAGCATCGCGCCGACGATGCGGTTGCGGATGCGTTCGTCCTTGATCCCGTACGGCTCGACTTCCGCGGATACCTTGCCGCGGCCGATGCCGAGCGAGGTCAGCAGCGGCAGCAGGAACGCGAGCCGGCCGATCGGCGGAGTCGCCCAGCCGTCGTGGAAGAACGTCGTGCCGTAGAGGCCGAGGCCGTCGACGTCGTGCGGACGATCGATCGCAAGTTCGAGCGCGAGGATCGCTCCCATCGAGAGCCCGGCGACGAACAGATGATCGACCTCGTCGCGCAGGCGCCCGGCCGCGTCGACGACGCTGGCGTACCAGTCGCGCCAGCCGGTCGCGAGAAGGTCGGCATCGTCGCCGCAATGGCCGGCGAGCTGCATGCCGAGCACGCTGAAGCCGGCACGATGCAAGCCATTGCCGACGAAGCGCATTTCGGTCGGCGTACCGGTGAGGCCGTGGATCAGCAGCACGCCGGACCGGCCGCCGCGCAGGTGGAATTCGGAAGGCTTGATCATCTCGCTCGACGATGACGCGCGCGCCCGCGGGCGCCGATGGTGCAAGCATCGCGTGGGCGTCTTTCGCACGGGTTTCGCGACGGGGTGTTGGCCCGACCCTTGCTTCGGCTCATGCGTCGCCGGATCCAGAGCCTGCCATGACCCGCCTTGCCCACTTCTGCCATGCCTCGTTCGCCAGTCTGCATGCGTTGTTTCCGCTGCTCGGCGCGCTGGTCGCGACGCGAGCGGACGGCGACTGCATCGCGAAGGCGATCCCGGGACTCGGCGCGTGCACGAGCACGTACTGCAAACCTGAACGTCGCATCGCGATCCGCTGAGCGATCCGACCCGTTGAGTGTCAGATTCTCGCGCAGCGCGTCAGGTACGGCGTACACCTTTTCCCACGCACGGCCGATTGCCTCGCACCGGCCGCGGCATGAATCTTGCTGAACTTGTTTCGAAACACTCCGGCGAGTCTCAGGGGGACTCCATGAGCTACGACATCCTCAATAGCCTCGGGCTCGATCACCTCGACGCGAGTTCACCCGATTTCGTCAAGACGCTCGAACGCATGCAGCGCGAAGCGTTCCAGAGCCTGCAACAGGAAGAGCCGCGCCGCGACGCGGGCGACCATCCGGAAACGATCGTCGGCTAGACGCGTTCGTGCTTCCGCGCCAGGCGCGCGGACGCAATCGCTGCCGCAACCGGTATAGTCCGGCCGCGCCGTCGCCGACGGCCCCGAGCGACCGGACACGCATGCCGATCCATCTTTTCCTCGCCTCCCAGTCGCCGCGCAGGCGCGAGCTGCTGCGCCAGATCGGTCGCTCCTTCGACGTGCTCGACGTCGACGTGCCCGAACGGCGCGAACCGAATGAATCACCCGAGGACTACGTCAGCCGCGTCGCCCGCGAGAAGGCCGGCGCGGGGCTGCTGCAGGTCGCCGCGGTGCACGATGCGGTCGTGATCGGCGCGGACACCGAAGTCGTGCTCGACGACCATGTGTTCGGCAAGCCGGCCGATGCGATGGACGCAGCGGCGATGCTGCGGCGCCTGTCCGGTCGCAGTCATCGCGTGTTGTCGGCGGTGTGGTGCGTGAGCGCGGGCCGCGAGGAGCACGCGCTCAGCATTTCGACGGTGGAGTTCGCGCCGATGTCCGATGCCGACATCGCCGACTACATCGCGACCGGTGAAGCGTTCGGCAAGGCCGGCGCCTATGCGATCCAGGGGCATGCCGCCGCGTACATCGGTCGCCTCGTCGGCAGCCATTCGGCGGTCATGGGGCTGCCGTTGCACGAGACCTCGGTGTTGCTGCGCCGTTTCGAACGCGGCTGACGGCTTCAGCGGCGTCCGGCGATCGACAGTCCGCGTGCCGCACAGGCGGCGTGCGATCCGCTCACGGAGTCGCGTCGAACCCGTCGGCGAAGATGGAATCGCCCGGCACCTCCTTCAGCACGACAAGCGTCGTCGCGCTGGTCGACACGGCGCCATCGCTCGCCGTGACGGTCGTGAGGCAATCGCCGCCCGCCGGCGGGTTGGCGAACGCGAGGCGCACCGTGCCGCTGGTGGCATCGATCGCGAAAAGGCCCGGGCACTGGCTGGACAGGCCGTACGTGAGCGGGGTGGGCAGGCCGTCGTCGCTCGCCGCAGCGGTGAGCACGAGCGTACCGGCGGGCGCTGCGGGGCCCACCGTGTACTGCGGCGCGAGCACGAGGGTGGGTGCTTGGTTCGCCTGGACTTCGTATGCGCCGATGTCGACCTGGCCGCCGACGATGCGTGCGCGACCCGACGCATCGCGACTGCCGCTGCCACCCTGTGGATTCGCGATGCCGCCGTCGATGAGCGGCGAGCCGACGCGCGGCATCGGATTGCCCGGCGCAATGAAATCCGGATCGCCGTAGCTCACGCCGGACAGGTGCGGCGACTGGATCGGCGTCCACGTTTCCATCCCGCCCGTGCGCACATGATCGAGCCAGACGTCGCCGCCGCTGCCCGGGGCCCAGGTGTTGTCGTGGATCGTATGCGGGTCGCCGTCGTCCCAGGAGCCCATCATCAGCAGGAGGTCGCGCTCGGCCGTGGTCGAGCACTTCTTGTTGCCCCACGACACGCTGTTGCCGAGGTGCACCACACCGCCCTCGGTGGCGCGCAGTTCGATGCCGGAGACGAGGTCGAGGTAGAACAGGGTGTCCGGACCATCGGGCTGCTGGCAGGACGCGTTGGTGTCCATGCCGGTGACGCTGACCTGCGACACGCGCGTGACGCCACCCTGTGCGCTGTGAACGAATAGCCCCGCATTGCCGAGCGCGCTCGACTGGCGCGCCGAGACGTCGCGCACGGTGAGCGTGGCACCGATGTTGCGCAGGGTGCCTGCGGCGTTGCCGTTGTTGGGCGCATGGCAGCCGCGGATGTCGAGGCGCTCGAGCAGCAGCTCGTTGGTCTCCAGCCCGACCAGCGCGTCGAGGCAGGCGCTCTCCGGTTCCCAGTACTCGAACGGGAAGTCGTCCAGATTCGCATGCACGGCATAGGCTTTGGTGAAGTTCGGGTTCTTCAGCGTCAGGCCGGTCACGTTGACCTTGGCGTTGAACGGAACGTCGTCCGGATTCATCGACGACGGTATTCCCGCGTACACGCGCAATGCCGGTTTGCTCGTGCTGCCGATGAGCGTGGTCATTGCGGGGTCGTGGTCCTGCGATGTGCAGCTGCCGTCGGCACCGCTCCAGCCCCCGGAAACATCGACGATCTGGTTGGCGTGCGTCTGGATCAGTTCGAACGGCCCGGTCAGGGACGTCGACGGGTAGACGCCACTGCGAATGCGGATGAAGAACAGCGTGTCGGCGGCCATGCGCACGTCCGCGAGCGCGGCGGCGAGTTCGTAGGCGTTCGATACGCATCGCGTCGCGGCGACGGCGGCGGTGGGCAACGCGAATGCCGTGGCGAGACCGACGAGATGGAGGGCGGCGGTGCGAAGGAAACGCGTGGACATCGGATGACCCTCGAAGCGGCCGCCGAAGAGGGCGGCGTGGATGGCACGACCCGCGACGGCCGGCCGCAGCGACCTTGCGGCTGCACTGCGGCCAACTCGCGCGAAACCTGTACGTGGAGGGAGCGGATCGGGATCGATCGCGCGCGCATGCTCAACCGGCCGCGCGCGCGCCGGCTGCCGCGATCATCGACTCGGCCAGAGTGCCGTAGATCTCCCCCCAGGCGTGTTCGACCGCTGGCGTGAAGGCGGGGCCGAAGTGTTCGCGCAGTGCGCTCAGCAAAGCGGCGCCGACATCGTCGTAGTCGTCTTCGGCGACGCCGTAGCCGGCATGGCGTCGACCCAGTTCGGCGAATTCATGCGCGAGCCGTTCCGGATCGTCGAGATGGCGCATGATCGATTCGAGCATGTCGACGAGCTTGCGCACCTGTGCATCGATATCGGCGGGAAAAAGCAACCGCGCGTCCGGGCGCAGGCGGAACAGCTGCGCATAGAAGCGCCGGCCGAACGTGTCCGCATTGCCGATGCGGGCGAACGTGCCGCGCACGAGTCGGATGTGATCGTCGGTCATGTCGCATGCCTCGCGGGTACGTGGTGGTGGTGCACGGCAGGATCAGTTGAATCCATCGGCGAAGATCAGGTCGGAGAGCGGCGCCGCCTCGAAGGCGCCGACGTCGACGCCGGCTCCGACGAAGCGTGGCCGCCCCTCGGCGTCGAAGCTGCCGCTGCCGCCGGGTGGATCCGCGAGGCCGCTGTCGATGAGCAGGGAATCGGGGCGCAAGTGCGGATCGCCGACCGCCATGAACCCCGGGTCGCCGCTGCCCGGCACGGTGTCGCCGGCAGGTTCGATGCCGCCGCGTGAACCGGTGTGCACGCGCGCGAGCCACTGCAATCCGCCCGACAAGTAGAGGTCCGGGCGGCTTGCGTCGTTGCCCCAGAGGACGCTGTTGGAGAGCTCGGCCCGGGCGTTGGCGACGTTGATCAGCGTGAGGCCGCTTGCGCTGGCGTCGGGATGGCTCGAGTGGTTGCCGGTAACGGTCAGGTGCGCGAGCTGCGTGATGCCGTTCCCGGCGGTGTAGATGCTCATGCCGCCATTGCGCAGGGCCTGCCCGTTCTCGATCAGCACGTCGCGGATCGAGAGCGTGCCTGCGCTGTTGATCTCGCCGGACGCGGAGGAGCTGTCGCCGCCGCCGCTGCAGCCGGTGAAGCGCACGCGTTCGATGCGGAGCGTGCCGGATGCCTCGACGTTGGCGTACAGGCAGGCGCCGTTGCCTGGCACCTGGCCCGTCGTGGTGATGCTGACGTCGTGGATGTACAGCAGCGAACCGGCGCCACTGACGTTGGTCCACAGCGTCCTGGTCGACGGCGGCCCGGCGAGCAGCGTGGTGCCATATCCGAATTGGAGATTGCTGCAGGTTCCGTTCGGGCCGGTCCATCCGCCCGAGATCTCGATGACCTGGTTGGCGCGGGACCACTGGACGTCGTCCAGGGCGGTGGTGAGGTCGTATCGCCCCTGCCGCAGCTTGATCATGAACAACGAGTCGCTGGATGCGAGTGCATCGTCGACGGCGCTGACGAGCGCCCCTGGCGTCTGCACGCAGCGGACCGTGAGTGCCTGGCCTGGCGCGGGCAGGGTAGCGAGCACCAGCAGGGCAGCGCGCAGGAGCAGGCGGATGGCAACGGGCATTGCGTCTTCCTCGAAATGACGCCGTGGCGGCGTGTTCGGGGAGGAGCATCCGGCCTCGCCGCCACGATCGCCTGACCGCAACGCGACGCGCAGCTCACGCGATCATTATTTCGTTTCCGAACCGTCGCTTGCGTCGACCAGCCGGGCGATGGCGAGGCGCGCGCCGGCGACGGCGAGTGGCGGATAGGGCGGGTCGAGCGGCTTTTCCGCCGGCACCGGCTGGCCGAGCTCGGCGGCGAGCAGGCGTGCTTCGTCGGCGAACGCGAGGTCGAGTACGCCTCGCCGATAGGCGGCTTCGAGGTCGTCGTGCGCGGCGGCACGATCGCCGCGTTGCAGCGCGGTGCGTGCGGCGGCGAGCGATTGCACGGCGGGCGTCGACTCGACCGTGGCCGGTGCGATCTCCGGGAACAGGCGCAGGCCGACCAGCGTGGCGAGACTCGCCATCGTGCCGTCGCCGTTGCGCCGGCCGACGGTCATCGCGTGCTCGAATTCCTTGCGCGCCACGGCCCGGTTGCCCTGCATCGCCTGCAACTGGGCGAGGAGCAGGGACAGGTCGAACTCGTCGGTGACCCAGCCCGCCTCGACCATGCCCACACGCGCGCGCTCGAACCCGGCGATCGCGCCGGCCGCGTCGCCGTCGAGCATCGCGGCGAGGCCTGCGTTCGCGCGGGCGCGATTGCCGATGTCGCTGCGGCCGTTCTTCTGCGCTTCGTCCGCGGCGCGGCGCCAGGCGTCGCGCGCCGCGCGCCGGTCGCCGCGGCTCCAGGCGATGCGGCCGGCGAGGTATTCCCATGCCGCCGCGTCGGTCGTGCGCGGCAGCCGGTCGAGCACCGCCCGGGCGCCGTCGATGTCGCCGAACGAGGCGCGATCGGCGAGTGCGGCCTCGAGCTTGCGGTTGCCGAGGGCATCGATGTCGATCTGCCGGATCTCGGCGAGGGCCGCCTCGCGCAGACCTTGGTAATGCTTGAGATGCGCGCGTGCGAGATGCATGCGCCACGCACGCGGACGCAGGTCCAGCACGGCGCCGGCGTAGCGGATGATGTCGGCGGCTGCGCCGTCGCGTTCCGCCTCGGCATAACGCAGCATCGCGTTGACATAGGCATCGCGCAACGGCGAGGCCCGCGCGCGTGCTCGCGCGAGCCATCGATCCGCCTCGGCGGCGTCGCCGGCGCCGACCGCCCACAGGCCGACCAGTAGCGGCGGCCATGGCGTGCGTGCGTCGCTGTCGTCGAGCGCTTCGAGGAGTGCGCGTGCACGCGCGCGGTCGCCGCCATTGTCGTGGCGCAGCGCCTCGCCGAGCAGGCGCGCACTGTCGGCGTGAGCCGCGTGCACGTCGGCGGCGCGGATGCCGTAGCCCACGTCGATCCACGCCCCGTCGCCGGGCGCCCAGGCGCGCAGCACGAAGGCGAGCACGATCGCAGCGAGCGCGACCAGCGCAGCGCCAAATCCGCGTGCGCGCCGTGGGTGGACCGCGCGCGCCGGCTTCACCGTCGCCGGGGCCGGTGCAGCGGTGGCCGGTGTCGGGCCGTTCGCGACGCGGGGTGTCCCCGCGTCGATGCCGGGGGTGATCGTGGGCGCTGCCGCATCGATCGCCGCGGTGGACTCGCGTTGCACCTGCGCATCGAAGCGGATGCCGACGCCGCGCACGGTGACGATGCGCTCGCCCTGCGTGCCGAGCACGGCGCGCGCGCGAAAGATCGCCTGGGTCAGCGCTTCGTCGGAAACGATTTGTCCGCCCGGCCACAGCCGCGCGCTGAGTTCGTCGCGCGACAGCACGCGGCCGGGGGTCTCGCACAGCGCGAGCAGCAGGTCGAATGCACGCCGCGACACCGCGCGCTCGCGCGCACCGACGAACACGCGACGGCCGTGCGGCTCGATCACGACGTCGGCGAAGCAATATCGGTAGGGAGCCACCTCGGGGATTCCTGCGCCCATCGGTCGTCGTAGCGCTCGTGCGGCCGGTCGTGGCCGATGTCGTCGGCGATCCTGCCGACATCGTCGCGCATAGCGTAGCGGTCGCGCGTGTCACCGCGCCAGCCTTCGCGTCGCGGCCTACGGCGTCGCGGCGGCGAGCTCGGACACCGCGAGCTGCGGCGCGCGCTGCAGGCGGTCGAGCCGCGCCTGCTCGGCATCGGCTTCGTCGTCGCGGCGTGCGCTGCGCAGGGCCTGTACGCGCAACGCGATCGCTTCGGGCTGCTGCTCGAGCCAGGGTTTCCATGCGTCGCGCAGCAACACGTCGTCGGGCGCACCGGCGGCGACCTGCCAGCGACCGACCTGGAACAGGCTCGCCTGCGCTGCGGGGCCGTTCGCCGTGGGCGCGCGGTCGAGGCGCGCGGCGAGATCATCCCGCGCGCCTGCGGCATCGCCGTCGACGAACCGCAACTGCGCATCGAGCAGCGGCAGCCACGCCGCCCACGACCGCGCGTCGGCTTGCGCGATCGCGCGGAAGGCGTCGGCGGCTTCGTGCGCGGTCTTCGCGTCACCACCCGCCGCGGCCGCGGCGACGATGTCGGTGAGCACCGGGGCGAGGCTGCGCGTGATGCCGGCTTCGGCATAGGTCGAGCGTGCGGTCGCATAGTGGCGCAGGGCGGCCGCCATGTCGCCGCGCCGTGCCGCATGCAGGCCGAGCGCCCAGTCGAGTTCGGCCTGCCAGTACGGATTGCGCTGGCGCTCGGCGGCACTGCGAACGCGCTCGGCGAGGATCGCGATGTCCGCGTCGCGATCGAACGGCGCGAGCACGCCGAGCAGCTGCAGGCTCGCCAGCATCTCGAGCTGCACGTCGCCGCGCCGGTGGGCGAGTGCGAGCGCCTGCTGCAGCAGTGTCGCCGCATCGCGCAGGCGACCCTGGTTCGCCTCGGTCGCGCCAAGGCTGGCGAGCGTGTGGCCTTCGAGCGTGGCGTCGCCGGCGGCGCGCGCGGCGTCGAGCCCTTCACGCAGCTTGGCGCCTGCCGCGGCCGCATCGCCGGCACCGTTGTCGACCGTGGCGAGGTTGACCAGCACGAGCGCTTCGCCGCGCCGGTTGCCGGTGCTGCGCGCGAGTGCGAGCGCGCGTTCGAACAGCGCCCGCGCCTCGTCGAAGTGGCCGCGCTCGTCCTCGACCGACGCCTGCGCGACGAGCAGGTCGGTGAGTACGAACGGTCGGCTCGCGGAGACGTCGGCGAGCGCGGCCTGCAGGTGGCGCGCCGCGCCGTCGAGGTCGCCGCGGCGGAACGCGATCGAGCCGAGCTGGCGTTCGGCCGCGACCAGCAGTTCCTCGTCGCCCTGCTCGCGCGCGGCAGCGGCGACCTTCGCGGCGTTGTCGGCGCTCGCCTGCGCGTCGCCCGCCGCGCCCTGCGCGATCGCGAGGCCGAGGCGCGGCCAGGCGAGAGCCGGATCCTGGTCGAGGCAGATCTCGAAATACTTGCGTGCGCCCGCGGTGTCGCCGTGCAGCTGCGCGTCGAGGCCGCGCGCATAGGCTTCGGCGAGGAATGCGCTTCCGATGCCCTTGTGGCGCACGTCCGGCAACGCGGCGAGGCCGAGCCAGCGGCGCACCTGCGCGACCGCGTCGACCGCGAGCGGGGCAGGCGCGCTGCCATGCAGGGTTTCGCTGCGATCAGCCGCGCCCGCGCCGACCAGGCGCACGTCCAGTTCGTACAGCGAGCCGACGCGGCGCAGGCGCGTCGCGACGAGGTGGGTCGCACCGAATGCCGCACGCAGCGCGGCAACGCCCTCGGCATCGAGCGCGCGCGCGGCCTTGTCGCTGGCGAGCACGTCCTTCGCCGGCACCACGTCGACGCGCCCGTCCTCGCCGAACAGGCCGGCCATGAGGCCCATGAGGCCGCTGCGCGTCCACGCAAGCCCGTCGTCGCCGCTGCGATCCTCGATCGGCAGGATCGCGATGCGCGTCGCTGTAGCGGAAGGCGCGTCCGCATGGGGCGCAAAGGCGCGGTAACCGAGGACGCCGGCCAGCAGGAGCACGCAAACGGACAGGGCGACCCAGGCGAGGCGTCGCGGATGCAGTCCGCGTGCGGCAGGCTCGACCGTCCGCGCCAGCGGTTCGGCCGGCGCGACGGCGACCGGCAGGACGGCGGGCTCCGTGTCGGCGAGTTCGATCACGTCGCCGACCCAGCGCAGGCCGCGCCCATGCACCGTGCGGATCACGCGCTGCGCATCGCCGTCATCGCCGAGCGCGCGCCGCGCCTTGCGCAACTGCTGCGACAGCGCCGCGTCGGTGACCGGGCGATCGCCCCACAGCGCCTCGATGAGTTCGCGCTTGTCGAGGGCGCGGCCGCGCTCGCGCAGCAACAGCGCGATCAGGTCGAACACCTTCGCCTCGACTTCCACCGGCGCACCGTCGCGGCGGATCTCGCGCGCGTCGAGGTCGATCAGGGTGTCGCCGGTCAGGTAACGCAAACGTGCAACCAGGATCGGAGGGCGGAATGCGGCGCAAGTCTACATGGACGCGTGGGGCAGGGCCGTCGCCGCGGACGCCGGGTGGCCGATTTCGCCGGGCGTTGACGGCGCGCCGAAAGGTAGCTTTGCAAACATCGGTCGAGATGCGAACGGCGCATTCGACAAGAAGCCCGCCGTGAAGCTATAAGTTGCTTCAATTTCCTCCTCCAAGTCCTTACATGTCCGAAGAAATCCTGATCAACGTGACCCCGCGTGAAACGCGCGTCGCCCTGGTCGAGAACGGCATGCTGCAGGAGGTCCACGTCGAGCGGGCGAGCCGGCGCGGCTATGTCGGCAACATCTACAAAGGCAAGGTCAGCCGGGTCATGCCCGGCATGCAGGCTGCCTTCGTCGAGATCGGCCTCGATCGCGCGGCGTTCCTGCACGCCTCGGACATCGTGCGACCGCACGCGACCCTGACCGGCGAGAACGGCGAGGCCGCGGCCGCGCCGGCGCCGCCGATCACCGAACTCGTGCGCGACGGCCAGGACATCGTCGTGCAGGTGGTCAAGGATCCGATCGGCACGAAGGGCGCGCGCCTGACGACGCACCTGTCGATCCCCTCGCGCTATCTCGTGCTGCTGCCGTACAGCAAGGTGCTCGGCGTTTCGGTGCGCATCGAGGACGAGGTGGAGCGCCAGCGGCTCAAGGATCTGCTCGCGGCGACGATCGGGCTGGAACCCGCCGCACCCGCGACCGCGACGACCCTCGCGCCGAGGCTCGGCTACATCGTGCGCACGAATGCCGAAGGCCAGTCGCGCGAAGCGCTCGCCGAGGACATCGATTACCTCGGCAAGCTGTGGGCGAACATCCAGGAACAGATGGCGCGCGCGCGCGTCGGCGAGCGCATTTACGAAGACCTCAGCCTGCCGCTGCGCGCGCTGCGCGACCTCATGCGGCCGTCGATCGAGAAGGTGCGCATCGATTCGCGCGAGACGCTCGAACGCGCGCAGCGCTTCGTATCGCAGTTCATGCCCGAGTTGGCCGAGCGGGTGGAGCATTACCCCGGTGAGCGGCCGATCTTCGACCTGTACGGGGTCGAGGACGAGATCCAGAACGCGCTGAAGAAGGATGTGCCGCTGAAGTCCGGCGGCTACCTGATCGTCGACCAGACCGAGGCGATGACGACCATCGACGTCAACACGGGCGGCTTCCTCGGCTCGCGCAACCTCGAGGAGACGGTGTTCCGCACCAACCTCGAGGCCGCGCAGGCCGCGGCGCGGCAGCTGCGCCTGCGCAACCTCGGCGGCATCATCATCATCGACTTCATCGACATGACCGACGAGGAGCACCAGCGCCAGGTGCTGCGCCAGTTGCAGAAGTCGATGGCGCGCGATCATGCGAAGGCGACCGTGTACGACATGTCGCCGCTCGGCCTGGTCGAGATGACGCGCAAGCGCACCACCGAGAGCCTCGAACGGCAGCTGTGCGAGCCATGCCCGGCGTGCAGCGGGCGCGGCAGCGTGAAGACCGCCGAGACGATCACCTACGAGATCTTCCGCGAGATCACCCGCGCGGTGCGCCAGTTCGAGGCGCAGCAACTGCTCGTGCTGGCCGCACCGAGGGTGGTCAACCGCATCCTCGAGGAAGAGTCGGTCGCGGTCGCCGAACTCGAGGAATTCATCGGCAAGACGATACGTTTCCAACCGGAAGAGCACTATTCGCAGGAGCAGTACGATGTCGTGCTGCTCTAGCACCGCGGCGGGGGTCGGGTGACCACCATGCTGCGGGTGTGCCTGCGCCGGCTGCGGTTCGCGCTGCTGGCGGCGGCGGCGACGTGCGTGATCCTGCTCGGCGTTTTGGCCGGCATCACGCAGCTGGCGATGCCATGGCTTACCCAGCATCCGCAGCAGGTCGAGCGCTGGCTGTCGGACCGGCTCGACCGCGCCGTCACGATCGGGCGCCTCGACGGGCGCTGGGTCGGTGGCGGACCACTGCTCTCGCTCGACGACGTGCGCATCGCCGGCAGCGCGGGCAGCGCGCCGCTGCTGATCCCGCACGCGGAACTCGCCTTCGACCTGCTCGCCGCCGTGCAGCGCAACAAGGCATTCAGCGAGTTCCGGCTCGCCGACGTCGAACTGCGGCTCGTGCACGCCGACGGCGAATGGAGGCTGCGCGATTTCGATCTCGGCGCCTCGTCGCCGCGCGACGAGCCCGTTTCGATGGGCGCACTCGGTGCACTCGAGATCACGCGCCTCAAACTCGCCATCGACGATACCGGGCGCGACCTGCACCTGCAGTTCGACGCACCGATCCTGCGCGTGCTCAATCGCGGCTCGGTCATGCGCGTGCTGGGTCGCGTGCGCGACGCGGGCAGTGAAACGCCGCCGCTCGAACTCGTCGCCGACCTCGATCCGGCCGAGCGTTCGGGTGAGATCTACGTCGGCGGGCGCGACCTCGACCTGGCCGCGTTCGGCGCGAGCGCCTCGTCCACGGGCGTGCGCCCGCTCGCGGGGCACGGCGCGGTGCAGTTCTGGTTGCACGTCGCTGCGGGGCGCATCGAGGACGCGCGCTCGCGCATCGACCTCAAGGACGCGCAGTTCGCCGCGAACGAGCCGGTCGCGATCGGCGACGGCGCGTTGATCGAACCGCGCGCCTCGTTCGACCGCCTCGCGCTGGTCGCGCGCTGGATGCGCGACGCGGACGGCTGGACGCTCGACATCGCCGACTTCGTGGCCGCCGCCGACGCCAAACCCGCGCGCTTCACCCTCGAGCGTCGCGGCGATGGCGCCACGACGCATTGGCGCGCGGCCGCGAGCGCGCTCGCGCTCGAGCCGCTCGCCAACCTCGCGATGCTGCCCGCGCGCACGCCGGGCGAGCTGCGGCGCTGGCTCTACCTCGCGCATCCGCGCGGCCTGCTCGGGCAGGCGCAGGTGGATCTTCGTGGCGACGCGTATGCGGTAAGCGCGAACCTGCGTGGCGGCGAGGCTGCGAGCGCCGGCGCGATACCGGGCATCGAAGGCCTCGACGTCGACGTGGTCGGCGACGAAAGCGCATTGCTCGCACAACTGCCGGAACAGGCGTTGCGCGTGAACCTGCCGCGCGTGTTCCGGAAGCCGTTCGCGTTCTCCCGCTTCGGCGGCGACCTGGTCGCGCGCCGCAGCGAGGACGGCTGGCGCATCGAAACCGATCGCATCGGCTTCGAAGGCGAGGGCTTCGGTGGCGAACTGCGCGGCAGCGTCGACGTCGCCGCGGGACGCCGGCCGAGCCTCGACCTGTACGCGATCGCCACGCACGGCGACGTCGTCGCGGCGAAGCTGTTCTGGCCGACCAACACGATGCCGCCGAACGCGGTCGCCTGGCTCGACCGCGCTCTGGTCGGGGGTCGCATCGACGAAGGCCGCGTCGCGATCCACGGCGATCTCGCCGACTGGCCGTTCCACAATCGCGCCGGGCGCTTCGTTGCGGTGGGCATCGTGAATGACGCGACGCTCGACTATCACGAGGATTGGCCGCCGGCCGAACACATTCACGGCATCGCGACCTTCATCAACGACGGCATGAACGTCGAAGCGGATGCCGTCACTGCAATGGGGAACAAGGTGAGCGCGGCGAGTGCGACGATCGAGGACTTCGGCCCGCTCGTGCTCGACCTGTCGGCGAAGGGCGAAGGCACCGGACCGAACCTGCTCGCGTTCCTGCGCGCGACGCCGATCGGCAAGACCTACCAGGAGCAACTCAAGGACATCGCGATCGGCGGCCGTGGCGTAGTCGGCTTCACGATGAAGCTGCCGATCAAGGAGGCCGGAGCGCTCGTGCTCGACGGCAAGGTCGATCTCGCCGGCGCGCGCATCGACCACGAGGCGTATGACCTGCACTTCAACGACGCGAACGGCGTGCTGCGCTTCAACCAGAAGGGCTTCCTCGCCGACGCGCTCGACGCGACGTTCCGCGAACGCAAGGCGAAATTGACCGTCGCGATCGGCGGTTACGTCGTCGATCCACGCCATGTGTTCGAAGCGAGCGTCGCCGGCAGCTGGCCGGTCACGAGCGTATTCGCCGACGTGCCCGTGCTGCTGCCGATGCTCGGCAGCGTGCAGGGCGAGTCGGCGTGGACCGCGCGGGTCGGCGTCGATCACGCGGTCGACGGCAACGCGCGCGCGGTACTCGCGCTCGACAGCGACCTCGTCGGCACCGCGATCGCCTTGCCGCCGCCGCTCGCGAAGGCGGCAGACGCGAGCACGCCGTTCCACCTCGATCTCGGACTGCCGTATGCCGGGCAGGAATTCAGTGCGCGGCTGGGGACGATCGCAGGCATGCGCGGCCGCGCGCCCGGCAGCGGCCGCGCCTTCGGTGCGCGCATCCAATTCGGCGCAGGCGTGGTCGGCGCGCCGCCGGCGCAGGGCATCGCGATCGGGGGGCGCGTCGCGCGCCTCGACGCGGGCGCCTGGCTCGACCTCGTCGAGAGCGGCAGCGGCGGTCCAGCGCTCGTCGACTCGCTGGACCTGCGCGCCGACGACTTCGTGTTCGGCGGGCGCGAGTTCGACGACACCGGCCTCGCGATCGAGAACACGCTCGCGAAGACCACGATCCGCATCGACGGCGCCGCGCTCGCCGGCACGCTCGAAGTGCCGCGCGGCGACCTCGCCACGCGCGGAATCACCGCGAGGTTCGCGCGCGTGCACTGGCCGGAAGCACCGGCCGACGCACCCGACGCCGGCGCACTCGCCGACGTCGCGCCGGGTTCGCTGCCGCCGCTGCACCTGCGCGTGGAAGATTTCCAGCTCGGCAACGCGAGCTTCGGCAGCGCGCAGTTCGACAGCCATCCGATCGCGGGCGGCATGCAGATCGACACGCTCGAATCGCATTCGCCGAACGTGTCGATGATCGGCAGCGGCGACTGGACCGGCGGCGCGATCGAGAACCGCTCGCGCATGTCGATCCAGCTCAGCGCGCAGAACCTGGGCCGCATGATGGATGCGCTCGGCTTCGCCGGGCTCATCGACGGCGGCAGCACGAAGGCCACGATCGACGCGAGCTGGTTCGGCCCGCCGTCCGCGTTCGCGCTGCCCAAGCTCGACGGCACGCTCGCGATCGACGTCGCCGAAGGTCGCATCCTCGACGTCGACCCCGGAGCGGGGCGCATCTTCGGCCTCTTCTCGCTGACCGAGATCCCGCGGCGCCTGAGTCTCGATTTCAGCGATTTCTTCCGGTCCGGTCTCGGCTTCAATTCGATCACGGGTACGTTCCGCCTCGCCGGCGGCAATGCCTACACGGACGGGCTGCGCATCGACAGTCCGGCCGCGGAGATCATCGTCAGCGGCCGCACGGGGCTGCGCACGAAGGACTACGACCAGCTCATGGACGTGCGTGCGCGCGCCGGCGCGACCTTGCCGATCGTCGGCGCGATCGCCGCGGGTCCGGTCGGTGCGGCGGCGGGCCTGGTCATGCAGGGCATCTTCAACAAGCCGATCGGCAAGGCGGTCGCACGCCGCTACAAGGTGTCCGGATCGTGGGACAAGCCGCACATCACCTTGCTCTCGCGAGCCAGGGTGGGCAGGGGCGCGGATGCGGCGCCGGCGACGGAGCCTGCGGCGGAGCCCGTGCTGCCCGAAGAGCTCGCGCCGCCCTGGCAGGTGTCGCCGCTCGGCGACGACGGCGGCAGCCGGCCCTGACGTCCTGCGTTGCAATGGACCAGGTTGTGGTCCAGCATGCGCGGCCCCATCTTCCCGGTTGGTCTCGCGCGCTGCGTGCGCCATGATCCAACCGTTTTCCTGGCCTGGCTCCCTTCATGTCCGATCTCATCGCCCTTGCCGAACGCCAACTGCTGAGCCCGGGCGGGCTCGCCACCCGTGACCTCGACGGCGTGTTCGCCCGCCTCATGGGACCGGCGATCGACGCGGCCGACCTGTATTTCCAGCATTCGCGTTCGGAGTCCTGGGTGCTCGAGGACGGCATCGTCAAGGACGGCTCGCATTCGATCGAGCAGGGTGTCGGCGTGCGCGCGCTCTCGGGCGAAAAGGCCGGTTTCGCGTACTCCGACGAGATCGTGCTGCCGGCGCTGGTCGAAGCTGCGGGCTCGGCGCGCGCGATCGCCCGCGCCGGTGCGAACGGCGTCGGCAAGCCGCTCGCGATCGCGAGCGCGCGTGCGCTGTATGCGCCGGTCGATCCGATCGACAGCCTCACGAATGAAGCGAAGATCGCCGTGCTGCGCGAAGTCGACGCGGCCTGCCGGGCCGCCGATCCGCGCGTGAAGCAGGTCATCGTGAGCCTCGCTGCCGCCGTCGACACCGTGCTCATCGCGCATTCGGACGGCACGCTCGCCGCCGACGTGCGACCGCTCGTGCGCATGAACGTGCAGGTCATCGCCGAGGCGAACGGCCGGCGCGAGTCGGGCAGCAGCGGTGGCGGCGGCCGCTACACCTTCCCCGAACTGCTCGAGAACGGCCGCGCGCACGCATTCGCGCGCGAGGCCGTGCGCACGGCGCTGGTCAATCTCGACGCGGTACCGGCACCCGCCGGCAACATGCCGGTCGTGCTCGGCCCCGGCTGGCCCGGCGTGCTCCTGCACGAGGCGATCGGGCACGGTTTCGAGGGCGACTTCAACCGCAAGGAAACTTCCGCGTTCGCCGGCATGCTCGGCGAGAAGGTCGCGGCGGACGGCGTCACCGTGGTCGACGACGGCACGCTCGCCGCGCGGCGCGGTTCGCTCAGCATCGACGACGAAGGCACGCCGACGAGCTGCACGGTGCTGGTCGAGAACGGCGTGATGAAGGGCTACATGCAGGACAAGCTCAATGCGCGCCTGATGGGCCAGCGCTCCACCGGCAACGGCCGGCGCGAATCGTTCGCGCACCTGCCGATGCCGCGCATGACCAACACCTACATGCTGCCGGGCGAGCGCGACCCCGGCGAGATCATCGCGTCGGTCAAGCGTGGCCTGTACGCGGTCAATTTCGGCGGCGGCCAGGTCGACATCACCAACGGCAAGTTCACCTTCTCGGCGAGCGAGGCGTATCTGATCGAGGACGGCAAGGTCACGCGCCCGGTGAAGGGCGCGACGCTGATCGGTTCGGGCGCCGACGTGCTCAAGCGCGTGTCGATGATCGGCAACGACCTCAAGCTCGACGAAGGCGTCGGCGTCTGCGGCAAGGACGGGCAGAGCGTGCCGGTCGGCGTCGGCCAGCCGACGTTGAAGATCGACGGCATGACGGTCGGAGGCACCGCGGCGTGAAGCTCACGCGGTCGCCGCGTGCGGCCCTCGCGGCGTCGAGCGGCTCGCGTATCGCGTGCGCGGTGACGAAGCCGCTGCGCACGAGCGCCGTCGTGCCTCGCGCGTGAATTCGCCCCGGGTGGCCATGCCTACGCGACGCGCGAGCCGCGCATCACGACCGGACTCGCGCCAGACGCGTACTGTTTCCGCTGGCCGCACTTCGGCGCGACCGCGTGGATCGCGCTGGCGGCGACGGGCAGGAACCCTTGTGTCGCCGCGCGCCGCCGGCGGCCGTCATTCCGCCGCGCCGGCGTCGGAGTCGCTCGCCTCGCGCAACACGCGGAACAGTTCGCGGTACGCATGCGGCGGCTTGTCCGCCTTGCGTTCGGCGAGTGCGTTGCGCACGAGCTGGCGCAGCCGCTGGCGATCGGCGGACGGATGCTGCGCGATGAATTCGGCGAGCGCGTCGTCGCCTTCGGCGAGCAGGCGTTCGCGCCAGGTTTCGAGGCGGTGCATCGCTGCGGTTTCACGATGCGCCTTCTCGCGGTCGACGCCGAGCGCGTAGCGGATGGCCTCGACCGATTCCTCGTCGAGCTTGCGCATCTGCTTGGCGAGGAACTGGTTCTGGCGCTTGCGCGCGATGTGTGACGTGACCGCGCGCGTGCGTCGCACTTCCTCGCGCAGGTCGTCGTCGAGCGGCACGCGGGCGAGTTCGGCCTCGCTGAGGTTGGACAGCGTCTCGGCGAGCTTGAAGATGTCAAGCGCCTCGCGCCGCAACTGGCTGCGGCTCGGCCCCAGGGCCTCCGGCGATTCGTCGTCGTGCAGGTCGTGCATCACGGATTCCAGGATAATGCTGCAATGAATGCCATCGTGACCGACAAAGATACCAGCTCCGCCGACCTCGACCGCCTCGCCGCGATCGCCGAGGACGTGGTCCGCCTCGCCCGCGCGAAGGGGGCGAGCGAAGCGGACGCCGCCGCGAGCGTCGATCTCGGCCTCGCCGTCGGCGTGCGCCTCGGCGAAGTCGAGACGGTCGAGCGCACGCGCGATCGCGGCGTTTCGGTGACCGTCTATTTCGGCAAACGCAAGGGTTCGGCGAGCACGGCCGATCTCGATCCCAAGTCGATCGAGCAGACGGTCGAGCATGCGTGCGCGATCGCGCGCCATACCGAGGAGGATCCGGCGAATGGGCTCGCCGATCCGGCCCTGCTCGCGAAGACGATCCCGGATCTCGACCTCTGGCATCCATGGGACATCACGCCCGAGGAGGCGATCCGCCTCGGCGTCGAGATCGAGGAGGCCGGGCGCTCGCACGACCCGCGCATCGACAATTCCGACGGCGCATCGGTGCAGGTCGGCGCATCGCTGACCGCATACGCGAACTCGCTCGGCTTCGTCGGGACGGAGCGCGGCACGAGCCATACGCTCTCGGTCGCGCTGATCGCGGAAGACGAGTCCGGCATGCAGCGCGACTACTGGTACGACAGCGTGCGCCGCGCGAGCGACTTCGCCAGCGCCGTGTCGATCGGGCGCAAGGCGGCCGAACGCACCGTCGCGCGCCTCGGCGCGCGGCGCCTGACGACGCGCGACTGCCCGGTGCTGTTCGTGCCCGAAGTCGCGCGCAGCCTCGTCGGCCATTTCCTCTCCGCGGCGAGCGGTGGCGCGCTGTACCGGCGCGCGAGCTTCCTCGTCGATCACGTCGGCAAGCCGGTGTTCCCGCACTGGATGCAGATGGTCGAGCGGCCGCACATCCCGCGCGGCCATGGATCGACGGCGTTCGATTCGGAAGGCGTCGCCACGCGCGACTCGGACCTCGTCCGCGACGGCGTTCTCGCGCGCTACATCCTCGGCAGCTACTCGGCCCGCAAGCTCGGCCTGCAGTCGACCGGCAACGCGGGCGGCGTGCAGAACATCGTCGTGCAGCCGGGCGAGGACGACACGCCTGCGCTGCTGCGGCGCATGGGTCGCGGCCTCCTCGTGACCGAGCTCATGGGCCAGGGCGTGTCGCTGATCACCGGCGACTACTCGCGCGGCGCGAGCGGTTTCTGGGTCGAGAACGGCGAGATCGCGTACCCGGTCGAGGAGATCACGATCGCCGGCAACCTGCGCGACATGTACGCGAACGTCGTAGCCGTCGGCCGCGACGTCGACCCGCGCTCGCACATCCTCACCGGGTCGATCCTGCTCGAGCGCATGACGATCGCAGGCGAATAGCGCGGCACAGGCATGACTTCCGCGCTATTGTGGCGTCGTTCGCGCGCACCCAGATTCGACATCGCCACCCAACGCGGAGAGAGCGCATGAGCGAGAACGAGAACGATACGGGCAGCGCCACCCCGGCCAGCGTGCCCGAAACGGTCCAGTCCCCGGTGCCTTCGAACGACGACCGTACCTGGGCGCTGATCGGCCACCTGTCCGCGTTCAGCGCGTTCATCACGGGCATCGGCTGCGTCATTGGCCCGCTCATCGTCTGGCTCGTCAAGCGCGATACGCTGCCGTTCGCGGCCGACCAGGCGAAGGAAGCGCTGAACTTCAACATCACCGCGCTCATCGTCGCGGCCGCGCTGTGGGTCGTCACGATCGGCACGTTCTTCATCGGCGCGCTGCTCACGGTGCCGATCGGCCTGCTGCTGTTCGTGGCCTGGTTCGTGCTGACGATCGTCGCCGCGATCAAGGCGAATGAAGGCGTCGCCTACCGCTATCCGTTCGCGTTGCGTCTCGTGAAGTGAGGTTCGCGCCGGCCGCGCGCATCGCGTGGCCGGCGTATTGCGCGGAGCCGGTCGCGCCGTGTCGACGGCGGTCCATGGCCTGCACGGAGTGAGTCCATTGCGGAAGTGGACCCCCTGTCGTCGGCCATCCATGGCCCTGCACGGGGTGAGGCCTCCCTGGACTCAGCTTTTGCGGGCGGAGACGAAGAGGGCGAGGCCGCGCAGCACGTCGGTGCGCGCATCAAGCGGTTCGATTGCGGCGAGCGCGCGTGCGGTCAGCATCGCGAGCTCCGCACGCGAGGCGTCGACGCCGAGGATCGCGGGATACGTCGGCTTGTTCGCCGCGACGTCCTTGCCGGCGGTCTTGCCGAGCTGCGCGGTATCCGCCTCGATGTCGAGCAGGTCGTCGCGGATCTGGAACGCGAGCCCGATCGCGTGACCGTAGGTCTCGAGCGCGTCGAGCACGCGCGCGTCGCGGACGCCGGCGGCGAGCGCGCCGAGGCGCACGGACGCGCGGATCAACGCGCCGGTCTTGTGCACGTGCATGCGCTCGAGCTCGGGCGCGTCGAGCACCTGTCCGACCGCCGCGAGGTCGAACGCCTGGCCGCCCGCCATGCCGTGCGAGCCGCAGGCGCCGGCGAGCGTGCGCAGCATCGCGAGGTGGTTCGCCGGGTCGGTGGCGAGCGCAGGATCGTTCGCGAGCACCTCGAATGCGAGCGCCTGCAGCGCGTCGCCGGCGAGGATCGCCATCGCCTCGCCGAATACGACGTGGCAGGTCGGCCGGCCGCGGCGCAGGTCGTCGTCGTCCATCGCCGGGAGGTCGTCGTGCACGAGCGAGTAGGCGTGAATGATCTCGACCGCGGCGGCCGATGCATCCAGCTGCTCCGGCGCCGCGCCAAACGCGAGGCCGGTCGCGTAGACGAGCAACGGCCGCAGGCGCTTGCCCCCGCCGAGCACGGCGTAGCGCATCGCGCGATGCAATTCGACCGGCGGCTGCGCCTCATCCGGCAACACGTGCGCCAGCGCCTCGTCCGCCCGCACCGACAGCGCCAGAAGTTCAGGAGAAAGATCGCTCACGTAGACAGCTCTCGACGGGGCGGACGGCAAATGCCCCACCCGCAGTAAATGGTCTTGATGCCTTCCTTGAAAAGTGCGGCCATGGATGGCCGCTGTGGACTTCAGGGCGAGGCTACGATCCGTTCGAACAGCTACACCCCGACAAGGCCGCGATCATGGACGATCGCACAAATCACGGCACGTCGGGGTCGAAGGGCTGGGCACCTTCCGGCACCCCCGGATCGAGCAACTGGCTCACGCGCAGCTTCGCCTGGTCGAGTGCGCCCTGGCAGTTGCGGTAGAGCGCGATGCCGCGCTCGAACGACTGCAGCGACTCGTCGAGGCTGAGATCACCCTGTTCCATGCGGCCGACGAGCTGTTCGAGTTCGTCGAGGGACTTCTCGAAGTCGGCGACCTGCGAGGTTTCGGCGGCGGGCTTTGGCATGGGCGCGAAAACTAGCTCAGCGCGTCCGCAAGATCAATCGCGAGCCTGTCGCCACCGCGCCGCGCGCCTTCGGCGGACGTCCATTCGAAGCGTGCGCCCGACGGGGCGAGCAGGGCGGCACCCGCTTCGCTGAGCCAGATGTCGGCCACCGCGACGAGCGCGCCGTCGGCATCGAACGCGAGCGGCAGGCGGCCGCGCTTCCACGGCGGTATGCCGGCCTCCTGGAACAGGTCGCGCAGCTCGCGCGTGTGGCCGCCGCTGGACAGGCGCAGGCTTTCGCCGCCACGCCGGAAGCGCACCTGCAGCGGGACGGCCAGCCGCAGGTCACCGGCGGCGCCACGCAGGCGCAGCACGCCGAGATCGAGCGGCAGCGCCAGCGGACTGCCGTCGAACGCCGCGACCCACTCGAGCGGCGGGAACTGCAATGGCGCCAGCGCGTGCAGCAGGTCGCGATAGCGGCGCACTTCCGTGCCCGGCCAGCGCACGCACGGCTGGCGGTCTTCGCCGGCTTCGCCGAGCTGGCGCACGAGTTCCGCGGCCTGATAGTGCGTCGGTTCGGGCAGGTCCAGCGCGCGCAGCCAGCGGCGCAGCACCGGGTCGCGCAGCGCAGTCGGCAGCGCGAGCCATTCGCGGAACTGCAGGGTCGATGGGTCCAGGCCCTGGATGCGGGCGAGCGCCCGTTCGGCTTCCACGTCGATGAATTCGGCCGCGGCACGCGCCCAGGCGGCGCTTTGCGCGATGCTGCTCTCGGCCTCGGGCCAGCGCGCGGTGATGCGCGGCATCACCTGCATGCGCAGGTAGTTGCGGTCGATCGTCTGGTCGGCGTTGCTCGGGTCAGCGATCCAGCCCAGGCGATGGTGTTCGGCGTATTCGCGCAATGCCGCGCGCGGCAACAGCAGCAGCGGCCGCCACGCGAACCCGCGGCCGAGCCTGCGCAAGGGGCGCATCGCGCCGATGCCTTCGGGCCCCGATCCGCGCAGCAGCTTGAGCAACACGGTTTCGGCCTGGTCGTCGCGATGATGGGCGAGCGCGACGATTTCACCGGGCGAGAGCAGGGTCTCGATCGCCGCGTAGCGCGCGCGCCTGGCGCTCGCCTCGAGGCCGAGGCCGGGGCTGCGCACGACGTCGACCGCGCACACGATCAACTCGACCCCGAGCGCATCGGCGAATTCGCGGCAGCGGCGCGCCCACGCCTCGCTGTCTTCGTGCAGGCCGTGGTCGACGTGCACCGCGCGCAGTCCGCGCGCCCGCGTCGCGTCCGATTGCGCCAATGCGTGCAGCAGCACCATCGAGTCGAGGCCACCGCTGAACGCGGCGAGGATCGGCGTCTGCGGCAGCTCGGCGAGTGCCGATTCGATGATGTCGCGGATGCGGCGGCTCGGTGTCATGCCGGCGGTCGTCGCGTCAGGGCCAGGGCGTCGGATCCGCGAGCATCAGGTCCAGGAGCAGACCACCTTGCCGCAGTTGCCCGAATCCATGAGGTCGAAACCGCGCTGGAAGTCGTCGATGTGGATCTGGTGCGTGAGCACCTTCTGCAGCGGGAAGCCGGTCAGCACCATCTGCGTCATCTTGTACCAGGTCTCGTACATGCGCCGGCCGTAGATGCCGTGCAGCGTGAGTCCCTTGAAGATGACCTTGTCCCAGTCGATGCCGGCGCCGTTCGGCAGGATGCCGAGCAGGGCGACCTTGCCGCCGTGGTACATGCAGTCGAGCATGTCGCTGAAGGCGCGCGGGTTGCCGCTCATCTCGAGGGCGACGTCGAAGCCCTCCATGTGCAGGTCCTTCACCACTTCCTTGAGCGATTGCTTGGACACGTTGACGACGCGGGTCGCACCCATGTCGGCGGCGAGCTTGAGGCGGTAGTCGTTGACGTCGGTGACGACGACGTTGCGCGCGCCGACGTGCTTGCAGATGCCCGCGGCGATGATGCCGATCGGGCCGGCGCCGGTGATGAGCACGTCCTCGCCGATCACGTCGAACTCGAGCGCGCAATGCGCGGCGTTGCCGTACGGATCGAAGAACGCGGCGAGCTCGCTCGGGATCTGGTCGGGGATCGGCCAAAGATTGGAGGACGGCACGGACACGAACTCGGCGAACGCGCCGTTGCGGTTGACGCCGATGCCGACCGTGTTCGGGCACAGGTGCTGCTTGCCCGCGCGGCAGTTGCGGCAGACGCCGCAGACGATGTGGCCTTCGGCCGACACGCGCTGGCCGAGGCTGTAGCCGCGCACGCCCGGGCCCATGTCGACGATGCGACCGACGAACTCGTGGCCGATCACCAGGCCCGGCTTGATCACGCGCTGCGACCACTCGTCCCACTTGTAGATGTGGAGGTCGGTGCCGCAGATCGCGGTCTTCTCGAGCTTGATGAGCACGTCGTTGGGGCCGATCTCCGGAACCGGGACCTCCTCCATCCAGATTCCGCGCGCGGCCTCGCGCTTGACCAGGGCCTTCATCATCTGCGACATGGAGGTAACTCGCTCGGTGCGGGTAGGCGAACCGCGGAATTATACGTCCTGCGCGCGCGCGCCGCGCAGCGGCGGCGCACGAAACCGCGATGCCGTTCGATTCGCCGCCGGATGGTCCGGCGGGCCCCCCCGCAAACGCGTGTCGATGACCGGTTGCGGCGTCGCCTCACACCCGGGCGTTGCGCAGGCGCAGCGCGTTCGCGACCACCGACACCGACGACAGGCTCATCGCCGCGGCCGCGACCATCGGCGACAGCACGATGCCGAAGGCGGGGTACAACGCGCCGGCCGCGAGGGGCACGCCCGCGGCGTTGTAGAGCAGTGCGAACACGAGGTTCTGGCGCATGTTGGCGACCGCCGCGCGCGAGATCGAGCGGGCGCGCACGATGCCGCCGAGATCGCCGCGCACGAGCGTCACCTGCGCGCTGGAGATGGCGACGTCGGTGCCGCTGCCCATCGCGATGCCGACGTCGGCCGCAGCGAGCGCCGGCGCATCATTGATGCCGTCGCCGGCCATCGCGACGCGACGTCCTTGCTCGCGCAGCTGCTGCACGAGCGTGACCTTGTCCTCCGGGCGCAGGTCGCCGTGCACCTCGTCGATGCCGAGCCCGCGTGCGATCGCGGCCGCGGTGGCGACGCCGTCGCCGCTCGCCATCACGATGTGCATGCCGCCTTCGCGCAGCGTCCGGATCGCCGCCGGCGTGGATGCCTTGATCGGATCGGCGACCGCGAGGAGGCCGGCCAGGCCGCCTTCGACGAGGAGGTGCATGACGCTCGCGCCCTCCGCGCGCAGCGCCTCGGCGCGCGCGGCCAGCGGCGACGACGCGACGCCGAAGCCGCGTGCGAGTGCGGCGTTGCCGAGCGCGACGTCCTTTCCGCCGATGCGGCCGCGTACGCCGATGCCGGCGGTCGATTCGAAATCCGCCGCGGTTTCGAGCGGCAGCGCCCGTGCGCGCGCCTCGGCGACGAGCGCCGCCGCGAGCGGGTGCTCGCTGCCTTGGTCGAGGCTCGCGGCGATGCGCAGCACCTCGTCGCCTGTCCAGCCCGGCGCGGGCACGATTTCACGAAAACGCGGGCGTCCTTCGGTGAGCGTGCCGGTCTTGTCGACGACGAGGGTGTCGATGCGGCGCAGCGTCTCGATCGCCGCCGCATCGCGGAACAGCACGCCCGCGCGCGCGGCCCGCCCGCTCGCGACCATCACGGACATCGGCGTGGCGAGGCCGAGTGCGCAGGGGCAGGCGATGATGAGTACGGACACCGCATTGAGTACCGCCCAGGTCCATGACGGCGCGGGGCCTGCCAGGCCCCAGGCGAAGAAGGTGACGAGCGCCACGCCGAGCACCGCGAGCACGAAACCTGCCGCGACGCGGTCCGCGAGGCGCTGGATCGGCGCGCGCGTGCGCTGCGCCTGCGCGACGAGCTGCACGATCTGCGCGAGCACGCTGTCGGCGCCGATGCGCGTCGCGCGCACGACGAGGCTGCCGCTGGTGTTCTGCGTCGCGCCGATCACGGTCGCGCCCGGCTCCTTCTCCACCGGCAGCGGTTCACCGGTCAGCATCGATTCGTCAATGGCGGAGCGGCCTTCGACCACCTCGCCGTCGACCGCGACCTTCTCGCCCGGCCGCACGCGCACGCGGTCGCCGACCGCGATGTCGGCGATCGGCACGTCTTCCTCGCTGCCGTCTTCGCGCAGCCGGCGCGCAGTCTTCGGCGAAAGGCCGAGCAGCGCCTTGATCGCCGCCGAAGTGTGCGAGCGTGCGCGGAGCTCCAGCAACTGGCCGAGCAACGTCAGCGAAACGATCATCGCCGCCGCTACGAAATAGACGCCGACACGACCGTGTTCGTGGAACGACGCGGGAAACAGCCCCGGCGCGAGCAGCACCACGACGCTGTACCCCCAGGCCGCGGCGACGCCGATGCCGATCAGCGTCCACATGTTCGGATGCCCGGTGCGGATCGACTGCACGCAGCGTACGAGGAACGGCCAACCGGCCCAGAGCACGACCGGCGTCGCGAGGGCCCATTCGATCGCACTGCGCCACGCCGCCGACGGCAGCCATGCGTGGCCTGCGCCCATCGCGAGCACGAAGGTCGCGAGCGTGAACGGCAGGCTGAGGAAGAAGCGCCGCGAGAAGTCGCGCAGCTCCGGATCCCCGCCGTCGTCGAGGCTCGGCATCTCCGGCTCGAGCGCCATCCCGCAGATCGGGCAGGTGCCAGGCCCCTGTTGGCGAACCTCGGGATGCATCGGACACGTGTAAACCGCATCCGCCATCGCCGTCGCCGGCGCCGGCGGTGGGGCGGCTTTCATGCCGATATAGGTGCCGGGGTCGGCGACGAAGCGTTCGCGGCAGCGCGCGGAGCAGAAGTGCCATGTCGTCCCGTCGTGCACGGCGTGATGAGGCGTCGCGCCCGGATCGACCTGCATGCCGCACACGGGATCGCGTGCAACGGGCTTGGCGGCAAGTGCATCGTCCGCGCGTTGCGCGCAGCACGCGTGCCCGGGTTTCGGGCCGGGTTCGGAATGCGCGTGTCGATGCGCGGGCGACGGCGACGGCGACGACGGTTTCATGGGCCTTCCTTGCCGCCCAGCGCGGCGAGAATCGGACAGGCATCGAGCGGGCCGTGCCCGGGGCAGGCGTCGACGAGGATCCGGAGGCCACGCTGCACGCGGCGCAGTTCGGCGATGCGCCGCTCGATGTCGGCCAGGCGCGCCTCGGCACGCGCGCGCACGCCCTGCGTGCCATGCCCGCCATCGGCGGAAAGGGCGAGCAGCTCACGCACGTCGTCGAGGCTGAAGCCGAGATCGCGCGCGCGGCGGATGAAGCGCAGGCGTGTGGCGCTCGCGGCGTCGTAACGCCTGTAACCGCTTTCACTGCGGCGCGGGGTCGGCATCAGGCCCTCGCGCTCGTAGTAGCGCACCGTGTCGGCGCCGACGCCGGCGCAGGCCGCGAGCTGGCCGATGGTCATGGAGGCGTGATGGCGGGCGTTCATGCGGGTCAGGGTAAACCCTGGACCCGAGTCCGGGGTCAAGCGGCCCCGTGGCGGGACAAATGAGAACGGGTCGGCTTGTGCGTCCCCGGCATTGCGCGGACACTAAAGGCCTGTGTCATGCAAGTGGCATAGGGGGGAATCGACGGGGGGTCGATGGATATTCTCGGTTTTGTGAAGCGTCTATTCGGCGCAGGCGGTAGCGAGCGCGCGCCGCCGCAGCGCCGTGCGGGTCCGCGCCTGAATGCGCGCGGCGGCATGCGCGTGCTCGTCGTCGACGATTCGACCACGGTCGTGACCCTGCTCGGACGCATGCTGCGGCAGAACGGCTACGTCGTGCTCGAGGCGTTCGATGCGGAGAAGGGTATCGAACTCGCGCTGGCCGAGCGCCCCGACCTCGTCTTCCTCGACATCGTGCTGCCCGGCATGAGCGGCTTCGCCGCGCTACGCCAGTTGCGCCGGCAGCCGGCCACGCGAGACATACCGATCATCATGATGAGCGGCAACGAGCAGGCGACCGAACAGTTCTATGCGCAGCGCATCGGCGCCGACGATTTCATGAAGAAGCCGTTCTCGCGCTCGGAAGTGTTCATGCGCATCGAGAACCTGCTCGACGTGTCGTTGTTGCCGCGCCGCCACTACATGCACGCCTCCGCGCAGAGCGCGGCGTCGGAGTCCTGACATCCGGCACGCGATACCCGCGCACGAACGCCGCGGCGATGGCACCATGCGCGCGGCATGAATCGAACGGACCAACGCCCGGCAGCGATCTTCCTCATGGGCCCGACCGCGAGCGGCAAGACAGCGCTCGCCTGCGCGCTCGCCGAGCATTTCGATCTCGACCTCGTGAGCGTCGACTCCGCGCTCGTCTATCGCGGTCTCGACATCGGCGCCGCCAAGCCCGACGCGGCGACGCTCGCGCGCCATCCGCACCGGCTCGTCGACATCCGCGATCCGGCGCAGGCGTACTCCGCCGCGGATTTCCGCACCGATGCGCTCGCGGCGATGCACGAGATCACTCGGGCAGGCCGCGTCCCGCTGTTAGTCGGCGGCACCGGCCTCTACTTCCGCGCGCTCGAGCATGGGCTGTCGGCGCTGCCGGACGCCGATCCCGGGATACGTCGCCGCCTCGCGGACGAGGCGCGCGCGATCGGCTGGGCGGCCCTGCACGAGCGGCTGGGCCGACTCGATCCGATCGCAGCCGAGCGGATCCGTCCCGGCGACGCGCAGCGCATACAGCGTGCACTCGAAGTGATCGAACTCAGCGGGCGACCGTTGTCGGCCCAGCAGGAAGGCCCGCGTGAGCGACTGCCGTGGCGCGTGCTCAAAATGGCGCTGGTGCCGCGCGAGCGCGCACCGCTGCACGAACGCATCGCACGACGCTTCGACGCGATGCTCGCTGCGGGCTTTCTCGACGAAGCGCACCGCCTGCGCGCCGACCCGGCCTTTCACCCGGACTTGCCGGCGATGCGCGCGGTCGGTTATCGCCAGGCGTGGCCGTACCTCGCCGGCGAGGTGGACGCGGCGACGTTCCGCGACCAGGCCGTATTCGCCACCCGCCAACTCGCCAAACGTCAAATTACATGGCTGCGCAGCGAACTCGATGCGCGCTGGTTCGACCCGGATGGCAGCGCGTTGGCCGACGATGTGCGGCGGGCGGTGAAGATGTTCGGCCTTCGCGCGGGCCATCGCGCATAAATGTGGACGGCGTCGTTTTCTTTTGTGGGAACAAATCGTTAAGATGCCCGAAACTGAATGCGGGTTGAATCGGACGTGACGCGCGGTTGGGGTAGCCGTCACACGACCTTTTGCCGGTTCGGGGTTCTCGGTGCAGGAGAAGAAGACCATGTCCAAGGGGCAGTCCTTGCAGGATCCGTTTCTGAACGCGTTGCGCCGCGAGCGCATCCCCGTTTCCATCTATCTCGTCAACGGCATCAAGCTGCAGGGGACGGTCGAATCGTTCGACCAGTTCGTCGTCCTGTTGCGCAACACCGTGAGCCAGATGGTCTACAAGCACGCGATCTCGACCGTCGTGCCGTCGCGCAACGTGCGCGTCGGTGGCGCGGAAGGGCACGCCACGCACGCGGCACCGGCGCCGGAGGCGCACGAGGAAAACGAAGGCGCGTGAGCGGCGGCCCTTGAAGCGGCGCATCCGCGACCGCATCCAGGGCATCTGCCGGCGCGGATGGCGACGGGCCTGGCGCTGCGAAGGCGGTGCCGGCGGTCCGTGCCTTCGTTGCCCGGGTTCGTGACGGGCCCGACGCCGGAATCCCGACCGCCCCGTTTCGCGAGGTCACTCCGCTGTTCGAACGATCCAGAAAAGGCGAACGCGCGCTGCTGCTGCAGCCGCAGGCACCCGGGCGCGCCGATCCGCTCGCGCTCGACGAATTCTCCGAACTCGCCCGCTCCGCCGGCGCCACCGTCGTCGGCAGCCTGACCGCGCGCGTCGAGCGGCCCAATCCGCGCTATTTCGTCGGCACCGGCAAGGCCGAGGAGCTGCGCGACCACAAGCGCTCGCTCGACGCGGACATCATCCTCGTCAACCACGCACTCAGCCCGGTGCAGGAGCGCAACCTCGAGAAGCTCACCGAGTGCCGCGTGGTCGACCGTACCGGCCTCATCCTCGACATCTTCGCGCAGCGCGCGCGTTCGCACGAAGGCAAGTTGCAGGTCGAACTCGCCCAGCTCAAGCACATGTCCACGCGCCTCGTGCGCGGCTGGACCCACCTCGAGCGCCAGCGCGGCGGTGCGATCGGCTTGCGCGGCCCGGGCGAAACGCAGCTCGAACTCGACCGCCGCCTGCTCGGCGAACGCGTCAAGCAACTGCAGAAGCGCATGGAGAAGGTCGAGACGCAGCGCGCCACCGCGCGCCGCTCGCGCCAGCGCAACGAGCTGCCGGTGGTCGCCCTCGTCGGCTACACGAACGCCGGCAAGTCGACCCTCTTCAACGCGCTCACGGGTTCGTCGGTGTATGCCGCGAACCAGCTGTTCGCGACGCTTGACCCGACCCTGCGCCGTCTGGACGGGCTCGACTGCGGCCCGGTCGTGCTCGCCGACACGGTCGGTTTCATCCGCGACCTGCCGCACGACCTCGTCGCCGCGTTCCGCTCGACGCTCGCCGAAGCGCGCGATGCCGACCTGCTCCTCCACGTCGTCGACGCATCCGATCCGGAACGCGACGAGCGCATCCTGGACGTCGAGCGCGTACTGAAGGAGATCGGCGCCGACGAGCTGCCGCAGATCCTCGTCTACAACAAGATCGACCTGCTGGATGGCGCGGCAGCCGACGGCGAACCGCAGGAGGCTGCTGCGGAACGCGCGCATGCCGCATCGCTGGTGAGCGCGGGTCGCGTCGACTACCTCGAGGGCGGCGAATTGCCGCGCGCATGGGTGTCGGCGGTCGGCGGTGCGGGCATCGACGGACTGCTGCGGGCGATCGGCACGCGCCTCGGCGATGAGCGCGTGCGCGCGGACTTGCTGCTGCCGAGCGACGCGGGCCGCCTGCGCGCCCGCCTGCATGCGCAGGGCCTCGTCGCCGCGGAGCGCACCGACGAGGATGGCTGGCACATCCATATCGACGCGCCACGCGCACTGGTCGAACCGCTGTTCGGCCTGCCCGGCGGCGACGGCGACTGGTTGCGCGCGCGCTTGCTTGCCGCCGCGGAAGGCGCTACCTACAATCGCCCGACGGCACGGTCCGACTCGCGCGATCGTCCATGACGTTCGACGTCGGCGATCGCGGTTCGGCTCGCGATGTCGATCCCGCGCGGTCCGGTCGAACGCATTCGCAGCGGCTGCATCCGGCCGCGCTTCCACGAAGATCCTGGCGCCTGCGTCCTGCAGCGAGGTAAAGAGCGATGGCATGGAATGAACCCGGCAGCGGCAAGCAGCGCGATCCATGGAAGGACGGCGGCGGCAGCCATGGTCCGTCTCCGGATTTCGATGCCGTCGCGCGCCGCGTGCGGGATTTCTTCAATCGCCTCTTCGGCGGCGGTGGCGGCGGCATCGCGGTCGCGCTGTTCGGCGCATTCATCGCCTGGTGCGCATGGGACAGCATGGTGCGCGTCAACGCGAGCGACACCGGCGTGGTGCTGCGCTTCGGGCGGTTTTCGCGCCTGATGACGCCGGGCATCAACTTCAAGTTCCCGCGACCGGTCGAGACGGTCGTGCCGGTGCCGGTCGGCAAGACCCTGCAGACGAACGACCAGGTGCGCATGCTGACCAAGGACGAGAACATCGTGCTGGTCGACTTCAACGTGCAGTACCGCATCAGCGATCCGCAGCTGTTCCTGTTCGGCGTGCGCGAGCCGGACGCCACGCTCGGCCAGGCCGCGGAAAGCGCGGTGCGCACCGTGATCGGCGGCAGCGACATGGACACGATCCTGTCCGGCCAGCGCAGCGAGCTCATGGTGCAGGCCAAGCAGCTGTTGCAGGCGAACCTCGACCAGTACAAGGCGGGCCTGTCGATCAGCGAACTCAATTTCCAGAACGTGCGTCCGCCCCAGGACGTCAAGGACGCGTTCGACGACGCCAACCGCGCACTGCAGGACAAGCAGCGTGCGGAGGAGGAAGCGAAGGCGTACGCGAGCCAGGTGGTGCCGGAGGCGCGTGGCGATGCCGCCGCGGTGCGGGCGGAAGCGGAGGGCTACAAGAGCAAGGTCATCGCGCGCGCCGAAGGCGACGCGCAGCGTTTCAATCTCATCGAGTCGCAATACAAGGCGGCACCCGAAGTCACGCGCAAGCGCCTCTACGTCGAGACGATGGAGCAGGTCGTCGGCAACGCGACCAGGGTCATCGACCTCACGTCCGGCAAGAACATCCTGAACCTGCCCGGTGCGCCCGACGCGCGTGTGCCTGCGGCGACCGTGATCACGCCCGATTCGGGCAAGGGAGCCCGCTGATGCGTACAGCACCGGTCATCGCGCTGCTCGTCGCGCTGCTCATCGCCGCCAATTCGATGTTCGTGGTCAGGGAAGGCCAGACCGCGATCCTGCTGCAGTTCGGGCGCATCGCCCATACCGGCTACGAGCCGGGCCTGCATTTCCGCATCCCGCTCGTGCAGCAGGTGAAGCATTTCGACAAGCGCGTACTCACGCTCGATTCGGCGCCCGAGCGCTATCTCACCTCCGAGAAGAAGGACGTCAACATCGACTTCTTCGTGAAGTGGCGCATTTCCGATCCGGCGAAGTTCTTCGTCGCCGTCGCCGGAGACGAGAGCAATGCGAAGCGCCTGGTCGAGCCGATCGTCAAGGAAGGCCTGCGCACCGCAGTCAACTCGCGCACGCTGCAGGAACTCGTCTCCGGCGGGCGCGCCGACGTGACCCAGCACCTCGTCTCCGACGCCAATGGCAAGACGCAGGGGTTCGGCATCGACGTGCTCGACCTGCGCATCAAGCGCATCGACCTGCCCGAGGACGGCACCGTGATCGGCTCGGTCTACGAACGCATGCGCTCGGAGCGCAAGAAGGTCGCGAGCCAGCTGCGTGCCGAAGGCGAAGAGGCGTCACGCGGGATCAAGGCCGATGCGGCGCGCCAGGTGCAGGTGATCAACGCCGAGGCCTACCGCGACGCGCAGAAGACACGCGGCGAGGGCGATGCCGCGGCCGCGCAGATCTATGCCGGCGCCTACGGGCGGGATCCGGAGTTCTACGCGTTCTACCGCAGCCTCGAGGCGTACAAGGAAGCGATCGGCGGCTCGCCCGGCACGCTCGTGCTCGATTCGAAATCCGAGTTCCTGCACTACCTGCAGGAAAGCAAGTAGTCGCATGGGAGAGGCGCTCGCGAGCGCGCTCTGCCTCGTGCTCGTGCTCGAGGGCCTGTTCCTGTTCGCGGCACCCGCGGCGTGGAAGCGGATGGCCGAGCAGTTGCAGCAGATCGAGCCGCGCCGCCTGCGCCTGTACGGCGGCGGCATGATCGTGGTCGGACTGATCCTGCTCAGGATCGTCCACTGAGCGTCGCCGCCCGGCACGGTGTGCTCGGCGGCGACAGGCACTACAATTCGCGCGTCAAGCGGCGATCCGGCGGGTCCCGCGCCCGTGTCGTGCCGTCTCCATACCCTCTGCCCGGGCCCGCTCGCCGGGTGTCGCCGAGGATCGGCGTCCCGGTGCAGATCCGTCGCCACTCATTCTCGTATCAGGAACATTCGCATGGGCAAGTCAGTCGTCATTCTCGGCGCGCAGTGGGGCGACGAAGGCAAGGGCAAGATCGTCGACCTGCTCACGCAGGACATCGGCGCGGTCGTGCGCTTCCAAGGTGGGCACAACGCCGGCCATACGCTCGTGATCAACGGCAAGAAGACGGTGCTGCACCTGATTCCGTCGGGCATCCTGCGAGACGGCGCGCTGTGCCTGATCGGCAACGGCGTCGTGCTGTCGCCGGCGGCGCTGCAGAAGGAGATCGCCGAACTCGAGGGCAACGGCGTCGAGGTGCGCTCGCGCCTCAAGATCAGCCCGGCGACCCCGCTGATCATGCCGTACCACATCGCGCTCGACCAGGCACGCGAGAAGGCCGCCGGCGGCAAGGCGATCGGCACGACCGGCCGCGGCATCGGCCCGGCCTACGAAGACAAGGTCGCGCGCCGCGGCATCCGCGTCGCGGACCTGCACTATCCGCAGCAGCTCGGCGAACTGCTGCGAACCGCGCTCGACTACCACAATTTCGTGCTCACCAAGTATCTCGGCGTGGACGCGGTCGACTACCAGCAGACGCTCGACGAGGCGCTCGCCTTCGGCGAATACGTCGAGCCGATGAAGTCCGACGTCGCCGGCATCCTGCACGACCTGCACAAGCAGGGCCGCAAGGTGCTGTTCGAGGGTGCGCAGGGCGCGCTGCTCGACATCGACCACGGCACCTATCCGTACGTAACCTCGTCGAACACGACGATCGGCGGTGCGCTCGCCGGCGCCGGCGTCGGCGCCGACTACATCGACTACGTGCTCGGCATCGCCAAGGCCTATGCGACGCGCGTTGGCGGCGGCCCGTTCCCGACCGAGCTCGACGACGAGGTCGGCCAGGGCATCCGCGACCGCGGCCAGGAATACGGCGCCTCGACCGGCCGCCCGCGCCGTTGCGGCTGGATGGACATCGTCGCGCTCAAGCGCGCGGTCGCGATCAACGGCATCACGGGCCTGTGCATCACCAAGCTCGACATCCTCGACGGGATGGACAAGCTCAAGATCTGCATTGCCTACGAATACCGCGGCAAGCGCACCGAATACGCGCCGCTCGACGCAGCCGGCTGGGAAGAGTGCACGCCCGTCTACCTCGAATTCCCGGGCTGGCAGGAATCGACCCACGGCATCACCGAATGGGACCGGCTGCCGCCGGCGGCACGCGCCTACCTGCGTGCGCTCGAGGAACTCGCCGGCTGCCCGCTCGCGATCGTGTCCACCGGTCCCGACCGCGACGCGAACATCGTGCTGCGCGATCCGTTCGCCTGACGCGCGCCAAGTCCAATGCGCGCGAGCGCGTTCACGCGAGCGTCAAGCGCGCGGCGATCGACCGACGTCGTGTCGATCCGGCACGCCGACGGAGTCGCAAGCCATGCCCGGGAAGAAGACCATCGAGCGCGCGCGCGCGACCGGCGCCGATACAGGTCCGTGAGCACGCAGGCGGGCGAATTCGTGCGCGAGGAGATGGAATACATCCGCGAAGGCAAGCACGGCGTGCGCTCCGCGCGCCCGGCGATCGCCATCGGCCTCGGCGCCGCGCGGGCGTGAAGCTACCGACGTCGAAGACGTCGTCGCCCGCGACTAGGCGCAAGGCGAAGCAGCATTCGCGCACGGCGAGCCGCTCGGCCACGGGGAAGACCGCTGCGCGCACGAAGGGCAGCATGGTGCGCCGTCGTGCACGAAGAGGGCGGTGCGCACGCGCGCCCGGCGCTGACGTCCGGCTGGGCGCCGGTCGACGAAGGGTAGCCTGTCGGTCCTCGGGGCAAGGGCGCGCCGGCCTGCATCGCAAATGCCGACCGATGGGCGAGCCCTTGAATCCGCGGCAACGCGCCGCGTCAGGCGCGCTTGGCGTCGCGCTGCGAGCGGAAGCGTTCGAGCGCGGCCTTGAGCGCGTCGGTGCGATCCCGCATGAGCTTGAGCTTGACGCGCGCCTCGATGACTTTGACCTTGAACTCGTCGCGTCCGACCACGTTCGGCGCTGCAGCGCTCGTGTCGGCCACCTTGAGCCGGGTGAGCGCCGTGTTCCCGTCGCGCGAATCGAACTTGCCGGTCATCGAATCCACCCCACTTGCAGTCGCTGCGTTTCGCCGCGATCCTCGTCGGCGACCACGCCAATTTGTCGAACATCGATGCAGCGGACTGTGACGGCGGACACGGGATCGCATTCAGGCTGGCCGGCGGTGGCGCTTGGCCGCCGGACGGCGTGCCGGCGGTGCGTCGCCGCCTCATGCTTGCTACGGCCCGCGGGGAATCCACGATGAAGGAGCATCGGCGATGACCGATGAGCGCGAGCCGGCGACGGGGGTCGATCCCGCGATCTACAAGACCCTGCTCGAATCGACCCGCGCGATTCCGTGGAAGATCGACTGGAAGACGATGTCGTTCGCGTACATCGGGCCGCAGATCGAGGCGCTGCTCGGCTGGACGCCGGCGAGCTGGGTGACGGCGCGGGATTGGGCGGAACGCATCCATCCCGACGATCGCGAGCGCGTCGTGCAGTTCTGCATCGCCCAGTCCGAGGCCGGTGTCGACCACGAAGCCGACTACCGCGCGCTGACCCCCGCCGGCAACTACGTCTGGATCCGCGACGTCGTGCACGTCGTGCGCGATGCGCAGGGTTCGGTCGAATCGCTGGTCGGTTTCATGTTCGACATCAGCGAACGCAAGCGGACCGAAGAGCAGTTGCTCGGCCTGCAGGCGGAACTGCAGGATCTCTCGTTCAAGGATGCGCTCACCGGCCTCGCCAACCGGCGGCGCTTCGACGAAGTCGTCGAACGCGAATGGGCACAGGCGAAGGCGAGTGCGCAGCCGCTGTCGCTGGTGATGATCGACATCGACTACTTCAAGCAATACAACGACCACTATGGCCACCTGCAAGGCGATGCCTGCCTCAAGCAGGTCGCCGACCTGCTGTTCGGCGCGGTGCAGGGCAGGCGCAACTTCCTCGCGCGGTTCGGCGGCGAGGAGTTCGCGCTGGTGTTGCCGGAGACGAAAGCCGAGGCCGCGCGCAAGCTCGCCACGCGCTGCCGCGACGCGATCACGCGCGCGCACATCGTCCACGCGGCGTCGGCGATCGGCGACGGCCTCACGATCAGCCTCGGCGTCGGTACCGCGATGCCGGCCAACGAGCACGGTCTCATGCCGTTCATCGAGGCGGTCGATCGGCGCCTGTATCTTGCCAAGCAGCAGGGGCGCGACCGCGTCGTCGCCGAGGGCTGACGGTGGCCGCCGCCGTCGCACCCGTCGGATTCGATGCCGCATCCGCGCGTGGGAACTTGGGTTGGGTCAGTGGGACGGCGTGGCCGTGCGCATCGAGGAAGCCGGCTGCCTCGTGGAGCGCGCCGGTCGTGGTGGCCTCGCGCGCATCGGCGCCTTCCTCGCCGGCTTCCGGTTCGACCCGCCGAAGGCGCACTGCGTCACCGCGCGCAGCGGCGAGACGCAGCGCGACGTGCGCGCGCTCGCCGATGCACGGCTCGCACCGCGCGTGCGGCGGCAATGGTTTCGCGCACGCGGAAATAATTTCGCGCCCACTGCCGGCCGTGCCGCGCCGGGCCGTCACCACTCTCTTGGCACGTCGCCTGCTTGAGTGCCCGCAGCTTTCCTTCCAGAAGGTCGCATCATGGGCGTCGAAGAGCAGCAGTTCCGCGGAGCCGGACGGGTCGAAGCCGTCACGGCAGCGGTGGACAGCGCGGGCAGGGAATGCCTCAACCACACCGCCGAGCGCATCGCGCGCCTGCTGCAGTACGAATACGGCGGCAGCACGCGCAACGAGCGCCAGCGCATCTATTTCGTTCCCGACCATACGCTCACGCTCGGTGAGGCGGCGCAGCTCGGCATCCGCTCCGAGCTCGATCTCTACGGGGGCGTCGTTCCGTACGCATTCGTCGGCACGCGCGCGGCGACGCATGCGCCGGTGTCGGCCGACGCGATCGTGCCGCAGAGCTGGTCGTATGCGCTCGCGCGCATGCTCTCATCGAGCGTGCTGCGCGGCTATTCGGCGTTCTCCCTCATGGACGCCTGCATCGCGGCCAAGCGCCTGCTGCGAAGCGGCCCGGTTCGCGTGCATCGCGGCGATGCTGAACCGGCCGAGGCCAGCGACGTGCTGCACGACATCGATGCCTGCGTCGAGGCGCTGGAGGCGATACCGGTGGCCGATCTCGCCGTGCATGGCGTGGTGGTCGAGCACGCGCTCGCGGAAGAGACCGTGCACGTCGTCGGCAGCGCGCGCATCGGTGCGCAATCGATCAGCTACGTCGGCACGCGTCGCGCGCCGCGCATCGTGCAGGGCCATGCGGTACACGCGGGTTGCGACCTCGTCGTCGTGCAGGGCGACTTCGTCGCGCTCGACCGCGTCGGCCTCGATGCCGACGAACGCGCCGCCGTGCTCAAGGCGGCCCATTATGATGCGGCGCTCGGACACGCCTACCGACCTTCGTTCGCCTCGCGGCGCAGCTACGATGTCGTGCGCGGGCGCAATGCACACGACGAGGTGCGCATGGGCGTGCGCGGCCAGCTCTGGCGCTGCTCCGCAGAAAGCCCGGCCGAAGTGGCCGCGATGCTCGCATTCCGCGACCTGCCCGGACTCGCCTGCCTGCGTGCATCCACCTACGAGGCGATCGGCGATGTCGACCTTCCCGCCGACGCGATGGTCTATCATCGGGCCGGCGACGAAGCCGGTGGCCTCCTGACGCGCTACTGCACGATCGACATGCATGCGTCGTGAGCCCGCGGTGGCGCCGCCAGTGCCCGTCGCCGCACGCGTTGCGACGACTGAGCCACCGAAGCGGGGCCGGCCCCCCCCGTCCACAGCGAGGCCTGTCATGGAATCCGCTGCATCGTCGACGAGCGCACCCCGCGTCGAAACGCTCGGCCAGCTGGTCGGCCAGTTCGCCCACGACCTCAACAACCAGCTCGCGGTCGCACTCGCGAGCGTCGAACTCGCGTCCCGCCTCGACGACGGCGACAAGGTGCGCCAGTTGCTCGGGCGCGCGATCGAGGCGATCGAGCGCCAGCGCGTGCTGCTCGAGGCGATGGCGAACGCCTCCGCCGCGAGTGCGCGCCCCGAAGCCTGCGACGTGCACGCGCTGCTCGAGGAGGCGCGCCTCGAGCTTCAGGCGCGGCTCGTGCTGAGACGGACCGCGACCGACGCGACGGTGCTGTGCGACCGCGCGTTCCTGCGCGATGCGCTGGCCCACCTGCTCGCGCACGCGGGCCAGTGCGACGCGCTGACGATCGAGACGAGCAACGGTCCGGCCTCGCGTGACGGTGCCGGATCACTCGTTCTCGTCGTCGCACCGGTCCCGCCGCCGGTTCGCGGCGCCGATCGCGCGTTCGCCGCCTTCGGTGGCCCGGACATGGGCGCGGGTCTCGGTCTCGCGCAGGTCCACGACACCGTGCGACGCATCGGCGGCCGCGCCGACTTCGAGCCGCTCGCTGGCGGGGCATTCGGCCTGCGCCTGGTGTTGCCGCTCGCGACGGTCGTCGAGGCGGCGTAGGTCGGGCGTCACTCGCCCTTGTCGTCGTCCGGCCCGCTGCCGACGAGGTCGTCGCCGATCAGGCCCTGTTCGCGGTAGCGCAGAAGGCGGTTGTAGATCGTCTTGGTCGTGATGCCGAGCGCACGCGCCGCCCGGCGCTTGTTGTTGCTGCTCGCGGCGAGCGTCTTCAGCAGCATCTCGCGCTCGACGTCGTCGAAGCTCATGCCGACCGCGAAGCGGATCGAGCCGTCGCTCTCGGTGATCGCGCGTGGCGCCGTGTCTTCGGCGATGGTCACGATGGGCTGGTCCGCGAGGATGTACGCGCGCTGCACGGCGTGGCGCAGCTCGCGCACATTGCCGGGCCAGTTGCGGTCGCCGAGCCGGCGCAGGCTGTCGGCATCGAACACGCGGTCGGTGCCGTAGCGCCGGTTGAGGCGGTCGAGGAAGTGGCGGGCGAGCAGTGGGATGTCCTCGCGGCGCGCGCGCAGCGGCGGGATCGTCAGCGGGAACTCGCCGAGGCGGTAGTACAGGTCGGCGCGCAGGTGGCCATTGGCGACCGCGAGGTGGGGATCGCGGTTGGACGCCGCGACGATGCGCACGTCGACCGGGATCTCGCGCGCGCCGCCGACGCGCGTGAGCGTGCGCGTCTCGATCACGCGCAATAGGTAGACCTGCAGCGCGAGCGGCATCTCGGTCACCTCGTCCAGGAACAGCGTGCCGCCCTGCGCCTGCTCGAAGAAACCGCCGTGCGCCTGCGCCGCGCCGGTGAATGCGCCGCGTTCGTGGCCGAACAGCTGGCTGCTGAGCAGGTCCGGCGCGATCGCACCGCAGTTGACCGCGATGAAACGGCCGCTGCGCCCGCTGAGCTCGTGCAGCGCTTGCGCGACGAGTTCCTTGCCGGTGCCGCTTTCGCCGTGCACGAAGACGGCGACGTCGAGCGGCGCGACGCGCCGGATCTGCTCGAACAGCGCGCGCATCGGAGGACTCTGCCCCACCATGCCGCCGACCGGTGCGGCCGCGCGCGGCAGGCGCGCCACCGCGCGCTCGCGCGCGTCGCGCATGAGCTTGGCGAGCGCGTCCACCGGCACCGGCTTGACCAGGTATTCGACCACCGGTTTGCGCACCGCCCGCACCGCGCTCTCGATCGACGGAAAACCGGTGGCGATCGCGATGCGGCCGTGTTCGGCGAGGTCGATCTCGTCGACGAGATCGAGCCCGTTGCCGTCGGGCAGGGACAAGTCGACGAGCAGCAGGTCGAAGCGCAACTCCTCGACGCAGCGGCGCGCTTGTGCGAGCGTCGCTGCCTGGGTCAGCTCGCATCCCTCGAGCCGGGCGACGTCGGCGACGATATCGCGGAAAGCGTCGTTGTCGTCGACGACGAGGACGCGCGCGGCGGTCGGTTGATCCATCGATGATCCTCGGAAGACGGTGTGTCGCGTCGTGTGGCGGCCCCTCGCGACACTTGGGGAACATACCGCATTCGGCCGCGGCGAGGCTCGCCCGGGCCGGCGTGATTCATGTTTCGTTCGCAAAAAAAGACTGCCCGGAGGCAGTCTTCAAGGGCCGAGGTTCGGATGCGGGGCGCGCGCGGGGAAGGGCGGTCCGGGCATCGGGGGAGGGAAGGAACCTCGGGTGCTGCAAAGGCGGTGGGTTCAGATGGCGGCGGCAATGCGTTCGTCGAACGCGCAGGCGGGCATCGAGCGCGATACGATCCCCGCGTCACGCTCGAGCACGCACCAGCTCTCGACGCTGCAGACCGGATAGCTCCACCAGCGTGTCGCGAACTCGCCGCGGCGGTAGCGGCCGCGCAGCGGCACGTTGCGCGCACCGATGATGAATTGGACGGCTTCATCCTCGCCCGGCAAACCTTGCGCGGTCGTGGTCCAGATCCCCATTGTCCCTCTCCGTTGGACGGATGAAGCCGTCCCCTTCGAGTGCGTAGCACGCGTCGTGCCAGTCGCGTACTCGGGCGGCACATTGCGCAAAAAACGCAATCCCCAGCGCTGGGTGATCGGGTGCTCGAGCACGGAAGTGGGAAATTTCTTCACACAGCGGGAACCTTTTTTCGCGCTGTGCACGTCGCCACGAATGGGTAAGCTACAAGCGTTTGATCCAGGCGCATTCGGGGGTTCGCATGGCGACTCGACGCAAGACGGCAGCCGCGGTTGCGGCCATGCCGCGGACGGCCGACGACGTGGATGCGAGCCCGCCGCAGGCGAGTGCCGGGCCCGGCGACATGCTGCGTGAACTGCTGCGCGTGATGCAGGCCGTACGCGACGGGAACTTCGGCGTGACCATGCCCGGCGACTGGGCGGGCATCGAGGGCAAACTCGCCGACACGCTCAACGAGATCGTCATGAACAACCGGCGCATGGCCGACGAGCTCGAGCGCGTCGGCGCCGCGGTCGGCAAGCGCGGCCGCACCAGCGAGCGCGTCGTCGGCGCGAGCCGGCTCGGCGCATGGCAGGCGATGGAGCGGTCGGTCAACACGCTCATCGACGACCTGTTGTGGCCGACCGAACGCATGACGCTCGCGATCTCCGGCGTAGCGCGCGGCGATCTCACGCGCCTGATCGACCTGCAGGTCGACGGCCGCGCGCTCGAAGGCGAATTCCTGCGCTCGGCGACGATCGTCAACACGATGATCGAGCAGCTCAGCGTGTTCAGCGCCGAAGTGACGCGCGTCGCGCTCGAAGTCGGCACCGCGGGCCGCCTCGGCGGGCAGGCGCAGGTGAAGGGCGTCTACGGCGTGTGGAAGGACCTGACCGACTCGGTCAACCAGATGGCGTCGAACCTGACCGCGCAGGTGCGCAACATCGCCGAAGTGACGATCGCGGTCGCGAGCGGCGACCTGTCGCGCAAGATCACGGTCGACGTGCGCGGCGAGATCCTGCAGCTCAAGGAAGCGATCAACACGATGGTCGACCAGCTGCGCGGCTTCGCGTCCGAGGTCACGCGCGTCGCGCGCGAGGTCGGCACCGACGGCAAGCTCGGCGGCCAGGCGATCGTGCCCGGCGTCGCGGGCACTTGGAAGGACCTGACCGACTCGGTCAACGCGATGGCGACGAACCTGACCTCGCAGGTGCGCAACATCGCCGAGGTGACGACCGCGGTCGCGCGCGGCGACCTGTCGCGCAAGATCACCGTCGACGTCAAGGGCGAGATCCTCGAGCTGAAGGACACGATCAACACGATGGTCGACCAGCTCAATGGCTTCGCCGCCGAAGTGACGCGCGTCGCGCGCGAGGTCGGCACCGAAGGCAAGCTCGGCGGCCAGGCCGCGGTGCCCGGCGTCGCCGGCACCTGGAAGGACCTCACCGACAACGTCAATTCGATGGCGTCCAACCTCACCGGCCAGGTGCGCAACATCGCCGAGGTCGCGACCGCGATCGCCAACGGCGACCTGTCGCGCAAGATCACCGTGGACGTGCGCGGCGAGATGCTCGACCTCAAGGAAACGCTGAACACGATGATCGAGCAGCTGCGGTCGTTCGCGTCGGAAGTGACGCGCGTAGCGCGCGAGGTCGGCACCGAGGGCAAGCTCGGCGGCCAGGCGCAGGTACCCGGCGTCGCCGGCACTTGGAAGGACCTCACCGACAACGTCAACTCGATGGCGTCGAACCTCACCGCGCAGGTGCGCAATATCGCCGAGGTGACCACCGCGGTCGCGCGTGGCGACCTGTCGCGCAAGATCACCGTCGACGTGAAGGGCGAGATCCTCGAGCTGAAAGACACGATCAACACGATGGTCGACCAGCTCAACGGCTTCGCCGCGGAAGTGACGCGCGTCGCGCGCGAGGTCGGCACCGAGGGCAAGCTCGGCGGCCAGGCGCAGGTACCCGGCGTCGCCGGCACTTGGAAGGACCTCACCGACAACGTCAACTCGATGGCGTCCAACATCACCGACCAGGTGCGCAACATCGCCGAGGTGACGACCGCGGTCGCGCTCGGCGATCTCTCGCGCAAGATCGTCGTCGACGTGAAGGGCGAGATCCTCGAGCTGAAAGACACGATCAACACGATGGTCGACCAGCTCAACGGCTTCGCCGCGGAAGTCACGCGCGTCGCGCGCGAAGTCGGCACCGAAGGCAACCTCGGTGGCCAGGCACAGGTGGAGGGCGTGTCCGGCGTCTGGAAGGACCTCACCGACAACGTCAATTCGATGGCGTCGAACCTGACCACGCAGGTGCGCAACATCGCCGAGGTGACCACCGCGGTCGCGCGCGGCGACCTGTCGCGCAAGATCGCGGTGGACGTGCGCGGCGAGATCCTCGAGCTCAAGAACACGATCAACACGATGGTCGACCAGCTCAACGGCTTCGCCGCGGAAGTCACGCGCGTCGCGCGCGAGGTCGGCACCGAAGGCAAGCTCGGCGGACAGGCCACCGTGCCCGGCGTCGCCGGCACCTGGAAGGACCTCACCGACAACGTCAATTCGATGGCGTCGAACCTGACCACGCAGGTGCGCAACATCGCCGAAGTCGCCACCGCGGTCGCGCGCGGCGACCTCTCGCGCAAGATCGCGGTGAATGCGCAGGGCGAGATCCTCGAGCTCAAGAACACGATCAACACGATGGTCGACCAGCTCAACGGTTTCGCCGCGGAAGTCACGCGCGTCGCGCGCGAAGTCGGCACCGAAGGCAAGCTCGGTGGCCAGGCGACCGTTCCCGGCGTGGCCGGCACCTGGAAGGACCTCACCGACAACGTCAACGTGATGGCGGCGAACCTGACCAACCAGGTGCGCGGCATCGTCAAGGTGGTCACCGCGGTCGCCAACGGCGACCTCGGCCAGAAGCTCACGGTGGAGGCGAAGGGCGAAGTCGCGGCGCTCGCCGACACGATCAACAGCATGACCGACACGCTGGCGATCTTCGCCGAGCAGGTGACCACGGTCGCGCGGGAGGTCGGCGTCGAGGGCCGCGTCGGCGGCCAGGCGAAGGTGCCGGGAACCGCGGGAACGTGGAAGGACCTGACGGCGAACGTGAACCTGCTCGCCGAGAACCTGACCAACCAGGTGCGCGCGATCGCCGAGGTCGCGACCGCGGTGACGCAGGGCAACCTCACGCGCTCGATCCAGGTGGAAGCGCGCGGCGAGGTGGCCGACCTCAAGGACAACATCAACGCGATGATCGGCAACCTGCGCGCGACCACCGAGCGCAACACGGAGCAGGACTGGCTCAAGACCAACCTCGCGCGCTTCAGCGGCATGATGCAGGGCCAACGCGACCTGCTCGAGGTCGTGCGCACGCTGCTGTCCGAACTCGTGCCGCTCGTCGACGCGCATCAGGGCGTGATGTACGTGATGGAGAGCGAGCGCGGAACCTCGTTCCTGCAGCAGATCTACGGCTACGCCGACGACCCGCCGGGTGGCAAGCCGCGCCGCTACCGCCTCGGCCAGGGCCTCGTCGGCGAATGCGCGCAGCTGCGCCGCAGCCTCCTGCTCACCGAGATCGCCGACGAGCGCATCCGCATCGCGAGCGGGCTGGTCGAGGCGTCGCCGCGCAGCGTGATCGTCATTCCCGTGCTGTTCGAGAACGAGGTCAAGGCGGTGATCGAGCTCGCCAGCCTCGGCGAGTTCAAGCCGTCGCACCTCGCGTTCCTCGAGCAGCTCACCGGCAGCATCGGCATCGTCCTCAACACGATCGAGGCGACGATGCGCACCGAAGGCCTGCTGTCGCAGTCGCAGCAGCTCGCCGGCGAGCTGCAGGCGCAGCAGAAGGAACTGCAGCAGACCAACGACGAGCTCGCGCTCAAGGCGAAGCTGCTCGCGCAGCAGAACGCCGAAGTCGAGCGCAAGAACCGCGAAATCGAGCAGGCGCGCAGGGCGCTGGAGGAAAAGGCGGCGGAACTCGCGCTTGCGTCGCGCTACAAGTCCGAGTTCCTCGCCAACATGTCGCACGAGCTGCGCACCCCGCTCAACAGCATCCTCATCCTCGGGCAACAGCTTTCCGACAACGTCGAGGGCAATCTCACCAGCAAGCAGGTCGAGTTCGCGCACACGATCCACGCCGCGGGCACGGACCTGCTCAACCTCATCAGCGACATCCTCAACCTGTCGAAGATCGAGTCCGGCACGGTCACGGTCGATACCGAGGAACTCTCGTTCGCGCAGCTTCGCGACATGATCGAGCGCAACTTCGCCCATGAGGCGGAGCGCCGCAAGTTGCGCTTCGTGACCCGCTTCGACAGCGCGCTCGGCGCATCGATGGTGACCGACCCCAAGCGCCTGCTGCAGGTGCTGAAGAATCTGCTGTCGAATGCGTTCAAGTTCACCGACCACGGCACCGTCTCCTGCGACGTGAGCGTTGCGCATTCGGGCTGGACGGCGGACCATGCGGTGCTCGGCACCGTGCCCGTGGTGGTGGCGTTCGCGGTGCGCGATTCGGGCATCGGCCTCCCCGCGGAGAAGCAGCGCATCATCTTCGAGGCGTTCCAGCAGGCGGATGCGGGCACGTCGCGCAAGTACGGCGGCACCGGCCTCGGCCTTGCGATCAGCCGCGAGCTCGCCAACCTCCTGGGCGGCGAGATCCAGCTGAGCAGCGCGGTCGGCGAAGGCAGCACGTTCACGCTGTATCTGCCGCTGCGTTACGTCGGCCCGGCCGTCGCGGTCGACGGATTCGCCGCCGAGCGGTCGACGCCGCCCGTGCCGCTGCCGGCACCGCGCGCCGAGGAAGTCGAGGACGACCGCGCGGCGATCGTTGCCGGCGAGCCGGTGCTGCTGATCGTCGAGGACGACCCGCATTACGCGAAGGTGCTGCTCGACCTCGCGCGCGAGAACGGTTTCAGGGGCATCGTCGCGATGCGCGGCATCGAGGCGATCGCCCTCGCGCGCAAATACCTGCCGACCGCGATCTCGCTCGACATCTTCCTGCCCGACGTGCTCGGCTGGACCGTGCTCAGCCGGCTCAAGCAGGATTCGGCGACGCGCCACATCCCGGTGCAGGTCGTCACGATCGAAGACGAGCGCCAGCAGGGACTCGAGCGCGGCGCGTTCTCGTTCATCAACAAGCCGGTCACGACCGAAGGGCTGACCGCCGCGCTCACGCGCATCAAGGACTTCGTCGCGCCGCGGCCCAAGCGCCTTCTCGTGGTCGAGGACGACGATGCCGAGCGCATGAGCATCGTCGAACTGATCCGCCACGACGACGTCGAGATTGCCAGCGTGTCGAACGGCTCGGCCGCGCTCGACGCGATCCGGGCAGAGCGCTTCGATTGCGTCGTGCTCGACCTGCGCCTGCCGGACATGTCCGGTTCGGAGCTCCTCGAGCGCGTCCAGGCGGATCCGGTGCTGCGCGACGTGCCGGTGGTCGTGTTCACCGGCAAGGACCTCAGCGACGCGGAGAGTGCCGCGCTCAAGCGGGTCGCCAAGAGCGTCGTCATCAAGGGCGTGCAGTCGCCCGAACGCCTGCTCGACGAGACCGCGCTGTTCCTGCACCGTGTCATCGCCGACCTGCCGCCGCACCAGCAGCGCATGCTGCAGAGCCTGCACGAGACCGACGAGGTGCTCGCCGGCAAGCGCATGCTCGTCGTCGACGACGACGTGCGCAACATCTTCGCACTGTCGAGCGTGCTCGAGCGCCACGGCATGGTCGTTTCGACCGCGTCGACCGGGCAGGAGGCGATCGACCTGCTGCAGGCGACTCCGGATGTCGCGCTCGTGCTGATGGACATCATGATGCCGGAGATGGACGGCTACGAGACGACGCGGGCGATCCGCAACGACGCGCGCTTCCGCTCGCTGCCGATCATCGCGCTCACCGCCAAGGCGATGCGTGGCGATCGCGAGAAATGCCTCGAGGCGGGTGCGTCCGATTACCTGGCCAAGCCGGTCAACACCGACCAGCTCCTGTCGGTACTGCGGCAATGGTTGCATCGCTGAGCCCGCCGTCCGAAGCGCCGCCCGATCGGGCGCGCATCCTGCTCGTCGACGACCAGCCGGCGCGGCTGCTCACGTACGAGGCGATCCTCGCGCCCCTCGGCGAGGAACTGGTCGCGGTGCAGTCCGGCGAGGAGGCGCTGCGCCGGCTCATGGAGGCGGAGTTCGCGGTAATCCTGCTCGACGTGAGCATGCCCGGCCTCGACGGCTTCGAGACGGCCGGGCTCATCCATGCGCACCCGCGTTTCGAGAACACGCCGATCATCTTCGTCACCGGCGTGCACGTCGGCGAACTGGACCGGCTGCAGGGCTATCGCATGGGCGCGATCGACTACGTGCAGATTCCGCTGGTGCCGGACATCCTGCGCGGCAAGGTCGCGGTGCTGGTGGAGCTGTACCGGCGGCGGCGCGAGCTGCGCGCGCTCAACCAGAGCCTCGCCGGCGAGAACGCGAACCTCGTGCAGGCGAATCTCGCCTTGCAGACCGAACGCGCGCGCGAGTTCCAGGCCTTGTCGGAAACGCTCGCGGCGGCCAATGCCAAGCTCTCGGAAGCCAATGCCGCCCTCGAAAGCGAAGTGGCCGAGCGCCGCCATGCCGAGCAGGTGTCGCTGCAGCTCGCCGCGAGCCTGCGCAAGCTCGACCGGCGCAAGGACGAGTTCCTCGCCACGCTCGCGCACGAACTGCGCAATCCGCTCGCCCCGATCCGCAGCGCGGTGGCCGTGCTCGGCGGCCCGTCGCTCGACGAACCGACGGTGCGGCACACGCTCGAAGTCATCGATCGTCAGGTGCGCCAGCTCGTGCGCCTCGTCGACGACCTGCTCGACGTGTCGCGCATCACCTACGACCGCATCGAACTCAAGCGCGAGCGCGTCGAGATCGGCGCCGTACTCGCCGCGGCGCGCGACATGATCCTGCCGTCGATCGAGCAGCGTCGGCAGGCCTTCACGCTCGAATCGCCGGCCGAGCCCGTGCACGTGCACGGCGACCCGCAGCGCCTCGCACAGGTGGTCGGCAACCTGTTGAACAATGCGAGCAAGTACACGCCGCCCGGCGGCACGATCACGCTCGCCGCGCGCGGCGACGGTGCGTGCGTGCGCGTGGAGGTGACCGACGACGGGATCGGCATCGCGGCCGCCGACCTGTGCAACGTGTTCGACCTGTTCGTGCAGGTCGGCGATGCACGCGAGCACGCGCAGGGAGGCCTCGGCATCGGGCTCACGCTGGTCAAGCGCCTAGTCGAGATGCACGGTGGCGTCGTCACGGCGCACAGCGAAGGGCGCGGTCGCGGCGCGCGCTTCACGATCGAACTGCCGTGCGTCGCCGCGGATGCGGGCGAGGCGTCGGCGCCCCAGGATGCGCGTGCACCCGGTGCGGCGCGCAAGGTCGTGATCGTCGACGACAACCACGACGCGGCCGACATGCTCGCGCTGACGCTGCAGATGCTCGGCCACGAAGCGCGCGCCGTGTACGATCCGTTGCTCGCGGTGGACGTGATCGCCGCGTTCCGCCCGCAGATCGCATTCGTCGATCTCGGCATGCCGCGGCTGGGCGGTGTCGAACTGGCGGGCATGATCCGCGAGCGGTTCGGCGCCTCGATCCGGCTCGTCGCATTGACCGGCTGGGGCCAGCCTGCCGACCGCGAGCGCACGCGCCGGGCCGGCTTCGACTTCCACTTCGTCAAGCCGATCGATCTGGCCCAGGTACAGAAGCTCTGCGGCGACGAGTGAGGTTCAGCCGCCGGCGAGCAGGCGCCGATATTGCGCCATGTGGCGGATCGCTTCGCGCGGCTGGTCGAGCTCCTCGCACAGCAACGCGAGGTTGTAGTGCGCGTCGGCCATCCCGGGATCGAGCGCGAGGGCGGCTTCGTAGGCCTTGCGCGCCTGCGGCTTGCGATCGAGGTCGTCGAGCAGGACGCCGAGGTTGTAGTGGAGCAGGGCGTCGTGCACGCCGCTCTGCAGCGCGTCGAGGTATGTGCGCACGGCTTCTTCGTAGCGCCCGAGTTCGTGCAGGAGGCGGCCCTTGTTGATGCGCGCGTCGACGCGGCCGGGATCGGCGGCGATCGCCGCGTCGTAGGCGGCGAGCGCGGCGGCGCTGTCACGCCGTTCGAGTGTGTCGTCGCCAGCGCTGTCGTCGCGCGCCGCGCGCGCCGGTGCCGGATCGATCACGCGCAGGGACCCCTCTTCGGGGCCGCTCTCGAACGCGAGCAGGTACTGCCCCGATTCGGCCGCCCAGCGCGCGCCGCCTTCGCGCACGACGACTTCGTCGGCGATCGCGCCGATGCTGAGCCCGGAAAGCGGCATTTCCTCCGGCAGGCGGCTGCGCAAGTCCTTCAGCGCGCGCACGATGCGCCGCTGCGGGATGTTCGCCGCGGCGAGTGCCTGCGCGGTGCGCAGCACGATGAGGTCCTGGAACGAGAACTGCCATGCATTGCGCGCCCCGCGCGCGGGTGCGACGAATCCCGCGGCGATGAGCGCGCGGATCGTGCTGCGAGGCAGGCGAAGGAGTTTCTCGACGTCGCTGACGCCGTACGCGTGCATCGTGTCCTACTTCGCCTTGCGCACGGCCTTGCGTTTCGGGCTGGCTTCCGGGGCCGCTTCGGCGCGTTTGGCCGGCTTGCGCGCGGGCTTGGCGGCCGCCTTCGTCGCCGCGCCCTTCGCGGGAGCCGCGCCGCCCTTGCGCTCGAGGCTCGCGCGCAGCGCCTCCATGAGGTCGATGATCTGCGCGCCGCCCTGTTCGGGTTCCTCGGCGAGCGTGATCTGGTGGCCTTCGACCTTCTGCTGCACGGCCGCTTCGATGCGCGCGCCCACTTCGTCCTTGTATTCGCGCGGGTCCCAGGTGCTCGAACTCTGCTGGTCGATGAGCTGCTGCGCGAGCTTGAGCTCGGCATCGCGTACGTCGGTCGTCGCGATGTCGATCTCGCTGATCGAGCGTACCTCGTTCGCGTACAGGAGCTGCTGCATGACGAGGCCATCCTCGACCGGGCGGATCATCACGATGTACTGCTTGCCGCGCGTCGCCCAGCGCCCGATCGCGCAGCGCTTGGACGTGCGCAGCGCCTTGGCGAACAGCGCGTACGGCTTGGCACCGCCCTTGTCCGGCGCGAGGTAGTACGCCTTGTCGAAGTAGACCGGGTCGACCGCAGAAATCGGCACGAATTCGGCGATGTCGGCGGCGTGGCTGCCGGCTTCCTCGAGCGCCTTGAGTTCCTCCGAGGTGAATTCGACGTACTGGTCCTTGGCGAACTCGTAGCCCTTGACCGTGTCCTCGCGCGCGACCGGCACGCCCTCGAGTGCGCAGATCATCTGCTGCTTGAGGCGCGAACCACAGCCCTTGTGCAGCAGGTTGAAGGAGATCTTCTGGCTCGCCTCGGTGGCTGAATACAGCTTCACCGGAATCGAGACCAGACCGAACGAGATGCTCAGCGACGCGATGGATCGTGCAGCCATGGTGGTCTCCGGTTCCTGCGCCTGCCGCCTCGCCATCGGGACGGCCGTGTCGATGGTGCGCATGCGCGCATGTACGGAAGCTGGCGCCGGGTGCGAGCGGGGTGGCGCGCCTGCTCAGCGCTTCGAGCCGAGCACGCGGTCCAGGTCCTGCTTGCGATCGAGTATGTCCGCCCAGCGATCTCCCTTTTGAATCAATGTCTTTACCACATTTGTTACGGTAAAGTCGAGGGGGTGGGCCTTTTCGAGCTCGGCCCAACTGAGCGGCATCGACACGGGCGCTCCGGCGACGCCGCGCGGCGAATAGGCCGAGTTGAGCGTCTTGCCGCGCACGTTCATGTTGTGGTCCATGAAAATCTTGCCGGTGCGTTTCTGCACGCTCCATTCCATCGTGATGTCCTTCGGACGACGCCTGAGCAGATGCCGGCTTACCAGTTCGCTGACGCGGCGCGCATCGTCGAAATCGAGCGTGCGTTCGATCGGCACGAACACGTGCAGGCCGGTCTTGCCGGAGGTTTTCACGATCGGGTCGAGCTTCATTTCGCCGAGCAGCTCGCGCAGCGCGAAGGCGACTTCCTTGCCCTTTTCGAACGCGACGGTGTTGAGTTCGGGTTCTGCGCCCTTGGCTTCCTTGCCCGAATAGATGTACGGGTCGATGTCGAAAACGACGTAGTCGGGGTAGTTCAGCACCGAAGCCTCGAGGGCTTCGAGCGAACTCGAAAAGTCCGTCGACTTCGAAACCGAATCCGGACCGACCTTCGCGCGCGAATGCCAGACGTGGAACTCGAGCGTGCCCGACTGGGCAAGCCAGAGCAGGGTCGGGAGATCGTTGCAGACGAGGTAGTCGTGCTGCTCGTCACGGTGCTCGGAGAACACGGTGATCGTGCGCGTGAACGCGGGGCGCGCCTGTTCCCAGTGCTTCTGGAAGAATCGCTGGCCACCGATGCCGTCCGGCATGCGGATCATCGTCAGCGGCCGGTCGGCGAGGTGCGGCAGGATCAGCGGCGACACCTGCGCGAAGTAGCGCAGCAGGTCGCGCTTGGTCAGCGCGGGCTGTTTCAGCGCGGCGTCGGCCGGCCAGTAGACGCGATCGAGATGGGTGAGGCGGATGCGCTCGGTGCCGACGACGAGTTCTAGGGTGTTCTTCGGCTGCTCGAGCTGGGCGAGGACTTCGCCGATGCGCGCATCCACGGGCGCCGCGCCGCCGATTGTTTTCCGCACCGGCGAGCGCGGCTCGGCCGCTTCGGCGTGGCGGCGCTTGCGCGCGGACGCGGCCGGTTTCGCGTCGCCCGCAGCTTCGCCCGGTGGTGCCAGCGGCTCGCTGCGTCGCACGGTTTTCGGATCGATGTCGTCGCGCAGGCGCAGGAACACCGGCGCGCGCAGCGAGCCGTCGCCGGTCCAGCTCTGGTATTCGACCTCGGCGACGAGTTCCGGTTTCACCCAGGTGGCCGGACCGTTGACCACGGGCCGGTTCGCGAACGGGCACGTGCGCGTGCGCAGCGCCTGCAGGCGCGCTTCCAGTTCGTCGAGCGAACGGGCGTCGAACCCAGAGCCGACGTGCGAGGCGAAGCGCAGCTCTCCATCCTCGTGATAGCCAATCAGCAGCGAGCCGAGCGTCTCACGCGAGCCCTTGCCGCGCGTGTAGCCGCCGATCACGAACTCCGCGCTGCGTACCGGCTTCACCTTGAGCCAGGCCGGCAGGCGCTTGCCGGCTTCGTAGCGGCTGTCCTTGCGCTTGCCGATCACGCCTTCGAACCCGCTCGCGAGCGCGGCGCTTTCGAGTGCGGGGCCGTCCTCGTCCGCGTGGACGCGCTGCACGAGCGGTGAGGGCAGCAGGCACTGCATGAGGTAACGGCGGCGGTCGGCGTACGGCATGCGGCGCAGGTCGATGCCGGCGAAATGCAGCAGGTCGAACGCGAAGAACAGCGTCGGCGTCGCCTTGTCCGCCACGGCGATCTCGCGTGCGTTCTTGAGCTGGAAGCGATTCTGCAATGCGTTGAACGAAGGCCTCCCATCCGCGTCGAACGCGACGATCTCTCCGTCGAGGACGACGCCGTGCGGGCCCTGCTGTTGCAACTCCGCGGCGAGACGCGGGAAGGTCGGCGCGAGTTCGAGCCCGCGCCGCGAGCGCATGCGCACGCCGCGTTCGTCGACGTAGACGAGTGCGCGATAGCCGTCGAGCTTGGGTTCCCACAACCAGCCCGGGTCGCGGAACGCCTTCGTGCCCGTCTCGGCCTGCATCGGCGCGAACGGCGCCGGCATCGGGGCGTGCGCGCCTGCAGGCACGAGGCGTGCCGCAGGCTGGCGCTGCACGGGCACGACCTTGAGGTCCTTCACCTCGACGCCCGAAAGCACCGAGTGCGGCTGGGCGTCGACGTCGTGCGGGCCGGCGTAGCGATCCTTGTGCTTGATCAGCAACCAGGTCTTCGCATCCTTCGTGCGCACGAGCGCGAACGAGCCCTTGAGCTTTTCGCCACGCAACTGGATGCTCAGCTTGCCGGCAGCGAGTTCCTCGCGCACGCGGCGCTGCGCCTGCGCGCGGTCGTCGAACGCGGTGCCGCCCTCGTCCGGGCTGTACACGCCGCAATCCCACACGATCACTTCGCCCGCGCCGTACTGGCCGGGCGGAATCACGCCCTCGAACGAGGCGTAGTCGTACGGATGGTCTTCGACGAACACCGCGAGCCGCTTGTCGTTCGGGTCGAGCGAGGGGCCGCGCGGCACCGCCCACGACAGCAGCACGCCATCGCACTCGAGGCGGAAGTCGTAGTGCAGGTGGCGCGCCGAGTGCTGCTGCACGACGAACAGCAGCGGGCCAGCGGCGTCCCCGCGCACCTCGGGCCTCGGCTCGGGGGTGGCTTCGAAGCGGCGCTTCGCGGAATATTCGCCGAGTTTCGCCATGTGTGTTTCGCGTCGGACGAGGACCGGGCCATGACAGCACGACTGTGGGCGGGAGCGAGCGGCTACTCGTTCAAGGAGTGGAAGGGAAGCTTCTACCCCGGGACGATGAAGCCCGACGGCATGCTCGCCTGGTATGCCGCGCGCCTGCCCACGGTGGAGATCAACAATACCTTCTACCAGATGCCGAAAGCATCGGTGCTGGAGGCCTGGTCCGCGACGACGCCGGACGGCTTCCGCTTCGCGATCAAGGCGCCGCGGCGCATCACGCACGACGCGCGGCTCAAGGCGGATGCTGCCGCCGATCCGGTCGCCTACCTCTATCGCACGCTCGAATCGCTCGGCGCCAAACGCGGACCGGTGCTGTTCCAGTTGCCGCCGTTCATCCGCAAGGACCTCGCGCGGCTCGGCGAATTCCTCGCCGTGCTGCCGGCCGATCATCGCGCCGCATTCGAATTCCGCCACGACAGCTGGTTCGACGACGACGTCTACGCAGCGTTGCAAGGCGCGGGCGCCGCCCTGTGCCTGTCCGAACGCGAAGACGATGCACCGCCGCCGCTGGTCGAGACCGCGCCCTGGGGTTACGTACGGCTGCGCCTGGAAGACTATTCCGACGACGCGCTCGCGCAATGGGCGCGACGCCTGCGCGCCACTTCATGGACGGACGCCTACGCGTACTTCATGCATGAACCGACGGCGCCCGCATACGCGACGGCGCTGCTGCGCGGAGTGGAGGCAGCGCATGGCTAGTGCGCGCGGGAGCGGCCGGAACATCGACGAGGCGATCGCGGTATCGATCGCATCGGGCGGCGAAGCCGTGTCCGCGCTCGCGATCACGCCTCTGAACGCGCGCGCCGCGTACGTGTTCGCGCATGGCGCCGGTGCGGGCATGGCGCACCCGTTCATGACGGCGGTCGCTGAGGGTCTCGCCGGGCGCGGCATCGCGAGCCTGCGTTACCAGTTCCCGTACATGGAGCGTGGCTCGAAGCGGCCCGATGCGCCGAAGATCGCGCACGCGGCCGTGCGCGCGGCCGTCGCGGAGGCGGCGCGACGCTGGCCGGGCCTGCCCCTGTTCGCGGGCGGCAAGTCGTTCGGCGGCCGCATGACCTCGCAGGCGCAGGCGCTCGAACCGCTCGGCGGCGTGCGTGGGGTCGTCTTCCTCGGGTTTCCGTTGCATCCGGCCGGCAAGCCCTCGGACGAGCGGGCCGCGCACCTGTCGGACGTGCACGTGCCGATGCTATTCCTGCAGGGAATGCGCGACGATCTCGCGACGCCCGGGCTGCTGCGGTCGCTGGTCGGGCGTCTCGGCGCCACGGTCACGCTGCACGAGATCGAGCACGCGGACCATTCGTTCCACGTGCCCGCGCGCAGCGGCCCCACCGATTCCGACGTATTGCACGAGGTGCTCGCTGCGTTCGTCGCGTGGATCGACGCGCGATAGCGGTGGAAGAACGAAGGCCCCGCGTGTGCGGGGCCTTCGTCGCCACTGCCGGAGGGAACTCAGGCGACGTTCGGTTCGCTGAACGCCTCGATTTCGCCCTTGAACGCCTCGACCGGGATGCACGCACACATCACGTTCTTGTCGCCGTAGACGTTGTCGACGCGCGCGACCGGCGGCCAGTACTTCTGCTGCTTGAGCACCGGCAGCGGGAACGCGGCGAGTTCGCGCGGGTAGGCGTGCGTCCATTCCGAGGCCGATACCTGGGTCGCGGTGTGCGGCGCGTGCTTGAGCGGGTTGTCTTCGCGGTCGAGGCGACCGTCCTCGATCGCACGGATCTCCTCGCGGATCTGGATCATCGCGTCGATGAAGCGGTCGAGTTCGTGCAGCGACTCGCTCTCGGTCGGCTCCACCATCAGGGTGCCAGCGACCGGGAAGCTCAGGGTCGGTGCATGGAAACCGAAATCGATGAGGCGCTTGGCGACGTCCTCCGCGCTGATGCCGGTCGCGTCCTTGATCGGGCGCAGGTCGAGGATGCACTCGTGCGCGACGAGCCCATTGCGTCCCGTGTAGAGGGTCTCGTAGTGCGGTGCGAGGCGCGTCGCGATGTAGTTCGCGTTGAGCAGCGCGACCTGGGTCGCCTTGCGCAGGCCCTGCGCGCCCATCATCGCGAAGTACATCCAGCTGATCGGCAGGCTCGAGGCGGAGCCGAAGCTCGCGGCGCTGACCATCGGGCCGTTACCGGTTCCCCCGGTGCGCATCGCGCCATCGCCGAACGCCTTCGGCAGGAACGGCGCGAGATGCGACTTCACCGCGCACGGGCCGACACCGGGGCCGCCGCCGCCGTGCGGGATGCAGAAGGTCTTGTGCAGATTGAGGTGCGAGACGTCCGAACCCCACTTGCCCGGCTTGGCGACCCCGACGAGCGCGTTCATGTTGGCGCCATCGGTGTAGACCTGCCCGCCGTGCTCGTGGACGATGCGGCAGATCTCGACGACGTCCTCCTCGAACACGCCGTGCGTGGACGGGTAGGTCATCATGATCGCGGCGAGGCGGTCGCTGTATTTCTCGGCCGCGCGGCGGATGTCGGCGACATCGACGTTGCCGTTCGCATCGCACTTCGTCACGACCACCTGCATGCCGCACATCTGCGCCGACGCGGGGTTGGTGCCGTGCGCGGATTCGGGAATCAGGCAGATGTCGCGCCTGTCGTCGCCACGCGAGCGATGGTACGCGCGGATCGCGAGCAGGCCCGCGTACTCGCCCTGCGCGCCGGAATTCGGCTGCAGGCTCACCGCGTCGTAACCGGTGCACTCGACCAGCATCGCCTCGAGGCCGTCGATGAGGTCCTTGTAGCCCTGTGCCTGCGCCGCCGGAGCGAGCGGGTGGATGGCCGAGAACTCCGGCCAGGTCACCGGGATCATCTCGGCGGTCGCGTTGAGCTTCATCGTGCACGAGCCCAGCGGGATCATCGTGCGATCCATCGCGAGGTCCTTGTCGGCGAGCGCGCGCATGTAGCGCAGCAGTTCGTGCTCGCTGTGGTGCGTGTTGAACACCGGATGCGTGAGGAAGGGGGAGCGGCGCTGCAACGTCGCAGGCAGCGCATCCGCGGTCGCCGCGTCGAGCGCGTCGATGTCGTCGATGCGCGCACCGAACAGCGCGGCGAGCTGCACGATGTCCTCCCGCGTGGTCGTTTCATCGAGGCTGAGCGCGAGGCTGCCGGCATCGAGCGGGCGCAGGTTGATGCGCGCCGCCTCGGCCTTCGCGTGCACCGCGGCGGCATCGATGCCGCTCACGTGCAGCGTGTCGAAGTGGTCGCCGCCGACCGTCGCGCCGGCCTTGCGCAGCGCCGCGGCGAGGATCGCCGCGAAACGGTGCACGCGGCGCGCGATGCGCACGAGGCCTTCGGGGCCGTGGTAGACCGCGTACATGCTCGCCATCACCGCGAGCAGCACCTGCGCGGTGCAGATGTTCGAGGTCGCCTTTTCGCGGCGGATGTGCTGCTCGCGCGTCTGCAGGGTGAGGCGATAGGCGGCCTTGCCCTCGGCGTCGACCGACACGCCGATGAGGCGGCCGGGCATCGAGCGCTTGTAGGCGTCGCGGCAGGCCATGAACGCCGCGTGCGGGCCGCCGTAACCGAATGGCACGCCGAAGCGCTGCGAATTGCCGACGACGATGTCGGCGCCCCATTCGCCGGGCGCGGCGATGACGGTCAGCGCGAGCAGGTCGGTCGCGACCGCGACGAGGCCGCCGCGCGCGTGCACGGCGTCGGCGATCGCCTGGTAGTCGCCGACGTGGCCGAACGTATCGGGATACTGCAGAAGCACGCCGAACGCATCGGTGCCGGCCGCGTCCTCGTCCTTGCCGATGACGACCTCGATGCCGAGCGGCTCGGCGCGCGTGCGCACCACCTCGATCGATTGCGGATGCACGCCGGCCGAGACGAAGAAGCGGTTCGACTTCGACTTGCACGAGCGCTTGGCGAGCGTCATCGCCTCGGCGCATGCGGTCGCCTCGTCGAGCAGGGACGCGTTCGCGATCTCCATGCCGGTGAGGTCCGCGCACATCGTCTGGAAATTGATCAAGGCTTCCATGCGGCCTTGCGAGATCTCGGCCTGGTAAGGCGTGTACGCCGTGTACCACGCGGGATTCTCGAGGATGTTGCGCAGGATGACGTTCGGCGTGTGCGTGCCGTAGTAGCCTTGGCCGATCCACGACTTGAACACGCGGTTCCTGTCCGCGATCGCGCGGATCTTCGAGATCGCCTCGACCTCGGTCAGCGGCGCGGGCAGCGCGAGCGGGCCGGGCGACTTGATCGAGGCGGGCACGATCGCGTCGGTCATCGCATCGAGCGAGGCGTGGCCGATCGTCTGCAGCATGTGCGCGATCTCGGCGTCGTTCGGGCCGATGTGGCGCTCGATGAACGCGGCGTGGTGCTCCAGCTCGCGCAGGGAAGGCTTGGATGTCTGGGTCATGGCAAAAGGGGTCCGCTGTGGCGCGTGCGAGGCCGCACGCCGGGCGCCCCTCTGTCCTTTTGCCTGAGAGTTTGGAAACCGGCCTTCGCGGGCGGCGGCTTCGTGCCCCTTCGGCGCCGGCTCCTTCCGACGGGGAAGGCCGGTCTCTCCAGAGTGTCCGTGCGCGGTGGTACAGGGCCTGAGCGATTACGGGCGTTGCGCCTTCGGCAGCGGCGCCAGGCGCCGCTTCTCCCACCGCGAACCGTGGACGCGCGAAGTATAGCGGTTCCCCGCCGACAAAGGCGTGCCGACGCGGGCCGGGGCGTGGTGGTCAGGTCGTCCGCGGGTCTCCGCGCGGGTGGGCGATGACGCCGGAGCACTGGAGGCAGGGGTGTGCCGGCGCCGCGCGATCGCAGTGCGCAGTGGATGCGCGCGCCGGAACGCGGCAAGCGCATGAGCCATTGGCCGTTCGGCGCGACGCGTCGATCGGATCGCTCGACGACGAGCAGGCGCTTGGGGAAAGCGCCTGCGGGTAGCGGGTCCGCAGGGGTTTAGGTGCACAGTGGGACCAACCCCGTCGTCCCGTCCCGGCACTCCCGCCAAAGTTGTACCCAAACGTGTACCCGAAGCGCCCTGGCTTGGCTGGCACCGACTGGCACCCGTTGGCATGACCAACAACAAAAAACCCGCCAGATCGGCGGGTTTCAGAAGGATTAAGGGACTTTGTGGCACGTCCTGCAATCATGTGTTGGTGCCCAGGAGAGGACTCGAACCTCCACGGTTTTACCCGCTAGTACCTGAAACTAGTGCGTCTACCAATTCCGCCACCTGGGCCCGCCGGGCAGGCGGACCTGACCGGGGGCGCGAACGATACTGGCCGGCCCGCGGGCTGTCAACGCGGGAAGGCGGCGCCGCCGGCGCACCGCAAAGCCGCCGACGACAGCGCGGGGGCTGACCGCTCCGTTGCGCGCACAGGATCCACGGGCAGGCCGGTCGCGGCTTGCAATCGCGCATCCGCTCGGCGACGCTGCCATCGAACCAAAGGGAATCACATTGAAAAGAAGAAGAACGACGGATTCACGCACGCCTGACGCGCGCAACCCGCGCGGCCCCGGCAAGCGCGCCGGACAGGGCAAGACGAAACCCGCGCGCGGCCCGGCCAAGGCCGCCGCCAGCGCCGGGCGCGGCGAAGCGCGCGGCCCCGGCAAGCGGCCGCTGCCGAAATTCATGCCCGAACGCCTGCCGCCGCTGCCGCCGCGCAAGGGCGCCCAGCCCGCGGTGCACGACCCGCACGCCGAGCGCGAAGCGAGCCGCTACGAGCGGCCGATTCCGAGCCGCGAGGCGATCCTCGCCCTGCTCGAGCAGCGCGGCGAACTCATGACGATCGAGGCGATCGCGCGCGCGCTGCAGTTGTCCGCGGCGCAGGACCTCGATGCGCTCACGCGCCGCCTCGCCGCGATGCTGCGCGACGGTCAGTTGATCCAGAACCGGCGCGGCGGCTACGGCGTCGCGACCAAGCTCGACCTCATCCGCGGCAACGTGATCGCCAACGCGGAAGGTTTCGGCTTCCTGCGACCCGACGAAGGCGGCGAAGACCTGTACCTGTCGCCGGCCGAGATGCGCAAGGTGCTGCACGGCGATCGCGTGCTCGCGAGCGTGGTCGGCGTCGACCGGCGCGGACGCAGCCAGGGCGCGATCGTCGAAGTACTCGAGCGTCGCTCGCCGCGCCTGGTCGGGCGCGTGATCGAGGAGAACGGCCTCGTGCTCGTCACGCCCGACGACCGGCGCCTGCACCAGGACGTGCTGATCACGCCGGGCAAGGACCGCGGCGCGCGTTCGGGCCAGATCGTCGTCGTCGAGATCACCGACCAGCCGACCGTGCAGCGCGGCCCGATGGGACGCATCCTGACCGTCCTCGGCGAGCGCCTGACGCCCTCGCTCGTGGTCGAGATGGCGATCGCGAGCCACGACCTGCCGCACGAATGGCCGGCCGCGGTGCTGCGCGACGCCGCGCAGGTCGAACCGGAGGTGTCGTCGGCCGAGCGCAAGGGGCGCGTCGACCTGCGCGACACGCCACTGGTCACGATCGACGGCGAGGATGCCAAGGATTTCGACGACGCGGTGTACGCCGAACCGAACGAACGCGGCTTTCGCCTGGTCGTCGCGATCGCCGACGTTTCGCATTACGTGCGGCCGGGCACGCCGCTCGACGACGAGGCGTACAACCGCGCGACCTCGGTGTATTTCCCGGGCTTCGTCGTGCCGATGCTGCCGGAGACGCTGTCGAACGGCATCTGTTCGCTCAACCCGAAGGTCGAGCGCCTGTGCATGGTCTGCGAGATGCAGGTCGACCACGAGGGCGAAGTCGAGCGCTCGAAGTTCTATCCTGCCGTGATGCGTTCGCATGCGCGCCTCACCTATGACAAGGTCTGGCGCGCGATCGGCCTCAAGGACGGCGATGCGCGCGCCGAACTCGCCGACGTGATGCCCCAGCTCAGGCACCTGCACCAGCTCTACAAGCTGTTCGCGAAGGCGCGCCAGCGGCGCGGCGCGATCGACTTCGAGAGCAACGAAGTCGCATTCCGCCTCGGCGCGGGCGGCGAGGTCGTGCAGCTCGGTGCGTACGAGCGCAACGACGCGCACAAGCTCATCGAGGAGTGCATGATCGCCGCCAACGTCGAAGCGGCGAAGTACCTGCAGAAGCGCCGCATCCCGACCCCGTACCGCGTGCATGCGCCGCCGCCGGCGTCCAAGTACGACGACCTGCTCGAGTTCCTGCGCGAGTTCAAGCTGACCCTGCCGCCGATCGAACAGGTAACCCCGGGCGATTTCTCGGCGTTGCTGAAGAAGGTGCGCAAGAGGCCCGACGCGAGCCTGATCGAATCGGTGCTGCTGCGCTCGCAGAGCCTCGCCGTCTATCAGCCCGACGACCCGGGCCATTTCGGCCTCGGCCTCGACTCGTACACGCACTTCACCTCACCGATCCGCCGTTACCCGGACCTGCTCGTGCACCGCGCGATTCGGTATGCGCTTTCAGGCGGCAAGCCGGCCGCCTACGAGTACAGCCCGAGCACGATGGCGAGCCTGTGCGTGCATTGCTCGCAGAACGAGCGGCGCGCCGACGAGGCCGAACGCGACGTCGACGAACGCTACAAGTGCGCCTGGATGGAGAAGCACGTCGGCAGCGAGTTCGCCGGCATCGTCTCCGGCGTCGCCTCGTTCGGCCTGTTCGTCGAACTGACCGAGTCGAAGATCAACGGCCTCGTGCACATCACGCAGCTGCCGAACGACTACTACCACTTCGATGCGACGCGACGCCTGCTCACCGGCGAACGGCGCGGCCTGCGCTTCCGCCTCGGCGACGAGGTGCGCGTGCAGGTGCTGCGTGCGAGCCTCGAGGACCGGAAGATCGATTTCCGGCTCGTGCGCTAGCGCGCTCGAGGGTTGAGGGCCCAGCTGGGGGCCGGAAAGCATCGCCGCCGCTCCCACAAAGCCCATTCGTGTGGGTCGGGGGCAGGGCGGCTCAAGGCCTCGGGGTGGACGGACGAGATGGGCGCCGCTTCTGTGGGGCGGAAGCCGCGATCTCTTCTGCCCTCAGCCCTCGCGCCGTACCCACAAACCCCGCCACCAGCGTTACGCTTCGCAACCCCATCCCACCCCCCAACCCTCGATGAGCCACGAACTCCTGATCGGCATCCACGCGGTCGAGGCCGCGTTGAACCACGACGTCGACCATCTCGTCGAGCTGTACATCGAGAGCGGCAGCCACAACGCGCGCGTGAAGGAGCTCGGCGAGCGTGCGCGCGAGCTGGGAGTCAAGCCGCACGCGCGCGATCGCGCCGCGCTCGATCGCATGCCCGGTGGCGCGCGCCACCAGGGCGTCGTCGCGCGCTACGACGCACCGGCGCCGCTCGCCGATTCGGCCTTGCCGGGCCTGGCCGAGAAGGCCGGGCGCGATGCGCTGTTCCTCGTCCTCGACGGCGTCACCGACCCGCACAACTTCGGCGCGTGCCTGCGCAGCGCCGAGGCGGCCGGCGCGACCGCGGTGCTCGTGCCGAAGGATCGCGCGGTCGGCGTGACGCCGACCGTGCGCCGCGCGTCGGCCGGCGCGGCCCACCGCGTGCCGATCGTCGCCGCGACCAACCTCGCGCGCGCGCTCAAGGCACTCAAGGACGCCGGCGTCTGGCTGGTCGGCCTCGCCGGCGACACCGAACAGTCGGTGTACGCGGTCGACCTCGACGGGCCGATCGCGCTCGTGCTCGGCAGCGAAGGGGAGGGGATGCGCCGCCTCACACGCGAAAACTGCGACTTCGTCGCGAAGATACCGATGCGGGGCGACATCGAGAGCCTCAACGTATCGGTCGCGACCGGCATCGTGTTGTTCGAGGCGCTGCGCCAGCGTTCCGCCCGGGGCTAGCAGGCTGTTGAAAAACAGCCTGCCGACGCGATCCAGGGATGGATCGCTCGCGAGTCGACGACGCGCGTCGTTGAATCGCGGAAGCGAGTCCGGACATGCGCCGGACTCGCTGAGTTGAAAAAGCGCTGGATAGCGCCTTTTTCAACATCCTGCTACCCCGGCTTTCCCGGGCGAGGCAACGCTCGGAGCAGATCCCCGAAGGTCGTATGGCGGCCGGTGCCGCGCAGGCATACACTCGGGCGGTCCTGCAACCCGTGTGGGAGCCTGCGATGACGGATCTGACCCGGCGTCAGTTTCTGAAGGTCACCGGCGCGACGCTGGTGGGTTCCAGTCTCGGCCTGCTCGGCTTCTCGCCAGGGCCCGCATTGGCCGAAGTGCGCGAGTTCAAGCTCGCCCGCGCGACCGAGACGCGCAATACGTGTCCCTACTGTTCGGTCGCCTGCGGCGTCCTCATGTACGGGCTCGGCGACCGCGCGAAGAACGCGCAGGCGTCGATATTCCACATCGAGGGCGACCCCGATCACCCGGTCAACCGCGGCACGCTGTGTCCGAAGGGCGCCGCGCTGATCGACTTCATCCACAGCGAGAGCCGCCTCAAATACCCCGAGTACCGCGCTCCGGGTTCCGACACATGGCAGCGCATCAGCTGGGACGATGCGCTCGACCGCATCGCCAAACTCATGAAACAGGATCGCGACGCGAACTTCGTCGCGAAGAACGCGCAAGGGCAGACCGTGAACCGCTGGCTCACCACCGGCATGCTCGCCGCGTCGGCGAGCAGCAACGAAGTCGGTTACCTCACGCACAAGGTCGCGCGCTCGCTCGGACTCCTCGCATTCGACAACCAGGCGCGTGTCTGACACGGCCCGACGGTGGCAGGTCTTGCCCCGACGTTCGGCCGAGGTGCGATGACGAATCACTGGGTCGACATCAAGAATGCCGACCTCGTCCTCATCATGGGTGGCAACGCCGCCGAGGCGCACCCGTGCGGATTCAAGTGGGTCACCGAAGCGAAGGCACACAACAAGGCGAAGCTCATCGTCGTCGACCCGCGCTTCACGCGCTCGGCGTCGGTGGCGGACGTCTATGCGCCGATCCGGCCGGGCACGGACATCGTGTTCCTCGGCGGGCTCATCGCCTACCTGCTCGCCAACGACAAGATCCAGCGCGAGTACGTCGTCAACTACACCGACCTCTCCTTCATCGTGAAGGATGCGTTCGCGTTCGAACAGGGCCTGTACTCGGGCTACGACGCGGAGAAGCGCAAGTACGACAAGTCGAGCTGGGATTACGAACTGGGTGACGACGGCTACGTACGCACCGATCCGACCCTCTCCGACCCGCGCTGCGTCTATTCGCTGCTCAAGCAGCATTACGCGCGCTACACGCCGGAGATGGTCGAGCGGGTGTGCGGCACGCCGAAGGACAAGGTGCTGCGGATCTGGGAGATGATCGCCTCGACCGCGACGCCGACGCGCGCGATGACCATCATGTACGCGCTCGGCTGGACGCAGCACTCGATCGGTTCGCAGATGATCCGCACCGGTGCGATGGTGCAGCTGCTGCTCGGCAACATCGGCGTCGCCGGCGGCGGCATGAACGCGCTGCGCGGCCATTCCAACATCCAGGGCCTGACCGACCTCGGCCTGATGTCGAACCTCCTGACCGGCTACATGACCTTGCCGAACGAGGCCGAGCAGGACTACGACGCGTACCTCGCCGCGCGAGCGCAGAAACCGCTGCGGCCGAACCAGCTCAGCTACTGGCAGAACTACGGCAAGTTCTTCGTGAGCTTCATGAAGGCATGGTGGGGCGACGCGGCGACCGCGGAGAACCACTGGGGCTACGACTACCTGCCCAAGCTCGACAAGCCGTACGACATGCTGCAGACGTTCGAGCTCATGAGCCAGGGCAAGGTCAACGGCTACATCTGCCAGGGCTTCAATCCGCTCGCCGCCGCGCCGAACAAGGCGAAGATGGATGCGAGCCTGGCGCAGCTGAAATTCCTCGTCGTCATGGATCCGCTCGCGACGGAGACGTCCGAGTTCTGGCGCAATGCCGGCATGCACAACGACGTCGATCCGTCGAAGATCCAGACCGAGGTGTTCCGCCTGCCGACCACGTGCTTCGCCGAAGAAGACGGCTCGCTGACCAACTCCTCGCGCTGGCTTCAGTGGCACTGGAAGGGCGCCAATCCGCCTGGCGAGGCGCGCAGCGACCTCGAGATCATGGCCGGCCTGTTCACGCGCCTGCGCAAGGCATATCGCGAAGAAGGCGGTGCCTTCCCCGACCCGATCGTCAATCTCGCCTGGAAGTACGCGCGTGCCGACAGCCCGGCACCGGAGGAACTCGCGCGCGAGTATTCGGGCAGCGCACTCAAGGATCTCGCCGATCCGAAGGACCCGACGAAGATCGTGCGCAAGGCCGGCGAACAGCTCGCCGGCTTCGGCGAGCTGCGCGACGACGGCAGCACGTCGAGCGGCTGCTGGATCTTCTGTGGCGCGTGGGGGCCGACCGGCAACCTCATGGCCCGCCGCGACAGTTCCGACCCGACCGGCATCGGCCAGACCATCAATTGGGCGTGGTCGTGGCCGGCGAACCGGCGCGTCCTCTACAACCGTGCGTCGTGCGATCCGGCGGGCAAACCCTTCAACCCGGAGCGCACGCTCGTCGCGTGGAAGGGTGCGGCGTGGGGAGGGGCGGACGTCCCCGACTTCAAGGCGGACGAGGACCCGGCCGGCGGTATGGGCCCGTTCATCATGAACCCCGAGGGCGTCGCGCGCTTCTTCGCGCGCGGCGCGATGGCCGAGGGGCCGTTCCCCGAGCACTACGAGCCCTTCGAGACACCGCTCGGCAGGAACCTGCTCAACCCCGACCAGCCACGGGCAATCAGCAACCCGGCCGCGCGCGTGTTCAAGGACGACCGCGAGGCGTTCGGCAAGGCCGAGCAGTTCCCGCACGTCGCGACCACCTATCGCCTCACCGAGCATTTCCACTACTGGACCAAGCACGTGCGCCTCAACGCGATCCTCCAGCCGGAGCAGTTCGTCGAGATCGGCGAGGCGCTCGCCAACGAACTCGGCATCGGCAATGGCACGCGCGTGAAGGTGAGCTCGAACCGCGGACACATCGTCGCGGTCGCGATGGTGACCAAGCGCATCAAGGCGCTCACCGTCGACGGCCGCACCGTGCACACGGTGGGCATCCCGATCCACTGGGGCTTCACGGGCGTCGCCAAGGCGGGCTTCCTCGCCAACACGCTGACCCCGGTGGTCGGCGACGGCAATTCGCAGACGCCCGAGTTCAAGTCGTTCCTGGTTAAGGTCGAGAAGGCTTGAGGAGCCCGCCATGGCACTGCAATCGCTGGACATCGTGCGCCGCTCGGCCACCACCACGCCGTCGCCGCAGGTGCGCGAAGCACACACGGGCGAGGTGGCCAAGCTCATCGACGTGACCAAGTGCATCGGCTGCAAGGCGTGCCAGGTCGCATGCATGGAATGGAACGACCTGCGCGACGAGATCGGCACGTGCACCGGCCACTATGACAATCCGGCCGACCTCAGCGAGCACAGCTGGACGCTGATGCGCTTCACCGAGCATGAAACGGCCGGCGGCGATCTCGAATGGCTGATCCGCAAGGACGGCTGCATGCACTGCGCCGACCCCGGCTGTCTCAAGGCGTGCCCCGCGCCCGGCGCGATCGTGCAGTACGCGAACGGCATCGTCGATTTCCACGAGGAGAACTGCATCGGCTGCGGCTACTGCGTCACCGGCTGCCCGTTCGATGTCCCGCGCATTTCCAAACGCGATGGCAAGGCGTACAAGTGCACGCTCTGCTCGGATCGCGTCGCGGTGGGGCTCGAGCCTGCGTGCGTGAAGACGTGCCCGACCGGCGCGATCGTGTTCGGCACCAAGGACGACATGAAGCAGCACGCCGCGGAGCGCATCGAGGATCTCCGCTCGCGGGGCTTCGAACAGGCCGGTCTCTACGACCCGGCCGGCGTCGGCGGCACGCACGTGATGTACGTGCTGCACCACGCCGACCAGCCGCAGCTCTACGCAAACCTGCCGGCCGAGCCGAAGATCAGCGCTATGGTCGGCCTCTGGAAGGGCATGAGCAAGCCGCTTGCGCTGTTCGCGATCGCGGCGACCGCGTTCGCCGGTTTCCTCCACTACATCGGCATCGGCCCGAACGAGGTCGACGAGGACGACGAAGCCGCGGCCCGCCGCGAGATGGAGGAACCGCGATGAACGCGCAGAGGCCACCGCTGATCGTCCGGTACCGCGCCCCGACGCGGATCAACCATTGGCTCGTCGCGATCAGTTTCGTGCTGCTCGCGCTGTCGGGGCTCGCGCTGTTCCATCCCGCGCTGTTCTGGCTCTCGGGCCTGTTCGGCGGCGGCACCTGGACGCGCATCCTGCATCCGTTCATCGGGGTGTTCATGGCCATCGCCTTCGCCGTGCTCGCAGCCACGGTCGGCCGCGCGAACCGCCTCGAGCGGCGCGACGGCCAGTGGCTGCGTGGCTGGCGCGACGTCGTCGCCAACCGCGAGGAGAACCTGCCCGAGGTCGGTCGCTACAACGCCGGGCAGAAACTGCTGTTCTTCCTCATCGTGCTCTGCCTCGTCACGCTGCTGCTGTCGGGGATCGTGATCTGGCGCGCGTACTTCTCGCTGCTGTTCCCGATCGGGCTGGTCCGCCTCGCCGCGGTCGCGCATGCGGTCGCCGCGACCGTGCTCATATGCGCGATCGTCGTGCATGTCTACGCGGCGATCTGGGTCAAGGGCTCGGTGCGCGCGATGACGCGCGGGACGGTGTCGCCAGGCTGGGCGTGGAAGCACCATCACGCCTGGTTCCGCGACGTGCTGCGTGGCTGGGGTCGCGAGTAGCGTCGCAAGAAATCGCTGGACCGCCGCGCGCGCTGCGGCGAGGATAGCGCGAGTGCCGTGACCGGACCCGCCATGCCGCAGCGCATCCTCGAACCGGGCCAGATCGAAAGCGCAGGACAGCGTTCGACGCCACGCGTTCGCCTGCCCGCGCGTGAGCGCCTGTTCACGCGCCGGGCAGAGCGGCTGCGCGAACGCGCGCAGGGCCATGCGCTCGCCGACTACCTGCGCCTGCTCGCGATGGTCTGCGACGTACAGCAGCAAGCGCTCGGCGGCTTCACGCCGGCGCCGCCATCGGCCGATCGCCTAGCGCGCGCGAGAAAGCACGCCATGCCGCCGCTGCTCGCGACGGATTGGCCGCGCGATCCGCATTGGCGCGGCGTCGTGCACGCGATCGCCGTGGCACTCGCGTCGGCCCGCGCACCGGCGGCGGTCGGCGCGCTCGGCGCGCGCCTGCGCGACGCGCCGGAGGCGTGGCTCGAAGCGCAGGCGGACGCGCTGCTCGGCGTGCGCGAGGACGCCATCGACGTCGCCGCCGCGCCGTTCCTGATGGCCGCGCTGCAGGTACTCTTCGTCGCCTCGACCGGCGCGTTCACGGCCGCCGATGTGTCGCCGCTCGACGTGCGCACGGTCTGTCCGCTGTGCGGCAGCGCACCGGTCGCGAGCGTGGTGGCCGGGCAGGGAGCCCAGGCCGGCCAGCGCTTCCTGCATTGCGCGCTGTGCGCGACGGAATGGCACCGCGTGCGCGTGCAGTGCACGCACTGCGGCGCGGGCGGCAAGGACGTCGCCTATCGAACGCTCGCACGAGGGGACGCGGTCGACGACGTCGCCGCGGCCGATGCCGAGGCAGTGCGTGCGGAGACCTGCGACGCCTGCCGCAGTTATCGCAAGATCCTCTACGAGGAGCGCGACACTGCGGTCGAGCCGGTTGCCGACGACCTCGCGAGCCTCGCGCTCGACCTGCTGCTCGCCGAAGAGGGCTATCACCGCGCGAGCGGCAATCCACTGCTCCGGCAGGGCGGCGGATGAGCGCGGCGACGGACGCGCTGGAAGCCTCCGCCATGCCGGGCGACATTCCCGCGCTCGACCGCCTGCTGCACGACGACGCGTTCGCCGACCTGCTCCGCATTTACGGTCGCACCGAGCTGACGGCGGTACTGCGCGATGTGCTCGACCGGCTGCGCGCGCGCATCGTCGCCGGTGCGGTTCCGAAGGAAGCGGCGAGCCCCGCGTCGATCGCCGCCACTGCCGCGACTGCCCTCGGCGAGCGGCATCGCCGTGGCCTGCGCCGCGTGTTCAACCTGTCCGGCACCGTGCTGCATCCGAACCTCGGGCGCTCGCTGCTGCCGCAGGCGGCGGTCTATGCGCTCGCCGAGGCGGCGCTCGCGCCGGTCAACCTCGAATTCGACACGGCCACCGGCATGCGCGGCGACCGCGATCGCGTCGTCGAATCGTTGCTGTGCGAACTCACCGGGGCCGAGGCCGCGACCGTCGTCAACAACAACGCGGCCGCGGTGCTGCTCGCGCTCGCCGCGCTCGCGAACCGGCGCGAAGTGATCGTCTCGCGCGGCGAACTCGTCGAGATCGGCGGGTCGTTCCGCATTCCCGACGTCATGCGCACCGCCGGCGCGCGCCTGCGTGAAGTCGGCACGACCAACCGCACCCATCCAGCCGATTACGCCGATGCGATCGGTCCGCGTACCGCGGCGCTCATGAAGGTGCACACGAGCAACTACCTCGTGACCGGCTTCACCGCGAGCGTCGACGTCGCGGCGCTCGCGGCGATCGCGCATGGGCGCGGGTTGCCGCTCGTCGTCGACCTCGGCAGCGGCAGCCTCGTCGACCTCGGCGCGTTCGGCTTGCCGCGCGAGCCGGTCGTGCGCGACGTGATCGCCGCCGGCGCGGATCTCGTGACCTTCAGTGGCGACAAGCTGCTCGGCGGTCCACAGGCCGGCCTCGTCGTCGGCAAACAGGCGCTCGTGCAGCGAATCAAGCGCCATCCGCTCAAGCGCGCATTGCGGGTCGGCAAGCTCACGCTCGCCGCGCTCGAGCCCGTGCTCGCCCTGTATCGCGCGCCCGAACGGCTCGCCGCGCAGCTGCCGACGCTGCGTGCGCTCACGCGCACGGCGGCGGCGATCGAGGCACAGGCGCTGCGCCTCGCGCCGATGCTGGCCGGCGCGCTCGGCGCACGTTGCGACGTCGCGATCGCCGCGATGGAAAGCCAGATCGGCAGCGGCGCATTGCCGACGTCCACGCTCGCGAGCCACGGCTTCGTCATCCGCATGCGCGGTCGCGGCGGCCTCGACCGCCTCGATGCGGCATTGCGCGCGCTGCCGCGCGGCGTCGTCGGCCGCATCGCCGGCAAGGCGCTGAGGCTCGACCTGCGCTGCCTCGACGAGGCCGACGAGGCGGAGTTCCTCGCGCAATTCGCGCAACTGCGGCCATGATCGTCGGCACCGCGGGCCACATCGACCACGGCAAGTCGACGCTCGTGCGCGCGCTCACGGGCGTCGATACCGACCGCCTGCGCGAAGAGAAGGAGCGCGGCATATCGATCGAACTCGGCTATGCCTCCCTGCCGCTCGACGACGCCCTCGATGGCGGTCCCGTGCTCGGCTTCGTCGACGTGCCCGGCCACGAGCGCCTCGTGCGCACGATGGTCGCCGGAGCGAGCGGCATCGAGTTCGCGCTGCTCGTCGTCGCCGCCGACGACGGCGTGATGCCGCAGACGCGCGAGCACGTCGCGATCCTGGATCTCCTCGGCGTCGGGGCCGGCGCGGTCGCGATCGCCAAGGCGGATCGGGTCGATGCGGCGCGCGTGGAGCGTGTTCGCGCGGAGATCGGCGCGTTGCTCGCGCCGACCGCGCTCTGCCGCGCATCGATGTTCGCGCTCGATGCGCGCGATCCCGGCGAGGCGGGCGTGCGCGCGCTGCGCGAACATCTCGTGCAGGCGGCGCGGGCCGCGCGCGCGCGTCGCAGCGACGCGTTCTTCCGGCTCGCGGTCGATCGCGTGTTCAGCCTCGCCGGCCACGGCACGATCGTCACGGGGACGGTGCATGCCGGCGAGGTGCATGTCGGCGATTCGCTCCTCGCGATGCCTGCCGGGTTGCCCGTGCGCGTGCGCGGCCTGCATGCGCAGAACCGCGAGGCAAGTACCGGCCGGCTCGGGCAACGGTGCGCGCTGAATCTCGCGGGCATCGAGAAGGGCGCGCTTTCCCGCGGCGACTGGATCGCCGACGCACGCGCGCTCGTCGCGTCGACGCGCATCGACGTGCGCCTGCGGGTACTCGGCGCGACGCGCGCGCCCTGGCCCGACTGGACGCCGGTGCACGTGCATCTCGGCACGGCGCGTCGGACCGCCCACGTCGTCGGCCTCGACGATGCAGGTGCCGACGGTTCGCGACGCGTGCAACTCGTGTGCGATGCGCCGATCTGCGCCTGCGCCGGCGATCGCTTCATCGTGCGGGATGCGCAGGCGCGCACGACCCTCGGCGGCGGCGTCGTGCTCGATGCCGACGCGCCGGCCCGCCGGCGGCGCAGCGCGGAGCGATTGGCCCAACTCGACGCGATCGAACGCATGCTCGCGGGCGATGGCGTCGCCGCGCTCGTGCGCGCGGCACCATCGGGCATGCGCCTCGCGGAACTCGAGCGGCGCGCGGGTCGCGTGCTGGCGGCGAGTGACCTGGGCGGCGACGCGCGCGCATTGGGCGGCGGTACGCAGCGCCTCGTCATCGGCGAGGCGAACTGGCAGGCACTGCGTGATGCCGTCGTGCGCGTGCTCGATGCCCATCATGCGGCGGCGCCCGACGATGCGGGGATCGACCGAGGACGGCTGCGTCGAATCGCCGTTCCGACGCTCGCCGACGACGCGTGGCGGCCGATCGTCGACGAACTCCTGCGCGAGGGGGCCATCGGCTGCCGCGGGCCGTGGCTGCACCGTCCCGGCCATCGGATCGAGCCGAACGAAGCCGAGCGCGCGCTCGCCGCGCGGATCGAGCCCATGCTGCTCGCCGCGCGCTTCGATCCGCCGTGGGTACGCGATCTTGCCCTGCAGCTGGGCGCGCACGAGGACGACGTGCGACGAACCCTGCGCAAGGTCGCCGCGCAGGGCCGATGCCACCAGGTCGTGCGCGATCTCTTCTACGCGGACGCCTGCATGCGCGAGCTCGCCGACGTGTTGCAAGGGCTCGCGATGTGCGACGGCCCGGTCGGCGCGGCCGCGTTCCGCGACGCAATCGGGCTCGGCCGCAAACGCGCGATCCAGATCTTGGAGTTCTTCGACCGCGTTGGCTACACTCGCCGCGTCCGCGATGCGCACGTATTGCGCGGCGACAGCGGATGGATCGGTGAACGCGACGTCGATGCGAAGGAAGGCATGCGCATCCGGTGATGCGGCTGGGCTTCAAACCCAGTGGGGGGCGTCAGCCGCTTCCCGGTAGGTTCGACTCCTGCTGCCTTCCGCCATGGCTTTTGCGATCGTCCGTGATCGCGGCTTGGTTGATGCGTCGGAAGCAGGGTGTCGGCCGATGGATTCAGGGGTCCAAACGTCGCCATCCCTGGCCGCACTTCTCAGATGAAGCACTCTCCGATGGTTTCGGGTACAGCGCGCTCCGAACGTCACTACTCCGATTTATTGCGTACCGCGCGCCGCCGACAACGATCGGCATGGGTCGGGATTGCGTGTTGACCGTGCGCGTCTTCTCATGTCGCCTCGGTCGCGGTGATGCGATAGGTGAACGATGCCGGGTCGAGGCTGTCGAGGCGGCGGCCGCCGCTTCGGCCCTGCGGGTACATGAGGAACGGCAGCGGGCGTCCCTGTGCGTCGGGCAGGATCACGTCGTGGCCGTGGTTGTAGACGATCCAGTTCATTTCCCACGCCCCGAACATCGACGCGCGTGCGGCGCGGCCCTTCGGGCTGTCCAACGCGCTGCCACCGTCTTCCTCGAGCACCACCTTGCGCACGTCCGCCGGGTCGACCGGGATCCAGCCGTGTTCTTCCGCGTAGAACTCCGCGCGGCAATGCTGGGACTTGCTCACGTCGCCGATGCGGCCGAGGCACTGGTAACCGAGGCGCGACGCGGCGATGCGCACGCCATAGGCGTCGCGCGCGGGTATCGCCGAGGCGCGCGCGAGCGCGACGAACAGCGCGTTGATGTCGGCGCACTTGCCCCCTAGATGGCCGCTTTCGAGCATGCTGGCGACGTCGCCGACGCCGCAGCCGGGCACGCTCGCATCGCGATTGGTGTTCTCGACCACCCATTCGTAGATCGCGCGCGCCTTCTGCACGTCCTCGTCGTGGCCCGCGGTGATGCGGCGTGCCGTGTCGGCGACGATGCCATCCGTCGGCAGCAGGCGAGTGGGGCGAAGGTAACCCTGTAAAGCCCGGCGCGTCTCGGTGCGACGGCGCGTCGCGAGGCGATCGCCGGGCGCGGCGAACCGATCACGTGTCTGCACGCGGGCGGCCAGCGTGACGGGCCCGACGTCGCCCCGCGGCCACTCGACCGCGAGCGCGCGGACGTCGTAGCCCGGGAGATCGACCAGCCGCGCGTGCGCGCCGGGCGCGTCCCAATGCAGCGCGAGCACGCGCTGATAGTCGCCGGCTTCGTACAGCGGTACCGGCAGCCAGACCTGCGTCGGCCCCGCCGGAGCGGCGATGTCGACGCGCGTGACGACGTCGAAGCTGCGCCAGCCATGGGCGGCGGAGGCCGGGCGGATCGCCAGTGCGGTTGGAGCAAATGCTGCACAGGCCAGAAGATCGCGGCGCTTCATCGGCGGCTCCTCGTGCGGGACGCGGAAAACGGCGTTCTGATGCACTATACGACCGCCTCCAAGGCCACGACAGGAGCCGTACCGTGACATCGACCAAAGTAGGGGCCGACGTGCGCCTGACGTCGCTCTCGCACGGCGGCGGCTGCGGATGCAAGATCGCGCCGGGCGTGCTCGCCGACCTGTTGCGCGAGTCGATGCCGCCGCAGCATGCGGCCTTGCTGGTCGGGCGCGAGACTTCGGATGATGCGGCGGTGTTCCGCCTCGACGACACGCGCGCGATCGTCGCGACCACGGATTTCTTCATGCCGATCGTCGACGACCCGTACGACTTCGGCCGCATCGCCGCGACCAACGCCTTGTCCGACGTCTATGCGATGGGCGGCGTGCCGTTGTTCGCGCTCGCGATCGTCGGCATGCCGATCAAGGTCCTGCCGCCGGAGACGATCCGCGAGATCCTGCGCGGCGGCGAAGCCGTCTGCACGGCCGCGGGCATTCCGATCGCGGGCGGGCACAGCATCGATTCAGTCGAGCCCATCTACGGGCTCGCGGCGATCGGGCTCGTCGATCCGCGCCGCATGAAGCGCAACAGCGACGCGCGGCCCGGCGACGTGCTCGTGCTCGGCAAGCCGCTCGGCGTAGGCATCCATTCCGCCGCGTTCAAGAAAGATGCGCTCGACGCCGCGGCCTATCGCGAGATGGTCGAGGTGACGACGCGGCTCAACGACGTCGGTCCCGCGCTCGCCGCACTCGACGGCGTGCACGCGCTCACCGACGTGACCGGCTTCGGTCTGCTCGGGCACCTGGTCGAAGTCTGCCGTGGCTCGGGCGTGCGCGCGACGGTGCGCATGCGCGACGTGCCGTTGATGAGCGCGACGATGGCACTCGCCCGAGGCGGCCATGTCACCGGCGCATCGCAGCGCAACGCGCGTTCGTTCGACGGCGAGGTCGGGTTCGGCGCGGGCGTCGACGCCGTAGCACGGGCGGTGTTGTTCGATCCGCAGACCTCGGGCGGGCTGCTCGTCGCGTGCGCGCCGGAGGCGGCAGCGGACGTGCTGCGCACGTTCCATGCGGCCAGCTTCGCCGGCGCCGCCGCGATCGGCGAGTTCGCCGCCGGCAGCGGCGTCGCCGTCGATTGAGGCCTCAGCGGGGATCGTCGATCGCGAGCACCGAGGTCGCGTCGCCCTTGCGCCGCACCCGTGCGATCGGCGCGCCGTGCACGAGGAAGTAGACGTTCTCGGCGATGTTCGTCGCGTGGTCGCCGATACGCTCGAGGTTCTTCGCCATGAAGAGAAGATGCGTGCACGGCGTGATGTTGCGCGGGTCTTCCATCATGTAGGTGAGCAGCTCGCGGAACAGCGCGGTGTACCGTTCGTCGAGTTCCTCGTCGCGCGTCCAGGCATCGAGTGCCTTGTCCGCGTCGTAGTCGCGGTAGGCGTCGAGCACGTCCGCCACCAGCGACTGGGCGATGCGCGCCAGGCGCGGCAACGCCGCGACGAGTTGCACCGGCGCCGACTGGTTCAGGACGATCGACCGCTTGGCGACGTTCGCGGCGTAGTCGCCGATGCGCTCGATGTCGGTCGCGATGCGCAGCGCGGCCAGGATCTCGCGCAGGTCGCGCGCCATCGGTTGGCGCAGCGCCAGCAGGCGCACGACGTCGTGGCTCACTTCGTGTTCGAGCGCGTCGATCATCGCGTCGTCGTGCACGATCTTCGCCGCCGCGTGGCCGTCGCGTGCGATCACGGCGTCGACGGCCGCTGCAAGCTGCGCGAGGGCGAGCCGGCCCATGCGTTGCAATTCGCCGGTGAGGCGCCCGAGCTCCTCGTCGTAGCTCTTGACGATATGGTCGTGGGTCTGCGGCGTCGTGTTCATGCGGTGGCCTGTGGTCGATCGTCGTCGGACGCGTGGGGTCAGCCGAATCGGCCGGTGATGTAGTCCTCGGTGTGCTTCTTCGCCGGCTTGGTGAACAGGTGTTCCGTTTCACCGAACTCGACCAGCTCGCCGAGGTACATGAATGCGGTGTAATCGGAGCAGCGCGCGGCCTGCTGCATGTTGTGCGTGACGATCGCGATCGTGAACTCGTGCTTCAATTCAGCGATCAGCTGCTCGATCTTGCCGGTGGCGATCGGATCGAGCGCCGATGTCGGCTCGTCCAGCAGCAGTACTTCCGGTCGCAGCGCGATCGCGCGCGCAATGCACAGGCGCTGCTGCTGGCCGCCGGAGAGGCCGAGCGCGCTTTGCCCGAGCTTGTCCTTGACTTCGCTCCACAGCGCGCCCTGCACGAGCGCCTGCTCGACGCGCGCATCCATCTCGCGTTCCGAGAGCTTCTCGTGGTGGCGGATGCCGTAGGCGATGTTGTCGTAGATCGACATCGGGAACGGCACCGGCTTCTGAAACACCATGCCGACCTTGGAACGCAGGCGGTTGAGCGGGAAGCGCGGGTCGAGAATATTGTCGCCATCGAGCAGCACTTCGCCTTTCGCCTGCAGCTTCGGGTAGATCGAGTAGATGCGGTTGAACACGCGCAGCAGGGTCGATTTGCCGCAGCCGGACGGGCCGATCAGCGCCGTAACGCGCTTTTCGGCGATCTCGAAGTTCACGCCCTTCAATGCGTGGAAGCCGTCGTAGTAGAAGTCGAGGTTGCGCGCGGCCATCTTCGGGCGCGCCCGGGTGGTTGGAGCGGCCGCAGCGGCGGGAGCCGCGGTCGGAGCGACGGCGAAGCGGGCGTCAGTCATGGCTGGCCTTGTTGCGCAGCAGGATCGCGCGTGAGAGGAAGCTGAGCAGCAGCACGAACAGCGTGACGACGAACGCGCCGGCCCAGGCGAGTGCGTGCCACGAGTCGTACGGGCTCATCGCGTACTGGAAGATGACCACCGGCACGCTCGCCATCGGCTGCGACACGTCGTGCGTCCAGTACTGGTTGTTGAGCGCGGTGAACAGCAGCGGTGCGGTCTCGCCGCTGATGCGCGCTAGGGCGAGCAACACACCCGTGACGATGCCCGGCAGGGCGGCGCGGTAAAGTACTTGCACCGTCACCTTCCACTGCGGCACGCCGAGCGACAGCGCCGCTTCGCGCATCGTGCCCGGCACGAGCTGGAGCATTTCGTCGGTCGTGCGCACGACCACCGGCAGCACGATCAGCGCGAGCGCGAGCGCGCCGGCGTATCCGGAGAAGTGGCCGCTGCTGCGCACGACGAGCGTGTAGACGAAGAGGCCGAGCACGATCGACGGTGCGGACAGCAGGATGTCGTTGACGAAGCGGATCGTCTCGCCGATCGGGTGCTTGCGCGCGTACTCGGCAAGGAAGGTGCCCGCGGCGATGCCGACCGGCGTGCCGATCAGGATCGCGCCGAGGCTCATCACGGTGCTGCCGAACAGGGCATTGGCGAGGCCGCCGTCGGAGCCGGGTGGCGGCGTCATCTGCGTGAACAGGGCGGGCTTCAGGGCGGCGAGGCCGGTGCGCAGGGTGGTCCAGAGGATCCACACGAGCCAGAACAGCCCGAACAGGGTGGCGAGGCCGGACAGGCCGAGCGCGATCGCGTTGCGAATGCGCCGTTTCCGGTAGAGGCGGTCGGACACCGCGTACCCAGAGGCATTCACGTCGCACCCTCCGCGCGGGACAGGCGGCGCAGCATGAGTTTCGCCGCGGCGAGCACGAAGAACGTCACGATGAACAGCAGGAAGCCGAGCGCGATCAGCGACGATCGATAGATGTCCGAATCGGCTTCGGTGAATTCGTTGGCGATCGTCGCGGCGATCGAGTTGCCGGGCATCAGCAGCGACGCGGTGAGCTGGTGCGCATTGCCGAGCACGAAAGTGACCGCCATCGTTTCGCCGAGCGCGCGCCCGAGGCCGAGGAAGACGCCGCCGATGACGGCCGAGCGCGTGTACGGCAGCACGATGTGCCAGACGACTTCCGTGGTGGTCGAGCCGAGCGCGTAGGCGGACTCCTTGAGGCGCGTCGGCACGGTGAGGAATACCTCGCGCATGACCGACGAGATGAACGGGATCACCATGATCGCGAGCACGATGCCCGCGGTGAGCATGCCGATGCCGAGCGGCGGCCCGGTGAACAGCGGGCCGATGAGTGGCAATGCACCGACATGGTCGTTCAGCCATGGGCTCACGTATTCGCCCATCAACGGCACGAACACGAAAAGGCCCCACATGCCGTAGATGATCGAAGGAATGCCGGCGAGCAGCTCGATCGCGGCACCCACCGGTCCGCGCATCCAGCTGGGTGCGACCTCGGTGAGGAACAGCGCGATGCCGAAGCTGACGGGCACGGCGATGATCATCGCGATGAGGGCGGTGACGAGCGTGCCGTACACCGGCACGAGCGCGCCGAAGCGATGGTTGACCGCGTCCCACTCGGTCGAGAGCAGGAACCCTGCGCCGAAGGTCGAGAACGCCTCGCGTCCGCCCCAGAGCATCGATAACGCGGCTCCCGCGAGCGCGAGCAGGACGAAGATGCCGGCGCCGGTGACGAGCCAGCGGAACGCACCGTCGGCGCGCGCGTCGCGCGCGTTGCGGCGGTCCGCGTCGACGATCGCGGCGGTCAGCGTCGGGGTGATGGCGCGGCTCGTGGCGGCCATGTGTCTTCCGGATTCACGATAGCGAGGACGGCGCGGAGGCGGCGGAGTGGGGATGGCGCGAACGGCGACGTGGACCGCCGCGCCATCCCTTCCGCACCTTTCCGGCGAAAGGATCCGTACGACGGTCGTCAGAGCTTGATCTGCGCCGCCCAGTAGGCTTCGATCTGTTCGGTAAGGCCCTTCGGCAGGGGCACGTAGTCGAGTTCTTCGGCCTGCTGGCCACCGTTTTCGTAGGCCCACTTGAAGAAGTCGAGCGCGGCCTTGGTGCCGGCGCTGTTCTTCGGCTGCTTGTAGACGAGGATGAAGTTCGTCGCGGTGATCGGCCAGGAGTTCTCGCCCGGTGCATTCGTGATGACGAGGAAGAAGTCCTTCGCGTTCTTCCAGTCGGCGCCCGCGGCGGCGGCCTGGAAGCTGGCCAGGCTCGGCTGCACGAACTGGCCTGCGGCGTTCTGCATGGCGGCATGAGTCATCTTGTTCTGCAGCGCGTAGGCGAGTTCGACGTAGCCGATCGAACCCTTGATCTGCTTCACGTACGCGGCGACGCCTTCGTTGCCCTTGCCGCCGACGCCGGTCGGCCACGACACGGCAGTGCCTTCACCGACCTTCGCCTTCCACTCCGGCGACACCTTCGAGAGGTAGTTGACGAAGTTGAACGTGGTGCCCGAACCATCCGAACGATGCACGACGGTGATCGCAGCGTCCGCAAGCCTGACGTCCGGATTGATCTGCGCGATCGCCGGGTCGTTCCACCGCGTCACCTTGCCCTGGAAGATGTCGGCGAGCAGCGGTCCGGTGAAACGGAGCTTGCCCGCGTCGACGCCTTCGATGGTGACGACCGGCACGACGCCGCCGATCACGGACGGGAATTGCGCGAGGCCTGCATCTTCGAGTTCCTTCGGGTCGAGCGGCTTGTCCGACGAACCGAAGACGACCGTGCCCGCCTTGATCTGCGCGATGCCGCCGCCCGATCCGATCGACTGGTAGTTGATCCTGTTGCCGGTCGCGTTGTTGTAGCTGTCCGACCACTTCGCGAGGATCGGATAGATGAACGTCGCGCCGGCGCCGGTGATGTCGGCGGCCTGCGCGGACGCGGCGCCGATCACGCTGGCGAGACCGGCGGCGACGAAGCGGGACTTGATCGAGTTGAACACGCGGGACTCCTCACATGGAAAGGCGGAGCGGCATTGAGCCGACGCCGCGCTTTGTAGGCCCGCGCGATTGCAGAACGATGAGGGTTTTATGACGGAAAGGTTTCACGCACGGCGTACACGGCCGAGCCGGACGCCGATATCGTGCCTATTCAGGAATTTGCGTCACCCGGCATCGATGGCCGGGTCGAGACCGATGTTGCAATCAGTCGCTGCCGATCGTGTCCGGGCCGTCGCCGGTGGTCTTTTCGTAGCGGCCCTTGCCGACCTTGCGATACTGGGTGAAACCGTGTTTCGCGACATGGTCCTCGCGCAGCAGGTGCGCGCCGCCGACGGCCACGGCCGGCGCGCCGATGACGCGTCGTACCGGCTTGCCGCATGCGGTGCAATGCGTGAGCGGCGTGTCGGACAGCCGTTCGAGGCGCTCGAAGCCGTAGCAGCAGAGCGCGCAGCCGGGCGATTCGAGCGGGACGTATTCGTGGATCGGCATGGCTCGATGGAGATGCGCCCTCGATGCCCCGGTATCAAGCGACCCGCGCACGCGGCCGAGGGTCGCCGGGGCAGGCTTCAGGATTTCGTGACCGTCAGTTCGTACGATGACGCGGCGCCCTTGGCCACTGCGCCTTGCGTCATGAACACGTGGATGATGTAGGTGCCGTCCGCGGTCGGCTTGACCGTCATGCGGGTGCGGCCCTCGCCTTCGCGCTGCGGGGCGCCGGGGGCGAAGACGCTGAAGAAGGTCACCTGGCTCTTGCCGTCGTCGACCGCGACCGCGTAGCTGTCGCCAGCCTTGAGGTCGACGGCGTAGTTGCGCACGACGTCCTTGGGTGCCTTGAATTTCCCCTTGGAGGTGGCGTGCGCGCCATCCTTCCCGAACTTTAGGAGCTGCGGCGCGGCTTCCTTCGCGGCGTCCTTGGCGGTTGCCGCGAACGGCACGGCGAGCGCGAGGCTCGCGACGAGGACGACGATTCGGCGGCGGATGGGCGAAACGGGCATGGCAGGCTCCGGATGAGGATGGCAATGATCAGGCGAAGGCAGGCATCGCGCGCGCGGATTCTTCGAGTCGCCGCCAGCGATTGACGATGTCGCAGAACAGTTCCGCCGTGCGCTCGGTGTCGTAGACCGCCGAATGCGCCTCGCGCGGGTCCCAGGCGCGGCCGGAGGCCTCGACGGCACGGCTCAGCACGGTCTGGCCGTACGCGAGGCCGGCGAGCGACACGGTATCGAAGCAGCTGAAGGGATGGAACGGGCTGCGCTTGTGGTCGGTGCGCCGGATCGCCGCATTGAGGAACGCGAGATCGAACGCCGCATTGTGGCCGACGAGGATCGCGCGCTGGCAGTCGCTCTCGCGCATCGCCACGCGAATCGGCCGGAACACGAGGTCGAGCGCTTCCTTCTCATGCAACGCACCGCGCAGCGGATGCGTCGGGTCGATGCCGGTGACCTCGAGCGAGCGCGGATCGAGCAGCGAGCCGGCGAACGGCTCCACGTGGGTCGATACGACCGGATCGGCGTGCACGATGCCGCGGTCGTCCATGCGGATGGTCGACACCGCGATCTCGAGCAGGGCATGGCGCTCGCTGTCGAAGCCGCCGGTCTCGACGTCGACGATCACCGGGAGGAAGCCGCGAAAGCGCTGCGCCATGCGAGTGGCGGACGGGGAACTGCTGGTCATCCTCGCAGCATAGCAAGGCGCAACGGTGGCTGCCGCCGCGAGCGTCCGCGCACGCCGTTCAGGGCGTGCGCCACGCGCCTTCAGGCGAGCCGGATCGCCGGCGACCGGCGAGCGCCAGCAGCAGCGCGAGCACGAGCAGGGCCACGCCGAATTTCGGCAGCAGCATGAGGAACGGCACGCCGAGCACGGCCGAGGCGAGCGACCACGCGAGCGGATCGTCGATCGCGCGTCGCGCCTCGCCCGTGCCGAGCAGGCGCGAAAGGAGATGATCGAGGCTGAACTTGCCCGCGCCGTTGAACACGAGCGGCAGCAGCATCACCACGAACAGCAGCGGCAACTTGAAGTTGCCATGGCCCATGTCCTTGATCGCGTAGCCCTTGGCGAGGTCGCTCCACATCGACCACATGTCAGGCCAGTGCACGGCAGCGGTCGCGACGAACGTGACGAAGAGCAACGCGAATGCGGCGACGCGCGTTCCGAGACCGAGCCAGAGCAGCAGCGCGCCGAGGATCTCCGTCCAGGTCGACAGCGTCCAGCTGAAACCGGTCGGCAACTGGTCGAACGGAAACGGAAATCGCTGCTGGATGTCGGCGAACCAGTTTTCGCCACGGAGCTTTTCCAATCCCGATTCCCAGAATTCCCAGCCCATGATCAGGCGCAGCACGAACGGAGGCAGGGTTTCGCCGGCGCCTTCCAGGCGCGCGACCAACAGGTTCCAGCTGTGTGTGGAGCGTGCAAGGACGGGGTTCATCGAGGGCCTCCGGGCAGCAATTCGCGTCGGTGTGCGTGGACGACGCGCGAATGACCGGGTCCCCGCGCATTCGCTTTCGGGCGGGCGATCGCGCGCCAATTGCCTGCGCGTGCGGGCGGTAGGCCTGCCGGGCGCGCTTGCCCGCCGCCGACCGGCGCCGGTCGTGGACATCGCTGAACGCCGTGCGACGCGCGCAATCCGCGCCGCTTGCGGCGTCAGCGGGCGGCAGAGTAGTGTCGGACGCGGTGGCCGTTCCGGCGCGAGGAGGGAGACGCTCATGCTCTGGCAGAAGTCGCGGCGCAGCGACAACGTGGTCGAGGACGAAGGCGGCGGTGGCGGCGGCGGGTTCGGCGGCGGGCGCGGGCTTGGCCTCGGCGGCATCATCCTCGTCGTGATCGTGAGCCTCATCTTCCACAAGAACCCATTGGAGATCCTGCAACTGATCGGTGGCGGCGTCGGCGACGACGGCGGCAGTGCGCAGCAGCAGGTCGCACCCGCTGGCAACGACCAGCAGACCGATTTCGTGCGTGCGGTGCTCGGCAGCACCGAGGACGTCTGGGGCGACATGTTCCGCGCGAGCGGCCAGCAGTATCCCGCTCCGCGCCTCGTGCTGTTTCACGGCGCGGTGCAGTCGGCCTGCGGTGCGGCGTCCGCCGCGATGGGGCCGTTCTACTGCCCGGGCGATCGCCAGGTCTATCTCGACCTCGCCTTCTTCCAGGAAATGCAGCAGCGCTTCCATGCCGCGGGCGACTTCGCGCGCGCGTACGTGATCGCGCACGAAGTCGGGCATCACATCCAGAACCTCATCGGCGTCATGAACCAGGTCGAGCGCGCGGCGCAGGGCGGCCAACCGATGCAGGGAGCCGACGGATTGTCGGTGCGACAGGAATTGCAGGCCGACTGTTTCGCCGGCGTATGGGCCAACCATGCACAGGCGAAACTCAACTGGCTCGAGCAGGGCGACGTCGAGGCGGCGCTCAACGCGGCCAACCAGATCGGCGACGACACCCTGCAACGGCAGGCGCGCGGCTACGTCGTGCCGGACTCGTTCACGCATGGCAGTTCGGCCGAACGCGTGCGCTGGTTCCGCACGGGGTTCTCGTCGGGCAACCTCAAGAGCTGCGATACGTTTGCCGCCACGCAGCTGTAGCGCGGCGAACACGCGACGTTCGTGGGAGCGACGGTTGGGTAGGGCGGCGCGAGCCGCCGTGCGGCGCCGCGGAGCGATGAAGGCGGATCCGCCGCTGCGCGCCTTGGTCCGCCCTACGGGCTCTCCAAAAACCAGAAGTGCCGCGCGTGGCCGTGGGCGGCGGCAGCCGCGATGCTCTCGCCGCGGCGGGCAGGGGCGACTCCTGTGAGCACGGATTGCGTCAGCGCGCCTGCGCAGGCGGCTTGCGCACCGGTAGCGGCACGTTGCACAGGCTGATTTTTCCCGCCGGCACCTTGTACCAGTCGTCGCGACGGTTGCGCCGTGACTCGATCAGCGCGGTGAACGTGGACGTGTCGGTGCGCAGCAGTTCGAGCGGCGTGCGCTCGGCTTGCGGCACGTCGGCGGCCAGGCGCACCGACTTTATCGGCAGGCGCTGGTCGGGCTTTTCGTAGAAGCCGAGCGGGCCGGTGCCGCGCGGCAGGCTTGCGAGCAGTTCCATGCCTTGCACGACGCGCCCGACGAGCGCGATGTTGCGGTCGAGCTGGCGCGGCTCCTGACCGATGACGACGTAGAGTTCGGCGCCGCTGCCGCTGTCCACGCCGTTGTCGCGGCCGGCGCCGACCATGCCATAGCAGTGCGCGAGCCAGGTCTTGCCGGCCTGCGGATCGCGCGCGGCCGGCATCCAATGCGAGAAGCCGACCTCGGCCGCGTAGACGTCGCCGTCCGGCAGGCGCGTGAACGGCAGGTTCGGCGCGATCGCGCGCTCGAATTCCGGCGCAACGGTGCGGCGCGCCTGGCCGAACGGACGCGCCTTCGCGGGGTCCTCGGCGTCGGGATCGCCCCACTGCGTGACGAAGTTGTCCTGCACGCGCAGGATCGCGAGGCCGTCGAAATAGCGCGCGCGCACCAGCGTGCGGATGTTCGCCGAGTGCAGCGGCGCGAACGCGGGCGCGAGTTCGATTACGACGCGGCCGCCCGGCAGGTCCAGGTACAGCGTGTCGTTCGGATCGGGGCGGCGCCAGTCGGACGGTTTCGAGGCTTCGAGCACCTGCTGCATCGTGACCGGCTTGGCCGGTGGCTCGACTGAGTGGGCGTTCGAGGCGAGCCCGGCGACCGAGGCGAGGATCAGCGCGGCAAGCATCTTCCTGGCGATGGACCGATGGGGATTCGCGCGAGCATACCGTCCCGCGCGTCGGCCCGACAAAGCATCAGACACGGATCAATGCGGATGGGCGTGAATGGAGATGCCTGGTGATCCGCGTCGATCCGCGTCCGGTCTTTTGCCTTGCTTACGGCGGCTCGGACTCAGCCGTGGAAGCGCCGGATGAACGCGCGCACGTCGTGGTAGACCGCATTGCGCCAGCGGCGTCCGCTGAAGATGCCGTAGTGGCCGGCGCCGGCGACCTCGATGTGCGCATGACTCGCCGCCGGGATGCCGCGGCACAGGTCGTGTGCGGCGCGCGTCTGGCCGAGGCCGGCGATGTCGTCGAGCTCGCCCTCGATCGTCAGCAGCGCGGTGTCGGTGATCGCCTCCGG
>NZ_JBQCFP010000098.1:0-21886 GCF_051958935.1 Dokdonella sp. | reverse complement strand
GCCGTGCGTCTGCCTGACGTGCTCGAGCGAGACACGCCCGCGCAGCACGCGGTAGACCCAGGTGGTATAGGCAAGCACGATCGGCAGCAGCAGCGCAGTGACGAGCAGCATGAGGCCGAGCGTCGTGCGACTGCTCGACGCATCCCACACGGTGAGGCTGCTGCGCGGATCGAGGCTCGACGGCAGCAGGAACGGGAACAGCGCGAATCCGGCCGACGCGATCGTGCCCGTCACCGCGAGGGAACTCGCGAGGAACGTCGAGAGATGATGGCGGCGGCCGCACAGGAACGGCGTCGCGAGCGCCGCGGCGAGCGCCACGATCGCGGCCACGACTGCCCAGCCGCCGAGCGGCGAATCGACGAGCCAGTTGCCCCCGAGCGCGACCGTTTTGGCGAGCGGGTTCGACGGCCCTGAGGGCGTCGAGCCACCCTGCAGCGAGTACCCCGGCACACCGAAATACAGCACGAGCCCGGCCGCCACGTACAGCGCGGCGAAGGCCGGCGCGAGCAGGCGCACGGCGCGCTCCGCACGCGCGAGCACGACATCCTCGCTCTTGACCGCGACCCACGCGGCGCCGTGCAGCAGCAGCAGCGCGACCGACACGAGCCCGGTCAGCAGCGGGAACGGACGCAGCAGGCCGAAGAACCCGCCTTCGTAGGTCATGCGCAACGTCTCGTCGTAGCGGAACGGCACGCCGAGAAAGAGATTGCCGAACGCGACGCCGAACACCAGCGCGGGAACGATGCCGTGCAGGGTCAGCAACCAGTCCCAGAAACCGCGCCAGCGCGCGTCAGTGAACTTGTTGCGGAAATTGAAGCCGACCGGCCGCACGATCAGTGCGAGCAGGGTCAGCAGCATCGCGAAATAGAAACCGGAGAATGCGGCTGCATAGAGCAGCGGCCACGCCGCGAAGATCGCGCCGGCGCCGAGGATGAGCCAGACCTGGTTGCCTTCCCAGATCGGCTCGACCGTCTCGAGTACCGCGCGGCGTTCCGTATCGTCGCGGCCGAGCACCCGCAGCAGCGCGGCGATGCCGAGGTCGAACCCGTCGGTCACCGCGAACCCGACCAGCAGCACGCCGAGCAACGCCCACCAGATCACCCGCAGCGTTTCGTAGTCAGGCATCACGATCCTCCTCGCGCACTGCGCGCGTCGCTTCGCGTGGATGGGCCTCGCATCATGGGTTCGCCGCCACGACCGAATGGTCCGGCACGGGCTCCGGCATGGCCGGCGGCCACATGCCGAGGCCGTCCGGCCCCTTGCGCGCGTACTTGAGCATGAGCACGGCGTCGACGACGGCGAGCGCGCTGTAGAACAGGACGAAGCCGGCGAGGCTCGTCGCGACCTGCGCCACCGACACCGACGACACGCCGAGCGCGGTCGGCAGCACGCCTTCGATCGCCCACGGCTGGCGGCCGTATTCGGCGACGATCCAGCCGAGTTCGATCGCGAGCCACGGCAGCGGCAGGCTCCACAGCGCGGCCTTGAGGTACCAGCGGCGTCGATCGAGCTCGCGCCGCGCGGAGAGCCAGAACGAATAGGCGAACAGCGCGATGAACCAGAGTCCGCAGCCGACCATGATGCGGAATGCCCAGAACAGCACCGGTACGTTCGGGATCGTGCTCGCCGCGGCCTTGCGGATGTCGTCCGGGCTGGCCGTCGCGGGATCTGCCAGGGTGCGCTTGAGCAGCAGCGCGTAGCCGAGGTCGCGCTTGTGCGCCTCGAACTCGGCGCGCGCCGCGGCGTCGTTGCGATCGACGCGAAGGCGTTGCATCGCCGCGTACGCCTTCAGGCCGCCGGCAATGCGCGTTTCGGCGTCGCCGACGAGTTCACCGATGCCGGGCAGCACGCGGTCGAGTGAGCGCGTGCCGATGACGCCCATCAGCCACGGGATGTGGATCGCGTAGTGGGTCGTGCGTTCGGCGACATCGGGGAAACCGAACGCGGTGAACGCCGCCGGCGCGGGTTCGGTCTCCCACATCGCCTCGATCGCCGCGAGCTTCATCTTCTGGTGCTCGGTCACCGTGTAGCCCGACTCGTCGCCGAGCACGACGACACTGAGCGCGGAGGCGAGGCCGAAGCTCGCCGCGACCGTCATCGAGCGTTTGGCGAAGTCGACGTTGCGGCCCTTGAGCAGGTACCACGCACTGATCGACAGCACGAACATCGCGCCGAGCACGTAGCCAGCGCTGACCGTATGCACGAACTTCGATTGCGCAACCGGATTGAAGATCACCGCGCCGAAGTCGGTGATCTCCATGCGCATCGTGTCGAGATTGAACTCTGAACCGACCGGATTCTGCATCCACGCGTTGGCGATGAGGATCCACAACGCCGACAGGTTCGTGCCGAGCGCGAGCAGGAAGGTGACGACGAGGTGCTTCACGCGCGAGAGACGGTCCCAGCCGAAGAAGAACAGGCCGATGAAGGTCGCTTCGAGGAAGAACGCCATCAGTCCTTCGATCGCGAGCGGCGTGCCGAAGATGTCGCCGACGTAGTGCGAGTAGTATGCCCAGTTGGTGCCGAACTGGAATTCCATCGTCACGCCGGTGGCGACGCCCATCGCGAAGTTGATACCGAACAGCACGCCCCAGAACTGGGTCATGCGCTTCCAGATCTCGCGCCCGGTCATCACGTACACCGCTTCCATGATCGCGAGCATCCACGACAGCCCGAGCGTGAGCGGCACGAACAGGAAGTGGTACAGCGCGGTCAGGGCGAACTGCAGGCGCGACAGCGTGACGACGGTCTCATCGATCATCGGGAGCCTCGTGAACGGGAGCCAGCAGGTGGTCGGCGATGGCCGCGGGATGGGTGTCAGCGCGCGGCAGCGGGCGGATGCAGAAGAACCAGATCAGCACGAGTGCGGCGAGCTTGAGCACGACGATCGCGCCGAACTCGAAACCGAAGCGGCGACCGCCACGGCTGCGGAACCAGGACGCTTCCTCAGGGCGATGCGAGTCGTTCACCGCATCAGGTTACGCCGGTCGCGCGCCGCTGTCTTGCGACAGGTTGACGCGGTGCGGCCGGGACAGCAAGCGCGGCCTGCTTCGTCCTCGGCAGCGAGGCGAACGCGCGCCGGTACGACCATTCGGCGAGTTCGCGCAGGTAGGCACCCGGCACGCTGCGCACGTCGACGACCGTGACCCAATGGAAGCGCGCCATGTAGCGCGCCGGCTTGATGCCCGGAATGCCCGTGAGTTCGAGGAAGCGCTCCGGCGTCGTGCGGAAGCTGAAGCGCCACTTCTCTGGCTCGGAGAGTTTGAAATACGCGAATTGCTTGCCGCCGACTTCATGGAGCAGGATGTTGTGCGGTGGACCGAGCGCGCGCGACATCGCACCGGGCAAGCGCGCGCAATACGCCTTGAGTGCGCGCACATCCATGCGCCGGCCCCCGTCAGCCGAGCGCCGCGAACGCGTCGCGCGTGAGGTTCTCCGGCTCGCCCTCGGTGCATACGACGTCGTCCTCGATGCGGATGCCGCCGTATTTGCGGAACGCATCGACGCGTGCCCAGTCGACGTCCTTCGCTGCCGGTTTGTTCCTGAGCTCGGCGAGCAGCATGTCGATGAAGTAGAGGCCGGGTTCGATCGTGACGACCATGCCCGGTTCGAGCGCGCGCGTCATGCGCAGGTACGGATGACCCGGCGGGCGTGGCAAGATGCCGCCGCGATCGCTCGCCTGGAAGCCGGCGACGTCGTGCACCTGCAGGCCGATCGGATGGCCGAGGCCGTGCGGGAAGAACGTCGAGGTCACGCCGCCGTCGAGCGCGGCCTCCGCGCTCATGCGCACGAAGCCGTGTTCCTTGAGGATGCCGCCGAGCACGAGGTGCGCGTCGACGTGCAGGCCGGGATAGCTCTGCCCCGCGCGCACCTTCGCGACGAAGCCGCGCTGCGCGGTATCGACGGAATCGATCAGCACCTGGAATTCGCCGGCGTCCGCCGCGGCGTAGCTGCGCGTGATGTCGCTCGCGTAACCGTGGAAGCTCGCACCGGCGTCGATGAGGAACGAATGCGCGCGTGCCGGCGGCGCGTGCGCGAGTTCCATGTAGTGCAGCACCGCGGCGTGTTCGTTGAGCGCGATGATGTTGTTGTACGGCAGCTCGTTGTCGCCCTGGCGCGCGCTCGCCATGTAGGCGACGTGGATGTCGAACTCCGACGCGCCGGCGCGGAACGCGCGCTCGGCCGCGCGGTGCGCACGCGCGCCGATCTTGCTCGCGACGCGCATCATCGCCAGTTCGTAGGCGGTCTTGTACGAGCGCTGCCAGTGCAGGTAATCGAGCACGCCCTGCGGATTGTTCGGCGCGAAGCCGTCGAGTGCGGCGGTCGCTTCGCCGATCACCGCGCAGCGCGCGACGTCGTTGGGCAGGTGCGCGCGCGCATCCTTCGGCTCGCGGATGACGACGATCTCGAAATGCTCGACCCAGTAGCCCGCCGGCGCGTCCGGCACGACGTGCCAGTAGTCGTGCGGTTGCAGGTAGACGAGCTTCGGCCGGCGTCCAGGCGTGTGCACGATCCACGAACCGGGCGCCTTCGTCACCGGCAGCCAGTGCTTGAAATGCGGGTTGACCGCGAACGGATACGGCCGGTCGTCGAGGAACTGCATGGCCGGCTGGCCTGCTGCGATCACCAGGTGGTCGAAGCCTTCGCGCAGCAACGCCTTGTCGGCGCGCGCCTGCAGCGCGGCGAGGTGCTCGGCGTAGAGCGGGTGCAGGTCGGGGTGCTGGGTATCCATCGCGGGCTCCGGAGCGGAACCCGCATTGTGCCGCCAACGCGCGGCCGCGTGTAGACGCGGCCGCGCTCGCTCAGCCGCGCTTCGGCTTGAACTCCTTGCGCAGCCAGTCGTCGAGCATGCGCTTCTCGAAGCGCAGCGGATCGCTGTCGTCGGGCGTGCTGCGCATGAGGAACGCGCTGTCGCGCAGCTTGCGCTCGCCCGAGGCGAGCACGCGGCCATCCGCGCCGGTCAAGGTGAAACGCAGGTCGATGCGCGGCGGGTAGATGTCCTTGACGATGCGCACGTCGTTCCATTCCGGGCCGCGCCAGGGTTCCACGCGCCCGGCGCGATCGACGTCGGTGAAGGTCACATCGAGACGCTCGCCCGCGGGCAGGATGCGGTCCGCGCGCTGTTGGAGGTGCCTCGACAGCAGCGCGAGCCATTCCTCCGGGCGCATCTGGCGGATGCCGGGGTTGTCGCGGGTGTCGGAGAAGGCATGCGGGTCGGTCCAGTCGACATTCACGCGCGCGCTGAGGTCCGCCGCGCCCGCGATCGTCGCGAAACACAGTGCAGCCAAGGTCGCGCCGCGACCGGCAAGGCGTAGGGTCATGTCGATCTCCTCGTGATTCGATACTCCCACGACGGAATCCGGGGCCGCGGCGTCGCGTCCGGATTGCCGTTTGCGCATGGTGAACCCCCCATTGCGCGGCGGTTCATGCGCCCGAGCCACCCTCGAGAGCGGATGCCACCCAACTGCTCTGCGACGATCGGTCGATCCGAGCCGTCTCGTACGAAGTTCACACTACGACGAGGTCCGCCATGAGCATCAAAGGGACCATTGCCTCGACGCTCGCGGCGGCAGCCGTGATCCTCGGCGTCGATGCGCAGGCGATGCATGTCGATCCGCAGGGGCTTGGCCAAGTACTCGTGTTCCCTTACTACAGCGCCAATGGCGGCAACGACACGCTGTTCGCCATCACCAACACGCGTGCGCACGCGAAGGCCGTGCGCGTGCGCTTCCACGAAGGCTATGACGGGCGCGGCGTGCTCGATCTCGACGTCTACCTGCCGCCGCACGGAGCATGGTCGGCGAGCGTCACGGCGCCGGCCGGCGACGCGTCGCCCGCGCGGCTCGTCACCGGCGACGACGCGTGCACGGTGCCCGCGCTGGCGTCCCGATCGATCGACTTCAGCGGCACATCGTACGCGGGCGAGAACGCTCCGACGGGCCCGACCGGCCACGCCGACGGTGGTCCGCAGTCGGCGGACCGGACGCGCGAAGGCCATTTCGACGTGTTCGAAATGGGCGAAGTGACCGGCAACCAGCACGGCAGCGCCCAAGCAATCGCCACCGGCGATTGCGCGGCCATTGCCGCCGCGTGGGCGCCGGGCGGCGCCTGGGACGCCGACCCCGATGCCGACCTCGGGGCGCCCGCGGGCGGTCTCTACGGCGTGGAATACGTCGTCGACGTCGCCCGGGGCACGATGTTCGGCGTCGACGCGGTCGCGATCGATGGCTTCCGCGCGGCGCCCATGCATACCGCGCCGGGCGCCGCGATGCCCGATCTCGACAGTGCGAGTGCCGGCGCCGACGGCCGCTACGCGGCCCTCGTCGGCGTCAACGGCGGGCCACGCACCCTCCAATACGAGCGTCCGGTGGACGCGGTCAGCGCGCTGTTCATGGCGGCTTCGCTCGAGGGCGACTACACGCGAAGCGAGTCGATCGGTGCCCGCACCGACTGGATCGTGACCGCACCGACGAAGCGGTTCTACGTCGATCCGGCGCTCGCCGGCGGTGCCGCGACACCGCCGTTCGAGGTCGGTTTCGCCCACTCGTACACGAGCGGGCAAATGACGGTCCATGGCGGCGTGGTGGAGCAGTGGGCGAGCGCGTATCCGTACGCATGTGCGAACGTCGCCGCGGTCAGCTACGGCCGCGATGGCATCGCCCTTGCGCTCGCTGCCGCGAACGCCGGCGGCGGCGTGGACCCGACGGCGGCGGCGTCGAATCCGGCGCTGACGCCGTGCCTCGAAACCTCGGTCCTCGCCTTCATGACCGCGCCGGACTCGTCGGGCATCGACCTGCCTGTGTCGGCGATCGGCTCGCGGCTCACGAATGCGACCGATCCCGGTGCACACGTCTCGCGCAATGTTTCGGGCATCGAGTTGCTGCCGGCCGCGGGCAGCCTTTCGCTCGACCTCGCGCACGACATGCGCGGCGCGCCGATCGCATCCCACGCGCTCGCGGCGGCGTCGAACGGCGACGTGCTCATCGGCCTGCCGGTGGTAGCGTTCTCGGCGACTACGTTCGTCAACGATCACGTTTCGGAGGGCGTGCTCGCGAACTACGGCGCCAGCGCGAAGGTGCGAAGCCGGGTCGCCTGCATGAACACTGGAGGCGCATGTCGCTGAGCCGCATCCGCGGGCGGCGTCGCGGCCGCGTCAGAGCCAGCGCCGCTTCGTCCCGGCGAGGATCGAGAGCATCTGTGCGCGCATCAACGGCAGCCGGCCGAGCGGCCCGAAGCAGGCATCACGGAGCGGCGCCAGCGCCGCGTGGTCGGACTGGAACAGCGGTGTCAGCCAACGGCTGATCGCCTGGTATATCGCGACGTGGCGCGCGCGCCGGCGCGCATAATCGGGCAATGCCGCGGCGACATCGCCGCGCTGCACATCGAGCGCGTCGGCGAGCGCCTGCGCGTCGAGCAGGGCCATGTTGACGCCTTGGCCGAGCTGCGGGCTCATGCCGTGCGCGGCGTCGCCGATGCAGACGACGCGATCGCGCCACGGCCTTCGCAGCACGACGTCGCGATAGCGCGCGCGGTTGAGTTGCGCGGGTTCCACCAGCGTGCGCGTGCGTTCGGCGAGTTCGGGCCAGAGGCGCTGCACGTCATCGTGCAGGCGTGCGAGGGCGCCGGCGTCGAACGCGTCGATCTCAGCGCCGGGCAGGCTGTAGTAGAACGTGAGCCAGCGCCGTGCGCCGTCGGCGGGTCGCCGGCCGACCGGCAATGCGCCGAGCATCGTGCGCGTGCCGTCGTAGCGCTGGCGCAGTTCCGCCGCGTGAGGCCAGTCATCGGCCGGCAAGAGGCACCACATCGCGCCCCAGGGATAGAGCGGATCGCGCGCGACGTGGCCGGCCTGGGCGCGCAGTGACGAGTGACTGCCGTCGGCGACGACGACGAGGTCGTACGGGCCATGCCGCCCGACGCCGGCATCGGTGAGCGATCGCCCGTCGGTGGACAGCGCGGTGATCGCGGTGCCCGTGCGGATCATCGCGACCCGCTCGCACGCGTCGTGCAGCAAGGCGAACAGCGCGCCACGCGTCATGCCGAGGCCGAACAGGTCCGGCGCGAGATCGGCGTAGCACATGTCCATGATGCGGCGGCCTGCCGCGTTCACGCCGTGCAGGCGCTCGATCCGCGCGCCGTTCGCCAGCGCGGCGTCGGCGAGGCCGAGATCGGCGAGCACGCGGAGCCCGGTCGGTTGCAACAGGAACCCCGCGCCGACCGGGCGCAGCGCCTCGCTGCGCTCGAACACTTCCAGATCGTGGCCGCCGCGCGCGAGAAACAGCGCAGCGGCCTGCCCGGCGGTGCCGTAGCCGACGATCGCGATCTTCATGTTTTCCCCTCCGGGGCGAGGGTAGTCGCGCGGACGCCCGTGGTGGAAGTCCTCGCCGGGCGGTGGTCGGGCGGCGGCGAACGTGTTTCAATGCGCGCGGAAGCGGGGGTGCCGGCGGTGGCCGGCTGAGAGAGTCCCTTCGAACCTGATCCGGTTAGCACCGGTGTAGGGAGCTTGGATAGGTCTCGTGCGCATTGCGCGAGGCGAAGGTCGCGCGCCTGCGCGGACGTTCCGCGAAAGCTCCCCTGTCGTATCGATGCCGAGGAGCTTTGCGATGAATGCCGTTCCCTCCGCGCTGCTGCGCGAAACCGCCGAACTGTCCGGCTCCGTGACGCGGCCGATCCCCGGCTCGCGCAAGGTGCACGTGGCGGGATCGCGCGCCGACCTGCGCGTACCGATGCGCGAGATCGCCCTCGCCGACACGCCCTCGACGTTCGGCGCGGAGAAGAACGCGCCGTTCACCGTCTACGACACGTCCGGTCCGTACACTGACCCCGCGTATCGCATCGATCTCGCCGCCGGCTTGCCCGCGCTGCGCGCGCGATGGATCGACGAGCGCGGCGACAGCGAACAGCTCGCCGATTTCAGCTCACCGTTCACGCGTCGACACGCGGCCGCGCCGTCGCTCGCCGAAGTGCGCTTCCCGGCGATACCCAAGCCGCGCGTCGCGAAGGCGGGCATGAACGTGTCGCAGATGCACTACGCGCGGCGCGGCATCGTCACGCCGGAAATGGAGTTCGTCGCGATCCGCGAGAACCAGCGCCTCGAGGCCGTCCGCGAGGCGCACCTGCTGCGCCAGCATGCGGGGCAGCCGTTCGGCGCATCGATCCAGAAGCTGATCACGCCCGAGTTCGTGCGCGAGGAAGTCGCTCGCGGCCGCGCGATCATTCCGAACAACATCAACCATCCGGAAAGCGAGCCGATGATCATCGGCCGCAACTTCCTCGTGAAGATCAATGCGAACATCGGCAATTCGGCGGTGTCGAGCTCGATCGCCGAGGAAGTGGAGAAGATGGTGTGGGCGATCCGCTGGGGTGCCGACACGGTCATGGACCTCTCCACCGGCAAGCACATCCACGAAACGCGCGAGTGGATCCTGCGCAATTCGCCCGTGCCGATCGGCACGGTGCCGATCTACCAGGCGCTCGAAAAGGTCGGTGGCGTCGCCGAGGACCTCACCTGGGAGCTGTTCCGCGACACGCTGATCGAGCAGGCCGAGCAGGGCGTCGACTACTTCACGATCCACGCGGGCGTGCGCCTGCCGTTCGTGCCCCTGACCGCACGGCGCATCACCGGCATCGTCAGCCGCGGCGGCTCGATCATGGCCAAATGGTGCCTCGCCCATCACCGCGAATCGTTCCTGTACGAACGATTCGAAGAGATCTGCGAAATCATGAAGGCCTACGACGTCGCGTTCTCGCTCGGTGACGGCCTGCGCCCGGGCTCGATCGCCGACGCCAACGACGCCGCACAGTTCGCCGAACTCGACACGCTCGGCGAGCTCACCCAGGTTGCGTGGAAGCACGACGTGCAGGTGATGATCGAGGGCCCCGGCCACGTGCCGATGCACCTCGTCAAGGAGAACATGGATCGCCAACTCGAGAAATGCGGCGAGGCGCCGTTTTATACGCTCGGGCCGCTGACCACCGACATCGCCCCAGGCTACGACCATATCACGAGCGCGATCGGCGCGGCGATGATCGGCTGGTACGGCACCGCGATGCTCTGCTACGTGACGCCGAAGGAGCACCTCGGCCTGCCGGACAAGCAGGACGTGCGCGACGGCATCATCACCTACAAGCTCGCCGCGCACGCGGCCGACCTCGCCAAGGGCCATCCCGGCGCGCAGGCGCGCGACAACGCGCTCAGCAAGGCGCGCTTCGAGTTCCGCTGGGACGATCAGTTCAACCTCGGCCTGGATCCGGAGAAGGCGAAGGAATTCCACGACGAGACCCTGCCCAAGGAGGCGCACAAGAGCGCGCACTTCTGCTCGATGTGCGGCCCGAAGTTCTGTTCGATGAAGATCACCCAGGACGTGCGCGACTACGCCAGGGAACACGGCGTCGCCGAGGAACAGGCGCTCGCCGATGGCATGGCGGAGAAGGCCGCCGAGTTCCGCGCGCAGGGCAGCGAGGTGTATCGACCGGGCTGAGTTGGCCCGCCTTCAGCTGGCGGACATGCGCGCGCCGTACCCTAGGGCGGCGTCGCCCGCAGCCCGGGCACGCCGTACCCACCGATGCAGGAGAAGGCAGGCATGGCCGCGAGTCCGCGTAGCGACAAACCGTTCCTTTCCGACATCCAGACGATCCGCCAGCGTGCGCGCGCGCACATGGAGCGCGGGGCCGTCACCGACAGCTATACGCTGGATCGCGCGACCGTCCTGAAACTGCTCAACGAGGCGCTCGCGACCGAGATCGTCTGCGTGCTGCGCTACAAGGCGCACTACTACCTCGCGTCGGGCATCAATGCGAAGAGCGTAGCCGCCGAATTCCTCGAGCACGCGGCGGAGGAGCAGGCGCACGCCGATCGCATCGCCGAGCGCATCACCCAGCTCGACGGCCAGCCGAATTTCTCGCCGGACGGCCTGTCGGGGCGCAGCCATTCCGAGTTCGTCGTGCCCGAGGACCTCGCCTCGATGATCGAGGAGAACCTCGTCGCCGAGCGCATCGCGATCGACAGCTACCGCGAGATCATCAACTACGTCGGTGATCGCGACACGACCACCAAGCGCCTGCTCGAGGAGATCCTCGCGGTCGAGGAAGAGCATGCCGAGGACATGAAGACGCTGATGGAGAACTTCGGCCAAAAGGGCGAACCGGCCAAGCCGGGGGCCGGCGGGAAGGAGTAGGGCCGCGATGGCCTAGAATGGGGGCGTGATCGCGGGCGGTCGTCGCTCGCGGCGCCGCTCGCGGGCGCGTTCCGTGGCGCGCGGGCATGAACGGGGAAGCGCATGGAAGGAAGCTCGCTCGGCAGCGTTCGGTCGTGGCTGTTCCGCGGCATCGGTGCGCTCATCGCCGCTGCCCTGGTGCTCGTGCTCGCGCTCATGTGGTGGTGGGACTACGAGCCGGACCATTTCGATGTCGTCGCCGGCGCGCAGGCACGCCTCGCCGCGAAGGGCGAGCGCGTCGTCACGGGCAGCGTCACGACGGGTGCGCTGATCACGACGGCGCAGACCCTGCTCGACAAGCGCGGCGGCTATCTCAGCAACGACCGCCTGCCGCCGGGCGTATTGATGGACAACGTGCCGAACTGGGAATTCGGCGTGCTCACCGCGACGCGCGACCTCGCCCGCGCGCTGCGCAACGACTTCAGCCGCTCGCAGACGCAATCGATCGAGGACAAGGACCTGCAGGAAGCCGATCCGCTGTTCAGCTCGCCGAACGACCGCTGGCTCCTGCCGAGTTCGGAGAGCCAGTACCGCAAGGCGATCGCGCGCGTCGACGCGTATCTCACGCGCCTCGGCGACGGCGACGACAGCAACGCGCAGTTCTATGCGCGCGCCGACAACCTGGCCGACTACCTGCAGGTCGTCTCCGCGCGCCTCGGTTCGCTGTCGCAGCGCCTGTCGGCGGCCGCCGGACAGGTGCGCATCGACACCGACCTCGCCGGTGACGAACACGCGCGGCAATCGACGCCGGCGCCGAGTCCGCGCCTCGTCAAGACGCCGTGGACGAAGATCGACGACAACTTCTACGAAGCGCGCGGCTACACGTGGGCCCTGCGCGAGCAGCTCGAGGCCGTGCGCGCCGACTTCGCACCGATCCTCGCCAGCAAGAACGCGACGGTGAGCCTCGAGCAGGTGATCCGCGAACTCGAGGAATCGCAGAAGTCCCTTGGCAGCCCGATCGTGCTCAACGGCACCCCGTTCGGCTTCTTCGCCAACCACTCGCTCGTGATGGCCAATTACATCTCGCGCGCAAACGCCGCGGTGATCGACCTGCGCGAGCTGCTCAAGCGCGGCTGATGCCCGAGCACGAAGCCGAAGACTGACGCACGAGGGACACGAAGGAAAGCAGGCGGAACAGCTTGGGCTGAACGAGGCTGCGGTCGCGCGCGCGGGTCCGGGCATGCCAAGATTCGCGATCTGTCCGCCGCCGCGAGTTGCCGATCCCGTGCTTCCATCGACTGAACCCGACTGGCGCGCCGCACTGCGGCATCCCTTGACGGTGGCGGCCGTGCTGTTGTTGCCGATCGTGTTCCTGCTCGGTCCGCTGCCGATCGACGAGACGCGCTATCTCGCAGTCGCCTGGGAGATGCGCCAGACCGGCGAGTTCCTCGTGCCGCATCTCAACGGCGCGACCTATGCGCACAAGCCGCCGCTGCTGTTCTGGCTGATCAACGCGGGCTGGCTGCTGACCGGCGTGCACGCGTGGACCGCGCGCGCCATGACCCTCTTGTGCTCGCTCGCGAGCCTCGTGCTCATGCAGCGCCTGACGCTGCGCCTCACGGGGTCGGCGGCCATTGCGCGCGCGTCGATGTGGTTCCTGCTCGGCGCAATCTATTTCGCGTTGTTCTCCAACGCGATCATGTTCGACGTGCCGCTCGCGACCTGCGTGCTGCTCGCCATGCACGGCATCCTCGACCTGGCGCAGGCGCGCACGCGGCGCGGCGTGCTGGTCACCGGCGGCGCGATCGGCCTCGGCATCCTCGTCAAGGGGCCGGTCATGCTGCTCGACATCGCGTTCGTCGCGCTGGCGGCGCCGTGGTGGAGTGGCGACCGTTTGGCCGGACGGCGCGCCCGTTATTTCGGCGCGTTCGCGCTGTCGATCCTCGTCGGCGCGATCATCGGCCTGGCCTGGGCGATTCCCGCGGCGCTGCATGGCGGTGAAGCGTACGCGCGCGCGATCTTCCTCAACCAGACGCTCGATCGCATCGGCGGCGTCAAGGGCACGAGTGCGCACGGCCGCCCATTGTGGTGGTACCTCGTGGTGTTCCCGCTCATGCTGCTGCCCTGGCCGCTGATGCTGCGCATGGGCACGCAGAAGCTGCGCGTGCTCGCGAAAGAGACGCCATGGCGTTTCGGCTTCGCCTGGGTCGCCCCGACCTTCGTCGCGTTCTCCCTCGTCGGCGGCAAGCAGCCGCATTACCTCCTGCCGACGATCCCGGGCGTGGCCCTGCTGCTCGCGTTCGCGCTCGACCGCGGCGCGTTGCGCCTGCGCGCGGGTGCGTTCGGGTTGTTCCTCGTGCTGTTCGGCGCGGCGACCGCGGCGCTGCCGTGGCTCGCGCCGAAGTGGCCGGCACTCGGGTTCGCGGCCGACGTGTCGCCGCTCTGGGGCGTCCTCATCATCGGCATCGGTGTCGCGCTCGTGGTCGGCGGCGCGCGGCTCCTGCAGCCGGCCGCCGCTGCAGTGGCGATGGTCGCAGTCGCGCTCGTGATCAAGCTCGCGGTGATCCAGGGCGCGGGCGAGCGCTACGACGTCGCCGCGCTCGCGGCGCGCATCCACGATGCGCAGCAGCGCGGGCAAGCGGTCGTGCATCTGGGCTGGCACCATGGCGTGTTCGAATTCGCCGGCCGCCTGACGCATCCGGTACCCGCGCTCGAAACGCTCGAGGCGTTCCAGACGTGGGCGCACGAACACCCCGATGGCTACGTCGTCAGCTTCTACCGGCGATTCCGCTTCCGCGCCGGTCCCGTCTATGCGCAGAAATTCCGCGGCGGCGAAGTCTCGATGTGGACCGCCGCCGACGCCCTCGCCTCCGGCGTCGATCCCTCCTCATCCCACGCCGGCGACGAACCGGACGAATCCGATGACTGACGTATGCGGATCGGGCAGGAAGAGCGACGCGTCAAGCTCCGGCTTTGGCGTCAGAACCCCGGCTTGAGCGCCGTGGCATCGTAACGTTCGACACCGGCGACGATTTCGGCCTTCGCCGCGGCAGCATCGGCCCAGCCTTCGAGCTTGACCCACTTGCCCTTCTCGAGGTCCTTGTAGTGCTCGAAGAAGTGGCCGATGCGCTCGAGCCAGTGGCCGGACACCTGGCCGATGTCGGCGATGTGGCCGTAGCCGGCGAAGATCTTCGCCTGCGGCACCACGACCAGTTTTTCGTCGGCGCCGGCCTCGTCGGTCATGCGCAGCATGCCGACCGGGCGGCAGCGGATCACCGAGCCCGGCACCAGCGGCAGGGGCAGGATCACCAGCGCGTCGAGCGGGTCGCCGTCGCCACCGAGCGTGCACGGCACGTAGCCGTAGTTGCACGGGTAGCGCATCGGCGTCGACAGCACGCGGTCGACGAAGATCGCGCCCGAGGCCTTGTCGACTTCGTACTTGACCGGTTCTGCGTCCTTCGGAATCTCGATGATGACGTTGATCTCGTCGGGCACGCTGGCACCGGCAGGGACGCGCTCCAAACCCATGTCTTTATCCTCAGGCTGTTCGAATCGGCGCGCCGCGGGGGGCGCGCGGCGGGCTGTCCCGCGCGGCGCGAAGGATACGGCAAAAGCCTGCGGCAGTGCAGCAAAAGACGGCGCGGCGCGCGCCGCTCAAGAAGCGAGTTCGGCCTTGAGCCGGGCGACCTGCTGCGGGAACCACTGGCCGTTCTGCTCGAGCACGTCGGCAACGACCTGCCTGGCGTCGTCCCGGCGGCCGAGTGCCTTGAGCGCCTTCACGCGGTACAGCGCGACGCCGAGGCGGTTCTCGCCGTACGCCTTGTCCGCCGCCTTCTCGAGCCAGGGCAGGGCTTCGGCGGCCCGCTCGCGCTCGAGCAGGCTGCGTCCGAACCGGTATGGATAGACGTAGTCGTCGGGCCACGCCGCGATGAGCTGCGGATACAGCGCATCGAGTTCGGCGTCGCGCTGCGCGCGCACAAGGTACACGCGCAGGTTGTCGGCGAGATTGCGGTCCTTCGTGTAGTTGCCACCGAGACGCGTTCGCGCATCGGCGATGGCGCGATCGAGCACGGCCTTCTCGGCGGCGGTATCGCCGAGCGCGGCGTCGACGTCGGCGGTCGTGACGACCGCACTGCGCTGGTCCGCACAGGCGGGGGCGGCGACGTAGATGTCGCGCGCGAGCATGGCTTCGAGCGCGGCGCGCTGTGGTTTCAGGATCGCGGCACGCTCGGCTTTCGGCTGCTTTTCGCTCGCTTCGAGCAGCGCGTCGACGACGTATGGACGATCGCAGCCGATGTCGCCCGCGAGCACGCGCAGCGCGGCGGCGACGGCGGCCGTGTCATCGTGCTCGGCGCGCGCGCGGGCCAGTGCGAGGCGGTCGCGCTGCAGGGTCACCACCTTGTCCTTGTCCGCCTTCGCGCGCACCTGCGCCGGCAATGCCGCGTACCACGCGAGGCCATCCGTGCCGGCGTCGCGCGCCTGGTATGCGCCGAGCACGGCGGCCACGGCGTCGGTGGAGCCGCCGGCGGCCTTGCGTCGCAGAGTCTCGAGCGTATTCGCGCCGGCGATGACGTGCTCGATCATCGGATAGAACTTCGCGCGCGGCTGTTCGGCAAGGATGCGCCCGAGTTCCTGGCCGTTCTCGTCGAGCACGACGTAGGCGGGCAGCGCCTTGACCTCGAGTTTCTTCATCCACGCCGCGCCATCGGGCGAGTCGGCGTCGACCGCCGCGACGACGACCTTGCGGCCGAGCGCGTCCCACTCGGCGCCATTGAGCACGTGCGTTTCCATGAAGTAGCACGAGTAGCACCAAGGGGCACTGAAATCGAGCAGCAGCGGCTGCTGCGCGCGCTTCGCCTTGGCGAGCGCGGCGTCGACGCTCGCCGGTTCCGCGGCGTGCAGGGCGCCGGCGAGCGCGAAGGCGAACAGCAGCGGAACGCGCTTCATGGCGCTTCCTTCGACGCGAGCTGCTGCCACAGGAAGCCGTAGGCGAGCGCATGCATGAACGCGGACTGCTGGTTGTCTGCCGCCGCGCCATGGCCCCCTTCGGTGTTCTCGTAGAACCACGCGTTGGAGTAACCCAACTCGCGCATGCGCGCGGCCATCTTGCGCGCCTGCGCCGGGCCGACGCGGTCGTCGCTCGTCGCCGTGTAGAACAGAACGGGCGGATAGTCCTTGCCCGCGGCAAGGTTCTGGTACGGCGAGAACGTCTTGATGAAGGCCCACTCCTCCGGTCTGTCGGGGTCGCCGTACTCGGCGATCCACGACGCGCCCGCGGAGAGGTGCGTGTAGCGTTTCATGTCGAGCAGCGGCACCTCGCAGACGATCGCGCCGAACAGCTCGGGGTATTGCGTGAGCATGTTGCCCATCAACAAGCCGCCGTTGCTGCCGCCCTCGGCGCCGAGGTGGCGGCGCGAGGTGATGCCGCGCTTGACGAGGTCTTCGGCGACCGCTGCGAAATCCTCGTAGGCGCGTGGACGGTTCGCCTTCAGCGCCGCCTGGTGCCAGCGCGGGCCGTACTCGCCGCCGCCGCGGATGTTGGCGACCGCGAACGCGCCGCCGCGCTCGAGCCAGGAGCGGCCGACGCTGCCGCTGTACATCGGCGTCAGCGCGACTTCGAAGCCGCCGTAGCCGTACAGCAGGGTCGGCGTGCGGCCGTCGGCGGCGAGATCCTTGCGGGCGACGACAAAGTACGGCACGCGTGTGCCGTCCTTCGACGTCGCGAAGTACTGGTGCACGTCCATGCCCTTGGCGTCGAAGAACGCCGGTGCGCGTTTGACCGGCGCGGCGTCCGCGCTGCCGAGCGCGCCGTAGTAGAGCGTGGTCGGCGCGAGGAAGCCGCTCACGCTGAGGAAGTACGCGTCGCTCGAATCCGCGTCGACGCCGTGCGCTTCGATGGTCGACAGGGCCGGCGCGCCGCCGAGCTTTTCGCGCCGCCATTCGCCGCTGCGTGGCGTGAGCACCTCGAGCCGGCTGACGACGTCGTCGAGGACGTTGAGGATGAGATGGTTGCGCGTCCACGAGTACGCCGACAGCGAGGTGGTTTCGGTCGGCTTGAACAGCACGGTCAGCGTGCGCTTGCCCGGCTTGTCCTGGTTGGCGAGGAAGGTATCGAACTTCGCGGCGAGCAGCGCGCCCTGCGGGTAGATCGTGTCGTCGAGGGTCCATGCGTCGCGCAGTTGCACGAGCAACCAGTCACGGTGCGTGTCGATCGTGGCGTCGGGCGGCACGTCGAGCTTGACGAGTTTCCCGTCCTGGCGGCGCACGAATGTCTCGCTGGTGTAGAAGTCGATCGTGCGCGTGACGAAGTCGCGCTCGAAGCCGGGTGTAAGGTCGCGCGAGGCGGAAATCGCGAGATCCTCGGCGCTGCCCTCGTAGACGAGCGTGGCCGCCGCGAGCGGGGTGCCGCGCTTCCATTCCTTGACGATGCGCGGATAGCTCGACTTCGTCATCGTGCCCGGGCCGAAATCCGTCGCGACGTAGATGCGGTCCTTGTCGATCCAGGCGACGTCCGTCTTCGCCTCGGCGAGCTCGAAGCCGCCCTTGACGAACTTGCGGTCGACGAGGTCGAACTCGCGCACGACACTGGCATCGCCGCCGCCCGGCGACAGCGCGACGAGGCAGCGCCGGTTCGCCGGGCGCAGGCACGACGCGCCCTGCCAGACCCAGTGCTTGTCCTCGGCCTTGGCCAGCGCGTCGAGGTCGAGCACCGTTTCCCAGCGTGGCTTGTCCTTGCGGTACTGCTGCAAGGTCGTGCGCCGCCACAGGCCGCGCGGATGGTCCTTGTCCTTCCAGAAGTTGTAGTAGCGGTCGCCGATCTTAGTGACCGCGGGGATCTTCGCGTCCGAATCGAGCACTTCGAGGATGCGCGTGCGCGTGCGCTCGAACTCCGGCGTCGAGGCGAATGCCTGCCGGGTTTCGGCGTTGCGCTGCTCGACCCATTCGAGCGCCCTGGCGCCATGGGTGTCCTCGAGCCAGAGCCAGGGGTCTTCGACCGGCGGAGCCGGCGGCCTCGAGGGAGTCGTCATGCAGCCGGTTCCGATCAGCAGCAGCAGGAGGGTGGCGAGACGCGGGAGCAGGCGCATGGACCGGTCCATCCGTCGAAAAAAACATCCTGCGCAAAGCTGAACGCCATTGTCCAGTGCGGACGGGCGAAGTGCGACATCGGTCACGTTTCGGTTTTCGTCGCACTTGAAAACCAGACTCCCTGCAATTCGGCCCCAAGAATGATAGATTGGGCCGGCAGTACCGGGTGCGACTAAGTCCATAGGCCTAGTCCGCGGGGGATTGCCACAAACTCAGGGGGGAAAACTCATGTACCGCAAACGTGCGCCCTTCGCGGCGCAGGCGTTTCTATGCGCGTCGGCCCTGTTCGCGGCGACGGCGTTCGCCGCGCCGGAGCCGGCGAACGACATCCCGGGCGTGCGCGTGCGGAGCGCGGCCGGCGTCGCCCATACATCGGCCGAGCTCATGCAGCTCGAGGCGACGCGGCCGCAACGCCACGCTCCACGCCCCCGACGCGAACACGAAGCGATGGAGCGTGACAACCTGCAGCCGAATCCCGAAGCACCGGCCGTGTCGCGCTATCCATCGTCGGCAACCAGCGAGCCGGAGCGTGGACCACGCGCGATCCATACACCGTCCACGTCGTTCGACGGCGCGACGCTGACCGATACCGGCGCGTTCCCGCCGGACTCGATGGGCACGGTCGGCCCATCGCAGTACGTGGTCGCGGTGAATGGCCGCATCCGCTCGTTCACCAAGGCGGGCGTCGCCGACGGCGTGCTCAACCTCGATACCGACGCGTTCTTCGCCTCGGTCATGACGCCGGTCAGCGGTTCGGTCGTGCTCAACTTCACGAGCGACCCGCAGGTGCGTTACGACCGCTTCACCGCGCGCTGGTACCTCAGCATCATCGACGTGCCGTGCACCAACGCGAGCTGTACCGCGACCGCGGCCAACCGCTGGCTGCTCGCGGTGAGTGATGCGGCGAGCAACGGCGTGATCAGCGCGTCGACGGTATGGACGTTCTTCTTCGTCACCACCGACCCCGGCTCGAATTTCTGCGACTATCCGTCGTTCGGCATCGACGTCAACGCGCTCTACTTCGGCTGCAACATGTTCTCGAGCGCGGGCTCCTTCGTGGGCACGAACGCGTACGTCGTGCAGAAGGCCTCGACGCTCGGCGCCGGGCCGCTGGTCGTCACGAGCTTCCCCAATATCGGAACTGCCAGCGCCGGCCCATTCGCGCCGCGCGGCGCCGACAATTTCGATCCCACGGCGACGCAGGGCTACTTCGTCGGCGTCGACGCCGGGGTGTTCAGCCGCCTGGTATTCCGCCGCGTCTCCAATCCAGGCAGCGCCACGCCGACGATTTCGGCGAACATCAATCTCACCGTACCCACGACCGGTGCGACCAACCCGGTCGAGCACGCGGGTAACACCGGCGGCAATAATGGCCGCCTGGACTCGCTCGACGATCGCCTCTATGCCGCAATGATCCGCGGCGGGCACTTGTGGACGGCGCACAACCTCCGCGTGAGCACGACCGGCGTCGCCAGTACCGCCACGACCGCACGCAAGGCCGCGCGCTGGTACGACATCCAGAACCTTTCGACGACGCCGACCCTCGTGCAGTCGGGCACGGTATTCGACAATGCCGCGACGCTCGCGGCTGCGCTCCAGTACTGGATTCCATCGATCACCGCGACCGGCCAGGGCCATGCGGTGATCGGTTTCAGCCAGGCCGGCACGCCGCTGGGTGCGACGCCCGCGTATGCCGGTCGACTCGCCGGAGACACGCTCGGCGTGATGACCGGTCCGCCGAATGCCGCCGCGATGCAGTACGGCATTACCTCCGCCAACTACAACCCGCCGTCCGATCCGGGTGGCGGGTCCGGCCGGCGCTGGGGCGACTATTCGTTCACGGTCGTCGACCCGCTCGACGACATGAGCGTGTGGACGATCCAGGAGTACAACCAGTCGCTCAACAGTTATGCGGTGCGCGTGGGCAAGCTGCTCGCGCCGCCGCCGGCGACGCCGACGTGCGCCGGCTCGCCGATCGCGTTCACGGGCGGCACGACCGGGAACGTCACGATCAATGCGACGTCGAGCGGAGGTTCCGGTTTCTATGATCCCGGCGCCAACCTGCCGCCGCCGGCGCTGCCGTTCAATCACATCTCCGCGACGGTCACCAATGCGACCGTCAACGGCGTGACCTACAACTCGCCGACGCAGGTCGTGCTCAACATCACCGCGAATGCGGCGGGCTTGCAGAACGTCACGATCACTAACCCGGATGGCCAGTCGGTCACCGCGAACGGGTGCATCAACGTGTCTGCTCCGGCCCATACGGTCACGCCGAGCGTGAGTGGCGGCAACGGCGCGATCAGTCCGTCGACGCCGCAAACCGTCAACGACGGTGCGACGACGGCGTTCACGCTCACGCCGGATCCGGGCTATCACATCCTGACGCCGGTCGGCGGCACCTGCGGCGGCAGCCTCGTCGGCAGCACCTACACGACGAATGCGGTCACCGCCGATTGCACGGTCGTCGCGAGCTTCGCGATCGACACGCATACGGTCACGCCGAGCGTGACCGGCGGCAACGGCACGATCAGCCCTTCGACGCCGCAGGCGGTGAACCACGGCGCGACGGTCGCGTTCACCCTGACGCCCGCCCCCGGCTTCTCGATCGTCACGCCGATCGGTAGCTGCGGTGGCACACTCGTCGGCAACGTGTTCACGACCGACGCGGTCACCGCCGACTGCACGGTCATCGCCTCGTTCGCGCAGGTCACGCACACGGTCACGCCGAGCGTCTCCGGCGGCAACGGCACGATCAGCCCGTCGACGCCGCAGACCGTCAACGATGGCGCGACGCTCGCGTTCACGCTGACACCCAATACGGGCTATCACATCGTGACCCCGGTCGGCGGCACCTGCGGCGGCAGCCTCGTCGGCAACACCTACACGACGAACGCGGTGACCGCGGATTGCACGGTCGTCGCGAGCTTCGCGATCAACACCTACACGGTGACTCCGAGCGTGACCGGCGGCAACGGGACGATCAGTCCGTCGACGCCGCAGACCGTCAACCATGGTGCGACGATCGCGTTCACGTTGGCGCCGGCGGCGAACTTCCACGTCGCCAACGTAGCCGGCACCTGCGGCGGCAATCTCGTCGGCAACACCTACACGACCAATGCGGTGACCGCGAACTGCACGGTGATCGCGAGCTTCGCGATCGACACGCATACGGTTACGCCGAGCGTGACCGGCGGCAACGGCACGATCAGCCCGTCGACGCCGCAGGCGGTGAACCACGGCGCGACGGCGATCTTCACGCTGACGCCCGCGGCGAACTTCCACGTCGCGAACGTGGCCGGTACGTGCGGCGGTTCCCTCGTCGGCAACACGTACACGACGAACGCGGTCAACGCCGACTGCACGGTCATCGCGAGCTTCGCGATCGACACGCACACCGTGACCCCGAGCGTGACCGGCGGCAATGGCACTATCAGTCCGTCGACGCCGCAGGCCGTCAACCACGGCGCGACGGTCGCGTTCACACTGACGCCCAATGCCGGCTATCACGTCGCGACGCCCGTCGGCGGCACCTGCGGCGGCTCGCTCGTCGGCAATACCTTCACGACGAACGCGGTCAACGCCGACTGCACCGTCATCGCGAGCTTCGCGATCGACACGCACACGGTCACGCCGAGCGTGACCGG
>NZ_JBQCFP010000097.1:0-19267 GCF_051958935.1 Dokdonella sp. | reverse complement strand
CTCGAGCCACTCCACGTGCAGGCCGGCATCACGACGACGTTGCCATTCCGCGCGCAAGCGGCGGCGATGGTAGCCGTGCGAGGCGAAGTAGAGGCTGAGCGCGCGCGCGAAGCCGATCCGGCGCAAGCGCGCCAACTCGCCGTTCAAGGTATCCAAGGCGGCGGCGCAGGATCGATACGCAAGTTCTGCGGCGTCGTCGCCATATCGCGCGGCAAGATCGCCCATCTCGGCATCGAGCTCGTACTGCAGCAGCGCGGTGCTCGCCGCCGTGCTGCCCCAGCCGCATTCGCGCCGATCGACCAGCACGACGCGGTGTCCGTCGTGCTGCAGGCGCCGCGCGACGATAGCGCCGGTGATGCCGGCCCCGATGACGGCGACATCGCAGTCGATGGCCCGATCGAGCACCGGAAAGGACGCGAGGAGGCCGTTCCGGACCGTCCAGTACGGATAGCCGCTCTTTAGATCCACTCAGCGGCGGGAGCTTGCGTTGAGCCGGCCCATGCTCTCGGGCTCCGGCACGCGCGTCATCCACGGCCACCACGCATCGAACTCGGCATGCGAGACGCGACCGTCGCGATCGGCATCCGCATTGGGCAGGTCCTCCTGCAACGCGACCGCGTGCTGCTCCTCGAGCTCGGCGAGCGAGAGCGCGCCGTCGCCGTCGGTGTCGAGCAAGGCCCAGGCCGCATCGGATGGCGCATGCGAACCGCCGTCACCGATGCGCGCGTGCGGCGTCGCGCACGCGGCAAGACCTGCGATCACGAGCGACAGCAGGGCTGCGCGCACCACGCGCCTCACGACGCGATCCTTCGCAGGCCGACCGGTGCCTGCCTCGCGGACTGGCGCAGGTCGGAACGAGCGGGCGCCACGGCGGCGGGTGCCATCAGCGGGCGAATGGGCACGAACGGCAGGGAACGGGATCGCGCAAGCTTGAAGATAGGCAGGAGCAGCGGCAGCGCGGGCATACGGCGCATCCTCGTGGATTTCGACGATGCCGACGCTAACGCCGCGGTTCGAAGCGACGACTGAACGCGGCGGCGCGTGTTCACGCGATGTCCAGCTTCACGGGCGACGCTTCGGCGCGCGATCGGGCGACGCCCTCAGTCGGTACTACTGCGGCGGCGCAGCAGCGCGGCGAGCATCAGCGCGACGACGACCAGATTGAGCACCAGACTGGCGAACGTGAGCCAGCTGAAGCGACGCAGCATGCCGGCGAGTTCGAACGGAACGTAGATCGCGCCGCTGGACGCCGCGAGCACCTCGGCCCATGCCGCACGCCGGAACAGGCCCCAGGCCTCGACGAAACGCAGCGTCGAATACGCGGCCGCCCCGAAGGCGAGCCCGAGTAGGTGCGCGTCCTGCAATCGACCGGCCGCCTCGACGAAGATGCGCGGGTAACGCGAAGCCGGATTGAGATGCGTGTGCCGCACGAGCGTATCCGCGATCGCGCCGAGGTCGTGGTGCACGAGACCGATTCCACATGCTGCAAGGAGCACCACCAGGCCCTTGAACGCTTCGAATGCCGCGACCGCATCGACGGCGGTGTACTTGGCCGACCGCATGGAGAACCTCCTGCACGGCAGCGTATCCGCACCCTGCGCAACGTCGCCAGCACCGGGCGTCGCGGGCTGCGCGGTCGCCCCCTCGTTCAGGAAAGCGCATACTCCCGCGCGCACCGGCTCGGGGGAGATTTGGATGCGCGGTTATCGCCTTGTGGTGTCGGGGTTCGCTCTATCCGTGTTCTTCGTTGCCCGCGTGACGAATGCCATGGCTCCGGAACGCCTGCCATTCGCGTCGACACCGCCGCCGGCCGACGCGACCGCGGCGGCACGCGCGGCGGCCGCGCGAGGGCCGCAAATCATCGTCCCGGACCGCGTCCGCCGTGCAACGACGGCGCCTGGCGCGGGATCACCAACGGACACCGCACCCGTGGGCGGCGTGTGGCACGGGTTCGGCGGTCTCGCCGAAGGCTGCGGTGGCCCGGTCGCGGCCTCGGCATTCACTGCCAATGGCGATCTCTACGTCGCGGGTGGATTCGGCATCTGTGGCAATCGCCCGGCGAACTCGGTCGCGCGCTGGGATGGCACCACGTGGTCGGCAGCGGGAAGCGGGTCCAATTCACGCATCGAGGCAATGATCGCGATCGGCAACGACATCTACGTCGCGGGCCAGATCAGCGAGGCGGGCGGCGTGCCGGTCAGCGGCGTCGCGCGCTGGGACGGCACGCAGTGGCACGCGCTCGGCGAGGGCATCTTCGGTTTCCAAGGCAGTTATTTCGTGTATGCGCTCGCCGCGAGCGGCAACGACCTCTACGTCGGTGGCACTTTCGACACCGCCGGCGGCCAACCCGCGGCATCGATCGCGCGCTGGAACACCGTGACGCAGGCCTGGTCGCCGCTCGGCAGCGGCATGACGCGCCCGGGCGGCGCCGCCACCGTGCGCGCGATCACGGTGCAGAACGGCGTCGTCTACGCGGGCGGCGATTTCGCCCATGCCGGCGGTGTCGTCGCGAACCATGTCGCGGCGTGGAATGGCAGCGCGTGGTCGCAACCGGGTGACGGTTTCGACTACGACGTGCACGCACTCGCAGGTTGGAACGGCGCCGTCTATGCGGGCGGTGAAATGCATGCGAGCGGCCTCGTGCCGATCGCCTCCCTCGCACGCTTGGACGGCAATGCCTGGGTCGAGGTCGGCGGCGGCGTCGACGGTCGCGTCGATGCGCTCGTCGGTACGTTGTCGGGCTTGTTCGTCGGCGGCGACTTCGACGACGCCGGCGGCGCGCCGCACGAGAATCTCGCGCTGTGGAACGGCTCCACGTTCGTCGATGTCGGCGGCGGCGTACAGGGGGGATTCGGCGCCGTCTCCACGCTGTCTGCCGGCGTCGTGGCGCTCGCCGTCGGCGGCGATTTCCATTCGGTCGGCGGCGGCACTCCCGCGCATTCGGTCGCGCTCTGGACCGGCAGCTGGTCGGCGCTGGCCGCGCCACCCGGCCACGGATTGTTCGCCTCGCCGCTCGCCGCCGCGACCCATGCGTTCAAGCCCTGCTTCGGTGGTTTCGGCGAAATGCAGGCGGGCGCGGGTTCGATCGCCTGCTGGGACGGCAATGCCTGGACGCCGCTCATCTCGGCGCAAGTACCCGCAATTGCAACCGCGCTCACCGCTTCGGGCGACGACCTCTACATCGGCGGCTACTTCTATCCCGACCCCGGCAGTTGCTGCATCCGCCGCTGGGACGGCGCGACCGCACACGATCTCGGTCAAGGTACCGACAGCGGCCCGATGTCGATCGCCGTGGACGCGGGCAACGTCTATGCGAGCGGATGGTTCTCCAGCGCGGGCGGCGTCCCCGCCGACAACGTTGCGATGTGGGATGGCGCCGCGTGGCATGCCTTCGGCGGCGGCATCGCGTCGGCGCCGAACGCGGTCGCATGGTACCAGGGACGCCTGTACGCGACCGGATACTTCACCGATGTCGGTGGTGTGCCGATGAACCACATCGCGGCCTGGGACGGCAGCGCGTGGGTCGACGTCGCCGGCGGAATCGACGGCCAGGGCATGGCGCTCGCGGTCCGGGACGGCAGCCTCTACGTCGGCGGCTACTTCTCGCAGGCGGGTGGCGTGCCCGCGAACAGCCTCGCGCGCTGGGACGGAACACAGTGGTCGGCGGTGACGACTCCGCTGGGCAACGGCGTCACTTACCTGGACATCTACCCCGGCTTCGTCGCCGCCCTCGCGGCCACCTCGCGCGGCGTATTCGTCGGCGGCCAGTTCGACAAGGCCGGGGGCGCGCGCGCGAGCGGCATCGCGCTCATCGACGACGGTGGCGTGCATGCGCTCGGTTTCGGCGGCGACAACGGCGTCGGACTCGAAGGCTACGTCGGTGCGATCACTGCGCGCGGCGACGACGTCTTCATCGGTGGACAATTCGCGCAGGCGGGTGGACAGCTCTCGGCGAACGTCGCGCGCTTCGCATTCGCCGACGACATGATCTTCGCGAGTGGTTTCGAATGAACTCCGGCTCCGGCCCATCGCCGGAGCCGATTGCTTGGAGGCACAGCGGAAGTTTGAGACACGGTGCACAGGGAGGAGAAGTGCGTCGGGTTTCCGCCCTGGCATGCGCCGCGGACTTGGTCGTTCGACCTGCAGCTCTCCGGCAACCGGCCTTCTACGGGAACGCCGCCGGCGCCTCGGCTCACGCTACGGCATTCGCCCGGGCGCCGTCATCCCGAAGCGAGCGCGTCGCGGCAGGCGCGCGCGATCACGACTTCCTCGTCGGTCGGCAACACCAGCACCGGCGTGCGGCCGCCGCCGATGCGCTCGGCGTTGCGGGCGTTCGCCCCGGCGTCGAGCGTGACGCCGAGGAAGGCGAGCGGCGCGCAGATGCGCTCGCGCACGACGGCGGCGTTCTCGCCGATGCCGCCACTGAACACGAGCGCGTCGATGCCGCCGAGCGCGGCCGCCATCGCCGCGACCTGGCGCGTGCAGTGGTAGGCGAACAGGTCGACCGCTTCACGCGCTTCCGGGGCATCGGCCGCGAGCAGTTCGCGCATGTCGGCGCTGATGCCGGAGACGCCGAGCAGGCCGCTGCCGTGGTACAGCATCTTCTCCACCGACGCCGGTGTCGCCGGTTCGCTGCGCAGCAGGTGGAACACGACGCCGGGATCGAGCGGACCGCAGCGCGTGCCCATCGGCAACCCGTCGAGCGCGGTGAAACCGAGGGAACAGTCGATCGAGCGGCCGTCGTCGACCGCGCACACACTCGCGCCGCTGCCGAGGTGCGCGATCACGAGGCGCCGCGCCTTCGGCTCGCGCCGCCGTGTTTCGCCCACGAGGTACTCGTAGGACAGGCCGTGGAAACCGTAGCGGCGCACGCCCTCCTCGTGGAGCGCGCGCGGCAGCGCGAAGCGCCGCGCGACGTCGGGCCAGTGCGCGTGGAACGCGGTGTCGAAACAGGCGAGCTGCGGCACGCGGGGCGCTCGCTCGCGCAGGCGGCGGATCGCCCCGAGGTTGTAGGGCTGATGCAGCGGCACGATCGGGTCGAGCGCCTCGAGCCGCGCGAGCACCGCATCATCGACCACGGCCGGCGCGGTGTGGGACGTGCCGCCGTGCACGACGCGATGGCCGACGATCGCGAGCGAACGATCGGCGAACTCGGCGTCGAACCAGCGCAGCATCGCATCGAGCGCCTCGGCCTGGCCGGCGTCCGCGGGCAGCGGCAGCAGGCGCGTCGTTTCGCCGGGGCGCACCGCGCGCAGGGGCGGGCCGCGGCCGATGCGATCGACCTGGCCGCCGCCGAGCCGCGCGAGGCGCGCGTCCGCCTCGTACACGGCGAACTTCAGGCTCGACGAACCCGCGTTGACGACGAGCAGCACGGCGTTCACGACGCGGGCCTTCGCGGTTGCGCAAGCAGCACGGCGAGCGCGCACGAGGCGAGGCGGATGCGCATGCTGTCGGCGCGGCTGGCCAGGATGATCGGCACCCGCGCGCCGAGCACGACGCCCGCCGCATCGGCGCCGGCGAGATAGACGAGCTGCTTGTAGAGCATGTTGCCGGATTCCAGGTCGGGCACCACGAGCACGTCGGCGCGCCCGGCGACCGGCGAGACGATGCCCTTGATGCGCGCGGCTTCCTCGCTGACCGCGTTGTCAAACGCAAGCGGGCCGTCGAGGATGCCGCCGCTGATCTGGCCGCGGTCGGCCATCTTGCACAGCGCGGCGGCTTCCACCGTCGAGGCGATCGCCGGATTGACCGTTTCCACCGCCGACAGGATCGCGACGCGCGGCTGTTCGTAGCCGACGCGATGCATGAGATCGATCGCGTTCTGCACGATGTCCGCCTTCTCGGCGAGCGTCGGCGCGATGTTCACCGCGGCGTCGGTGATGAGCAGCGGGCGCGGATAGTTCGGCACGTCCATGAGGAACGCGTGCGACACGCGCCGCGCCGTGCGCAGGCCGTTGTCGCGATCGAGCACCGCATGCAGCAGCTCGTCGGTGTGCAGGCTGCCCTTCATGACCGCGTCGACCTTGCATTGGCGCGCGAGCGCGACCGCCGCGGCCGCCGCCGCGTGGCTGTGTTCGGCGTCGACCTGCTCGATCCCTGCGAGGGACAGGCCCGCTTGGCGCGCGAGCGACTCGATGCGCGCGCGCGGGCCGACCAGCACCGGCACGAGGAGGCCGGCGTCGCGCGCCTCGATCGCGGCCTCGAGTGCTTCAGGGTTGCACGGATGCGCGACGGCGACACGGATCGGCGGCAACGCCTGCGCGGCGCGCAGCAGGCGCTCGTAGCCGCCGTGTGCGTGTTCGTCGATCGGCGACGCCGCCTGCGGCGCTGAAGGCATGGAGGACTCCACTCTCTCCCGTCGAACGGCATCCTACCGTGGAAATGCGGTGCCGCGAGAGTGACAGTGCGACGAAGCGCGCCGCGGCGGTTCAACGTGGCAGGCGGAACCGCAAGAAGTACCGTGCAAGCCACGTCGCGGTCAGCACGCAGAACAGGACGAGGCCGCCTGCGAGGAGGCGTTCGTCCAAGCGTGGCGGCGAACTGGCGTGCGCGTGCACTACGAGCGTGTGCGTGTAGCAGAGGAACACGCAGAGCAGGATGCCGAAGACGGAGCATTGGTCGACCAACCACGCGCGCGGTGCCGCAGCGCGCGCCGGCGCGAGCCAGTAGTCCTTGTTCGGCAGTGACAGCAACGCGTCCGGCACACGGCCGAGCAGGCGCAAGCTCAGCACGAGGGCGAGCGGCAGCAGCGCACCGACGCCGACCATCAGGGTGAGATATGCGGAGCGCGTCATGGCACCATCGGCCGCACCACCGGCGCCGAAGTGCGACGCGACCACATCCGGCAGCGCACTGCCCGTGGCGACGATGTAGATGGCTGCCGCGACCGCGACCAGCAGGAGCGCGCGCGTTGCGGTCATGTCCGCCTCCGATCGGTGCGGGCATTCTGCGCACAACGCCAAGCGGGCGCAACGGAATCGCAGCGCGCAGCAGAACGCTGCGGGCCCGGCGTCGAAGACGTCGGGCTCGCTCTGATCACTTCATCGAATCACCGCACCGCAGTCATCGCCGGGTGCACTTCTCGTATTCGCTCTGCGTGACTTCGTCATTATGGTTGACGTCGCACGCACTGAAGTGCCCGCGCAGCCAGGGATCGTTGCGCGCCTGTTCGATCTTCAGGGCGCCCGCCTTGTCGACGTCGAGCATGCCGAAATCGAGTGGCTGCGGCGCCGCCGGCGGCGCGTTTGCGGTCGAGTTCGTCGACGGCAGCGGGTTGCCGTTCGCGTCGCGCGGCACGTCCTGCTGGCGGTTCGCGGACTGGCGTCCATCGTTCGTCGGCGTACCGACCTGCGACTGCGTGGTGTCGACGGGCGGCGTCGCGGTATTTACCGGCGATGTCGCAGGCGGCGGCGCCGAGGTGTTCGTCGGCGGCACGGCGGGGGGCACCGTCGGCTGGGCGTTCTGCGCGTGGCCAACGGCGGGGCCGGCGAGCAGGGCCGCCGACAGGGCGAGCATGCGGATATTCGCGAGGGGCTTGTTCATGGGGACCTCCGGGAGTGGGGAATCGCGCGCTACTCGCGCACCACGACGAGGACGTCGCCGCGCGTACCGCCGGCCGGCGCCTCATGGAGCACTTCACGCATGTCGAGGCGCTCCGGCCGTACGCCGCGCGCGTCGAGGTAGTCGCGCACCCCGTGCGCATGCGCACGCGGCGCGCCGCGGTCCCCGAAAGCGACGATGCTCACGCGGGCCCGCGGCTCGCCGTCGAGCAAGCGCGCGAGGTTCGAGAGCGAGCGCTCGCCGCTCGCGGTAAGGCCGCTCTCGCCCGGGCCGAAGTTGAAATCGGCCAGGCGCACGACGAGGCCGCGTTCGTCGACCGACGACTCGCTGCCGACCAGTTCACGCTGGAGCGCGAACAGGCGCGCGCGCGAGTCGGGAAGCGGCGAACGATCGCGCATGTCGAAATCTTCCCGGCTCGTCGCGACGACGCGCATCCCACCACGCGTTTCCCGCGCGGAGAGCCGGTCGCGTTCGAGACCGAGTTGCTCGCCGCGCAGTTCCGCCTCGCGCGCGAGCGCGCTCGCCTCGGCGACCTGCTGCAGCTTGTCCGTGAGATATACACCCTGCTGGAATTCGCGCGGATCCAGTGATCGCGCATTCGCCCCGAGCGTCGCCAGCGCCTCGTCGGCGCGCGCGAGTTCGACCCCGCCGTTCGCCGCGATGCGCGGGTCGGAATGGAGGCGATCCTGCGCCTGCTGCAGTCGCACGAGTTCGGGGGCTTGGCCGCGCGGCGACGCCGCGCACGCGGCGAGGCCGGCGATCAGTGCAGAGAGGAGCGCGGTTTGTGCCAATCGGGGGCGTACGGGAAACGATGGATTCATGGCGCATCTCCGTGCTCGGCGCGCAGCGCATCGACGCTGCGCTGGATTTGTGCGGCCGCCGCCTCCGCGCGCTGTTGGCGCGAACGCGCCGAAGCGAGATCGCCATTGACCTTCGCGCGCTCGGCGTACAGGGCGGCGTCGACCCATTCACGCGAATCGGCTGCTCGCCGGGCGACATCGAACGCCGCGTGGGCTTCATCGAGGTCGCGCGGCGCATAGCGCATCGCGTCATCGCGTTCGGCGGCCTGGATCGCCGTCGCCGCCTGAGCGAGTTCGAGTTCGACGTCGTCACGGTCCACCGCCATGGCGACGCCGCTCGGCAACGCCAGGGCAACGGCGAGGACACTGCGGGTCATGTTCATGGGCTCTCCGCAAAGACATGCGTTGGACCCAGCGTGCTGCGCGCGCCTTGAATGCGGACGAAACCCGCTGGCCCCGCTTCAGCCGGCGTTTTCCTTTCGCCGATGCGCTAGGCTGCGGGGAGCGACGGGGAGAGCGCCATGCGCACCGCATACACCTCATGCTTTCGTGCAGCCATCGCGATCGCGTGCTGCACGGACTCGCCCGCCGCCGGATCCGCGGGTGTCGCGATCGTCGACGTCACCGTGGTCGATGTCGCGCGGGGACGCGATCTCGAACATCGCACCGTGCTCGTCGACGGCGAACGCATCACCGCGACCCCGCGCGCCGACGACGCGCGCATCCCGGCCGAGGCGGTGCGCGTCGACGGGCGCGGCCGCTGGCTCATGCCCGGCCTCGTCGACATGCACGTGCACCTGTTCAATACGTATTCGCACCGCCCGCCGAACGAATGGGCACTGCCGCTGTTCGTCGCCAATGGCGTGACCGGCGTGCGCGAGATGGCCGCGGATGCGGCGTCGATCGCCGTGCTGCGACAGTGGCGGCGCGAGGTCGACGCCGGCGCGCGCGTCGCACCGCGCGTGCTCGCGGCGGGCATCGCCGCACGCGTGCGCGAGCCGGCCGATGCGCAGGGGGCCGTCGACGCGATCGCCGACGCGGGCGCCGGCTTCGTAAAGGTCTTCTCCGAGGTGGGTGCGACGCAATGGCAGGCGATCCTCGCCGCGGCGCACGATCGCAGCCTGCCGGTCGCGGGCCACGTGCCGGCATCGATCGCCCTGCTCGAAGCCGCCGATCACGGCCAACGCACCGACGAGCACCTCATGCAGGCGTACGAGGCCTGCTCGTCGATCGAGGACGCGCTCCTGCATGAACGCGCGGGCCTCGCCGGCGAGGCCCTCACCGCGATGCGCGACGCGCAGGAAGCGCGCGCGCTCGCGGCGTTCGACCTGGCGGCGTGCCAGCGCGTCGCGCGCCGCCTCGCGGCAAGCGGCCAATGGCAGGTCCCGACGCTCGTGCTGGCATGGACCGAAACGCGTCGGGGCAACGCAGCCGATGCGGACCCGCGCTGGCCGTTGCTGCGCGCCGACGAGCGCGAACGCTGGACGCGTATCCTCGCCGACATCGGCGCACATCCCGATCCGCTCGCGCGGCGCCGCTGGGAGGTCTCGCGCGCGATCGTCTCGGCTTACCGCCGCGCGAACGTGCCGATGATGGCCGGCACCGACGCACCGATGCCCGAGGTGTACCCGGGCTACTCGCTGCACGACGAACTCGAGCGCCTCGTCGAGGCCGGCCTCACTCCGCGCGAAGCATTGCAGGCCGCGACGTTCGCGCCCGCGCGCTTCCTCGGCATCGAGGCGACGAGCGGAACGGTCGCACCCGGCAAGTACGCCGACCTCGTGCTGCTCACGGCGGATCCGACGCGCGACGTGCGCAACGCGCGGCGCATCGACGCCGTGCTGCTCAGCGGCCGCCTGCTGCGCCGCGCCGATCTCGACGCCTTGCTGCAGCCGGCGATGGCCATGCGCCGCATGCCGCGGTAGGCTGGCCTTTCCTGCGACGGCGAGGAGACCTGCATGCGCACGACGGGCGATGTCTGGCTGGCAGCAGGAGTCCGCACGCCGTTCGCGAAGGTCGATGGCCCGCTGGCCGGGTTCGATGCGATCGAGCTCTCCGTGCGCGTCGCGCGCCACATGGCCGACCCGTTGCACGGCGCCCTGCCCGACTTCTTCGTCTGGGGCAACGTGGTGCCGAACCTCACCTGGAGCAATATCGCACGCGAGGTGCTCATGGACGCGGGCGTTGGCGCGAACGTGCCCGCGTTCTCGACCGTGATGGCCTGCGGCACGAGCATGGTCGCCGCATTCGAAGCGGCCGGCAGGCTCAACGACTCGAGCCGGCAGCTCGCGCTCGTCGGCGGCGTCGACAGCCTCAGCAAGATCCAGATCGGCCTGAGCCAGCCGCTGTCGGACTGGCTGCGCGGCTTCCAGCACGCACGCTCGCTCGGCCAGAAGCTCGCGCATGCGACGGAAATCCGCGCTGCCGACGTCGGCCTCTACGTACCCGCGGTGACCAATCGCACGACCGGCCTCAGCATGGGCGAGCACACCGAGATCACCGCCAAGCAATGGGGCATCGGGCGCGCCGAACAGGACGCGTATGCGCTCGAAAGCCATCGCCGCGCGGTCGCGGGATGGGACGCGGGATTCTTCGAGGACCTCGTCGTGCCGACCGGTGGTGTCGCGAGCGATACGATTCCGCGCCGCGACACCTCGCTCGAAAAACTCGCCAGGCTGCCGCCCGTGTTCGATCGCACGAGCGGCAAGGGCACGATGACCGCGGGCAATTCCTCGCTGCTCACCGACGGCGCCGCGGGCCTCTGGGTGGCGACGACCGCAGGCCTTGGGCGATTGCCGCCGCGCACGCCGCGCGCGCGCCTGCTCGACTTCGAAATCGCCGCGGTCGACTTCCGCGTCGAAGGCCTGCTCATGGCCCCCGCGTTCGCGATCCCGCGGCTGCTCGCGCGCCACGGGCTCGGCTACGGCGACATTGCCCTGTGGGAAATCCACGAGGCATTCGCATCGCAGGTGCTGTTCCACCTGAAGGCGCTCGAGGACCGCGATTTCGTGCGCGACAAGGCGGGCGTTACCGCCGATCTCGGCGCGTTCCCGCGCGAGCGCATGAACCCTCACGGCGGCAGCGTCGCGCTCGGCCATCCGTTCGGCGCGACCGGCGCGCGCATCCTAAGCCCGGCGATCAAGGAACTCGACGCGCTCGAACCCGGTGCGCGCGCGATCGTGAGCATCTGCACGGATGGTGGCCAGGGGACGGTCGCGTTGCTCGAACGCGGACCCTGACCCCAGCCGTCATTCCCGCGAACGCGGGAATCCATTTTCCTCGTCGCGACGGCGCACCGACTTCGGTGATCCCCGCCTCCGCAGGATGCGGTCCTCCCGGGACCGGCGAGGCACGACGCGGACTGGCTCCTCCCGATGGAATGAATGCGGTTCTCCCGCGCGAAAGTGCGACCTGCGCCCCGCCGCAGCACCCCCACGCACGCGAAGATTCGCCGTCCATTTTCCTGGGGAATCGACGATGCGACGCCTGATCCTTCTGCCGCTCTGTGCCGCCCTGCCCCTCCACGCTGCAACCTACCAGGTCGGGCCGACGCGCACGTACCACACCTTGAACGCGCTGTTCGCGGCCGTCGACGTCGGCGCCGACGACGTCATCGAAGTCGACGGCAATGCGACCTACGCCGGCGGCGTGATCGTGCCCGAGGATGCGCAGGGCGCCGACGGGCATCCGCTGGTGATACGCGGCGTGCGCGTGAATGGCCACCGCCCGGTCATCTCGGGCAGTACCAACACGGTGGAATTCCGCCAGTCCGACCACCTCGTGTTCGAAGGCTTCGAAGTCACCGGTGGCACGTCGCGCTGCATCCTGCAGGGCGCGCACGACGTCACCGTGCGCGACAGCGTGATCCATGGTTGCGCCGGGCACGGCATCCTCTCGACGGACGAGTTTTCGGGGTCCTTCACGCTCGAATACAGCGAGATCTACGATGCCGGCAGCGGCTCGACCCGCCATCCGCTCTACATCCAGAGCGACGAAATCACGCATCCGGGTTCGCTGTTCCGCATGCAGTACTGCTACGTGCACGACGGCAATGGCGGCAACCTGCTCAAGGACCGCCATGAACGCAGCCAGATCTACTACAACTGGTTCGAAGACGCGGCCTACCATGAACTCGAGCTCATCGGTCCCGACGAGGGGACGCAGCAGCCGGGCTGGACCGTGGACCTCGTGCGCGAGGACCAGGACGTCGTCGGCAACGTGATCGTGCATGGCAATCCCGGGTTCGATTCGGTGATCCGCGTCGGCGGCGACGGCTCCGGACAGAGCAGGGGCCGCGCGCGCTTCGCGAACAACACGATCCTCGTGACCTCGGGCCATGACGTGACGGTGTTCCGCATCTTCGACGGCATCCAGGCGGTCGAGGCACACAACAACGTGCTGTACGCGACCGCGGGCGGCACGATCCGCGTCGAGCGCACGGTCGAAGCCGCATGGGCGAACGGCCGCCAGGTCGGCGGCAGCAACAACTGGATTCCTACCGGCGCAACCTTCGTGCCGGCGGAGTGGACGGGCACGCACAGCGGCACCAATCCGGGCCTCGCCAACGTCGCCTCGTTCGACCTCACGCCGACCGCAGCCGGCGCCCTGCACGACGCGGGCAATCCTGCACCGCAGCCGATTCCCGGCTACGCGGTTGCCGGCGCGCTGTTCCCTCCACACTACCAGCCGACGCGCGCATTGCTGCCCGTCGGCGGCGCGCACGTCCGCGCAGTCGACGGCACGATCGACATCGGCGCGATCGAACTCGCCGGCGACGCGATATTCGCGAACGGGTTCGATTGACCATCCGACGAAGGCGCGCGAGCGCCTTTTCGTCGACGAACATCGCGGCTCAAGCCGCTCCTACAGGGCATGTGCCGGCGACCGCGGCCCGAGCGGTCCACCATGCTTCGTCATTCCGCACGTGTCGTCATTCCACGCGTCCATTCCTCGTGCGTCTTCATTCTGGCGAAAGCCGGATCCAGCCCCCCACGTCGTGGCCTCGGACGCTGGATCCCGGATTTCGCCGGGACGACGGGGAAGGTTCCACTTTTTTGCTCCTTTCGCTCTTGCTTGTGCTCCACCGGGGTCCCCTCGGCGCCGGCGGGCGGCGGCCGAAATGGCCCGAAGGGGGCGCGCGAGGGATCGCGCGCCGTGCGCCGTCGGCGCAGGGATGCGCTGTCGGCGCACCCGGCCGACGACCGCGAACCCGCGAGGCGAAGCCTCGCGGGCGGCGACGCGGGGTGCCCTTTCTCTTGGTGCCTTCTCTTTGGGCAAGCAAAGAGAAGACACCCGCTCGCCGCCGAGGCGAGCGGAACCTGGCGACAGCGCCGCGGAGGGCGAAAGAAGCCTGGTGCGGTGGCCCCCACGTCTTCAGCCCCATCGACACGAAGAGCTGGATTCCGGCTTTCGCCGGAATGACGGCATTGCTTTGCTGGCGCATTGCACACTCGGCGCGCCTCAGCCTCTCAGCCCCAGCCCCCAGTCCCCAGTCCCCAGTCCCCAGCATCGCCCGCCCCTCCCACTAAAAAAAACCCCCGCTCGCGCGGGGGCATGGACACGCTAGGCGCAATACCGTCCCTGGCCACCTTCCATGGCTCGTTCCCTGGTCCCGCATCCGGCGGGACGATTCCGGGACCTGATTGGAAAGGTCCGGTGCGTGGCGCTCACGCGCGACGCGGTTCGGGGCTTGCTTTTGTGCCGCGGCGCGGGGGCGCCGTGCAGGTGATGCACATCTTCACGAAAGCGGCCATCGCGTTCCGTGTGCGGGCCAACGCTCGCCAGTTCGACCGGTGCACACGCGCACTGAGAACTGGCGCACACATCGGGCCCGCGGAAGGCCGCGACCGGTCAGCGCCCGTGCAGGCGCGGGGTTTTCGCGGCAAAAGGGCCAAGGCTCAGGGACCGCGACGGCCGAGCGTCACTCGCTCGTGCCCGGCGACGTCACGCACGCTGTGCACCTCGGTGAAACCACGCTGCGCGAACAGCGCGCGCACGGCCTCGCCTTGTTCGAAGCCGTGCTCGATCAGCAGCCAGCCCTGCGGCAGCAGATGGGCGGGTGCATCGGCGACGATCGCGCGGATCGCGTCGAGGCCGTCGTGGCCGGAGGCGAGCGCGGAGAGCGGCTCGTGGCGCAGGTCGCCGCGCGCGAGATGCGGATCGTCCGCCGCGATGTACGGCGGGTTCGACACGACCAGCGCGAAGCGCGACGCGTCGAGCGGCGCGTACCAGTCGCCGTGCACGAAGCGCACGTTGCCGATGCCGAGGCGCTGCGCGTTCGTGTGCGCGACCGCGAGCGCGGCTGCGCTCGCATCGGTCGCGACCACGCGCGCATGCGGCCGCTCGTGCGCGAGCGCGAGGGCGATCGCGCCCGAGCCGGTGCCGAGGTCGGCGAGCGCGCAGTCCTCGCCCGCCGGCACGCGTTCGAGCGCGAGTTCGACCAGCAGCTCCGTCTCCGGGCGCGGAATGAGCACCGCCGGCGACACCGCTAGATCGAACGACCAGAACCCGCGCCGGCCCAGCAGGTAGGCGACCGGCGCGCCCGCGCAGCGGGCCTCGACGAGGCGTTCGAACGCGTCCGCCTGCTCCGCGCCGGCTTCGTGTTCCGGCCAGGCGAACAGCCACGCGCGCGTACGGCCGAGCACGTGCGCGAGCAGCAGCTCCGCTTCGCCGCGCGCGTCGTCGCTGCCGAGTCGCGCGGCGGCGTCTGCCAGCAGGGCGCGCACCTGGCTCAGGACGCCGGCTCCGATGGAACGATCGCGGGCGGAGCGACCTGCGGCACGTCGACGACCGGCCTCGGTGCGCGGCGCCAGTAGCCACCGCGACTCCACGCCTCGAAGCCACGCCGCAGCCAGCCGACCAGCGCACTCGCGAGCCACAGCGCCCAGGCGAGCATCGCGATCTTGTGCACCCACAGCGGCAGGCTGATCGCGTGCGCGATCGGCAGTGCATCCTCGCTGCGATCGGCGAACCAGCGCAGCGCATGGGCGTGCGAGCCGTTGCCGACGACCGCCATGTCCGGCGTGCCGAGGAGGCCCGTCTGCACCGCGGCGAGCAGGCACAGCAGCGCGAACAGCGTGAGGACCGGCAATCCGACCTGGGCGAGATTGAACGCTACCCACTGCCGCGGCGCCGACCGGGCGCGCAGGTCGAGTGCGAACAACCACGCGGCGACGACGAGCAACGCGAGCCACGAGAAGGTCGAGAAGCCGAGCGCGAGCAGCAGCCACTGCCAGGTTTTCAGGGGCGAGCGATGCGAGCGCCCGAGCGCTGCCGCGAGCAGCAGCGCGACGATGAGCTCGCTCCAGTACAGCACGGCCGGGCCGGTCGCCGGGCCCGACGTCGCGAGCAGCCAGCGGTCCTGCGGCAGCAGGATGCCAAGGTCGATATTCGCCGCCGGCAGGCCGAGCGACAGCGCGGGCGAGCGCACGTGCAAGCCGGCGGCTTCGTCGTCGCGCCATCGCACCTCGAACACGTGCGTGCCGGGCACGAGCGGCAGGCTCAGCCTGCCATCCTGCACGCGCAGGTTGAGCGCCTGGCCGTCGCGGCTGCTGCCGGTGAGTTCGGCCCCCGCCGGCAGCGTGATCGCATGTTCGCCGCCGCGGCTCGCGCGCATGCGCAACGTGAGCACGACGTCCGATCCGCGCTGGCCGACCGTACGTACGAGTGAGGCGGCATCGATCGCGCGCGATGCGCCCTGCGCCGCTTCCGGCCGTGTCACCGCGAGCTCGAGCTTTTCGCCGGGCAGCGGATGGAATTCGTAGCGGTGCGTGCCGCGCTCGTCCGCGGGCGACGCGGCGACCTCGGGCACGCCCGAGGATTCGAGGTGCCAGCTCGGCCCGACCTGCACGATCCAGGTTTCGGCGCGTTCGCCGAGTGGCGGTGCGACGAGAGTGAGCCGTTCGGCCTTGTCGAGCTTGCTCTGCCAGCTCGTCGCGAGCATGCCGTCGCCGAGAGCGGCGACGATGCGCGCGTTCTCGACCTTGAAGGCCGCGCTCGTCACGTGCTCGCCCTCGAGCAGGGGCACGGCCACGGTGAAACCGCCTTCGCGCGGCGCGAGGCGCGTCACTTCGGTTTCGACCGACCAGTCGAGGCCGAGGTCGATCGTGCGCTCGACGCGCACGTACGGCGAGAACTGCTGCGTGCTGCCGACCGCCTGCTCGCCGCTCGAACGGGTGCGCACGAGCGACAGCGTGCGCGTGAGAAGGTGCGCGTCCTCGATGCCGTTCGCCTCCCAGCCGTCGCCATCGAACGCGACGCGCGGCGGCATCAGCGGGAAATCGAGCGAGAGCTTGTCCGACGCTGCGACGAATGCGAGTTCGATGCGGTGCACGCCACGCGGCACGGTCAACCAGAGCGCGTCGTCGACGCGCGCGAGGCCGTCCTGCGCGGCGCCGTCGAGGAGAGTGCGGCGCAGCTCCAGGTCGCGCGCGCCGCTCGGCAGCGGCAGCGCGACGCGTTCGAGCGCATGCGCTTCGAGGACGATGCGGATCTCGTCGCCACGCGCGCCGATCTCCGCATTGGCGTAGGCGGCGCATGCCGGTGCACACCGGGGCGCCTGCGTGAGGCGCGCACGCAAGCCTTCGAGCAGTTCCGCGGGCGGGAACGCCTGCGCCTGCGCCTGCGGCATCGCCAGCGCCGAGAACGCGACCAGCAGCGCGGCCGCGACCTGCGGCGGTACCTTCCACGCCCGCACGACCGGCTGCAGCAGGCGCACGACGAGCCAGGCGAGCAGCGCGACGAGCAGCACGCGCAGGAGGCGCACGAGCCATGACGGCGCGATCAGGAGGCGCATCGTCTGCTCCGGCACCACACGTCCGCTCCAGCCGAGCTCGTAGCGCTGGCCGCGCGCCCAGCCCGGCTCGCCGGAGCCCGTCTGCAGCACGGTCGACTCGCTGTAGCGCTCGATCTTCTGCTGCGCCGCGCGGTGACGGTAGGCGCCGCCCGCGGCGTTGGGTTCCGGCGGCGGCGGCGCGGCCGGTGCCGGCATGGCCGAAGGCATCGGCGCCGACGTCGGCGCCTCGACCTGCATCGCGTCCTCGGCGACCTCCTCGTCGAGCGCGCGCGGCGTTGGTGCCGCCGCTTTCTGCGCCATGCCGAAATCGAAATCGACTCCGTGCGCGAAGTCCCCCTCGAGTTGCGGGTGCAGCGCTGCGCGCATCTGCCCGGCAACGAACGGCAGCGCAATCAGCACGAGCAGTGCCAGCGCGGCCCTCCTCGCCCATTCGAACGCGGTCGCGAGCCGACCGGCCGGCATCGCACGCAGTGCGAGCGCGAGGCCGAACGCGGCGAGGAGTATCCAACGCGGCGCGCCGTCTTCCTGGTATCCGAGCACGAGGTAGGCGAGCGCGACCAGCACGCCCGCGAGGCCGAACAGGCGCCACGCGAGCAGCGCGAGCACCGCCGCGACGAATACGTCGTAGAGCGTCCACGCCGATACCCAGCTGCCCCGCGCGAAATCCGCGCCCGGCGCGGCGAGCAGGCGATAGCCGTCGGGGAGGTGCACGGTGGCCGAGATGCCGTCGAAATGGCTGCGCCAGCCCGCGACCGGCCACGCGCCGGACGAGGGCTCGATGCGAAGGCCGGCGCCGAGGTCGACCTCGCCCGAACGCCATTCCACGCCAGTACTGCCCGGCTGCGCACCGCGCGTGACGAGCAGCGGATCGTTGCCCGCCTGCGCGCGTTCGAGCGCGTACGGCGGCGCGACGTCGAGGCGCCAGTCGCGCAACATGCGGCCGCGCACGCGATCGCGCGCGAACCAGCCACGGCCGTCGAAGTCGAGCCACATCTCGCGCTCGAGGCGCAGCTGGTTCTGCGCGTCGGGATCCTGTCCGCGCGAACGCTGCCCGATGCTCAGCGTGGCGCCGTCGGCGAGCGCGAATGCGGGCAACTGCGCCCAGTCCGCCGGGACCTGAGCCTGCGCGGGATCGACCGGCATCTCACCCTCGGCGACGCTGACGCGCAGCTGCGGCACGGCGGCGTAGCTCCAGATCTCCTGCTGCGGCCACGGCTCTGCGGGCACGCTCGCCTCGATCGCCGCGATGGGTGCGAGCGCACGCGCCTCGAGCGTGAGCGTGTCGCTGCCCGGCTGCACGCGCACGCGCAGCCGGCCGTCGGCATCGAGCCGCGCCGGCCACGTGCTCGCGAGCGAGAGCGGGTCGAAACCGGGCGGCAGTGCCGGCCCGATCAGTTCCTCGCGCGCCTGTCCCGACACCGCGAGTTCGATGCGCGTGGCGAGCCGCGCCGGCACGCCGTCGTCGAGGCGGCGATAGACGCGCAGCTGCAGGCTGTCCGCCTCGGGCGCCTCGACCGCCGCGCGGCCGAGCGTGACTTCCTCGCCGTCACGCTGCACCGGCGTGATCGGCTTGCCGTCGATCGCGAGCGTCAGCAAGCCGATCGACTCGGGCACGCGCAGGGTCTGCGGCCGCTCGATCCAGGGAATGCGCGCGCGGATTTCATGGCTGCCCGCGGCGAGCCGCAGAGCCGGCCCGTCGTGGTCGACGACCGCACCGGGTTGGCCGTCGACGCTGACCTGCTGCGGCCAGTGCTCGGCGTCGCCCGGCAGCGGTATCCAGCTTTCCGCATCGACCCGCCAGCGCTGCACGAGGCTCGCGCCGTGCGCATCCGCGGCGAGCGCGAGCACGCCCGGCCAGGCGCAGAGATAGTCGTCGGCCTGCGCGCCCTGATGTCCCGAAATCAGCGGGCAGGCGTGGAACTCCTGCTCGTGCATGACCCAGGCGCGCCACGGCTCGAGGGGAACGGGCACATCGGTGGCCGCGTGCGCGGCGAACGGCAGGCAGAGGGCGACGAACAATCGGGCGAACAGACGCATGATCGATCCTTGTGCGAACGACTCGACGGCGTGCAACGGATCGCCGCGCGATGCGGGGTTGTCCCTGGGCTGCGTC
>NZ_JBQCFP010000096.1:0-18341 GCF_051958935.1 Dokdonella sp. | reverse complement strand
AGCAGCGGTGCGCCGATATGCGCGTCGCGTGGATCGACATACAGCGGATGTCCGGCGCACTGCGCCAACACGGGCGGCGGCGCATCGTTGACGACGAGCCAGCGGCGGCCGCGCCACCCGGCGCCCGCGGCGCCGTCGTCGATCGCCTCGAGCAGGCGCAGGTGCGGCTGCGCCGCGAGCAGCGCGTGCAGGCGCTGCTCGGCAAGCGCATGCATCTCGAACACGTCGCGGCTGCGCCAGAGGACCCGTCTCAGCGGGTTCAGCCAGCGATTGGAGGCGACCCCGAACAGGCGCCCGCGCAGGCTGTCGTCGTGGCTGTCGACGAACTGGAACGCGGCGACGCCGCCGGGGGCGAGGATGCGGAAGAACTCCTCGACGTAGCCGGCGGCGAGGTCGGCCGGGATGTGCTGCAGGGTGATGTGCGAGAACACGAAGTCGACGCTCGCGTCGGCGATGCCCTCGATGCGCGTGGATGCGTTGCGATGGAACTCGACGTTGGCGACGTCGGCATTGAGCCGGCGTGCGGTGTCGACCATGCTCGAGGAGACGTCGATGCCGACCGCGCGCCCGAAATGGGCCGCGAGCGCGCGCGTGAGGCGGCCGGCGCCACACCCGAAGTCGAGCGCGAGCTCGCGGCCGCGCGGGTAACCGCGCGCGAACAGCATGGCGAGCTGCGCGCCGACCTCGAGGCGGCCGGTCGCGAGGAACTCGTCGAGGTCCCAGCGGCGGCCGCGTTTGTCGGCGTGCGACAGGACCGCCCATAGAGGGTCTTCGCGCCCGAGTGTCTCCCAGACGCGGCGCAGGCGATCGAGTTCGGGCGTGTTCGGCGGACGGGGTGCTGCGTCGGACGCGTCAGGTTTCAACGAGTTCGACACCATCGAGACCCTGGCTCAGCGTGTGCGCGTCGCCGCCCTGGGCGAGCTTGATGCGCAGGCGCACTTCGTTCGCCGAGTCGGCATGACGCAACGCGTCCTCGTAGCTGATCTCGCCGGCCTGATAGAGCTGGAACAGGCTCTGGTCGAAGGTCTGCATGCCGAGATTGGTCGATTCCTTCATCACGTCCTTGAGCTTGTGGATTTCGCCCTGGCGGATGTAGTCCTGCACGAGCGGCGTGCCGAGCATGACTTCCATCGCGACGCGGCGCGCCTTGCCGTCGGGCGTCGGGATCAGCTGCTGCGCGACCACGCCCTTGAGGTTGAGCGAGAGGTCCATGAACAACTGCTCGCGGCGGTCTTCGGCGAAGAAGTGGATGATGCGGTCCATCGCCTGGTTGGCGTTGTTCGCGTGCAGCGTGCACAGGCACAGGTGGCCCGTTTCCGAGAAGTTGATCGCGTGCTCCATCGTCTCGCGCGTGCGCACTTCGCCGATCATGATGACGGCGGGCGCCTGGCGCAGGGTATTCTTCAGCGCGTTTTCCCAGCTGTCGGTGTCGATGCCGAGCTCGCGCTGGGTGACGATGCAGCCCTCGTGCTTGTGCACGTACTCGATCGGGTCCTCGATCGTGATGATGTGGCCGGTCGAGTTCTGGTTGCGATAGCCGATCATCGCGGCGAGCGAGGTCGACTTACCCGTACCGGTCGCGCCGACGAAGATGATGATGCCGCGCTTGGTCATCGCGAGCGACTTGATCACCGGCGGCAGGCTCAGTTCCTCCACCGTCGGAATCTTCGTCTCGATGCGGCGCAAGACCATGCCGACGCAGTTGCGCTGGTAGAAGCACGACACGCGGAAGCGGCCGACGCCGGTCACCGAGATCGCGAACTGGCACTCGTGCGTCTTCTCGAACTCCTCGCGCTGGGACGGCGTCATCACGTTGAGGACCATGTCGCGCGACTGCTGCGGCGTGAGCGCGTTCTGCGTGATCGGCGTGATGCGGCCGTTGACCTTCATCGACGGCGCGACGCCGGCGGTGATGAACAGGTCGGACGCCTTCTTGTGCGTCATCAACTTCAGGTACGAGGTGAAATCGACGCTGCTGCTCATGGCCATTCCCCGGGCCGGACCTGGCGCCGGCATGCATTCATCTTACACCGCGAGGGCCCGCCCGCCGCGGCGATCCGCGCACATTTCCGCGTGCGCCCGCTGTTCAGCCCATGCCCTGCGTCGAGGTGCCGGCCGGGTCGCGATGGTAGTGGCCACGCAGGCGCAGGAACGGCAGCTCGACAAAGCGGTAGGTCAGGCTCGCGACCGCGAGCGTGATGGGCAATGCGACCAGCGCGGTCTCCAGCAGCGCATCGACGACCGGGCGCCCGCTCGGGGCGAAGCCGAGGCCGGCGCGCAGCAGCGCCCAGATCACGACGAAATGGACGAGGTAGATCGAGTACGACACTTCGCCGATGCGCGCGAGCAGCCACGACCAGGCGCCGGTGGCGGCATTCGCCGCCTCGACGTAGCCGATCACGAAGGCAGCCCAGAACAGCGCTTCGAAGGTCGGCCAGGCGGCCTTCCATGCCGGCGAAGCGGGCCAGCCGCCGGCCGCATTGAATGCCGCCAGCCCGGCGACAGCGACGACGAGCGCGCCCGCGGCGAGCGCGGCGCCGCGGCGCCGCGACAACGGCCGCGTGCGGAACAGCCACGCCGCACACATGCCGACGAGGAACTGGTCGAGGCGCCCGAGGATGGTCAGGTAGCCGAGGTCGCGCGCATCGGCGCCGAAGAATACCGCGGCCGCGCGGAACAGCAGCAGCACCGCGAGCATGCCCGCGAGCTGGCGCAACCAGCCGGTCTTGAGCACCGCGAGCAGCAGCGGGAACAGCAGGTAGTACTGCCATTCGATCGCTATCGTCCACAGCATGCTGGTGAACGGCGGCGCGACCAGCGCGCCGGAAAGGTTGCCGAGGCCGAACACGGTCTGCGCGAATCCCGCCAGCGTGAAGCGATCCGGGAACGCGGCGATTCCGCCGAACACCAGCAGCAGGAACAACGGATACGTGCGCAGAAGGCGATTGCGGATGAAGCCCCAGGCGTCGACCGCGCGGTCGAGCGCGCCGTAGGTGAGGATGAAACCGGACAGAACCATGAACAGCGCGACCGCGGTATGACCTTCGGCGAGCGCGGCGAGCAGCGGATTGGCCGGTTGCAGCCAGGCGTCGATGCCGAACTCGCGATGGAAGCGCGCGTCGTACGAAAAGAGGTGCAGGCCATGGTAGAACACGATCAGCAGCGCCGCATACGCGCGCAGGTGGTCCACCGCCGGGAAGTAACGGATGTTCGGGCTGCGCATCCTGTTTCGCGTCGTGCCTGGGGATTGCGGCGGACTATAGCCGCTCGTACGACGCCCCGCGCCCGGCCGCCCGCGGCTCAGGCGTGGCGGCGGAAGTAGGCGACCGCGAGCGCGACGAGGATCAGCGGTGGCAGCAGGTTCGCCGCCGCCGGATGGAAACCGTAGACCGAGCCGATGCTGACGATCGCCCGCTGCAGCAGGTAGAAGCCGAGCGCGAGCACGATGCCGATGAACAGGCGCTTGGAAAGACCGCCGCTGCGCAGGGCGCCGAACGCGAACGGCACTGCGCAGAACACCAGCACGAGCACGTCGAGCGGATAGAACACGCGCGCCCAGTACGCCTCGCGGAACGTCGAGGCATCCTGCCGGTTGCGCTCGAGTGCGGCGATGTTCTGGCCGAGGTCGCGCAGGGTCATGTACTGCGCCTTGACGATGCTGCTGGCGAGCAGGCCGGGGTCGAGGCGTGAATCCCAGGCGTGCGAATCCTCTTTCGTGCTCGCCGCGCTGCCGTCGCCGAATTCGGTGCGGCGCACGTCGTGCAGCGTCCACCGGCCCTCGACGTGGATCGCATGGCCGGCGAGCGACAGTGCGCGCAGTCGCCCGTCCGGGTCGAACTCGAACACGCGCACGCCGTCGAGATCGACCTCGCCCTGCGCCGCACGCGTGCGGCCGTGCCGCGCGCCGATCACGGTCTCGCCGTCGCGCGCCCACAGCACGCCCTTGGCGAGCGCGACGTCCTTGGACTTCGCGGCGAGTTGCAGCGCCTGCGCCTTGCGTTCGCCGTAGGGGCCGAGCGTCTCGCCGAGCACGACCACTCCGATCGTGAGCAGGCCGAGGGCGAGCGCGACCGACGCGCAGATCCTGAGCTTGGACAGGCCGGCCGCGCGCAGCGCCGTCAGTTCGCCGGTACCGGCAAGGCCGCCGAGGCCGAGCAGGCCACCGATCAGCGCGGCATAACCGAACATCTCGTAGCAGCGCCGCGGCACGGTCAGCATGACGTAGGCGACCGCGCGCGCGAGCGTGTACCCGCCCTGCCCGACGTCGTTGAGTTCGCCGATGAAGATCCGGAATGCATCGAGCCCGACGATCACCGCCCAGGCGACCGCGACCGCACCCAGTACCGACGCTGCGACGAGCCGATCGACGCGCTTGAGGACCGGGCCGCGGATCATGCGCGCCCCGCCCGGCGCGTTGCCTTCAGGCGCTCCCCGCTCCAGATCAGCCAAGCCGCGATCGCGAGCGCCGGCACGTACACCCACCACAAGCCGAAGCCGGCGGCGAGCTTGCCTTGGCCGATCCAGGCGCGGCCGAGCAGCAGGCCGTTGTAGTAGACGAGCCACGCGAGCAGGGCGAGCAGCACGCGCGCATAGCGCGGTTCGCGCGGGCTCGTGCGCGACAGCGGCAGCGCGAGCAGGCCGAGCACGAGCGCGGACAGCGGCGCGGCGAGGCGCCAGTGCAGCTCCGACATCGCGACGGGGTCGTCGCCGCCGCCGAGCAGGACCGTGGTCGGCGCGGCGCGCGTCTGCGCGGCCTCGTCGTCGTCGCTGACGCTGTCGGGCAGCTTGATGTCGTTGCGCGCGAAGCGCATGAGGCGGAAGTCATCCTGGCCGAGCTTGCCTTCGACGCGAAAACCGTCCTGCAACGCGATGTAGCGCCCTTCGCCGTCGGCATCGTGATAGAGGAAGCCGTGGGTCGCGGTGATCACGTCGATGCGCGTCGTGCCCGTTTCGCCGTCCGGCCGTTCGCTTTCGATGAACATGCGCTTGAATTGCGTGCCGTCGGCCGACATCTCGCCGACGTAGATGACGCCGTCGCGACCGGGCAATTCGACGAAACGGCCGGGCTCCAGGCCGGCGACGATCAGCGAACGGCTGGCCTCGGTGAGCAGGCGCTGCGAGAGGCGGTCCGACGCCGGCGCGATCCAGAACGAGATCGCGGCGAGCGCGGCCATGGTGGGCAGCACGAACAGCATGAGCGGCCGCAGGAGGCCCGTGGCGTCGAGCCCCGAGGACTGCAGCACGGCCATCTCGCTGTCGCGCCACAGCCGTCCGTACGCGGTGAGCACGCCGAGCAGGACCGCGAGCGGCAGGAGGATCGTCAGCGTACCGATCGCGCGCAGGCCGATCAGGGTGAACAGCAGTTCGGCCGGGATGCGTCCCTTGGCGATCTTGGCGAGGAGGTCCGCGACCGCGCCGCCGACCATGACGAGCAGCAGGATCGCGGTCGCCGCAAGGAAGCCGACGGCGAGCTCGCGCAGCAGGTAGCGATCGACGATGCGCAGGGCAAGCGGGTTGTTTTGCCTTAGAATGGAGAGCTTCATGCGCTGGTTATGACGGCGCAGGCCGGCGCGCGAAGCGCCGCGGCTGCCCGTCACGCGGTCCGGTCGATCCGGCCGTGTCCGACGAAGGGCGCACAGTGTAACCGCGCGCGCACCCGGAACATCCACACCCCTGGCGGAACCCCTCCCGATGAGTACCTTGAAGTTCAGCATCCGCAGCGACGCACCGGAACGCGCCGCGACCCCGTGCCTCGTCGTCGGCATCCACGAGGAACGCGTGCTCGGCGCGGCGGCGCAACGCGTCGACGCGGCGGCAGGCGGGGCGATCCGGCGGCTGGTCGAGAGCGGGGATGCGAGCGGCAAGGCCGGCACGTCGATCGTCCTGTTCGGCCTGCCCGGCGTCGCCGCCGAACGCGTGCTCGTGGTCGGCCTCGGCGATGCGAAGAAGTTCGACGCGGCGGCGTACCACCGCGCCGCCAACGACTCGGCACGCGCGCTGAAGGCGCTGCCGATCGCGTCCGCCTATTCGACCCTGACCGGACTGGACGTGCCGGGCCGCGACGACGCATGGAAGCTGCGCACGGCCGCCCTCGCGGCCGACGCGCAGGCGTACCGCTACACGGCGACGTTCAAGCCGAAGGAAGCCCCGAAGACCGCGCAGCTCGAGGCGGTCGAATTCGCCGCCGCGGCGCCGGCGCCGCGCGCGCTCGCCGAAGCCGGCGCGATCGCCGCCGGCGTACGCTTCGCCAAGGAGCTCGGCAACCTGCCGCCGAACATCTGCAATCCGTCCTATGTCGCGGCGCAGGCCAAGCGCATCGCCGACGCGCACGCGGGCGTCACGCTCGAGGTGCTCGAGCGCGAGGACATGGCCAAACTCGGCATGGGGTCGCTGCTCGGCGTCGCGCAGGGCTCGGCCAATCCGCCCAAGCTCATCGTGCTGCACTGGCGCGGCAAGGGCGACGCGAGCCGCCCGTACGCGCTGGTCGGCAAAGGCATCACGTTCGACACCGGCGGCATCTCGCTCAAGCCGGGCGCGGGAATGGAGGAGATGAAGTTCGACATGTGCGGCGCCGCCGGCGTGCTCGGCGCGTTCCACGCCGCGGTGGAGCTGAAGCTGCCGCTCAACCTCGTCTGCATCGTGCCCGCGGTCGAGAACATGCCCGACGGCAACGCGTATCGGCCGAGCGACATCCTCACCAGCATGTCCGGCCTCACGATCGAGGTGCTCAATACCGACGCCGAAGGCCGCCTGATCCTCTGCGATGCGCTCACCTACGCGCAGAAGTTCGACCCGGAAGTCATCATCGACGCCGCGACCCTGACCGGCGCCTGCGTGGTCGCGCTCGGCAAGCACGCGTCCGGCCTCATGACCAAGGACGACGAACTCGCCGACCAGCTGCTCGCCGCCGGCACGCGCACGCACGACCGCGCCTGGCGCCTGCCGCTGTGGGACGACTACCAGGGCCAGCTCGAATCCGGCTTCGCCGACGTCGCCAACATCGGCGGCAAGAACGCGGGCGCGATCACCGCGGGCTGCTTCCTCGCGCGCTTCACCAATGGCCGCCGCTGGGCGCACCTCGATATCGCCGGTACGGCCTGGGACGAAGGCCGCAAGGGGCTCGCGACCGGCCGCCCGGTGCCGCTGCTCGTGCAGTACCTCATCGATCGCTGCGCGACATGACCGACGCGAACGCCCTGCACAAGCGCAAGACCCAGGCGATCGCGGCGGTGTTCGGCGTCAGCCTCGTGGTCGGCGGCCTGTTGGCGGCCCAGCATGCGGACCTGTTCGCCAATCCCGCGGCCGTGCCGGCAGCGATGGAGGCGGTGCGCGGCAGCGGCCTCAATCTCGCCTACCAGATCGCCGTGTTGCTGCTGTGCTTCGCCTGGCTGGAAATGGATTCGCGCGAGCTCAGCATTCGCCGGCCGTGGTGGCTGAACCTCGGCGTCGTCTTCATGACGTCGATCTTCGTCCCGTACTACCTCTACAAGACGCGCGCGCCGGGCCAGCGCGGCGGCGCGATACTCGCCTACTTCGGCGTGTTCTGCGGCAGCATGTTCGCGATGCTGGCCGGCATGGTGCTCGCCATCGCGTTCGTCGGCGCGCCGCCGCCGGGGAAGGGAAACTGACGCCGTGCCGCGCGCCGACTTATACCTCATCGACAAGCCGCGCATTCGCGACGAACCGCTTCTGCTCGTGTGCGAGCTCGCGAAAAAGGCATTCGCGGGCGAGCAACCGACGCTGATCCTCGCGCGCTCGCAGGACCAGGCCGAGGCACTCGACGAACTCCTGTGGTCGTTCGACGAGAGCGCGTTCATCCCGCATCAAATCGCCGGCGACGAAGACGACGCGATCACCGCGGTGCTGATCGTGCCGCCCGGCGTCGACGCCGGCGACCGCGCGCTCGTGATCAACCTGCGCGACACCTGCGCACCGGGCCTGTTCGACCGCGTGCTCGAAGTCGTGCCCGCCGACGAAGCCGAACGCGCGGGTTCGCGCGAACGCTGGAAGACCTACAAGGCCGCCGGCTTCGACGTCGCCAAGCACGACATGTGACCGCTCCGTCAGGTGCGTGAAGGGAAAGACTCAAGCTTGAAACACGAGGCACACCGAGCACACGAAGATGGAACAAAAGAAACTTGGTTCTTCTGTTCTTCGTCTGCTATGCGATTCGTGTTTGACGGGCCTGTTCGCGCGAACGCCTGAAGACGACAAGGCTATCAGCCCGGATATCGCCAAGAGCGACATGTGCCGCGCCTTTGAGCGCGCGAAGGAAAGGCCTCGAGCCTGAAACGCAAAGCGCACGAACGCAGGACAAAGAGACCTGGCTCACCTTCGTGTGCTCGGTGTGCTTCGTGTTTCAAGCTTTTCGGCTCCGAGCTGCCCGCCTCAAGGCCGGGTACCGAAGTAGCGGTCGCCGGCGTCGCCGAGGCCGGGCACGATGTAGCCGCGTTCGTTGAGGCGCTCGTCGATCGCGGCGGTGAAGACGGCTACGTCGGGGTGGCGCGCGCGCAGGTTGGCGATGCCTTCCGGACAGCTCACGAGGCAGACGAAACGCAGCGAGCGGGGGCGCTGAGCCTTGATGCGGTCCAGCGCGGCAATCGCGGAGTTGCCGGTCGCGAGCATGGGGTCGACGACGATCACGTCGCGCGCCTCGAGGTCGCGCGGCATGCGGAAGTAGTATTCGACCGGATGCAGGGTCTGCTCGTCGCGGTAGAGGCCGACGTGGCCGACGCGCGCCCCCGGCACGACGTCGAGCATGCCGTCGAGCAGGCCGATACCGGCGCGCAGGATCGCCACCAGCACGACCTTCTTGCCGTCGATCGCATGCCCGGTCGTCGCGGCGACCGGCGTCTCGATCGCGACGTCGCGCAGCGGCAGGTCGCGCGTGACCTCGTAGGCCATCAGCGCGGCGAGCTCACCGAGCAGGCGGCGGAACTCGATCGTGCTGGTCTGCTTCTTCCGGAGCAGGGTCAGCTTGTGCTGCACCAGCGGATGCCCGATCACCTGCACGCCTTCCGTCATCGCCTTTCCTCCGTCCTTTCTCCCACGATACCGCGGGATGCGCGCGCCGCGGTACGCGGCCGCCGCGCCCGCCCCTGCTAGAATGGCCGACCCCTCTCCGGAAAGGGCCGCACGAAGGCCCGCGGAGCGCCTGGACAACAGTTTCGAACCCGGCCAGATCGAATCGAAGTGGTATGCCCTGTGGGAGGCGAACGGCCTGTTCGCACCCGCGCCGAGCGGCGAGCCCTACTGCATCCAGTTGCCGCCGCCGAACGTCACCGGCACCCTGCACATGGGGCACGCGTTCCAGCAGACGATCATGGACGCGCTGATCCGCTACCACCGCATGCGCCTGGCTCCCAATGGGCGGCGATACCGCACGCTGTGGCAGGGCGGCACCGACCATGCCGGCATCGCGACGCAGAAGATCGTCGAGAACCAGCTCGCCGCCGAAGGCAAGTCGCGCCACGACCTCGGGCGCGAGGCCTTCGTCGAGCGTGTCTGGGCCTGGAAGGAGCAGTCGGGCTCGACCATCACGAACCAGATGCGCCGCATCGGCGCGTCGGTCGACTGGTCGCGCGAGCGCTTCACGATGGACGAAGGCCTGTCCGCCGCGGTGCGCCGCGTGTTCCTGCAGTGGTATCGAGACGGCCTGCTCTACCGCGGGCGCCGCCTGGTCAACTGGGACCCGGTGCTGATGACCGCGGTGTCCGACCTCGAGGTCAACAACGAGGAGAAGGACGGCTCGCTGTGGTCGATCCGCTACCCGGCGAGCGACGGCGGCGAAGGCCTCGTCGTCGCGACCACGCGCCCGGAAACCATGCTCGGCGACGTCGCCGTCGCGGTGCACCCGGAAGACGACCGCTATCGGGCGCTGATCGGCAAGACCCTGCAGTTGCCGCTCACCGGCCGCGAGATCCCGGTCATCGCCGACGACTACGTCGACCGCGCGTTCGGGACCGGCTGCGTCAAGATCACGCCCGCGCACGACTTCAACGACTGGCAGATCGGCGCGCGCCACGGCCTCACCCCGATCGTCGTGCTCACGCTCGACGCGAAGATCAACGATGCAGCGCCGGAGAAGTACCGCGGCCTCGATCGCTTCGCAGCGCGCAAGGCGGTGCTCGCCGATCTCGAGGCCGCCGGCCTCCTGGTCGAAACGAAGAAACACAAGCTGCAGGTGCCGGTGAGCCAGCGCTCGGACGCGGTCATCGAGCCGATGCTGACCGACCAGTGGTTCCTCGACCTGACGCGCGAGACCCTGCCGGACGGCCGTCCGGGCGGACGCAAGGCGATCATCGAACCCGCACTCGCCGCGGTGCGCGACGGCGAGATCCGCTTCGTGCCCGACAACTGGGCGACCACCTACAACCAGTGGCTCGAGAACATCCAGGACTGGTGCGTGAGCCGCCAGCTCTGGTGGGGCCACCAGATTCCCGCGTGGTACGACGAGGCCGGCAACATCTTCGTCGGCGAGGATGAAGCGGACGCGCTCGCGCACGCGCCGGCCAAGCCGGTCGGTGCGCTGCGTCGCGACGAGGACGTGCTCGATACCTGGTTCTCCTCGGCGCTGTGGCCGTTCTCCACGCTCGGCTGGCCGGGCGAGACGCCCGCACGCGCGGCCGAATGGGACGAGTTCAAGGCGTTCGTGCCGAGCAACGTGCTCGTCACCGGTTTCGACATCATCTTCTTCTGGGTCGCGCGCATGGTCATGGCGACCCAGTACTTCACCGGCAAGGTGCCGTTCCGCGAGGTCTACATCAACGCGATCGTGCGTGATGCGGAAGGCCAGAAGATGTCGAAGTCGAAGGGCAACACGGTCGACCCGCTCGACCTCATCGACGGCATCGACCTCGAAACGCTGGTGAAGAAGTCGACTGCCTCGCTGCTGATCCCGCAGGTGCGCGAGAAGGTCGAGAAGCGCATCCGCAAGGACTACCCCGCCGGCATCCCCGCGGTCGGCGCCGACGCGCTGCGCTTCACCTTCGCCGCGCTGGCGAGTTACGCGCGCACGATCAACTTCGACCTCAAGCGCGCCGACGGCTACCGCAACTTCTGCAACAAGCTGTGGAATGCGACGCGCTTCGTGCTCATGAACGCCGAGGGGGAGATCGCGCCCGCGCACACCGCGCCCGCGACCGAAGCCGAGCGCTGGATCCTCACTCGCCTGTCGCGCACGCTGGCCGAGGTCGAAACCCATTTCGCGACGTATCGCTTCGACCTGCTCGCGCAGGCGCTGTACGAATTCGTCTGGAACGACTACTGCGACTGGTTCCTCGAGCTCACCAAGCCTGCCCTGAGCAAGGCTGAAGGGCCGACGCCGAGCGGCGGCGACGCGGCAGCAGCGGCGTCGACGCGTCGCACCCTGCTCGTCGTGCTCGATGCGGTGCTGCGCGCGCTGCATCCGATCATGCCGTTCATCACCGAGGAACTGTTCCACGAGGTCGCACCCGTGCTCGCGGGATCCGGCGCATCGGACGGCGTTCCGGTGAGCATCTCGACCCTCACCTATCCGCGCGCGGCGGACTTCGCGACCGACGACGCGGCCACCGCGGAAATCGAATGGCTCAAGGCCGTGCTGACCCAGGTGCGGCGCATCCGCAGCGAGATGGGCATCGCGCCGCGCAAGGAGATCCCGCTGCTCTATGTCGGCGGCGGTGCGATCGACCGCGCGCGCACGACCCAGTTCGGCGCACAAATCGGGTTCCTCGCGCGGGCCGAGTCGCAGCGCTGGCTCGATGCCGGCGAAGCGGAGCCCGCGGCGGCGGCCGCGATCATCGGCGAGATGAAGCTGCTGATCCCGCTCGCCGGCCTGATCGACCTCGCTGCCGAACGTGCGCGCCTCGAGAAGGAGATCTCCCGCCTCGACGGCGAGATCGCGAAGTCGGGCACGAAGCTCGGCAACTTCGGCGAGAAGACGCCGTCCGCGGTGGTCGAGCAGGAGAAACAGCGCCTCGCCGATTTCACCTCGACCGTCGGCGCATTGCGCGAACAGCGCGCACGCCTCGGAGGCTGAGTCCGTCCAGCGTCGCGCCTCGATTGCCCGGAGCGCGACGGCTGCGACCGTTCACTCGGGCGGCAGCAGCTCGATCGCCATGACGAGCGCGTCCTCGCGCCCCTTCTTCGCCGGGTAGTAGTTCGGCCGGCGGCCGAATTCGTTGAAGCCGAGCGAGTCGTACAACGCGATCGCGCGCGGGTTCGACGGCCGCACTTCGAGGTAGACGCGCTCCGCGCGATGCCAGCGCGCGACGTCGAGCAGGCGCTTGACGATGCGTCGCCCGTAGCCGCGGCCATGCAGGCCCGGCAGCACGCAGACATTGAGGACGTGCGCCTCGTTCGCGCCGCTCGACAGCACGCCGTAGCCGACGATCGCATCGGCGTCGACGAGCACGACGCACTCGTAGGCTGCGCGCAGGCAGTCGGCGAAGATCGCGCGGCTCCACGGGAATTCGTAGGCGAGCGCCTCGATCTCCGCGACCCGGTCGAGGTCGTCGGCCTGCATGCGGCGGAACTCGGGTTGTGCCTGTTTGAGGATCGCGACCACGATCGAACCGGCGCAAGCGCCCTCCTTCCGGTACCGCCGGAAGTCGAGCGCATCTTGCCACGAATGAATGCCGCCAACCCCGCGCGGGCGCGCGCCGGGCGGCGTTCGCCTACCGTTCGTCGCCGCGCGCGGGCCGGCGCAGCGGACGCACGATGCGCTTGAGCTCGCTCCACAGCGCGCGCTTGGCACGCGCATCGCCGGCGAGCGCGGCCGCTTCCACCGTGACGACCCAGCCCAGCTCGCGCTGCCGCTGCGCGCTCAAGGCCGCGCCCGCGGCGCGGGCACGCGCCTCGCCGAACGCGACGAGCGCGCGTGCATCGGCGAGCGCTGCCTCCTCCGCGACGGCCGCCCGGGTACAGGCGACGCGCGCGAACGCGAGCGCACGCGCGACCGCGCCAAGCAGCGCCGCACCGCGCGCGCTCGACGCATCGCCGAGCAGGAGCACGCCGCCCGCGCCCGGCTGCCCGGCTGCGCCCGCCGCCGGTGGCGAGGCGGCCGACGGCGCGGCGACCGCATCCGGCGGCGCCGCTTGCGCCGGGCGCGATGCACCGCGCGGCACGTAGACGTCGATGCCGATCTCGGCGAGCCGATGGAGATCGTGCTCATCCATGCCCGGCGTCTCCACGTCGATGCAGATCCGCATGGAATCGCGTGTAGATGCGATCGAGCGCGGCGCCATAGGCATCCACGGTCGACTTGATGTCGTTGCCCGCGGCGGCCTGCTCGGCGCGGTAGTAGTCGTCGACGATCGGCCGGGCGTCGCGGCCGTCCGCGCGCAGCTTGAGCGCGACCACCGCGGTCCAGCCGCCGGCCGCCGCCGGCACGCGGTCGAAGCGCAGGATGATCCCGCGGATGCGCACCGCCGGCGTACTCGCCGGCAGCTCGTCGGTGACTTGCGCTGCAATCTTCGACTCGCGCAGCAGTGCGATCAGGCGCCGCTGCAGCACGCGCGTCGGTGGATCGGTCCAGAGCTGGTAATGGTACTGGCGCAGCTGCTGCGCGTCCGGGTCGAGTGCGTAGATGAGGGCTTGGTCGGCATAGAGCCCGTCCGCACCGAACGCATCGACGACGAGCGGCTCCGCGAATGCCGGTGCCGGCGCGACCTCGAGCGGCTGCGGCCGCGGCAGCCGGAAGTAGGTGAAATCCGGCACCGTCGGCGCGCCACAGCCGGCGAGCGCGAGCATGCCCGACAGCAGCGCTGCACGTATCGTCGTCGATGTCCTCATTGCGGCTCTTCCTGCAGCTTGTCGGCCTTCGGCGCGAGGATAAGCCGATTGGGATGGCTGCGGATCTCGCGGCTGAACTCGTCGAGGTTGCGGCTCGAGGACTCGAGGTGATGGGTGATCACGTCCATCCGCGCCGATAGCGCGCCGAGCACGCTCGTGAGGTCCTGCACCGCGCGGCGCACGTCGGGCCGGTTGTCGCGTGCGATGCCGGCGAGGTCGCCGAGCGCCTCGTCGAGTGTCGCGCGCGTCTTGCGCAGTTCCGCGCCGAGGTTCTTCACCTCGCCGAGGATCGCGCCGACCGCGGCGCGGTTCTCGGGCTTGAGCAGGTCGTTGATAGAATCGGAGGCGTGGTTCGCGCGCTCGAGCAACGCGCGCGTCTGCTCGAGGATCACGGGCGTCGTCTTGTCGATCGTGCCGGTGATCGAATCGACGCGCTGCGACAGCGTCGCGATCAGCGGCGAGATCTGCGTGCGCGTGAGTTCACTGACCTGGCCCGCGAGTTCGTTCATCGCGGCGAAGATGTCGGCGCCCTCGATGCCCCTGAGCTCGCCGCCGGGCGCCAGCGTGTCGTGGCTCGTGCCCTCGTGGATGCCGATCGAGACGTCGGCGAGCAGGCCGCTCGACTGCAGCCGCGCCGGGCTGTCGACCGGGATCGGCCAGTCGCGGCGGATCGCGAGCACCACCTTGTAGCGCGTGCCCTCGGTGGTGCGCTCGGGCGTGACCCCGCCCACTTGGCCGACGCGGTAGCCCTCGTAGAACACCGGCGCGCCGTAGCGCAGCCCGGTCACATTGCGGTAGCGCACGACGTAGTCGGTGCTCGCGACGCCCTTGCCGGTGATCAGCGCGAGCGCGACGAGCAGCAGCGCGATCGCGCCGACGACGACCGCTCCGACCAGCGTGTAGTTGATGGTGTCGCGTTTCATCGATGACGCCCCTTCCTCCCGACCTGCATTCTAAGCTTCCTCTTCGGTCAGGCGCTTGAGGTACGCGTCGGCATCCACCTGCACTTCGCGCGGGCGACGGTTCAACAGGTCCTGGATGCGCTCGTTGTCGCTCGCGCGCACCGCGGCCACCGTACCGGTCGTGAGGATGTTGCCCTGGTCGAGCACGGTGATCGTGTCGGCGATCTTGAACGCGCTCTCGAGCTCGTGGGTGACGACCACGATCGTCATGCGCAGCGCATCGCGCAGGCGCAGGATCAGTTCGTCGAGTTCGGCCGACACGACCGGATCGAGCCCGGCGGACGGCTCGTCGAAGAACAGCAGGCGCGGGTCCATCACGATCGCGCGAGCGAGCGCTGCGCGCTTGACCATGCCGCCCGAGAGCTGGCTCGGCATCAGGTCCTGGAAGCCGCCGAGGTTGACCACCTCGAGCTTGAGCCGACTCATGATGCGGATCGTCGACTCGTCGAGCGTCGTGTGCTCGCGCAGCGGCAGCGCGACGTTCTCGCCGACGGTGAGCGAGGTCAGCAGCGCACCGCCCTGGAACGACACGCCGATGCGCTTGCGCACGTCGAGCATCTCGCGTTCGCTCGCCTGGCCGAGATCGACACCGAACAGCTTCACGCGCCCCGACACCGGCCGCTGCAGGCCGAGCAAGTGCCGCAGCAAGGTGCTCTTGCCCGAGCCCGAGCCGCCCATGATGACGCGGATCTCGCCCGCGTTGACCGCGAAGTCGACCCCGTGCAGCACGCGCCGTCGGCCGTACCAGGCTTCGAGCTGCTCGACTTCGATGAGTGGTTGCGGCGCGTTCATGTCAGCCGCCGTCGCCTCCCTGAATCGAGGCGTGGAAACGGTCGATGCAATCGCCGCAGATCATCGCCCGATCGCCTTCCACCATCAGCGCGTCGATCTCGAAGTGGAAGCGGCCGCAAAATGAACATCGTTCATCGCGGCACTCGTCCAGCAGGGCCCGTGCGAAGTCCATATCCGAGTAAGGAGCGACATGCCATTTGCCGGCGAGGCCGTCGTAGCGCGCGTTCGCATCGGCCATGACGTCCTCGATACCGCCCTTTCCGGAAACCCCGAGGCAGGTCCATGCCTCGTCGCAATGAAAAAGCAGGATGTCGTCGTCGACGAGGTTGCGCACGATCGCCAGTCGCGGGACCGCACCGAGCTCTTCGTCATTTACGAAAATCTTGCCCTTTGGCGTGTAGCGGACGGTTTCATCGACGAGCGCGTAGTGCAAGACGCGAGCGCAATCGATCAGCGGCGGGACGGACGCGTCGTTCATGTCATCGATTCAGGAAGAACGAAAACACCATGTCGACGACGATGATCCAGCAGATCGACAGCACCACCGCGCGCGTCGTCGCGCGGCCGACGCCCTCGGCGCCGCCGCTGACGGAAAAGCCCGTGCTCACGCCGATCAGGGTGATCAGCACCGCGAACACGACGCTCTTCGACAGTCCCTGCCAGAGGTCGCCGGTCGACAGCAGCGACATCGTCTGCAAAAGGTACGCGGCCGGCGTCACGTTGAGCGCGGGCGCGCTGTACAGTGCGGCACCGAAGATCGCGACCGCATTGGCGAAGATCGTGAGCGCGGGCAGCATCACGAGCATCGCGACGAGCGCGGGCGCGACGAGGTAACGCACCGGTTCGATGCCGATCACCGCGAGGGCGTCGACTTCCTGCGACACCGACATCGAGCCGATCCGCGCGGCGAGCGCGGAGCCCGAGCGCCCGGCGACGAGGATCGCGGTGATCAGCGCGCCGAACTCGCGCGTGACCGACTTGGCGACCGCGACGACGACCTGCGACTGCGCGCCGAATTCCGACAGCGAGGCGATGAACTGGATGCCGAGCATGAGCCCGACCGTGAAGCCGAGCAGCGCGACGATCGGCAGGGCGTTCACCCCGATCTCGCGCATCTGCCGCGCGACCGCGGAGAGGCGCACCGGCTGGCCGATGCGCCATCCGGCGAACACGAAGTAGAGCGCCTCGAACAGCAGCATCGCCGCGTAGCCGACGCCGGCGAATGCGCCGAGCGTGGCACGGCCGAGGTCGCCGAGCGCGCGGGTCAGCGCGTTCACGCAGCGAGCAGCGCGTCCGCGCTCGGCACGAGCACGAACACGCGGTCGAGCCGCGCGAGTTCGAGCACCGCGCGCACCGCGTCGCTGACCGCGACGAGCGCGAAGCGACCGCCGTTCTGGCGCGCCTGCTGGAAGCCCTCGACGAGCGCGGCGATGCCCGACGAATCGATGTAGCTGACCGCGGACAGTTCGACGCCGACCGGCGTGCCCGTGGCGAGTGCGTCGAGCACGGCGCGGCGCACGTCCTGCGACCAGGACAGATCCACTTCGCCGCTGAGGCGGACCAGCACGTAACCGTCGCCGCGTTCGGCGGCGATGCCATTCGTCGACACGCTCATGCCTCGTTCGCCTCCCCGGCGATGTCTTCGATGCGTTTGTGCATGACCAGGCGATTGCCACGGCCGCACGCGGCCGGCTCCACGCGCCAGTCGTCCATGACCTCGTCGATGAGCGCGATGCCGAGGCCGCCGCAGCGCATCTCGCCGAGCGGCTTGGGCCTGAGCGCGGCCGGATCGGCGCACGGCGCGGTGTCGCGCAGCTCGAACGCGAGCGTCGTGCCGGTGCGCGCGAGGCGCAGCTCGATGTCGCCCTCGCAGGATGGGCCGTAGCCATGGCGGATGATGTTCGCGCATGCCTCGTCGACCGCGAGCACGAGGCGATCGCGCAGGCGCGGCTCGACACCGAGCGTATCGAGCGCCGCGCGTACCGAGGCGCGCAGTTCGCGCAGCGACGCGGCGCGCGCGGGCATGCGCCGGTCGACGAGCAACTCGGGGTGTTCCGCGCGCGGCGCCTCGACCAGCAGCAGGGTCGTGTCGTCGACGAGGCGCAGTTGCTTCAGGTCGGCGAGCAGGCCGCGCAGGCGCGGTTCGAGCGATGCGTGCGCGTGGCGTGCGATCAGCGCGCGTACGCCGGCGTTGCCGATCGGCCGTCCATCCGCATCGCGGACGTCCGTCGCGCCGTCGGAGAATGCGTAGAACGTACCGCCACCCAGCGCGATCTCGCGCTCTTCGAACACGACGCCGGGCAGGATGCCGAGCGGCGGACCGCCCGACGCGTATTCGTCGAACGCGTCGCCGCGCTGCACGATCACCGGTGGGAAGCCCGCGCCGGCGAAGCGCACCCGCGTCGCCGCGCGGTCGCAGTAGCCGACCAAGGCGCAGACGAAGCGGCCGTCCTGGGTGGTTTCGCACAGCTCGTCGTTCGCGCGCGCGAGCCAGGCGGCGGGTTCGATGCCGTCCTTACCGGCCCAGCGCAGCAGGCTCGCGGCGCGCACCATCAGCAGCGCCGCGTCGAGGCCCTTGCCCGAGATGTCGCCGACGACGAAGCCGATGCGGCCGTCGGCGAGTTCGAAGTGGTCGTAGAAGTCGCCGGAGATCTCGTGCGCGGGGCGGTTCACGCCGATCACCGGGAAGCCGTCGCGGCGCCGGTGCGGCAGCAGGGATTTCTGCAGCCGGCGCGCGAGGTCGAACTCGCGCTTGAGGCGCTGCTGCTCGAGCAGGCTCGCGGCCATGCGCGCGCTGTTGATCGCGAGTGCCGC
>NZ_JBQCFP010000095.1:0-4511 GCF_051958935.1 Dokdonella sp. | reverse complement strand
TCGTCGCGCCAGCGTGTCGCTTCGTCGCTGCGCATGATGGCAACGACCGCTGCGTCCCGTTTGCGATGACGGCACACGACGGCGCGAGCGTCGTGGCCGCGACCACAGGGGGCAACATGCGCATTCGCAGTCATTCCGGCGCCGCGGTGGCGGCGCTCGTCGCAATCTTCACGTTCGCAGGCGCCGCCGGCGCGCGCGAGCACGACCTCATCCTGCGCGACGGCTTCGATGCCGGCGCGCTGCAGCCGGCGAGTCGTGGCGAGGCGGCACGCTTCCTCACCCAGGCGACATTCGGGCCGAGCGAAGCGTCGATCGACGAACTCGCCGACAGCGACTACGGCCGCTGGATCGACCAGCAGATCGCGCTGCCCCCGACCTACGCGCTGCCGTACATGCGCAGCGTCGAAGGCGTCACCGATCCGTTGGCGCACCTGCCGTTCCATCGCTATCGCCAGGCCTGGTTCGTCGCCGCCGCGCGCGCGCCCGACCAGTTGCGCCAGCGCGTCGCGTTCGCGCTGAGCGAGATCCTCGTCGTGTCCGAACGCGGCAACACGCTCGGCGACGACGGCCTCGCGCTCGGCGCCTACCACGACATCCTCGTGCGCGACGCGTTCGGCACGTACCGGCAGCTGCTCGAGGACGTCACGCTCGCGCCGGCGATGGGCCGCTACCTCAGCATGTACCGCAACCGCAAGCCCGATGCGGCGAACAACATCCAGGCCGACGAGAACTACGCACGCGAGGTCATGCAGCTGTTCTCGATCGGCCTCGTCAAGCTCAATCCCGACGGCTCGCCACTGCTCGTCGACGGCGCGACGGTGCCGACGTACGACGGCAGCGTCGTGCGTGCGCTCGCGCGCGTGTTCACCGGCTGGGCCTGCCATTGCGCGGCGGGGCAGGACTGCAGCGCCGACCCGTTCGTGGTCGAACCGTTCACCTGCAGCACCGAACACGCGATGGTGCCGTACGAGGCGTACCACGATCGCGACGAGAAGCGTCTGTTCGACGGCATCGTGCTCGGCGCCGGGCGCGACGCGCGCAGCGACCTCGCGTCCGCGCTGGATGCGCTCGCCCGGCATCCGAACGTCGGTCCATTCCTCGGCCGCCAATTGATCCAGCGCCTGGTCACGAGCAATCCCTCGCCGGCCTACGTCGCGCGCGTCGCCGCGGTGTTCGCCGACGACGGCCACGGCGTGCGCGGCAACCTCGGCGCGGTCGTGCGCGCGATCCTGCTCGACCCGGAAGCGCGAATCGGCCATCGGCTCGCGCCGGCGACGTTCGGCAAGGTGCGCGAACCGCTGCTGCGCGTGACCGCGCTGTGGCGCGCGTTCGACGTGACCTCGCAGAGCGACACGCTGTTCCCCGACGACCGCGAGATCCACGAGTCGCACAACCAGTCGCCGCTCTACTCGCCGTCGGTATTCAATTTCTTCTCACCGCGCCACGCGCCGGCGGGCACGCTCGCCGGCGCGGGGCTCGTAGCGCCGGAGATGCAGATCGTCTCGGCCAACTTCGCGATCCGCCTCGCCAACGACGTCGACGGCCGCGTGTTCTACGGCTACGCCGGCGGTGAACTCGAAGAGCTCGACCCCGGCGTGCGCGTGCTGCATCTCGAGCGCTGGCGCGCATGGCTCGCAACGGCAGGCAGCAGTGCGCTCATCGCGCGCCTCGACGAGTTGCTGCTCGGCGGTGGCATGTCGCCCGCGTTGCGCCAGCTCGTCGCGACGCGCCTCGCCGCGATCCCGGCGAGCGACACGCTCGCGCGCGTACAGAACGCGGTCTACCTCATCGCCACCTCCCCCGAATTCGCCACGCAGCGCTGAAGGAGTCCGCCATGTCCCACGATCCCCGTTGCGGCGCACGTCGTCGTTTCCTGCGCAACAGCCTCGCCGCGCTCGCCGGCGGCTACGGCTTCTTCGGCGCCCCTGCGAGTCTCTCGTTGCTCAATCGCGTCTGGGCACAGGGCGCCGGCGACGACTACAAGGCGCTGGTCTGCGTGTTCCTGCTCGGCGGCAACGACGGCCACAACCTCGTGGTGCCGCGCGGCGCGGAGTACGCGCTGTACGCGCAGCGCCGGCGCGGCCTCACGCTGCCGCAGGCCTCGCTGTTGCCGCTCTCGCCGCAGGGCTGGGCCGGCTATCCGGTCGGCCTGCACCCGGCGATGCCCGAGATGGCGCAGCTGTTCGGCGAAGGCCGACTCGCGATCCTCGGCAGCGTCGGCGCGCTGCTGCAGCCGGTCACGCGCGAGGAGCACCAGAACGGCAGCGTACCGCTGCCGCCGCAACTGTTCTCGCACAACGACCAGCAGGATTTCTGGCAGAACCTGGAAGTACGTTCGAGCGCCGATCCGACCCCGGTGTCGGGTTGGGGCGGCCGCCTCGCCGACCTCGTGCACGCGAACTACAACGCGGACGCCACCTTGTCGATGAACCTCTCGCTCGCCGGCACGAACGCGTTCCAGACCGGCCACGTGCTGCAGTCGATCGGCGTCGACACCGGCGAGATCCGCGCGATCCGCAGCCGCGACCCCGATGCGGCCGCGGCGTTCCAGGCCTTCCTCGCGACCCCACCGCCGAACGCACTCGCCGACGAGTACCGCCGCACGACGCGGCGCGCGATCGACGATTACGCGACGCTCGCGACCGCGCTCGACGGCGTCGCGCCGCTCGCGACGCCGTTTCCGCCACCGCCGGAAGTCGGCGCGCCGGCGGCCGATCGATTCGCGTTCGCGCTCGGCAGCCAGCTGCGCCGCGCCGCCGAACTCATCGCCGCGCGCGCAACCCTGCGCCATCGCCGCCAGGTGTTCTTCTGCTCACTCGGCGGCTTCGATACGCACGACGCACAGATGGGCGACCAGCCGCAGCTGCTCGCCGGCCTCTCGCGCGCGCTCGCCGCGTTCGACGCGGCGACCCGTGAACTCGGCGTCGACGCGTCGGTGACCACCTTCGTCGCGAGCGAATTCGGGCGCTCGCTCACGAGCAACGGCGACGGCTCGGACCACAGTTGGGGCAACCACCTGTTCGTGCTCGGCGGCGGCGTGCGTGGCGGGCGCATCTACGGCTCGATGCCGGACCTCGCGGCGCAGAGCGCCGATTTCACCTGGGACGGCCATCTGCTCCCGCGCATCGCGGTCGACCAGTACGGTGCGACGCTCGCGCGCTGGTTCGGCGTGACCGATGCGACCGCGCTCGACACGATCTTCCCGAACCTGCATGCGTTCGCGCAGGGCGACCTCGGGTTCATGCAGGCGTGAGGAAACGGCGGCGTGCCCACGCGCGCACCCGGCCTCGTAGGGCGGGATGCAGCGCGCCGTGACACGCATCGATGCGATGCGCATCATCGCGGGTCCCACCGCGGGCCAAGGGGCTACGCCGGCGGGACTCGCCGCTGCGCGGCTGCGTCCCACGCTACTCGGCTGCGTCCACTCCGCGTCGCGCGACGGTCACGGTGCAAGCGCGTGGCCGGCGTTGCCAAGGGCGGGGCGTGGGGATACCGTCGCCGGGTTGCTCCTGATGGACGGACGGCCATGGCGGACGAAGCGATCACCCCATCATCGAATGCCGCGTGGAATGTCGCCGGCGTGCAGACCGCATCGGCTACGGCAGGACGCGCGCGCGTGGAAGTCCTCGTGCGCGGCCGGTACACCGGCACGGTCGATCGCGGCAATGGTGTCGACCAGCTGCGCGTCGCCGTGTGGGATGACGGACAGGAGATGGACTTCAAGGTCGTCGACATCGCGCTCGGCACGACCGCGTCGCTGAGCGTGCGGCTCGGTTTCGACGGACGCTACGCGGAAGTCGCCGAGGGCATCGGCATCGTCGTCACCACGGGTTCGGACGCGGGCGGCGAGCACGTGTTCCATCTCGATCCGTTCTTCCCCGCGAAGGGTTGAAGCCTCATCACCTCGCCCATGCGACCCGGCGTCGCATGGGGCGCTCGCGCGCGATTGCCCGCGAATGGCCACATGCGCGCCCTCCGACCGTTGCTACCGTGAGTGATGCTGGGCAGCCCCATCCAAGGAGCTCCATGAGATGATCCTGCCCCTCGCGTTCACGGCTGCCCTTGCGTTCGCGCCGCTCGCGGCCAAACTGCCTGCGGACCAGAAGCCGTTCGAGTGCCCGCGGTGCGCCGCGTGGAACGAGCGCGTCGAGCCGTACCGGCTCGCGGAGAACACCTGGTATGTCGGCACGAAGGGACTCTCCTCGGTGCTCATCGTGGACGACGAAGGACTCGTGCTCATCGACGGCGGCTTGCCGCAATCGGCTGCGGTCATCCTCGACAACGTGCGCAGGGCAGGCTTCGATCCGACGCGGATCCGCTGGATCCTCAATTCGCATGCGCATTTCGACCACGCCGGCGGCATCGCGGCACTCGCGCGCCTGACCGGCGCGCACGTCGCAGCCGGGCGCGACGGCGTGATCGCGCTAACGCGCGCGGCGTACCACCCCGACGACCCGCAGGCGGGCTTCGGCGAGGCGACGCGCTCGCCGTCGGTGGAGCACGTGCGCGCG
>NZ_JBQCFP010000094.1:0-14669 GCF_051958935.1 Dokdonella sp. | reverse complement strand
ACGCGCGCGGCGTACCACCCCGACGACCCGCAGGCGGGCTTCGGCGAGGCGACGCGCTCGCCGTCGGTGGAGCACGTGCGCGCGATCGATGACGGCGACGCGGTCACGGTCGGCCACACCACGATCACCGCGGTCGCCTCGCCCGGTCACGCGCCGGGCGGCATGAGCTGGCGCTGGAAATCCTGCCATGACGACACGTGCCGCGACGTCGTCTATCTCGACAGCCTCAACCCCGTGTCGACCGACGCCTATCGCTTCAGCGACCACCCGGCCGTCGTAGCGGCGCTGCGCGCGACGGCGGATCGCCTCGCGGCGTTGCCGTGCGACGTCGCGATGGCGGCGCATCCCGATCAGTTGCCCGCGACGAAGGATGCGGCGACGACGCCGTGTGCGGCGTATGCTCAGGAGGGACGCGAGAACCTGCGCAAGCGGTTGGAGAAGGAACGCGCGAAGTAATCGGGGCTGAAGAGCATCGCGGCTGAAGCCGCTCCCACAGGAACACCGCACGCGCGGCGTATTCATCCGTTCGCCCTGAGCGCAGGCCGAAGGCCGGAGTCGAAGGGCCGCCGCCCCCGGACGGCCGGCGCTTCGACTCCGCCCGCTTCGCGGGCTGCGCTCAGCGCGATCGGATTTTTGCGACGTGTCTTCCTGCGAAGACCGTCGCCCACCCACAGCACGCATGCGCTTGTGCAGGAGCTGCTCCGGCGCGATCTCTTCGCCGCGCTGGGCCAAGGCCCGCAACTTTTGCGACGTGTCGTCCTGCGAAGACCGTTGCCCATGACAGCGCGCGTGGGTTTGTGTGGGAGCGGCTTCAGCCGCGATGCTCTTCGCCCGGCAGGTCCCACAGGGCGGGAACGCTGCAGGCGGCCGATCGGAATCAAGTCCCGCGATCCTCGCGCGCGAGCGAGGCGACACGGCGTGCCCGTTCCAGCCGCGCTGCGAGTGCCTGCAGCTCCGCGTCGGGCAAATCCGCAAGCGACGACGCGAGGCGCGCGATGCGTTCGTCGCGCGATTCCTCGCGCGCCGCGGCCGGGCGCAGGAACCACGCGGCGATGAAGCCGGTGTAGATACCGGCGAGGCCGACGCCGGCGACCATCAGGCCTGCAGCGAGGATGCGGCCTTCGGTCGTGACCGGGTAGTGGTCGCCGTAGCCGACGGTGGTGATCGTCGCCATCGTCCACCACAGCGCATCCTCGGCGGTCCTGATGTTCGCCTCCGGCACGTCTTCGAACTGCAGGATGCCGATGCTCGCGAGCACGATCAGCAGCAGGCCGATGAGTACGGCCGCGAGCATCGCGCTGTTCGCGCGCCGCTCCAGGATGAACGCGGCGATGATCTTCGCCGAACGGATCGCGCGCAGGACGCGGAGCACGCGCAGCACCCGCGCCATGCGCGCGACGCGCAGGTAGTCGATCGAGGGGATGCACGAGAGCAGGTCGATCCAGCCCCAGCGGATGAAGTAGCGCCAGCGATCGTCCGCCTTCCACAGGGTGACGAGGAAGTCGACGAAGAACAGCGCGCACAGCACGTCGTCCGCGACATCGAGCAGCCGTCGCATTTCGGCACTCATCGGCAGGACGACGCTTGCGGCGAGGACCAGCAAGGCGAACACGCTGAGCGCGAGCGCGAAGACGAGATACGGTGTGTTCCTGCTCGACAACTTTTCCACGGCGGCTCCCCGTCACGTGCGACGGCACGCTTTCGTGCCGGGGCCGCCGGATCCAGCCGGCGAGACGGCCTCGATCTTCACACGAATGCGGCGCGATTCGGCCGGACCGGTGCAGGCGCCATGTCCTACTTCGCGCGCAACGGCGTTCCACGCCGTGTCCCCGCATCGAGGAACGGCCATGCTCCGCACGCAGCCCATCCGTCGCACCCTGCCGTCCGCGCTCGCGGTTTGTTTCGCCGGGGCATCCTCGGCGGCTCTGTGCGCCGGAGCCGCGGGACCGGCGGATTCGACGAGAGGACACTTGCACCGCACGGGTGCGCCATGGCAGGCGGATCGCTTCGCGTCGCTGAGAGCGGGGCCGCTCGAGCCGGCTGCGCCTGCCGAAACGCTGACCGTCACCAACTGCAACGACACCGGCCCGGGTAGCCTGCGCCAGGCGATCCTCGACGCGAGCGACGGCGCACGCATCGAGTTCGCGATGGCGTGCAGCACCATCACGCTGGGCAGCGGACCGCTGTTCCATCCGGACGCGGGCTCCCTGCGCATCGCCGCCCCGATCCGCAACGTCGATGGCCGGCCGCAGCCGACCATTACCATCGATGCGGGCGGGCACAGTCGCGTGATCGAGCATCGAGGCCAGGGCCAGCTGCAACTCGAAGGGCTCGCCCTCGTCAACGGCCGCAGTTTTGCCGTCAATACCGATGCCGAGGGCGGTTGCGTCCGCTCCGAGGGGCGCGTCGTCGTCACCGGCGTCAGCATCACCGACTGCGTCACCGAGGCGCGCGGACCCAACGGCGCCGCGCTCGGCGGCGGCATCTGGTCGGACGACGTGGTCGGCCTCGTGCACAGCACGGTGAGCGGCAACACCGCGCAGGCCGTCACCTCGACCGGCTATTCGTACGGCGGCGGCGTATTCGCGGCGCGTGGTTTCTATGCGGCGTTCAGCACGATCGAGGGCAACCAGGCAACCGCGTTCGGTTACGGCGGCGGGGTCGGCTGCCGTGGTCCGGTGGCGATCGTGTCATCGTCGGTCATCGGCAACTCCGCCGCTGCGGGCGGGGGACTCGGGCTGTTCGGCGGCCCCGACCTTGGCAGCGGCAGCGTCTACATGAACGACAGCACGATCGCCTACAACAGCGCCACCTTCTTCGCAGGCGGCATCGAGGTCTCGGCCGAATTCCACGTCTACAACAGCACCATTGCCGGCAACATCGGCGCAAGCAACGGTCGCGGCAACGGCATCATCGTCGAAGGCTCGCACCCGCTGACCCTGGTCAGCACGATCGTGCACGGCAATACGGTGCGCGACATCCAGGGCGCGTCCTCGGTCGCCGGAAGCGCGAACCTCGTCGGCATATCGAGCGTACCGCTGCCGGCCGGCACCTCGAGCGCAGACCCGCAGCTCGGCGCGCTCGCCTTGCACGGCGGACTGACGCCGGTCCGCGACCTCCAGCCCGGCAGCCCGGCCATCGACGCCGGCGCGAACCCGCTCGAGCTGCCGTGCGACCAGCGCGGCGGCATGCTGGTGTCGCTCGAGTTCTTCACGATGGTGGGTCGCCATGAGCGCGTCGCCGGCGCGCGCGCGGACATCGGCGCGTTCGAGGTCGGTGCTGGCGAGCAGATGTTCCAGAACGGTTTCGAGTTCGTCAGCGAGTCGTGCTATCGCGAGCGCTGATCGGCATTCCAGAACTCGGTGATCGTGAGGCCGACGAGCATGCCGCATGCCGCCACCGCATGCACGAGGGCGATGCCGGCGTCGATCGACAGCCGTCCATCCGGATAGGCGCCGTGTGGAACTGCGACGGATCGAGCGCGTCGAGCCCGGCTCGAGCCAGGCCAGCGCGTGCTCGCGCTGGACGTCCAGTGGCTCGAACCATGAATGCCTCCGGCACGCGCGAACGCGAGTCCTGGCGCTCCGCCGGCGCGCGCGCCGTCTGCGGCTCCGATCAATGCGACGGATAGCGCACTTCCGCCGATACCACCGTGAGGCTCTGCGTATACCCCTCGCCGTTGCCGCCGGACACCGCGCTGCCGCGCTGGAACATGAAGGTCCATATCGGATCGTCGGAAAAGTCGTTGTTGGTGTTGACGCCCGCGCCGAAGTACCAGGTGTGGTACGTCTGGCTCCAGTGGGCGGTCCACGTTTGCGACTTCATCATGTTCTGGCGCCCCGGCGCCGCGTAGATGTTCAGCGGCGTGCCATCCTCCTGGCCGCCGTAGCCGAGCGTGTCCCAACCGGATCCTGCCGAGCCGACGTCGAGATTGAGGTTCTGCGAGCCGGCCTGCAGGCGCCAGTTCACGATCGACGAGGTCGACAAGGTCGGCACCGCGAAGTACAGCGTCACCGTGAACGGTTGCGTCTTGTCCCAATCGGCCGGCTGCGGGATCGAAAAGCCGATCGGCTGCGCGGTGGCGGACAGGCGCGGCCCGTAGGTCGTCACCGTCGTTTGCGCGTCACTCGGGTTGTGGAACATCGCATTGCCGGGGACGACGATCGAACGCATGCGCTGCGCAATCGTGTACGGGGTGCCGGTGGCCTCCTGGCGCGGCGTCAGCGTCTCGTAGGTTCCGGAGCCGGCCGGGCTCACCGCGATTTCGAGGTAGCGCCGGTCGCCGTCGAATGCGCCCGCGCCGAAGTCGAGCGTAGTGCCGAAGCGTCCCGACGAGACGGTGAGACTCTGCTCCAGCGTGACGCCCACCTGGGTGCCGCCGGAGGGCGCGTCATACAGCGAGAACCTGAAATCGTGCAGCCCGTTCGCGACCTGGCCGGCATTGCGCAACTCCCCCTGGTAGGTGAACGCGGACCCGAGCGGCTGCACGGCGTGCGCCGCGGTCGCGAGCAGCAGGACGCCCGCCGCGGCGGCGAGGACGAAAGCGCGGAAACGGATCGGATACATGCGCGGAACTCCTTCGCAGGAAACGTTGAGAGCGCGGGCATCGCTCAGTTGTCGAATGCATCGCAGAACACGACGTCCGGCGTCGTGTCGCACGGCACGCGGGTCCAGTAGCCGCTGTTCAACGCCCACTCGGCCGAGGCGCAGTCGACGGCGCCGGCGCTGCACGAGGCGATCGCGAGCGGTTGGCCCACCGTGCCTTCGACGCTGAAAACGGAGGGTCCGGCGGCGGGACCACCACCCCCGGCGATCACGTACCAGTCCACCGCGTAATCGGCGTGTGCCGAGAAGGCGACCGCGAGGGCGCACAGGCCTGCGGGAATGACGAAGTGACGCGGCATGGGTCGTCCCTCGATCGGCTGGCTCAAAGAGGGAAACGGAAAAGAGCGGCAGACGCGACGCGTCGCACCGTCGTTGCGAAGGGCGCCGTTCACCGCCCATCGGGGTGCCGTGAACCCTCCCCGCCCCTGGTGGGGCGAGGCGCCCGCCGAGGCGTGCATCTTGGAGGCTGCGCATTGCGGCGCACGCGACGCCCGTTGCGGCCGTGCGCGCGGCGGCACGCGCATGCGCGCGTACCGCCCTACGACGATGTGCAGGCGCTTCCGTCACAGGTGATTGCGGGGCGTAGGGTGGGACGCAGCGGCACGACCACGTTCGGCAAGCGCGATACGCGCAACCGCGAGTCCCACCGCCATGCCATGCCGCGCTGCGCATCAGGGCGTAGCGACGGCGCCGTCGTAGCCATCCACGAAAATCACTGCCTGGTACGCGCCCATTTCCGCACGGAACGACCCGCTCGATGGCGGAAAGAGATAGCCATCGACATCGGCGAGATAGAAGAGGATGCGCGAGCCGCGGCGAAGCAGCGGCGTGCCGGTGTCCAGGCGATAGTCGCCCGACATCGGATCGGCGAACACGGGATCCACGGCCATCACGTCGGTCGCCTGCACCACCGTGCCTGGCGTGAACGCATCGACATCGGATGCCTCGATCACGAGCGGCCGATCGAAGCCGAGGCTCGTCGGCACATTGCCCCACGCGATCACGCTGTGCATCGTGTTGTAGGACTGGCCGCCGCGACCCCACATGCCACCCGTATCCCCGACGGCGGTGTTCGATGCGATGGTCAGCGAACTGAAACGCCGCAGGCCGCCATTCGTCATGTCGAGGTAGGCACCGCCACCGTTGCCGCCACTGCTGTTGTCCGCGATGACCATCGAGAACAGCTGGATCGGCGAGTAGTCCACCGGCGAGCCGCCGAAGATGTAGAGGCCGCCTCCATCGCCGGTCGCATGGTTGTTGCGCACGATGACTCGATACATCCCGATGAAGCTCGCCGACGCGGTGCCGTAGTTGATCTGCACACCGGCGCCGACGTCGGCATTGCCGTTCTGCACGACCAAGCGGTTGACCACCACTTCACCATACGGTCGCTTGATCACCAGCACGCCGCCTACGCCTTTGGCGTCGAGCACGCTGCTGGGCGCGCCCGGCGCGACGTTCAATCAGTCGTGGATCCAGCTGCCGGAGATTTCCAGCGACGCCGTCGTCGTGAGCGCCTCGCTCTGGAACGGCGTTCCCCCGGTGAGGTAAACGCCGGGCTGCAGCGTGATGACCGTGTCTTCGTCGACATAGTCTCCGCCATCCGACACCTGCGCCAGCGCCGCGTGCAACTCGTCCGCCGTCGACACGCAGATCCGGCTCGCATTCGCGTCATGCCACGCCGCGAAAACTGCAACGAGCAGGATGGCGCACCAGGCATGGAGCGGACGAGAACGGCTGGGACGCATGCAGGACCTCGGGCGAACGTGGCTCGTCGCTCTGCGATGGTAACAAGAGCCGGCGTCCGACGTCCCTCCACGCCTCATCCCTGCGGCAATCCTTCGTGGCCGTTGAAGAAGATCGTGTCCAGGTACGCGCCCATTTCCCCGGGATAGAGCCCGTTCGAAGGCGGGAACGGATGACCGTCGAGATCCGCAGGCTGAAAGACGAAGGATGGGCCGCTGCGTATCAGCGGCGTGCCGCTGCCGAGGTGATAGTCGCCCGCCGCGGGGTCGGCGAACACCGGATCGACGGCGATCACGTCCGTCGACTGCACCGGCGTGCCGGGCGCGATGACGTCGACATCGGATCCTTCGAGCGTCAGCGGCCGGTCGAAGCCGAGGCTCGCCGGTGCATTGCCCCAGGCGATCACGCTGCGCAGGCGGTATCCGCCCTGGTCGCCGGTGCCCCGGATTCCGCCACTGTCGCCCACTGCGGTGTTCGACGCAATCGTCAGTGAGCTGAAGCGCGCCGAGCCGCCGCCCGTGATGTGGAGGTAGGCGCCGCCGCCGTTGCCACCGCTGACGTTGTCCGCGAGCAGCGTCGAGTAGAGCTGGATCGGCGCGTAGTTCACGGGCGCACCGCCGGCGATGTAGACGCCACCGCCATCGCCGCTCGCCTGGTTGTTGCGCACGATGACGCGGTACAGCTGCACGAACGACGCCGACGCCGTGCCGTAATTGATCTGCATGCCGGCGCCGACATCGGCATTGCCGTTCTGCACCACGAAGTTGTTGAGCGACACGCCCGTATGGGGACGCTTGATCACCAGCACGCCGCCGACGCCTTGGGCATCGAGCACACTGCCGGGAGCGCCCGGCGCCACACTGGCGCAGTTGTAGACCCAGTTGCCGGAGATCTCGAGCGACGCGTTGGTCGTGAGTGCCTCGCTGCGAAACGGCGTGCCGCCGGTGAGGTAGGTGCCGGGCGCCAGGGTAATGGTGCTGTCTTCGTTGACATAGTCCCCACCATCCGAGACCTGCGCCAGCGCCGCGCGCAACTCGTCGGCCGTCGATACGCAGATCCGGCGCGCATGCGCGTCCTGCCACGGTGCGGCAAGCGCGAAGAGCAGTATCCACGCCTCGAGCGCGAGAGAACGGGTGAAGCGCATGCAGTACCTCCGGCATCAGTCGGTGCGTCGAACCACGAAGGATACCAACGCATCGCGCCGTGCGAGCACCCAAACCGGCTGAGCGCATCTGGCCGAACGCGCAGCGCAGATCGAGCGTACAGGCCAGATCGAGCGTGAGGACGGATCGAGCCTGTAGGGCGGGTCGAGCGCGCAGCGCGAGTCCCGCCGCCGCCGCGCGTAATCGTAGGGCAGGACGCAGGCACGAAACGCCTTAACGCACACCCGCGACTCCCACTGCCTCGAGCGTCCGCACCAGCGAGGGACGACACGCGGGACATCGCGTGCGAGCAGCGGATCCGGCGCTTCGCGCGCCTTGATCCGCCCTACCTACTTCGGCGAGCGCGCTTATCGGTCAAGCGCGGCGATGAGGCGGTCGAAACCGTCGGCTTTCAGGTTGCGTCGTGACAGCGAAGCACTCTGGGGATTCACGATGCCGATGAGGTTTTCGTAACCGTGCAGCTCCGGCACCGCGCCGAACCAATAACGTGCGCCACGCACGATCACGATCGCGGCCTTGCGCCCGATCGCGTCGCGGACCAGCGCGAAGGAATAGTCCTGCGATGCCAGGCGCAGGTGGCCGCAGCCGAACGATTTCGAGCGGTATGCAATGAACTCGACCGACAGGACACGACGCGAGACATCGACATCCGGCCGCTCACGCGAGAGCGCGCGTACGAGCTTGCTCCACCAGTCGTTTTTTCCGGTGAGATAAAAGTGCCCATCCGAGACCTCGTCGCCACGGACGATCGCATGCAGGCCGTCGTCGTAACGATCGTCGTCGCTGACACCCGGATTCAGCAGTAGCACGACGATCGGCGCATCGAGCGGACCGAAAAACGGCTCCGGACAGGTTTCGACGCGCAGACGCACAGGGTCCGGCGCGTCGCTGTTGAAGACATCGACGGCGCGCCGGTCGACTGCAAGCACGTAGGGCGGCGTGTGCGGCAGATCCCGCCAGGGATTGGCCGGAAGGTCGATCACGGCGCGTCCCGCGGTGCTTCAAAGTGCCGCGTCGATGACCTTGGTGAGCTGCGCCTTCGCCACGAGACCCATCTGCGTCGCTTGCACCGTGCCGCCCTTGAACAGCAGCATCGTCGGCGCCGAACGCACGCCGTAGGCAAGCGCGGTCTTCGGGTGCGGTCGATCTCGAGCTTGGCGACCTTCACGCGGCCACCGTAGCCGTTCGCGAGCTGCGCGAGCATCGGCGCGAGCGCCTTGCACGGGCCGCACCATTCGCCCCGGAAGTCGACGAGCACGCGTGTCGACGACTGCAGCATGTCGGCCGCGAAGGTGGTGTCGGTGGTGGTGAAGACGTTGGGATTCATCGGCTGACTCACGTGCTCATGTGGTAAAGACGTTGGGATTCATCGGCTGAGTCACGTGCTCATTGCGTCGAGCTAAGTGACGCTGCCCCCGTTATTGATCTTCTTCGTTCGATGGTTTCGACGCGATGACGCCAAACTTCGCGCGCGGCGTCGACGACCTTCGTGAGCGGCGGGATCGGCGAGCCCGCCGACGCCTTCACGCCGGTTTTCCATCACTGCTCCTCGCGTTCACATCCGCGCGGCCCGGATAACCCGGAACATTCAAACCGAGCACGATGTCGCGACGCACGACCCACTGCCCGTCGCGCCGGTCCGGCGTGACGATACCGACACCGCCGCGGCCGCTCGACAGATGGCGGATCTGTTGCGGCGTCAGCTTCGGATCGTCGCGGAACATGACGTCGTCGATGTAGTACGTCGCGCGGTCCGGTTCGATCATGTGCATGTGGATGTGTTCGGGAACGTCGCGGCCCGGATAGCTGCCGGGGCGAATCGTGTCGAAGCGGTACTCGCCGCTCGCGCCGGTCTTCGCCCACGCGCGCAAGCGACCGTGGCGTGTCGCCGACTCGCCCGCGGGCGTCGACGGCGGCGGATAGATGCCGGTGCGATCCGTGTGATACGCGTAGACGATCACGCCGGCCGCAGGTCGGCCGGCGGCGTCGACCACGCGTCCGGTGAGCGTCAGCGGCTCCCCGGGTTCATCCGGCGGCGCGATGCGCGATCGATCGGCGATGACGTCAGGTCGGCCGTCGAAGACCGCTTCGCAACCTTCGCACGGCTGGCCGACGATGGGCTCGTCCTTCGCGATCGCCGCGCGCACGGTCCCGACCAGCGGAGCGAACACGAAAGCGAGGAGCAGGGGGCGGCGATGCATCGTCGTGTCCTCCAGAGGGATGGGTGTGCAGCGCGTGCGCGGCCGCAAGTCCCACGGCGATCGCACCACGCAAGCGGCGGCACGCGCGTGCGCGCGTACCGTCCTACGACATTCGGCTGTGCCGACCGGTTCCGTCGGGGTGCGGAGCTCGCGGACCGCGGGATCGATCGTCGGTGCGATGGTATCGGGCGATCCCCCTGCCGTCGCCGGGTGGGACGCAACGGCATGAGCGCGTGAAGGGATGCGACGCGCGAGACCGCGGCTCCCACCGCCGCGCGGCACACGGCGACACGCGCGATCGCAGGCGGACCGACCCCTCAACGATGTCGGCCTAGCGGTATGGGCCCGGTCCGCTCCAGACGAGGTCGCCCAGCTGGTAGACGCGCTGGATGGTGATGACGTCGCGCGCGTCGCCGATGACCTTGAGTTGCGGTGAATCCGGTTCGACCATGCGACACGCGCTGGAGCCCCGTCGCAGTGCGACCTCGAGCGGGCAGACCATCAGCCGCAGCGAGCCGGGCATCGGAAGAAAGAGTTCGGTCATGCCTTGCGCGCGCCACGCGCGCAACCGGGTTTCGTTGGCCAGGTCGTAGTACACCTGGAATCCATCCACGGTCATGTCAGGTCCGACGGGCGGCGGCGCGTTGGCGTTGCCGCGCCCACGGGTGCTGCCGAGCTTGGCGCCCAATGCGGCACTCGCGATCGCATTGGCATCCATGCCGGGCGGTTGCCCCCATACGTGCGGAGGACGCGCGACTGGCGCGGTCTCGCGCGGCGCTTCGGTCGGTTCGTGCGCCGTGTCAGGCGATGCGTCCGTGGACTCCGCGGTGTCCGCCACCTCGGCAGGCATCGGCACGGTGGCCTGCTCGACCGGCGTGGGCAATGGCCGCGGCGCCTTGGGCTTCTTGGGGCGTGCGCGCGTGTGGGCCGGTGGCACGGGCTCGGCGGGCGATGGCGGGAGCGTCGGGTCGATGAGCGTCACGCTCATGGCGCGGCTGCCCGCTTCGGCCTGCTGCATGGCCCTCGTGATCGGGGGATCGCGCAGCATGACCACGACGAGCAGTGCATGCAGCAGCACCGACACCAGCGCCGCCATCCCGCGGTGCACGCGATCGGTCCGGTCTCGAGGCCCAGTGGCGGCTTGGCGCGACGTCCTGTTCATGCCGCCGTGGAGGGGTGGACGCGGCGGGCTTTCATGGTTCGTCCAAGCGGCGGGGTCGGGGAACAGTCGGGAAAAGGCGCCGGGATCGTTGAGTCCACGACGAGCGTCAGCTCGGGGCCAATAAAATGCAAAGACGCACGGGAACAACGATCGCCCGCATCATGGCGTCGTTCGCGCGGGATACGACAGGGCATCGAGCTGAAAGTTCGTGCGTTGACGTCTCGAAGGCGGAACGCTGGCGTCCGCGTTCGGCGACCGGACCACACCCTACCTGTCGATCCGGCGTCATTCGCCTTCGTGCGCGCGGACCTGCGCGCGCGCTGCGGGCGTCCGTGTCGTCGTCATTGACGGCCGCCCTCATCGGCGCGTTGCGCCTCCGTGGAGGGACGCTGATCCCCTGAGGAGCAGCGCTGCGCCTCTCCAGGCGCGGTGCCGGTCCTCGGAGGACGAACGTCGATCCTTCGTTGAGGAGTACGGTCCCTTCTGGAGAGAAGCTGCTCATCGCCCGAAGCGGCGCTGCTCCTCGGAGGAGCCAAGTGGGTCCTCTGAGGAGCACCGTTGCTCCTCGGAGGAGCAGAGTTCATCCTCCGAGGAGCAGATCCGATCCTCCGAGGAGGAGGCCTCCTCCTACGGTGGAGCAGCACCGGCCCTCGGCGGCACAGTCTTGGTCCCAAGAGGAGCAAACGGTCGCGCGAGACGGCGACCCGCGGCTCACAGCGCGGCGTCGATGACCTTGGTCAGCTGCGACTTCGAGACGAGACCCATCTGCGTCGCCTGCACCTGGCCGCCCTTGAACAGGATCATCGTCGGCGCCGAGCGCACGCCGTAGGCGAGCGCGGTCTTCGGGTTGTGGTCGATCTCGAGCTTGGCGATCTTCATGCGACCGCCGTAGTCATTCGCGAGCTGCACGAGCATCGGCGCCAGCGCCTTGCACGGGCCGCACCATTCGCCCCAGAAGTCGACGAGCACGGGCATCGGCGACTGCAGGACGTCGGTGGCGAAGGTGGTGTCGGTGGTGGTGAAGACGTGTTCTGCGTTCATCTACGGCATTCCAGAGAAATGAACCTGACCCCTATTCCGTCGCTTCACAGAATACTATCGACAGCTGGGTGCAGGATATTGACGCTAGCGGCATCAGCTGCGATTAGGTTACGACAGATGCGCTTTTGTGCTGTGCGTGATCACTGACACGACTCCACCCCATAGGGGCCGCGAAAATCTAGGATGCTCACAGCGCAGCGTCGATGACCTTGATCAGCTGCGACTTTGAGACGAGACCCATCTGCGTCGCCTGCACCTTGCCGCCCTTGAACAGCAGCATCGTCGGTGCCGAGCGCACGCCGTAGGCGAGCGCGGTCTTCGGGTTGTGGTCGATCTCGAGCTTGGCGACCTTCACGCGACCGCCGTAGTCGTCCGCGAGCTGCGCGAGCATCGGCGCCAGCGCCTTGCACGGGCCACACCATTCGCCCCAGAAGTCGACGAGCACGGGCGTCGGCGACTGCAGGACGTCGGTGGCGAAGGTGGTGTCGGTGGTGGTGAAGACGTTCGGGCTGGTCACGGATCAGAGCTCACACTGCAAAAATTCAAACGGTAAATTACTCCGTCCCCATTGTTTCGAATTCAAACGGAAAATTACTCCGCCCCCCTATGTTGCCACCCTTTTTTGCCATTGCAGCTTTGGCACCCATTTCTTGCTGGCAAGATTGAGTCGATCAGCGATCGAGCGCAACAAGATACGATCTCGCCCGACGACGTATCGTTGGCAGCCGCTAGATACGGCTAGATTAAGGCACCGCATGGTCGCGCTGTCGATCTCGCCATGTCGCAACGTTCCGTCTCTGCCGTAGATCACCAACGCGCAAGCTTGTGTAAGGGGGAACACTACCACTGCGTCCGCATTGCCAAAACCTACTCCCCAGATGCTCCGCTCCCGTGGTTGGAGCGTACTGAGCACGACGGGCGCGTCGGACGTCACAAAAGACCACTTTTCGCTCCGCCGGTGCACTACTAGCCAGTTTCGTCCAGCGAGCACCGGCGCAATCTCGAGCGCCATCATAATGGCCATCCCAATCGCCCAGCGATGGCTCGTCGTAACCTTGTAGGCCCCACTTCGCACGAACTCGACCATCTCCTTCGCTTGCTGATCGAGTTCTATTGCTGAAGCAGGCGCAGTTGCATGTCCGCGCATCCTCTCCTTCACTTGTTCGACGTCCGCGAACAGCCCCTTCGCGAAGTCGTCGACCAGCGAGGAATGCCATAGCTTGATCGATTCGACAATGTCCGGAGTTCGGAAACCCGCAAGAGCAACAAAGATGGACAGATCCGCACGCTCGTCCGCCGACAGATCTTCCCTTGCGGCGAGTTTGCGAATGCCCGGACTCGCCTTGGACTCGAAATCCGAAAGCATCCGCTCCAACTCGAAACGCTTTCGCCCCTCGCTGTCTTCAAACGTATAGAAGTGTCCGATGACGCCGGTATTCAAAGGCTGCTGCACTCGGACTTCATCAAACTCGCGATCGTAGACTGCCAGCTTGCCGTCCTTGCAGAAGCCGTCCAGATAGAACTTTGGCAAATAGTGCTGGCGCTTCGGCCCAGAGAGCATTGGCCCGGCAACACGCACGCCGACAGATTCGACTGGCTGGTACGGGTCTCTCATTTGGGCTTTGGTTACAACTTGACGCTTACTCTGCTCGGCGCAATAAGGCATCCACCGCGCGGCTTAGTCAGTGCTTGTGATGATCGGCCCACTCGGGGTCGCGCAGAAGAGGATTCTGGATCCAAGGCTTCGAGGCATGCGCTCCGAATTCGACGAGGGACGCCACACTAGAGCGGAGGCGCACCTATCGATCGAACGAACACTGGAAACGCGTACTGCTGAGCTACCTTTTCAATCTTCTCGATGAGCTTTGCTTGGGCGCCGGGATTTTGCGTTGTCGCTGCAACGACAAAGAACAAAGAAAACCGAGCGTTTAAATTTGTCTTCGCGATACTCGCGGTCTTCGCCGCGCGCTCGAGTACAGAATGGATCGTGTTCAACGAGAGAAAATTGTTGAACGCCAGCTTTACTTCTAGAGCGACAAAAGTATCGCCATCGAGCAATCCCGCATCCCAAACAGTCTTATCTCTCGGCAAACCAACATTGGTAACAAACTTCTTGTCGGTCTCTTTCTCAGCCAATCTGACGCCAAGAGCAGTGGCGGCGACTATCAAGCTCTCCACTTTTGGCGATTCAAATTGCTCCATAGGGCGCCGCCGCCCAAGCCACGCATCATCATTCTCTGCGGAATTCTGAGAAGAAGCATCCTTAGTCGCACTATCCGAATTCTGGTTGTTGCCAGGCGTTGCGCGGCCACCAGAATCCTCGCCACTCTGTGCGGTCGCCACAGCAGACTTAATTTCGGATACTTCTTCGCGGAGCTTTTTCTCAGCTCCCTTTAGATCCAGTGTTTTGAGAAATGACGCCTCACTCGGATATTCATTCGGCGCGTATAGTTTTAGGTGATGACAGGTCACTAGATAACAAAATACCCCAAGCACAATCACCGGAAAGACAACAATGAAATAAATGAGCGGCTGCCGTTCGGCCTCCGTGAGCTGTCCAGCCGCAACGCCGAATAGCGCGGTGGCCAAGCTGTAAATTAGCGCGATGAATAGAGCAATTATTCCGATCGGGCTTCTAGTTAGCCCTCCGGGGACGCGCGGTGTTGTCAGCACACTGCCCTCCTCCCTCCGTAGGCCGGCTCACTTCACGCAATCACCCGCACTTCGAATACCCACAATTCAAACACGTAG
>NZ_JBQCFP010000093.1:0-5663 GCF_051958935.1 Dokdonella sp. | reverse complement strand
CGATCCTGCTCGCCCTGCAGGAACGTGCCCTGCAGGGCACGTTCCTGCAGGGCGAGCAGGATCGCCCTGCAGGAACGTGCCCTGCGCCATCGCCAATTCGGCGCGCTGCTGCATTCGCTGCCGCCGCTGACCCTGACCGAGGCGCTGCTGTTCCGCCTGATCGCAGCGGGATTCGTGTTGCTCAGCCTGACCCTGCTGACCGGGATCCTGTTCGTCGACAATCTGTTCGCGCAGCATCTCGCGCACAAGACGGTGCTGTCGATCGTCGCCTGGATCGTATTCGGCGTACTGCTTTACGGTCGGCGCGCCTGGGGCTGGCGCGGACGGCGCGCGGTCAACCTCACGCTCACCGGCATGGCGATCCTGCTGCTCGCGTTCTTCGGCACCAAGTTCGTGCTGGAGCTCGTGCTGCATCGGGCGGCGTGAGGGCTGAGGGCTGCGGGGCATCGCGGCTTGCGCCGCTCCCACGAACATGCCGGAGCTGTGTCTGAACGACTGCAGTCGCGATGCTGTTCGATCTCGGGGACCTACACGTCCCACGCAGCCGACAGCGCTTCGCCGAGGCGGTCGACCGCGAGGATCTCCATTTCGCCGAGGCGGGTCTTCTTCGGCGCGTTCGCCTTCGGCACGATCGCGCGGCGGAATCCGTGCGTCGCGGCTTCCTTGAGGCGCTCCTCGCCGTTGGGCACCGGGCGGATCTCGCCCGAAAGACCCACTTCGCCGAATGCGACGGTCTTGTCGGGCAGCGGCCTGTCGCGGAAGCTCGACAGCACCGCGAGCAGCACCGGCAGGTCGGCCGCGGTTTCCTGCACGCGGATGCCGCCGACGACATTGACGAACACGTCCTGGTCGTACACCGCCGCGCCGCCATGCCGGTGCAGCACCGCGAGCAGCATCGCAAGGCGATTCTGTTCGAGGCCGAGCGCGACGCGGCGCGGATTGCCCAGCGAACTCTGGTCGACCAGCGCCTGCACTTCGACCAGCAGCGGCCGCGTGCCCTCGCGCGTGACCATCACCGCGCTGCCCGCGGTCGGCCGCGCGTGCGCGGACAGGAAGATCGCCGAAGGATTGGGCACCTCGCGCAGGCCCTTGTCGCCCATCGCGAACACGCCCAGTTCGTTGACCGCGCCGAAGCGGTTCTTGAACGCGCGCAGCACGCGGAAGCGCGAACCGGACTCGCCCTCGAAGTAGAGCACCGCATCGACCATGTGCTCGAGCACGCGCGGCCCGGCGATGCCGCCTTCTTTCGTCACGTGGCCGACGAGGAATACGCTCGTGCCGGTTTCCTTGGCGAAGCGCACGAGCCGCGCGGCCGATTCGCGCACCTGCGACACCGACCCGGGCGCGGCGGTGAGCTGCTCGGTCCAGATGGTCTGGATCGAATCGACGATGAGCACGTCGGGCCTCGCCGTCGCGGCTTCGGCGAGGATGCGCTCGATCGAGGTTTCGGCGAGCGCTTCGAGGCCGTCGAGCGCGATGCCGAGGCGCTGGCCGCGCGCGGCGACTTGGGCGAGCGACTCCTCGCCGGTCACGTACAGGCCGCGCACGCGCTGGCCGAGCGTGCCGAGCATCTGCAGCAGCAGGGTCGACTTGCCGATGCCGGGATCGCCGCCGATCAGCACCACCGAGCCGGCGACGAGGCCGCCACCGAGCACGCGATCGAGTTCGCCGATGCCGGTGTCGCTGCGCCGCTCCGCTTCCGCGGCCACGCTCGCGAGGCGCGTGATCTTCGCCGGCCCGGTCGCGCCGGCATACCCCGTGCGCGACGCCGCGACCGACTTCGCGGCCGGCTGCACGACGATTTCGGCGAGCGTGTTCCACGCACCGCATTCGATGCACTGCCCCTGCCACTTCGAGTGCTCCGCGCCGCATTCGGAGCACACGTAAGCCGTCTTTGCCTTGGCCATCAGGCGTCGTCCTCGACGAAGCGGACGCGGCGCGTGACGCCGCAGGTGAGTTCGTAACCGATCGTACCGGCGTGCGCGGCGACTTCCTCGACCGGCAGGCCCCTGCCCCACAGCACGACCGGGTCGCCGACCTTCGCGTCAGGATGCCCGCGCAGGTCGATCGTGACGAGATCCATCGACACGCGCCCGACCAGCAGCGCGCGCGTGCCGTTGACGAGCACGGGTGTCGCGCCGTCGGAATGGCGCGGGTAGCCGTCGCCGTAGCCGATCGCGGCGACGCCGATCGGCATGTCTTCGGGCGCCTGCCAGGTCGCCGCGTAGCCGACGCGCTCGCCCTTGGATATGCGGTTGACGGCGACGAGCCGCGTCGCGAGCGTCATCGCCGGGCGGAATCCGAAATCGGCGCCGGTGCGCCCGGCGACGACCGAGATGCCGTACAGCGCGCCACCGGCGCGGACCCATTGCCCGCGCGCCGCAGGCCAGCCGAGCACGCCCGCCGAGTTCGACAGCGAGCGCTCGCCGTCGAGGCCTGCCGCCGCGCTCTCGAAACGCTCGATCTGCCCTGTCGTCATCGCGTCGTCGAACACGTCGGAGTTCGCGAAGTGCGTCATCAGCACGATGTCGCGATCGACGCAGGCGAGCGCGCGCAGGCGCGCGTGCACCTCGCGTGCGCGTTCGGGTGGGATGCCGAGGCGATGCATGCCGGTGTCGAGCTTGAGCCAGACGCGCAGCGGGCGCGGATCGCGGTCCGCGGCGAGCAGGTCGACCTGCGTGTCGCTGTGCACGACCGTGTCCAGGCGCAGGCGGCGCATTTCCGCGAGATCGGTCGCCTCGTCGTGGCCTGACAGCACGACGATGCGCTGCGACACGCCCGCCGCGCGCAGCCGCTGGCCATCGGCGATGCCGGCGACGCCGAACGCGTCGGCACCCTCGAGTGCGCGCGCGACACGCTCGAGGCCGTGGCCGTAGCCGTCCGCCTTGACCACCGCCATCACGCGCGCGCCGGGCGCGAGTTCTCGCACGCGACGCAGGTTTTCGCGCAGCGCGCCGAGATGGATCGTGGCGCTCGTCGCGCGCATGCCGTCGTTCCTCGTGGACTCGTCGCTTCATACGCCGCGCAGGAGCGGCCCGCACACGGCGCCGCAGCCTCGTCGTGGCGCTGGCAGCACCCCGCGGCACCGGCCGGTGCCGCTCCTGCTGGCTGACCATCCGCAGTCGCCGCGACCGCGACGACTGCACCGCCCGTCCCGCGACGGCCGGTTGTTTACTCGAACGTCCCTGCGTAGCTGTTGCTCGCGAGGTTCTCGAACTTCGTGTAGTGGCCGAGGAACGCGAGCTTCACGACGCCGGTCGGGCCGTTACGCTGCTTGCCGATGATGATTTCGGCGACGACCTTCTCGCCCGACTCCGGGTTGTAGTACTCGTCGCGGTAGATGAACATGATCACGTCCGCGTCCTGCTCGATCGCTCCCGATTCGCGCAGGTCCGCCATCACCGGACGCTTGTCGGTGCGCTGCTCGAGCGAGCGGTTGAGCTGCGACAACGCGATCACCGGCACGTTCAGTTCCTTCGCGAGCGCCTTCAGGCTGCGCGAGATTTCTGAAATTTCGGTGGCGCGATTCTCCTTCGTGCCGGGCACCTGCATGAGCTGCAGGTAGTCGATCACGATGAGGCCGAGGTCGTGCTCGCGCTTGAGGCGGCGCGAGCGGGCGCGCAGTTCGCTCGGGCTGAGCGCCGGCGTGTCGTCGATGAAGATCTTCGCTTCGCTGAGCAGGGTGATCGCGTTGGTCACGCGCGGCCACTCCTCCTCGGCGAGGTCGCCCGTGCGCAGGTGCTGCTGGTTGATGCGGCCGAGCGAGGAGATCAGGCGGAACGCGAGCTGCGAGGCGGACATTTCCATCGAGAAGACGGCGACCGCCTTCTTCGTCTTGAGCGCGGCGTACTCGGCCATGTTGACCGAGAACGCGGTCTTGCCCATCGACGGTCGCGCCGCGACGATGATGAGGTCGGACGGCTGCAGCCCCGCGGTCATCTCGTCCAGATCGATGAATCCGGTCGGCAGGCCGGTGACCGAGCCGCGGTTCTCGTAGCGCTGGTGCAGGATCTGGAACGCTTCCTTGACCGCGCTGCGCATCGGCACGAAGCCCTTGCGCCCGCGCGCTCCGGCCTCGGCGATATGGAACACCTTCTGCTCGGCGACTTCGAGCAGCTCCTGGCTGCTGCGGCCTTCCGGCTGGAACGCATCGCCGGCGATCTCGGTGCCCGCGTCGATGAGCTGGCGCAGCACCGACTTCTCGCGCACGATGTCCGCGTAGGCGGTGATGTTGGCGGCGCTCGGCGTGGAGTTGGCCAGTTCGATCACGTAACTCGCGCCGCCGACGAGATCGGTGAGGTTCTGCGCCTGGAACCAGTCGCCGAGCGTGACCGCATCGTACGGCATGCTCTTCGCCGACAGCTCGCCGATCGCGCGATAGATCAGGCGATGATCCTTGCGGTAGAAGTCGTCCTCGACGAGGCGATCGGCGACACGGTCCCACGAGTCGGGCGCGAGCATGAGCCCCCCGAGCACGGCCTGCTCGGCCTCGACCGAATGCGGCGGCACGCGCAGCGCTTCGATGTTGGAGACGTTCTTGCGTTCGGTCAGGGCCATGGCGACGCTGCGTTCGTTCGGCGATGAATCATCCGCGGCGCCGTCTCAACTGTCGAGACAACAACTCTGTGGATAACCTGTGCGTTGGTGCTCGTTGCGGAGTGGGAGGCCTGAAACAGAACGCCTGAAATCTTTGAACGCTCTTCGCAGGCGCAAACAGAAACGGGCGCCGAAGGCGCCCGTTTCGTCGGAGCGGTGAAGCGGTCGATCAGTCTTCGCCCGTGACCACGACCTTCACCGTGGTGTCCACGTCGGCGTGCAGGTGCACGTGCACCTCGAACTCGCCGATGTGGCGCAGCGGGCCTTCGCCCATCACGACTTCGCTCTTGTCGAGCGCGATGCCGGCTTCGGTGAACGCCACGGCGATGTCGCGAGGGCCGACCGAGCCGAACAGCTTGCCTTCCGGGCTCGCGTTCGCCTTGATCGTGACGGACGCGCCTTCGAACTGCGCCTTGCGCGCTTCGGCGCCGGACAAGAGCTGGTTCGCCTTCGCCTCGTATTCGGCGCGGCGCTTCTCGAACTCGGCGATGTTCTCGGCCGTCGCGGCCGTCGCCTTGCCCTGCGGCACGAGGTAGTTGCGGCCGTAGCCGGGCTTGACCTTGACCTGGTCGCCAAGGGCGCCGAGGTTCTTCACTTTCTGGAGGAGGATGAGTTCCATGGTTCTGCCTATTCGTTAGCGTCGGAGGTTCCGGCGCAGCTTTCGCTGTCCGAATGTTCGTGCGGGAAGGATGGCATCGCGATCACTTGCCTTCCCTGCCCTCTCCCCGGCGGGGAGAGGGAGAGTGGTCGTCGCGCTCGCGCGCGACGGCCGTTCAATGCGCGTCGCTGTACGGCAGCAGCGCGAGGAAACGCGCGTGCTCGATCGCGGTGCCGAGCATGCGCTGGTAGCGCGCCTTGGTGCCGGTGATGCGGCTCGGCACGATCTTGCCGGTCTCGCTGATGTACTGGCGCAGCATGTTGAGATCCTTGTAGTCGATCTCGGTCACGCCCTCGGCGGTGAAACGGCAGAACTTCTTGCGGCGGAAGAACTTGGACATGGGAAGATTCCTTCGGAGCTGGGCGGTGGCTTATTCGGCGGCTTCGGCGGGAGCGGAAGCAGCTTCCTC
>NZ_JBQCFP010000092.1:0-36987 GCF_051958935.1 Dokdonella sp. | reverse complement strand
CAACACCGTGGCGATCGTGCTGCTTGCGCTCGCTGTCGGCGCCGGCGCGCTGAGCTGGCGCATGTCGCTGCTCTGAGCAAGCGGCGGACCGCCTACAGACGCGCGAGCGCGCGCTCGAGGTCGGCGATCAACACCGCGGGTTCCTCGAGGCCGATCGACAGACGCACGAGGCTGAGCGGCAAGCCGGACGGCGGGTGCAGCGGCGCATTCGCCGCGAACACCGCGCAGACCGGAAACGCGAGCGACTCGTAACCGCCCCACGACACCGTCATCAGGAAGCGCTCGAGGCCGTCGCAGAAGCGCTCGACCGCGGCGATGTCGTCGGTCGCGAGTTCGATCGTGAGCAGCCCGCTCGCACCACGCAGCTGGCGCCCGGTAAGCCCGAGCTGTGCATTGCCCGTGGCGCGCGGCGAATACACGCGACGCACGCGCGGATGCGCCTCGAGGAAGGCGAGCACCGCCGCACTCGTCGCGGCGATGCGTTGCATGCGCACCGGCAAGGTGCGCAGGCCGCGGATCATGAGCCAGGCGTCGTGCGGCGCGAGGATGGCGCCGAGCGTCATGTACGGCCCGCGGAACACCTCGCGGATCACCGCGGTGCTGCCGCACAACGCGCCGGCGACGACGTCGCTGTGGCCGTTGAGGTATTTGGTCGCCGAATGCGCGACGAGGTCGATGCCCAACGCGATGGGTGACTGGTTCAGCGGGGTCGCGTAACTGTTGTCGCACAGCGTGCGGATGCCGCGCGCACGCGCGAGCGCGGCGACCGCGGCGAGATCCTGTTGCTCGAACGTCATCGAGTTCGGGCTTTCGAGCACGATGAGGCGCGTGCGTCCGGTGAGTGCGGCCTCGAAATGGCCGGTGTCGGTGCCGTCGACGAACGTGGTGGCCACGCCGAAGCGGCCGAGCAGGTCCTTGAGCACCGCGCGCGTCCAGCTGTACGGCCGCGCGACGCAGACGACGTGGTCGCTGCCGGAGACGCTGGCGATCACGCCGGCGGACATCGCCGCCGCGCCGCTGCCGAACATGAGGCAGTCTTCGGCGCCTTCGAGCGCTGCAACCTTGCGCCGCAGGATTTCCACGGTCGGATTGTTGCCGCGCGTGTAGACGTGCTCACCGAACTCGTCGCGGAAGCCGGAGCGCATGGCATCGACGCTCGGAAACGCGAAGATCGACGATTGCACGATAGGCGGGGACACCGCGCGGAAATAACGTTCGCGGTCCTCGCCGAGCTGGTTCAGGATGTAACTGAGATCCATGCGGCGCGGATCACGTCGCCGGCGGCGCGGTCACGACCCATCGCCGTAGGGCGTGTCGAAACCTTCGCGGAAAATCACCAACGCATCACTGTCGGTGGCACAGACGGTGTTGCCGCCCCAGGTGGCGCTGACGGTATTGTCGAGCACTTCACCGCTCGCATCGATGCGCACCGGCGCATGCACCAGCCAGGTGATGCTGTTGCCTTGCGGGATGGACAGGCCGGTCTCGTCGAGCGGGCCCGTTCCGTTTTCGGTGCAGGTCGTACCCACGCCGCTTGGCAGGCACAGCCAGGTCGTGAAGGCGGGATCGAGCTGCTCCGGAAACATGTTCGTGATCGTCACGTCGAGGGCGTCGCCACCGCCGGTGTTGGCCACGGTGACGGTGTAGTCGAGGGAACCGCCGAAGCGGGCGAAGTCGTGCGCGTCGTCGATCGTGATCGTGAGGACAGCCGGGGTTCCGGCGATAACCGGTACAGCACCGACGAACGCGGCGCACGCGACCAGGGCGGCGGCGGCGCTGCGACGGAATCGGTCGGTCGTGTTCATCGTGTGCAGTCCCCTGTGCCGACCGTGCGGGCGGCCCCGGTGGAATTCTAGGCAAATGCCGCCGGGCGTGCCAGCGGACGAGCGCCGTTGCGCGCGCGACGCGCGTGTCTCAGCGAACAGCGGTGATGAACTCGCGCGTGGCCGGCGCGAGCGCGGGGTCGGCCAGTGCCATCGCGAGCGTCGCCTTGACCAGGCCGAGCTTGTTGCCGCAATCGAAGCGCGTGCCTTCGAATCGGTAGGCGAGCACCGCCTGCTCGGCGAGCAGCGCTTCGATCGCGTCGGTCAGCTGGATTTCGCCGCCCGCGCCCGGCGTCGTCTGCTCGAGGAGCTCGAAGATGCGTCCGGGCAGCACGTAACGCCCGACGATCGCGAGGTTCGACGGCGCGACCTCGGGCTTGGGCTTCTCGACCACGAGTTTCACTTTGGCGGCACGCTCGGATACCGGCGTCGCGTCGACGATGCCGTATTTGTTGGTCTCGTCGCGCGGCACTTCCTCGACCGCGATCACGCCGGCGTCCTCCGCGTGCGCGAGTTCCGCCATCTGGCGCAACGCGCCTGCGCCCTTGCCATTCCAGATGAGGTCGTCCGGCAACACCACGCCGAACGGCTCGTCGCCGATCACGGGCTTGGCGCACAGCACCGCGTGGCCGAGACCGAGCGCCTCCGGCTGCGTGACGAACACGCAGCGCACGTGCGCGGGCAACGTGCCCTGCACCATCGCGAGCAGGTCCTTCTTGCCGGACTGGGCGAGCTTGCTTTCGAGCTCGTAAGCCTTGTCGAAGTAGTCCGCGACCGCATGTTTGTAGCGGTTGGTCACGAACACGAGCGTGTCGGCGCCGGCGTCGACCGCCTCGTCGACCGCATACTGGATCAGCGGGCGATCCAGCACCGGCAACATTTCCTTCGCGACCACCTTGGTCGCCGGCAGGAACCGCGTGCCGAGTCCGGCGACCGGGAAGACGACCTTGCGCAAACGCTTGCTCATGCGATGTCCTTGTGGGTTGCGGGCGTTCAGCGCGGGCCGAACGTCACGACATTGTCGGTCGCCGGCGCCTCGACGGTGGCGAACTCGGGCAGCAACTGCTCGAGGATGCGGCGCAGCGCATCCTCGTCGAATTCGCTCACCGCCGCCTCCGCCTTGCCGAGCTGTGCGGTCAGGAGGGCCCAGGCCATGCTGCGTGGCTGGGCGAGGAAGATCTTCGCATGCGCGGTGTCGGTGTAGCGCTCCTGCGGATGGAACAGTTCCTCGAACAGTTTCTCGCCCGGGCGCAGGCCGGTGTAGACGATCGCGATGTCGCTGCCTTCGTGCTTGCCCGCGAGGCGGATCATCTGCTCGGCGAGGTCGCGGATCTTCACCGGTTCGCCCATGTCGAGCGCGAAGATCTCGCCGCCCTGCCCCAGTACCGCGGCCTGCAGGATGAGCTGGCAGGCTTCGGGGATCGTCATGAAATAGCGGGTGATCTCCGGATGCGTGACGGTCACCGGACCGCCCGCACGGATCTGCTCGCGGAAGCGCGGCACCACCGACCCGGCCGAGTCGAGCACGTTGCCGAATCGCACCGTGATGAAATGCGTGCGCGAATGCTGCGCGAAGTTCTGGCAGAACAGCTCGGCCACGCGCTTGCACGCGCCCATCACGCTGGTCGGATTGACCGCCTTGTCGGTGGAGATCAGCACGAAGCTCTCGCACCCGTGGCGATCGGCGGCCTCGGCGACCGTGCGCGTGCCGAGCACGTTGTTGCGGAACGCCTCGCGCACCTGACCCTGCAGCAGCGGGACATGCTTGTAGGCGGCCGCATGGAACACGACCTCGGGACGCGCCTGCGCGAACACACGCTCGCAGGCCATCGCATCGCCGCAGTCGCCGAGCCATGCGTTGAGCAGCAGGTCGGGATGGTCGCGGCGCAGCTCCTGTTCGATCACGTACAGGTTGTACTCGGACTGGTCGAGGACGCTCAGCGATTCGACGCCGAGGCGCGCGACCTGGCGGCACAGCTCCGAGCCGATCGACCCCCCACCGCCGGTTACGAGCACGCGCCGTCCGGCGAGGCGCGTGCGGATCGCGGTCCAGTCCAGGCGCACCGGCTCGCGACCGAGCAGGTCCTCGATCGCGACTTCCTTGAGTTCGTTGAAGCTCGAACGCCCCGCGACCACGTCCTCGAGCCGCGGAACGGTCCGCAGCGGCAGCTCGGTCGCTTCGCAAAGGTCCACCGCGCGGCGCATCTGCGCCTTGTTCGCGGCGGGCATCGCGATCACGAGCATTTCCGCGGCGGTCTCGCGCGCGAGTTCGGGGAGCTGGTCGATCGCGCCGAGCACGGGCACGCCGTGCACGCGCGAGCCGCGCAACTGCGGGTTGTCGTCGAGGAAACCGACCACCGCGTAGCGGTTCTCGCGGCGCAGGTCGCGCACGAGCGCCTCACCCGCCTTGCCCGCGCCGAGGATGAGCACGCGCTGGCTCGGCGCGCGCGAGACGAAATCGAGCCGGCTGTCCTTCCAGTAGCGATACAGCAGGCGCGGCGCGCCGAGCAGCAGCGCCAGCACGAGCGGATAGACGACGAGTACCGTACGCGGCACGGTCTCCAATCGGTTGTAGATCGCAAGCGCCATCGCGATCGCGAGGGCGCCGAGCACGGCTGCCTTGCCGATGTTCCAGAGGTCCGGCAGGCTCGCGAAGCGCCAGAGGCCCTTGTACAGCCCGGTCCACCAGAAGATCGCGCCCTGCGCGGCGAGCACGATCCACACTTCCGGCCCGAGCAGCGAAACCGGCGATGGGTTCGGCGCGAGCGACCAGCGCATCATGCTGACCGCGGTCCAGGCGAGCCACACCATGAACATGTCATGCGCGACGACGGCGAGGCGCGGATGGATCGCGGCGACGGCCCTACGCGGCAGCATGGACGCTCCGATGGCGCGCGCGGCGCAGGCACCAGCGCTTGCCCGACCACCAGGCGATCGCGGCGAGTATGTAGACCGCCAGCGCTGGAGCGATTCCAAGGGTCATCGGATCGGGCGATGCGAAATTCATCCAGCCTACGACAGGCAATGCGACGAGCAGGTTCCAGCCCATGTAGAGCGCGACAACGCGCGCGTGCGAGAGGCCGCCGCGCACCAGCCATTGGTACAGGTGCTCGCGATGCGCACTATACCAACGGCGCCCGCCCAACATGCGCGACAGCAGCGTGCAGGTCGCATCGGTCGCGAAGGCGGAGCACAGCACGAGCCCGCTCGCGAGCGCGGTCCTTCCGCTGCCGACCTGGTGCAGCACGGCCATCGCGATCGCGAAGCCCAACGTGCCGCTGCCGACGTCCCCCATGAAGATGCGCGCGCGCGGGAAATTGAACGGCAGGAAGCCGGCGCAGGCCGCCGCGCCGACCAGGCACAACGCAGCGCCACCGGTATCGCGCAACCCGGCGAGGGTGGCGAGCGCGCCGAACACGAAGATGGCCTGCAAGGTGAGCAAGCCGTTGATGCCGTCCATGAAATTGTGCAGGTTGATCGACCAGGCGATCGCGACGGTGACGGGGATCGCGACGACGGCATACAGCATCCCCGACGGCGGCGCCTGCGCGACGCCGAGGGCACCCGCCCACGGCAGCACGAGCACCCAGATCGCCGCGGCGCAATGCATCGCGAAGCGCGCGATGGCGGAGAGCCCGCCGTGATCGTCGAGCCAGCCGACCAGGGCGACGCCGACGATCGGCGGCGCGAGCAATTGCAGCAAAGCCGCCGACGCGGAGCCGGACACGAGCGCGCCGCCCCCGGCCAGCATCGCGATGACGATCGCGATGCCGCCGCCGCGCGGGGTCGGCTCGCGATGCGCGCGACGCTGGCCCGGCAGGTCGAACAGGCGCCGACGATGGGCGTAGCGGATCGCGGCGGCCGTCGCCACGGCCGAGAGCGCGGCCGTCGCGAGGATGATCGCGGCCTCGCGGGTGAAGGGATCGGCTGCGCCGGCCATGCGGAACGCCGCCCGCCTACTCGCCGACGACGCCGTGGATCGGCCGCACGGAGCCCCAGCTCTTGCAGCTCGGGCACTGCCAGTGGTGCGCCTTGGCGCCGAAACCGCAGCGATTGCAGCGGTACATCGCCTTCCCTTCGACGAGCTGGCGCGTGAGATCGCGCAGGGTCAGGAAATTCTCGCGCGCCTCGCCACTCGCGGTGTGCAGGTTGACGTCGATGAGGGCCATCAGCGCGCGCACCGACGGGCGCTGGCGCAGCATCCGATTGAGGAAGTCGACCGCCGCCGCCTCGCCGCGCGTGGTCGCGTACAGCTTGGCCAGCGCGAGCACCGGCGACACGCCCTGGTAGCGTTCGGTGATGTCGAGCAGGAACTCCTCGGCGCGTTGCATGCGCTGCGCACGCGCGTAGCTGTCGAGCAACGGCGAGAGGATCTCCGGCACGTAGTCGATGTCGAGGTCGGCGACGCGCTCGAACGCGCGGATCGCGGCGTCGAGGTCGCCGTGCGCCGCCTCGATGTGCCCGAGCACCATGCTCGCGCGCACGCACTCGGGCTCGACCGCGAATGCGTCGTCGACGTGCCGGCGCGCGTCGTCGCGCGCACCCTGCGCACGCGCCTGGTCGGCGAGCTCGCAGTGGAACTGCGCGATCATCGCGCTCTGCGATTCGCCGGTCGCGCGTTCGAGGCGCTGCGCGTGCTCGATCGCCTTGTCCCAGTCGCGCTCGTGCTGGTAGATGGCGATGAGATGGCGCAAGGCCGACGGCGCCAGCGCATCCATCGCGACGAGGTCGGCGAACAGCGTCTCGGCGCGATCGAGCAGCCCGGCGCGCATGTAGTCCTCGCCAAGCTCGAGCAGCGCGACGGTCTTTTCGTCCTGGCTGAGGTTCGGACGCGCGATGAGGTTCTGGTGCACGCGGATCGCGCGGTCGACCTCGCCGCGGCGGCGGAACAGGTTGCCGAGCGCGAGGTGCGTCTCGACCGTGTCGCGGTTGATCTCGGCGAGCTTGAGGAACACCTCGATCGCCTTGTCTTGTTGTTCGTTGAGCAGGTAATTGAGGCCGCGGAAGTAGCTCGTCGACAACTCGCTCACGCGCGCGCCGGAGGTGCGCTCGCTGCGCCGTCGGCCGAGCACCCAGCCGGAGAACGCCGCGACCGGGAGCAGCAGGAACAGCAGGGCCAGCGCGTTGTTCATGCCTCGTCGCGCCCTTGTGCGCGCCGGCGCGCATCGAGGTCACGGATGATGCGCTGCTGCCGCCCGAGCCGCGGCAGGTGGCCGAGCCAGGCGACGAGGCCGCCGAGCAGCCAGCCGAGCACGAGGGCGCCGAGCAGCGCGCCACCGAGCGGCACCTCGCAGCGGAAGAAGTGGAAGTCGACCCCCACCGGCGCGCCGTTGAGCGCGCCGAACAGCGCACCGGCCATGATGACGGACAGGAGCAGGACGATCAGGATCGGGCGCATGGAAGACCGCGGCGTTCGGACCGTCGGATGATAGCGGGTCCGGCACCGCCGCCGCGCGGCGCGGATGTCAGGAAGCGTCGGAAGACGGCGCGTCGCCGTTGCCGTTCACGCGCTCGCGCAGTTCCTTGCCCGGCTTGAAGTGCGGCACATGCTTGCCCGGAAGCGCGACCGAATCACCCGTCTTGGGATTGCGGCCCATGCGCGGCGGACGATAGTGCAGCGAAAAGCTGCCGAAGCCGCGGATCTCGATGCGCTCGCCGGTCGAGAGTGAATGGCTCATCTGCTCCAGCACGCTCTTGACGGCGAGTTCGACGTCATTGGCGGCGAGGTGCTTCTGACGCTGTGCAAGGGCCTCGATCAGCTCGGACTTGGTCATCGCGGTATTTCGAAAAGGGTGATTGCCGGTCCAAAAAAACGCGCACCGTCGCCGGTGCGCGCATGCAGCTGGGGCGGCGTGCGATGGATCCGCACGCCGCCTTGAAGCATCAACGGTTCAGCTGTTCCTTGAGCAGCGCGCCGAGCTTGGTCGTGCCACCGGTCGCACTCTGGTATTCCTCCAGCGTGCTGGCGAGCTCGTCCTCGTCCTTCGCGCGGATCGACAGCTGCAGGCTGCGGCCCTTGCGGTCCATGCCCACGAACTTCGCTTCGACCTTGTCGCCGACCTTGAGGTACTGCGTGGCGTCGTCGACGCGCTCCTTGGCGATGTCGTTCGCACGCAGGTAACCCTCGATGCCTTCGCCGAGGTCGATCGTCGCGCCCTTGGCGTCGACTTCGCGCACGGTGCCATTGAGGATGCTGCCGCGCGGATGCGACGCCATGAACTGGCCGAACGGATCCTGCTCGAGCTGCTTGATGCCGAGCGAGATGCGCTCGCGCTCCGGATCGACCGCGAGCACGACCGCCTCGATCTCGTCGCCCTTCTTGAAGTTGCGCACGAGGTCTTCGCCGGTGGTCTGCCACGAGATGTCGGACAGGTGCACGAGGCCGTCGATACCGCCGTCGAGACCGACGAAGATGCCGAAGTCGGTGATCGACTTGATCGTGCCGCTGACCTTGTCGTTCTTCTTGTGGATCGCGGCGAACGCTTCCCACGGATTGGCGCGGGTCTGCTTCATGCCGAGCGAGATGCGGCGACGCTCCTCGTCGACGTCGAGCACCATGACCTCGACTTCGTCGCCGACCTGCACCACCTTGGCCGGGTTGACGTTCTTGTTGGTCCAATCCATCTCGGACACGTGCACGAGGCCCTCCACGCCCGGCTCCAGCTCGACGAAGCAGCCGTAGTCGGTGACGTTGGAAACCTTGCCGAACAGGCGCGTGCCGGTCGGATAGCGGCGCGAGATCGCGACCCACGGATCCTCACCGAGCTGCTTGAGGCCGAGCGAGACGCGGTTGCGCTCGCGATCGAACTTGAGCACGCGGACCTCGAGTTCGTCGCCGACGTTGACGACTTCGCTCGGGTGGCGCACGCGCTTCCACGCCATGTCGGTGATGTGCAGCAGGCCGTCGATGCCGCCGAGGTCGACGAACGCACCGTAGTCGGTGAGGTTCTTGACCACGCCCTTGACGACGGCGCCTTCGGTCAGCTTGTCGAGCAGCTGCTCGCGCTCGGCGCTGAACTCGCTCTCCACGACCGCGCGGCGCGACACGACCACGTTGTTGCGCTTGCGGTCGAGCTTGATGATCTTGAACTCGAGTTCCTTGCCCTCGAGGTACGACGGGTCGCGCACCGGACGCACGTCGACCAGCGAGCCCGGCAGGAATGCGCGGACGTCCTTGATGTCGACGGTGAAGCCGCCCTTGACCTTGCCCGAGATGCGGCCGGTGATGGCGGCATTGGCGGTCTGCGCTTCCTCGAGCTCGTCCCACACCAGCGAACGCTTGGCCTTTTCACGCGAGAGCATCGTCTCGCCGAAGCCATTCTCGATCGCGTCGAGCGCGACCTTGACGTCGTCGCCGACATGGATTTCGAGCTCACCCCGCTCGTTCTTGAACTGTTCGATCGGGATGATGCCCTCGGACTTGAGGCCGGCGTTCACGACGACGACGTCGGAACGGATCTCGACCACGGTGCCCGTGACGATCGCGCCGGAGCGCAGCTTGGCGAGCGATTGGCTCTGCTCGAACAGTTCAGCGAAACTTTCAGTCATGTTGATTCCAGTGGGAACAGGCCGCCGCCCTGACCGGGTCGGCAACCCACCTTCGAAAGGTGCGTTGGACGCCGCACCGTTGCGTTCGCCGGCGCTCGCCGGCATTTCCCCTTCGCGATGACTCAGCCGGGCCGCACCACCGAGAGCACGCGCGCGATCACCTGATCGATCGGAATCGCCGTGCTGTCGATGACCACTGCCCCTGCCGCCGGCTTCAGCGGCGCCACCTTGCGGGTCGCGTCGCGTTCGTCGCGGGCTTCGATCTCGCGCAAAAGGGATGAGAGTGTAACAGTCAACCCCTTTTCCTTCAACTGCTTATAGCGCCTCCTTGCGCGCTCTTCGGCACTCGCGGTGAGGAAGAACTTGTGTTCGGCATCGGCGAACACCACGGTTCCCATGTCGCGCCCGTCGGCAACGAGGCCGGGCGCCCTGCGGAACGATCGTTGTTTCTCGAACAGGGCCGCGCGTACGGCCGGGATCGCGGCGATCGCCGAGGCGGCCGCGCCACAGGTTTCCGTGCGCAGCTCGTCGGTCGCGTCGTGACCGTTGACGATGACCCGGGTTTCCCCGCCGTCCTTCGGGTCGCGGAACACGATTTTCGTGGTTTCCGCGCAGCGCGTGACCGCGGCGGCGTCGGACAGGTCGATTCCGGCCATGCCCGCCGCGTAGCCGACCGCGCGGTAGATCGCGCCCGAGTCGAGCAGGTGCCAGCCGAGCGCGTCCGCGACCGCACGGCTGATCGTGCCCTTGCCGGAGCCGGACGGTCCGTCGATCGTGAGCACGGGGACGGGCTTGTCGGGCTTGGTCATGGCGGCTCGGCTCGGCGAAAGGCGGCAATTCTATGTCGGGACCGCCCCGGATCGTGATCCCCATGCCACCCCGAGGGTCGGAGCTGGACCCGTCAGTCCTCCGCCACGGCCAGCCCGATGGCGCGCGCGAGGTCGACGAAGCCGGGGAACGAGGTCGCGACATTGGCGCAGTCCCCGATCCGCACCGGCCCCGCCGCGACCGCCCCCGCGACCGCGAAGCTCATCGCGATGCGGTGGTCGCCCGCGCTGTCGACCGCGCCGCCGGCGAGCCGCCCGCCTGCGATGGCAGCGCCGTCCGGCGTCTCCTCGACCGCGATGCCGAGGCGGCGCAGGCCCGTCGCCATGACGGCGAGGCGATCGGATTCCTTCACCCGCAATTCCGCCGCGCCGCGCACGCGGGTCGTGCCATCGGCGACTGCCGCGGCGATGAACAGCGCCGGGAACTCGTCGATCATGTCCGGCACGAGTTCGACCGGCACGTCGATCCCGCGCAGCCGCGCATGGCGCACCTCGAGGTCGGCCACGGGCTCGCCGCCGAGCTCGCGCGGCGCATGCTCGCGGATGTTCGCGCCCATGAGGCGCAGCGCCCGCAGCAGGCCGGTACGGCGCGGATTGAGGCCGACCGCGCGCAGCAGCAGGCGCGACCCGGGCACGATGGTCGCGGCGACGAGGAAGAAGGCGGCCGAGGAGAAATCGGCGGGCACCATCACGTCGGTCGCCTGCAGGCGACGCCCGCCCGCGAGGCGCGCCCTGCCCGGTTCGAACGCGATCGGCCAACCGAACGCGGCGAGCATGCGCTCGGTGTAGTCGCGCGTCGGATGGGGTTCGCGCACCTCGGTCTCGCCGTCCGCGTAGAGCCCGGCGAGCAGCAGCGCCGACTTCACCTGCGCACTCGCGACCGGTGTCGTGTAGTGGATCCCGCGCAGCCGATGGCCGCCGGCGATGCGCAGCGGCGGCACGCCGCCTTCTTGCGCTTGGATCTGCGCGCCCATCGCGATCAGCGGTTCCGTCACGCGTCGCATCGGCCGGCGCGACAGCGATTCGTCGCCGACCAGGCTCGAGCCGAACGCCTGCCCGGCGAGCACGCCGCAGAGCAGGCGCATGCCGGTACCCGAGTTGCCGCAGTCGAGCGGCTGTGCCGCCTCGCGCAGTCCGTGCAGGCCCACGCCGTGCACGACGCGCCGCGACGCGCTCGGCGTCTCGATGCGCACGCCGAGGTCGGCGAAGATGCGCGCGGTCGCGCGCGTGTCCTCGCCTTCGAGGAAGCCGTCGATCTGCGAGGGGCCTTGCGCGAGCGCCGCGAGCATGATCGCGCGATGCGAGATCGACTTGTCGCCGGGAACGGCGATATCGCCCGCGAGTGCCGGGGCCGGCGCGCTGGTCCAGGCGAGCCCGCTCACGGCAAAGCGTCCAGCAGGCGCTGGTTCTCCGCGCGGCTGCCGACGCTGATGCGCACGGCATGGCCGAGGCCGTAGCCGCCCATCGGCCGCACGATCACGCCGCGCTCGAACAGGTGGCGCTCGAATTGCGAAGCGTCGCGCGCGAGATCGACCAGCAGGAAGTTCGTCTGCGACGGCAATACGCCGTAGCCGCGCGCGACCAGCGCCTCGCGCAACCAGGCACGTTCGTCGCGGTTGAACGCGCGCACCGATGCGAGATGATCGCGGTCGGCGAGTGCGGCTTCGGCACCGGCGAGCGCGACATGGTTGACGTTGAACGATTCGCGCAGGCGCTCGAGCACGGCGACGACGCTCGCGTGCGCGACGAGGTAGCCGACGCGCAGACCGGCGAGTGCGTACGCCTTGGAGAACGTGCGCGTGACGACGAGGTTCGGATGGCGATCGGCGAAACGCAGCGCGCTGCCGAGGCCGGGAGCGTCGACGTATTCGTGGTACGCCTCGTCGACGACGACGAGCACGTCGCGCGGTACGCGCGCGACGAAGCGCTCGAGCGCGGCGTCGTCGAACCAGGTGCCGGTCGGATTGTTGGGATTGGCCAGGTAGACGATGCGCGTGTCGCCGCGCACCGCCGCGGCGATCGCGTCGAGGTCATGGCCGAACGGCTCCGACGCATGCTCGCGCGGCAACGCGGGCACGCGGATCGGTCGCGCGCCGGCTGCCGCCGTCGCGATCGGGAACACGGCAAAGCCGTATTGCGAGAACACGATCGAATGCGCCTGATCGGCGAAGCACTGCGCGAGCAGCATGAGCAGTTCATGCGAGCCGTTGCCGAGCGCGATACGCCGGGCCTCGACGCCGAGCTGGCGCGCGAGCGCGGCCTTCAGCGCCGCGCCGCGTGGATCGGGGTAGCGCCAGCTTTCGGCGAGTGCTGCACGCATTGCTTCGAGCGCACGCGGGCTCGGGCCGAGCGGGTTCTCGTTCGAGCCGAGCTCGGCGATCGCCGCGCCGAAGCGGCGGCGCAAGGCCGGCAGGTCGTGGCCGGGGTCGTACGCGCGCAGCGCGGCGGTCGCCGGGTTGGCGAGCGCGCCGGCATCGAACGCTGCGCCCTCCTCGCGCGGTGCCCCGCTCACGGCACCGCGACCGGGTAGGAACCGAGCACCTTGACCTGCGCCGCGTGGCCCTCGAGTTCGGCCAACGCCGCCTTCATCGCGTCGTCCTCGATATGGCCGGCGAGATCGATGAAGAAACCGTATTCCCATTTCGCCTGGTGCGATGGGCGCGATTCGATGCGATTCATGCTGATGCCGTGCCGCGCGAACGGACTCAACACGTTGAACAGCGCGCCGGGCTGGTCCTTGATGAAGACGAGCACGGAGGTGCGGTCGTGCCCGGAACTCGGGAACACCTGCCTGCCGAGCACGAGGAAACGCGTCGTGTTGTCGGCGTGGTCCTCGATCGACTTCATGATGACCTTCTTCAGGCCGTAGACGTGGCCGGCCGACTCGCCTCCGATCGCCGCGGCGTCGTCGGCGTTGCGCGCGCGGCGCGCGCCCTCGGCGTTGCTCGACACCGCGACCTTCTCGACCCCGGGCAGGTTCGAGCGCAGCCAGCCGGCCGTCTGTGCGAATGACTGCGGATGCGCGTAAATGCGCTCGATGTCCTCGATGCGACCCGAGCGCGACAGCAGGAACTGGTGCACGCGCAGCTCGACTTCGCCGCAGATCTTGAGGTTCGAGGTGAGGAACATGTCGAGCGTGACCTGGATCGTGCCCTGCCCCGAGTTCTCGACCGGCACGACGCCGAAGTCGGCGTTGCCCGCTTCGACTTCCTGGAACACCTCCTCGATGCTCGCCATCGGCAGCCCGTGCGCCGAACGGCCGAAGTGCTTGTGCACTGCCTGCTGGCTGAACGTGCCCTCGGGACCGAGGTAGCCGACCTTGAGCGGCTCCTGTTGCGCGAGGCAAGCGGACATGATTTCGCGGAACAGGTGCACGAGCACTTCGTCGCTGAGCGGCCCCTCGTTGCGGTCGACGACCATGCGCAGCACCTGCGCTTCGCGCTCCGGCCGGTAGTAGTCGACCGCCGCCGCGAGCTTGCCCTTGGCCTTGCCGACCTGGTGCGCGAAGTTCGCGCGTTCGGCGATCAGCGCCTGGATCTGGCGGTCGATGCCGTCGATGCGCGCGCGCACCTCGGCGAGGTTGGGCGTGGCGGGCGTCGTGGCATCGTCGCTCATGGCGTCAATTCCCTATCACGCGCACGGACAGGATGCCCTCGATCGCGGCGATCGCGGCGACCAGCGACTCCGGCACCGGCGAGTCGACGTCGATGAGGCTGTAGGCGATTTCACCGCGCGAGGCGTTGTGCATCTGCGCGATGTTGACGCCGGCTTCGCCGAGCACGTGCGACAGCTGGCCGATCATGTTCGGGCGGTTGCTGTTGGCGACGCAGATGCGCGCGCTGCCGGTTCGCGCCATGCGCGTCTCCGGAAAGTTGACCGAGTTGCGCACGTTGCCGTGCTCGAGGAAATCGCGCAGCTGGTCGACCACCATCAGCGCGCAGTTCTCTTCCGCCTCGCCGGTGGAGGCGCCGAGGTGCGGCAGCGCGATCACGCGCGGATCACCGAGCAGGTCGGCTTCCGGGAAGTCCGACACGTAGCGGCCGATGCGTCCGTCGGCGAGCCCCTTGCGCAAGGCGGCGGCGTCGACGATGCCTTCTCGCGCGAAGTTGAGCAGCACGACGCCGGGCCGCACGATATCGAGTGCCTGCGCACCGAACACGCCGCGCGTCTTGTCGTTGAGCGGCACATGGAACGTGAGGTAGTCCGACGCCGCGAAGAGCTCTGCGAGCGAACCCGCCTTGGCCACTTCGGCCGAAAGCTGCCAGGCGCCGTCGACCGTCATGTGCGGGTCGAAGCCGATCACGCGCATGCCGAGCGCATAGGCCGCATTGGCGACCTTGACGCCGATCGCGCCGAGGCCGACCACGCCGAGCGTCTTGCCGGAGAGCTCGGTGCCGACGAAGCGCTTCTTCTCCGCCTCGACCTTGTGGTGCAGGTCGCCGGACGCCTCGAGTGCGCGCACGAAACCGAGCGCATCGGCGATGTTGCGCGCGGCGAGCAGCATGCCGGCGACGACGAGTTCCTTCACCGCGTTGGCGTTCGCGCCCGGCGCATTGAACACCGGCACGCCGCGCGCCGACATCCCGGCGACCGGGATGTTGTTGGTACCCGCGCCCGCGCGCGCGATCGCCTTCACGCTCGCCGCGATCGGTGCGTTGTGCATGTCCGCCGACCGCACGAGCACGGCATCGGGCGCAGCCACCTCGTTGGCGACGCTGTACAGGTTCGCCGGCAGCCGGTCGAGGCCGTTGCGCGAGATGTTGTTGAGCGTCTGGATCTTGAACACTTCGATCGGCCTTTGTGCGTACGTAGGGTGAGGGGTTGTCGGTTGAAGAAGCATGAAGATTGGAACACGGAGCAGACGGAGCACGGAGGAGCGGAAGGAGCAGGAGCAGAAGACGAAGGCCGCGAAGAGGGGCAACAGCATTCTTGGTCGGGACGACATCGGCCAGTCCTGCTCCAATCCTTCTCCTTGCTCCTCCTTGGTGTCCTTCGTGTTTCAATCCTTGATTGCTTCTTGGTGCGCTCCGTGTGCTCCGTATCCAAGCTTCGGCTGTTCCGAAGAGCCTCAGGCATTCCGTCCGGCGAAGTCCTTCATGAAATCGACGAGTGCCTGCACGCCTTCGAGCGGCATCGCGTTGTAGATCGATGCGCGCATGCCGCCGACGGCACGGTGACCTTTCAGCGCGAGCAGGCCCGCCGCTTCGGACTCCTCGAGGAACTTTGCGTCGAGCTCCTCGCGCGGCAGCGTGAAGGGCACGTTCATCCAGGAACGTGCCGATTTCTGGACCGGATTGCGGTAGTAGCCGGAACCGTCGATGTATCCGTACAGCAGTTCGGCCTTGGCGCGGTTGCGTTCGGCCATCGCGGCGACGCCGCCTTGCGCCTTCACCCACTTGAACACGAGGCCGGCGAGATACCAGCCCCAGGTATTCGGCGTGTTGAGCATCGACCCCTGCGCCGCATGTTCGGCGTAGTTGAAGATCTTGGGGATATCCTTCGGGCAGCGCTCGAGCAGGTCGTCGCGCACGATCATGACGACGAGGCCCGACGGCCCGATGTTCTTCTGCGCACCGGCGTAGAGCAGCGCGTACTTCGACACATCCAGGGGCCGCGACAGGATCGTCGAGGAGACGTCGCCGAACAGCGGCACCGCGCCCGTGTCGGGGACATCATGGAATTCGACGCCCCGGATCGTCTCGTTCGGGGTCACGTGCACGTACGCCGCGGACGGCTCGAGGTTCCAGTCCGTGCGTGCGGGGATGCGGTCGTAGTTGCTGTCCGCCGACGTCGCGGCGATGCGCACCTGCGCGAGCGGCTTGGCCTCCTTGGCCGCCTTCTCGCTCCAGTCGCCGGTGAGCACGTAGTCGACCGCCTGGTCGCGGCGCGCGAAATTGAGCGGGATCTGCGCAAAATGTTGCGTCGCACCGCCCTGCAGGAACAGAACCTTGTAGTCCGGCGGCACGGCGAGCAGGTCGCGCAGATCCTGTTCGGCCTGTTCGGCAAGCGCGATGAAGTCCTTGCCGCGGTGGCTGATCTCCATGACGGATGCACGCGCAACGCCCCACTCGAGCATTTCCGCCTGGGCCTGGCGCAACACGTCTTCCGGCAGCGCGGCGGGGCCTGCGCTGAAGTTGTATCCGCGACTCACGTAGCTCTCCTGGACGCCGAACCGGGAGAGCATTCCTACCGCATCATGCGGCGCCGCAGCAAGCCCCTCGTTGGAGCCGGCGATGCATCAGATGCCGCGATGGATGAGCAGGACGAGACCGAGGGCGATCAGCGCAGCCGCACCGATGAGCCACCAGGTGCCCACGTGGGTGGAAGCGTGTTCGTGCACCTGCGCGGCATCCTCGCCCTCGCCCGCGGCCTTCGTCGCGTCGCCGTCGGCCTGCGCCATTTCGCCGCGCGTGGGAAGGCCCGGCGCTTCGACCACGAAATGGCTGTGTTCGAACGCGAGCTGGTCGCCAGCATGGATCGCGCCATGGCGTACGCGTACGCCGTTGACGAGCGTGCCGTCGGCCGAGTCGAGACTGCGCAGCCACAAGCGATCGCCGTCGAGTTCGATCAGCGCATGCCGCGGTGCGACGCGCGCTTCGTCGAGGACGAGGTCGCAACCCGCCGCGGTTCCGACGACGAGGCTCTGGTGGACCGCGATCGCGCGGCCGAAATGACGTCCGGTCACGCCGCGCAGCACCACGCGAGCCGGCTGCGCCGGCGCTGCTGCCGCGACGGCCGATTTCGCCGGGGGCGGCACGATCGGGGCCATGACGTCGGGGTCGGCCCGGAGCACGATGACCGTACTGCCGAGGCAGAGCGTATCGCCGCAGCGAAGCAAGGCCTTCTCGCGCACCGGCCGGCCATTGACATGGGTGCGCGCCGCCGGATCCATCACCTCGAGCACGATGCCGCGTGCATCGAGGCTCAGGCGCGCATGCCATGGCGCGACGTCCTTGCCCGCGAGCACGACTCCGTTGCCTCCCGCGCTGCCGAGGTTGACGACACCGCCATCCATGCTGAAGTCGGCGCGTTCGGCGCTGGCAAAACTGAGTCGCATCGCATTGATTCACTGGCCTATTCCTCACTCTAGCACAAGGCGCGGCGCGACCCCGCGGCGTGAGCCGCCCAATCCGGGGGCGCATCGGGCATCATGTGCGCCCGTCCGCATCGGACCACGAGGCAAGCATGGCCGTCATCGACATTCGGCGTTCGCACAAGAAGCCCCTCAAGACCGCGAAAGCCGCGGTCGAACGCGTCGCCAAGTCGATCGCGAAGGAATACGGCATCGATCATCACTGGGACGGCGACAAGCTGCTGTTCGATCGCAGCGGCGTGAAAGGTCATATCGCGGTGGGCAAGGCCGAGCTGCACGTGCGCGTCGAACTCGGCTTCCTCATGAGCGCGATGAAGCCGATGATCGAACGCGAAATCGAGCGCAAGCTCGACGAACAACTGGATTGACCGCGTTGCTAGTGTGTCTGCTCTAGGTGAAGGCGAAAAGATCACGCCACTCGCGGCGCAAGCCGCATCCAGTGGAGGACGCGACGATGGCCAAGCCCAGACTGAAAGCCCGCGGCAAGCCCGCTCCCGCAGCCGCGAACGACGTGCGCGGCATCAGCAAGACGGTGATGGATTCCGCCCAGCAGATCTGGCTGGCGGGCCTCGGCGCCTTCGCCAAGGCGCAGCAGGAAGGCGGCAAGCTGTTCGAAGCCTTGGTCAAGGAAGGCACCGCGCTCGACGCGAAGACGCGCAAGTTCACCGAAGCCAGGATGAACGAGGCGCGCGGCAACGTCGAGACGACACTCGGCCAGGTGCGCGAGCGCAGCCAGGAAACCTGGGACAAGCTCGAAAAGGTTTTCGAGGATCGCGTGTCCAAGGCGCTCGGTCGCCTCGGCATCCCGGGCCAGGCCGAACTCGCCGCACTGTCATCGCGCGTCGACGAGCTGTCGCGCGAGGTGCGCAAACTCGGCGGCAAGGCCGCGGCGGCGAAGCGTCCGGCGGCGAAGCGCGCCGCGAAGTGACGCCCCGCGGCGCCTGACGGTAATCCGGGAAAGCGGGCTTCGACCCGCTTATTCTTTGTGCATTCGAACGCTTCCGTGCGCCTGCGGCGTACGCGGCGCATCCTCCGCCGCCCGTCCGGCCTGATGTCCCGCCCGGTCGCCCGAATGCAGGGCGCTGAAGAGCGGAACAACGCAAACTCGTCACTCCGGGAAAGCCGGATTCCAGCTGCGAGGTCCTTCCTGCTCTTCTGCTTCTGGTTCTCGGCTCCACCAGGGCAAATCGGTGCCGGCCGGCGGCGGCCGGGCGCCCGAAGAGGCGCGCGATGGATCGCACGCCGTGCGCCGTCAGCGCAGGATGCGCATCAGCGCAATTTTTACCAATGTACCCCGCGCATGAGCGCCGCAAAGGCGATCTGCTCGCTCGTCGGCTGCTCGGCCTCGGAGCGACCCTTCATGCCCTTGGAAGCCTGCGAGTCGGGGAACAGGCGGAACGCAGTGTTCATGACGATCTCGTACACACGCGGCGCGAGCGCGTAGAACACCTGCGCGAACGTGCCGAGGCGCGTCGCGATGCGCACCGGACGCTCGACGATCGCCTCGACGACGATGTCGGCCGCCTCGTCGGGGGTCAGCGTCGGCACCGATTCGTACATCTTGGTCGGCGCGATCATCGGCGTCTTGACGAGCGGCATGTTGATCGTCGTGAAACTGACGCCGTTGTCGGAGTACTCGGCCTGCGCGCAGCGCGAGAACGCGTCGAGCGCGGCCTTCGAGGCGACGTAGGCGGAGAAGCGCGGCGAGTTGGTCAGGACGCCGATCGAGGAGATGTTGATGATGTGGCCGCGATGGCGCGCGGCCATGCCGGGCAGGAACCCCATGATCAGGCGCAGTGCGCCGAAATAGTTGAGCTGCATCGTGCGCTCGAAATCATGGAAGCGGTCGTAGCTCGCGCTGATCGCGCGCCTGATCGAGCGCCCCGCGTTGTTGACGAGGACGTCGACCGCACCGTGGTCGGCGAGCACCTGCGCGACGAAGGCGTCGCACGAGGCCATGTCGGCGAGGTCGACTTGATACGTGTGGCAGGCGCCGCCCGCGGCTTCGACCTCCTTTTTTGTTTCCGCGAGCTCGTCGGCGCCGCGCGCGCAGATGACCAGCTTCGCACCGGCCGCCGCGATCTTGAGCGCAGCCGCCTTGCCGATGCCCGACGAACCGCCGGTGACGACGACGACGCGTCCCTTGACCTTGCCGCCGAGCGAATGGTCGACGAAGAGGTCGGGATCGAGGTGACGCTCCCAGTAGTCCCACAGGCGCCAGGCGTAGTCATCGAGCTTGGGCAACTTGATCTTCGAGCCTTTCAGCGCGCGCTCGGTTTCGCGGCAATCGAACCGGGTCGGATAGTTGATGAACTTCATCACCGAAGCGGGAATGCCGAGGTCGCGCAGCAGCACGTTCACGACGCGTCGCACGGGCGGCAGGCTGCCGATCGCGGCGCGCACGCTGCCCGGGATGAAGCCGAACATGCGCGCGTCGAGGCGCATCGTCATCTGCGGCGCGTGGCCCGCGCGCGCGAACAGGTTGAGTACTTCGCCGATGCGACGCGGCGCCGGGTCGGTGAGGTGGAACGTGTGGCCGTCGAGGCCTGGCTTGTGCGCGATGTGGTCCATCGCCGCGGCGACCCAGTCGACCGGCACGAGGTTGATGCGTCCGCCCTCGAGGCCGATCGTCGGCATCCACGGCGGCAGCGCCTCGCGCATTTTCTTGATGAGGCGGAAGAAATAATACGGGCCATCGATCTTGTCGATCACGCCGGTGCGCGAATCGCCGATCACGATGCCGGGCCGGTATATGCGGTATGGCCTCGCGTAGTGCTTGCGCACGAGCCCTTCGGAATCGTGCTTGGTGCGGAAGTACGGATGGTCCAGGTCCTCCGCTTCGTCGAACATGTCCTCGCGAAACACGCCGGGATAGAGCCCGGCCGCGGCGATGGAACTCACGTGATGGAAGCAGCCGGCCCTCACCGCATCGGCGAATTCGAGCGCATGGCGCGTGCCCTCCACGTTCGCGACCACCTGGCTGTGCTCGTCGGCACCGAGGTCGTAGAGCGCGGCGAGATGGAAGAAGTGCTTTATCTTGCCGCCGAGCTCCTTGTGTGCCGCCGGCGCCACGCCGAGCTTCGGCTTGGAAAGATCGCCGATCACCGCGACGAGCCGCTTCTCGTCGGCACCGAGTTCTTCGCGCAGCGCCTTGAACTTCGCCAGCGATTCCTTGCGCACGAGGCAATGGATCGTGCCCTGCCGCTCGAGCAGGCGTTCGAGCAGGTGTCGGCCGATGAACCCGGTTGCACCGGTCACGAAATAGGTCATTGCCCGCGCTCCCCTGCCAGATCGATTCGTCGCTCAAGCATAGCCTCGCACGATCGCCGATGGCTACGCGGCGCGAGGGTGCGATCGCGCGCTCCGGCATGTTGCGATGCGATCGCGAGCGGCGTTCGCTTCGCGCGATTGACCGCGCGCGGGGGCGCTGATGTAAGCTCGTCCTCCAGCCGACGCCCAGCGACCGGAACAGCCATGGCCGATATCAAAGCACGCTTCGAAAAAGCCGCCGAGGACGTCAAGAAACTGTCCGAGCGGCCCGACAACGACACGTTGTTGAAGCTATACGCTCTGTACAAGCAAGGCTCGGACGGCGACGTTTCGGGCCCGAAGCCGGGCTTCTTCGATTTCGTCGGTACGGCGAAGTACGAGGCGTGGGCCAAGCTCAAGGGCACCAAGCCCGAAGAGGCGCAGCAGAAGTACATCGACCTCGTGAAGAAGCTCGGCGGCTGAGCACCATCCCGCCGCAGCGGGTTCCGCCACGAAGCCCGCGGGCCCGAAGGACCGGTGGGCGCGGCTGAAACCCTCCCACGAAGAACCGTCGAACCCATCCGCCGCCCCGGCGCAGCACCGCATGGCACGCCAGACGCGCGAGCGCATCCTCGAAACCAGCCTCGCGATGTTCAACGCGCAGGGCGAGCCGAACGTCACGACGAACCACATCGCGGACGAGCTCGGCATCAGCCCGGGCAACCTCTACTACCACTTCCGCAGCAAGGACGACATCGTCGAGCACCTGTTCGCGCGCTATGAAGCGCGCGTGGGCGACGCCCTCGCCCTGCCCGACGGGCGCGCACCGGACCTCGAGGACATCTGGCTGCAACTGCACCTCGTGTTCGAGTCGCTGTGGACCTATCGCTTCCTCTACCGCGACCTCGTCGACATCCTCGCCCGCAACCGCAAGCTCAAGCTGCGCTTCGCGCGCATCATGAGCCGCGCTGCCGCGAGCGCCATCGACCTGCTGCGCGGCCTCGTGCGCGCCGGCGTCATGCGCGCGAGTGCGGACGAGATCCACGCGCTGGCCGAGAACATCCTTCTGGTGGCGACGTTCTGGATGAGTTTCGACGCGGTGCGCGGCAGCCGGTCCGCGCCCGGCGAAGCCGACCTCAATCGCGGCATCCACCGCGTGATGATGTTGATCGCGCCTTTCCTGCGCGACGCGGAACGCTACCACCTCAACACGCTCGCCGCGACCTACGTGCGCTGAGCGTCACGGGCGCCGCCACGGGTGGTGGTGGCTCCTTTCACTTCGTCGTGGATTCGCGTCGGCTCGCCGCATGCGAGCCCTACTGCGCGATGGCAAATCGCACGCGACGCCGATGGCATGCGGGAAGCGGGCCGCCGGCCCGCGCCTGCGGAGACGCCATGATCCGATCCACCATGCGCCGACACACGACCCGCCTCGCCCTGCTGCTCGCACTCGGGTTCGAGGCGAGCCATGCCGCCACGCTCACCGTGACCAATACGAACGACACCTGCAATTCGTGGATCCTCGGCGGTCGATGCCTGCGCTCGGCGATCGCTTACGCCAACCTGTTCGACGACGTGGACCGGATCGTGTTCGCCATTCCCGGCAATCCGGAGCACTACCAGCGCATCCTGTTGCAGTCGCCGCTGTCGATCACCCAGCCGCTGCAGATCGACGGCTACACGCAACCGGGCGCGTCGCCCAATACGGCGGTGACCGGGATGAACGCGCGGGTGCGCATCATCATCGACGCGCTTGCGACCACCGGCGCGGCGTTCGAGATCGCCGCGACGTCGGACCTGCGTGGCCTCGCGATCATCAACACGAACGGCCCGGGCGCGTACATCCGCGCATGGGCGCCGGAGACGCTCATCCGCGGGAACTACATCGGTACGGAAGTTACCGGCACGCCCGCCGGCAACCGCGGTGGCGGCGTCATCGCCGATGGCGACTTCTGCGTCATCGGCGGCTCCGATCCCGCGGACCGCAACCTGATCTCGTCGAACAGGTCCTTCGGAGTACGCAGCACCGGCCCGCGCAATGTCGTCATCGGCAACCTGATCGGCACCGATCCGGACGGCAGCCCGACGCGCGGCAACGAGGTCGGCGTGATCGTCACCAAGGGTCCGACGCGCATCGGCGACTTCGGCGCCCCGCTGCCGAACGTGATCGCCGGCAACGATTGCGACGGCGTGCGCGTCGCGGGCACCGGCACCGAGGACGTCTGGGTCGGCTCGCTCGTGTACGCCAATGCCGCAGGGGGCACGGACTGCCGCAGCGTCGCGCTCGCCGGCAGCACCTACATCAACGACGCCGACGATCTCGACGGCGGCGCGAACGGCGCGCTGAATTTTCCGGAGATCACTTCGGCGCGCGAGACCGACGGCGACCTCGTCGTCGAAGGGCGCATCAACTCGGCGCCCGGCACGCAATACCGCGTGCAGCTCTATGCGAACTTCAGCGAGGACGTCTGCACCGCCGACGGCGACCCGGGTGAAGGACAGGCGGCGATGGACGTGATCACGGTCGATACGCCCGCCGGCAGCGGCGTGCGCGACTTCACCTGGCACGCGCCGCTCGCCGGTCTCGGCATCCGCTCCGTCGCCGCGACCGCGAGCGTAGGCGCGCTCGAGGTGGCCACGTTCTCCACATCACCGTTCAGCCCTTGCGTCCTCGTCGCGACGAACGACGGCATCTTCCGTGATGGCTTCGAGGCTGCGATCGGCGATGGCGCGGGTGCGGTCGTGCTGCGCTGACAAGCCTCGCGAAGCCTCCTTCGCGCGGTTCGACGCTGCCGCCAGGTTCCGCTCGCCTCTGCGGCGAGCACATGCCAAGACAAGGGGCACCCCGGCGACCCGGTCGACGGGCCGTGCCCAACGCAATGTTCGGCAAGGCCACCTGCGACGTCCGTCGGGCGCCAAGTGCGCGCACGCGCACCTAGCGACCGGGACGTATCTGCTGGCGCTCCTGCTGGCGATCCCACGCGCGCAATTCGTCGCGGATGTGCGCGATCCGCTGCCGGCCGAGCGCGTTGCGGCCTTCGTCGAGCACCTGCGCGTCGAGCAATTCGGCGAGGCGCTGTGCGGTGGGGAGCAGCATCTCCCACGCATCGAGTGCGGGCAACGGGCCTGGCAAGGTCATGAACAGCGTCACGCCCGGCGTGCGCACGTCGTCGAGCCGAGCCATGTCGAAATGTCCCGGCTTGACCATGTTCGCCAAGCTGAACACCGGGCCGTCGGCCTTCTTGCCAAGCACCAGGCGATGGAAGATGCCCATGTCGCCGAATTCGAGTCCCGCCTTCTCCGCGGCGACGACGATGTCGGGTCCGGCGAGCGGCTCGTCGGTGCGCGAGGCGACGAACAGCGTGACGATACGCTCGATCGCGCGATCGGGGCGCGCGCCGTGGCTCGGGCGCGCACCGCGGGCGCCGTCCGCATCGCGCCCGGCTACCGCGGCACCGAGCCGATCGAGTTCACCGGCGAGCGAGACGTCGAGTTCACCCTGCGCCGGCGTCACCTCCGGATCGCCGAATGTCGGTTCGACGCGCTCGCCGTCGGACGCCGTGCGCCGTTGCGGCCGCCGTTCGCCCTGTTCGAGCTTCTTCGGCCCGCCGAACAGGTAGATCAGAAGCAGCACGATCGCGCCGAGGATGATCAGCGGGATGCCGACGCTCGCGTTCCATTCCATCTTGCTCGCCTCCGCGTGGGACCGGGCGGCCCGCTCAGGCCGCGCCCGCGAGTTTAGCCGCTTCGGCAAGGTCCACCTGCACGAGGCGCGACACGCCGGGTTCACGCATCGTCACGCCGCAAAGCTGCTTCGCCGCCTCCATGGTCGCCTTGTTGTGGCTGACGAAGATGAACTGCACCTGTTCGCTCATCTCCGAGACGAGCGAGGAGAAGCGGCCGACATTCGCCTCGTCGAGCGGCGCGTCGACCTCGTCGAGCAGGCAGAACGGCGCGGGATTGAGCCGGAAGATCGCGAACACGAGCGCGACCGCGGTCATCGCCTTCTCGCCGCCCGACAGCAGCGAGATCGAACTCACGCGCTTGCCCGGCGGCCGCGCCATGATCGCGACCCCGGTCGAGAGCAGGTCCTCGCCCGTGAGTTCGAGGTACGCATGGCCGCCACCGAACAGGCGCGGGAAGAGCTCCTGCACACCCGCGTTGACGCGGTCGAAGGTCTCCTTGAATCGTGCGCGCGTCTCCTTGTCGATCTTGCGGATCGCGCCCTCGAGCGTTTCGAGCGCGGTGCCGAGATCGGTGAGCTGGGCGTCGAGGTAGGTCTTGCGCTGTGACTGCTCCTCGTATTCCTGGATCGCGGCGAGATTGACTGGCTCGAGCCGGCGGATCTTCTGGTCGAGATCGCCCAGTTCCGCCTGCCACTGCCCGGCATCGGCCTCGCCCGGCAAGGTCGCGATGAGCGCGTCGTAGTCGAAGCCCGCCTCGGCGATCGCGGCCGCGAGCGCCTGCGCGCGCAGGCGATGCTCCTGCTCGCGCAGGCGCAGCTGGGCGACTTCCTCCCGCTGCTCGGCGAGACCCGCTTCGAAGCGATGGCGTTCCTGTTCGAGGCGACGCAATTCCGCTTCCTGTTCCTGCTGCGCCTGGCGCGCCTCGACCATCTGCCGATCGACGAGCAGGCGCTGGTTGAGATAGGTCTGGCGTTCCTCTTCGAGTCCGGCGAGCGGGTCGTTGCTCGAGGCGAGCTGGGCGGCGATTTCGCTGCGCCGCATCTCCAGTTGCGCGAGCTGCCCGTGCATGCGCTGCAGCGACTGTTCGAGCGCGGCCGCAGCCGTGCGGCGCGACTCGGTCGAGAGCGCCGCCTGGTGCGCGGCATCACGAGCGTCGCGCGCATTCATGCGCGCCTCTTCGCGCGCCTCGAGCAGCTTGCGGCGTTCGCCGTCGAGCGCCTGGCGCCGTTGTTCGAGATCGCCCATGTGGCCGACCGCCGTCTCGAGGCGGCCGCGCGCCTCGCGCGCCTGCTCGCGATCGGCGTCGAGCTTTGCGACGACGTCCTCGAGTTCGCGCGCGACGCGGTCGAGGCGTTCCTGCGCGCTGTCGATGCGCCCGCGCTGGCTCTGCAGCTGGCCGCCGACTTCGGCGAGGCGCCGATGCGCGGTGTACAGCTCGCGCTGCGCGTCCTCGCGCGCGCGCTCGGCGTCGATGCGCTCCGCCTTGCCGCGTTCGAGCGCATCGGCGAGCGCGTCGATCTCGGCCTCGAGCGCGGCGATGCGTTCGCCGAGCTCGCGGATCTCGCGTTCGCGCGCGAGCACGCCGACCTGCGCGCCGGCGCCGCGCTGGACGCGCACGGTGCCGTGGCCGAACCATTCGCCCTCGGCCGTGACGATCGCTTCGCCAGCGGCGAGCGCCGACGCCTGCATTCGCGCTTCGCCGAGCGACGCGGCGGTGTGCACGCGCGCGAGCAGCGCGCGCGCGGCGGCCGGGCCACGCACGTGCGCGGCGAGCGTTCCCGCGGGCGCCGCCATGCCGTCCTCGCGTGCTCCGATGAGCGCGATGTCGGCGTCACGCAGCGCGCCGAGTTCGTCCGCGAGCGCGGCCGGATCGTCGACGAGCACGGCTTCGAGCCAGCCGTCGAGCACGGTCTCGACTGCGCGCTCCCAGCCGGCGTCGACCTGCAGCACTTCGCCGAGGCGGCGCGCCTGGCCGAGGCCGAGGCCATCGAGCCAGCTCTTCGCCGCGCCACCCTCGCCGAGCGCGGCATGCTGCAAGGCTTCGAGCGAGCCGAGGCGGCCGCGCAGCTTCTCGAGTTCGCCGCGCTTGCCGCTCAGCATCGCCTGCGTCGTGCGTTCGAGCTCGAGCGCGGCTTCTGCCGCGTGGCGGCGCTCGTCGAGCGTCGCAGTGTGGGTTTCGACGTGTTCGCGCAGCGCCGCGTGCTCGGTATCGAGCGCCTCGAGCGCCTGGCCGAGTTCGTCGATGTTCGCCGCGGCGCGTTCGGCTTCGAGCGCGGCGCGCCGCTGGTCGGCGGCGAGGCATTGCTTGTCGAGGTAGTCCAGGCGCGTGCGCTCGACCTCGGCCGCTTGCGCCGCCTGTGAGGTCGCGAGCGTGTGCTGGTCCCATTGCGCCTGCCATTCGGACAGTTGCAATTCGCTCGCACGCAGCGCCTCGGCCGCCGCTTCGTCGGCCTCGCGCAGGGTGTCGAGCTGCGGCGTCGCGTCGGCGAGCAGCGCGCCGAGTTCCTCGAAACGCTGGCGATCCGTCTCGATGTGCTCGGCGAGCTCGGCGTGCGCCCGTTCCGTTTCGTGACGCGCGCGGTCGAGCTGCTCGGCGAGTTGCTTGCTGTGCTGGATCTGCTGTTCGACGCGCGCGATCTCGGCGCCGACCTTGTACACCTCGGCCTGCACCGCATTCATGTGCTCGACCGCCGCGGCGTGCCTCTCGCGGCCGGTCTCGAGCGTGGCCTCGGTGTGGCGTTGCTCGGCGAGCTGCTGTTCGATCGCGAGCTCCGCCTTGCGCAGCGCACCCGATTGGCCGTCGACCTCGGCCTGCGCGGCGCGCAGCGACAGCGCCTTGACCTCGGCCTCCTTCTTCTTCTGCTCTTCCTTGAGCTGCTGCCAGCGCTCGGCCGTCTTCGCCTGGCGCTTGAGGTGTTCGAGCTGCTTGTCGACCTCGTCGCGCACGTCACGCACGCGGTCGAGGTTCTCGCGCGTCGCCTTGATGCGGTTCTCGGTCTCCTTGCGGCGCTCCTTGTATTTGGAGATGCCGGCCGCTTCCTCGAGGTGGTTGCGCAGTTGTTCGGGGTCGGACTCGACGATGTCCGAGATCATGCCCTGCTCGATGATCGAGTAGCTGCGCGGCCCGAGGCCGGTGCCGAGGAACAGGTCGGTGATGTCGCGGCGGCGGCAGCGCACGCCGTTGAGGAAATACTGCGACTGGCCGTCGCGGCTGACCACGCGCTTGACCGAGATCTCGTTGTAGCCCGCGTACTCGCCGACGATGAGGCCGTCGGAATTGTCGAACAACAGCTCCACCATCGCGCTGCCGACCGGCTTGCGCCCGGTCGAACCGGAGAAGATCACGTCGGTGAGCGCGTCGCCGCGCAACCGGCTCGCCGCGCTCTCGCCCATCACCCAGCGGATCGCATCGATGATGTTGGACTTGCCGCAGCCGTTCGGACCGACGACGCCGGTCATGTTGGTCGGCAGGTGCAAGGTGGTCGGGTCGACGAACGACTTGAATCCGGCCAGTTTGATCGTAGTCAGACGCATCTAGCGGTTACCTCGAAAATCCATGACGCGGGCTCCCCGCCCGCGGGCTTGCGGGCGATCGGCTCAGGCTTCTTCCGGCGCGCGGGCGTCGATCGCCAGCGCATGGATGTCGGTGTGCATGAGTTCGCCGAGCGCGGCGTAGACCGCGCGGTGGCGCGCGAGCGGCAACTGGCCGCGGAACGCGGCGCTGACGACGCGCACGCGGAAATGCCCGCGGCCGTCGCGCGCACCGGCATGCCCCGCGTGGCGATGGCTCTCGTCCTCGATGTCGAGCGCGAGCGGCGCGAGCGCGGCGGCGAGGCGCTCACGAATGCGGTCGACGCGCGCGCTCAAGGCGCCACCTTGCGGAACGGCCGCACGCTGACCTCGGCGTAGACCCCGGCCGCGACGTACGGGTCGGCGTCGGCCCAGGCCCTCGCGGTGGCGAGATCGGCGAATTCGGCGACGATAAGGCTGCCGGCGAAGCCGGCCGGCCCCGGATCCTCCGCATCGATCGCCGGGAAGGGACCGGCGAGCAGCAGCCGGCCTTCCTCACGGAGCCTGTTCAGGCGCTCCAGATGGGCCGGGCGCGCCGACAGCCTGCGCGCGAGGGAATCGGGCACGTCGGTGCCGACGATCGCGTACCACATGAACGGGGCATCCTGCGGACAAAAACGTATGTTAGCCGAAGCATCGCGCGTCTCGGCGTCGAGCCGGCCCGGTCGCGGCATTTGCGCATTGGCGCTTTTCCCCGTAGTCTAGGCGCGAATCGAGAGGGCGGAGTCCCGCGCGCGCCGACGCGGAGCGTTTCCAGCCCACCTCCCGACCTTTTTTAGGATGACCGACCTCCGGATTCCGCAGGAACCGGGCGTCCTCGTTGCAGGCCTTGCACGCCGACGGCGGTTTCTCGCCGCGTCCGCGCCCGGCCGCACGCCGTGATCGTTGCACGACCCGCCGCGCCGTGAGGCGCCGGAAGGCGTGGAATCGGGATCATCGATCGAGCATGAACCAGACCGCCGAACAGCCCAGTCCAGACACACCGGCCAGCACGTTCCCGCAGGTGCCGCAGCAGCAGGAGATCCCGCTGGCGGTCGTGCGTGGGCAGCCGGTGCTGGAGATCCCGCAGGACCTGTACATCCCGCCGGACGCGCTCGAGGTGATCCTGGAGGCCTTCGAAGGGCCGCTCGACCTGCTGCTGTACCTGATCCGCCGGCAGAACCTCGACATTCTCGACATCCCGATCGCCGAGATCACGCGTCAGTACGTCGACTACATCGAGATGATGCGCGAGATGAAGCTCGAACTCGCCGCCGAGTACCTCGTCATGGCCGCGATCCTCGCCGAGATCAAGTCGCGCCTGCTGCTGCCGCGGCCACCGGCCGAGGAAGGCGTCGAAGAAGACCCGCGCGCCGAACTGGTCCGGCGCCTGCAGGAATACGAACGCTTCAAGAAGGCGGCCGAGGACATCGACGCGCTGCCGCGCCAGGATCGCGACTTCGTGCCGGCGCACGTCGTCGTCGACGACCGCAACGTGATCCGGCTGCCGCCGCCGGTCGAACTGCGCGAACTGCTGCTCGCGCTCAAGGACGTCATGAAGCGGGCCGACCTGTACGGCCATCATGCGATCCAGCGCGAGGCACTCAACGTGCGCAGCCGCATGAGCGACGTGCTGAACGCGCTCGGTGACGGCGAGTTCCATCGCTTCGAGCAATTGTTCGACGCGACCGAAGGACGGCGTGGCGTCGTCGTCACCTTTCTGGCCATGCTCGAACTCGCCAAGGAACAGCTCATCGAGATCGTGCAGGAAGCATCGCTCGCGCCGATCTACGTGAAGTCGCTCGCGACCGCCGGCGGCACCGCCGCCGGCGCGGCGGACGGCGAGCAGCCGAGCCAGCAGGCGTCCTGACGCAAGCACCGCATCCCACGTGGCCGTGAGGCCGCACCCGACAGGCATACGAACTCCAGCACTGATGGAACTGCAGCCACTCAAACGCATCATCGAGGCCGCCCTGCTCGCCTCTGCGCAGCCATTGTCGCTGCCGCAAATGTCGGGCCTGTTCGACGAGTTCGAGATGCCCTCGCACGAGGATCTCGCCAGGGCGGTCGAAGAGCTCAAGGTCGACGCCGACGGGCGCGGCATCGAGCTCGTCGAGGTCGCCTCCGGCTTCCGCTACCAGGTACGAAGCGAGGTGCATGCGCATGTCTGCCGCCTCTGGTCGGAGCGCCAGACGCGCTACTCGCGCGCGCTGCTCGAGACGCTGTCGCTGATCGCCTATCGCCAGCCGATCACGCGTGCCGAAATCGAACAGATCCGCGGCGTCGCCGTGTCGACCAACATCGTGCGCACGCTCGAAGAACGCGAGTGGGTGCGCGTGGTCGGTTATCGCGACCTGCCCGGCAAGCCGGCGCTGTTCGGCACCACCAAGCAGTTCCTCGACTACTTCAACCTGAAATCGCTCGACGAGTTGCCGCCGCTCGGCGAGATCCGCGACATCGAAGAGCTCGACCCGCAGCTCGCGCTCGACGAACCGCGCGGTCCGATCCCCGCACGGGTCGCCGTCGACGATGCCGCGGACGAGACGGCAGGCGACACCGCGCAAGGCGAACACGCGGACGTCGCAGAACCATCCATCACCGAAGACGTCGACGGGCCCACCGCGGCCGACGACGAGGCCTCCAACGACCACCGCGAGACGCCGACCGCCGGCGACGCGCACGAAGACACCCCGGAATCCATCGCATGACCACCCCCGCCCGCTCCATCCTCAAGCTCAAACGCCCGGTCGAATCCGCCGACGCACCCGCCGTCGAGGAACGCCTGCACAAGGTGCTCGCCAATGCCGGGCTCGGCTCGCGCCGCATGCTCGAGGCACGCATCGAAGCCGGCGAGGTGCTGCTCAACGGCGGCGTCGCGACACTCGGCCAGAGCGTGCGCAGCGGTGATCGCGTCGAAATGGACGGCAAGCGCTTCGTCGTCGTCGCCGACAACGCCGAACACGCGCAGGTGCTGCTCTACAACAAGCCCGACGGCGTGGTCGCCACGCGCGACGATCCCGAGGGCCGCGCGACCGTGTTCGAGCAGCTGCCGCAGCTCAAGGGCGCACGCTGGATCGCCGTCGGCCGCCTCGACATCAACACGACCGGCCTGCTGCTGCTGACCACCGACGGCGACCTCGCCAACACGCTCATGCATCCGCGCTCGGAGATCGAGCGCGAATACATCTGCCGCGTGCACGGCGAAGTGCCCGATGAAGTGCTCGAGCGCCTGCGCACCGGAATCGAACTCGAGGACGGCCCCGCGCATTTCGACGAGATCGGCGTGATCAGCCGCGGCGCGAGTCATTCGTGGTTCCGCGTCGTGCTGCGCGAGGGCCGCAATCGCGAAGTGCGCCGCATGTGGGAATCGCAGGGCCTCATGGTCAGCCGCCTCAAGCGCATCCGCTATGGCAGCATCGAACTGCCACGCGGCCTGCTGCGCGGGCAATCGACCGAACTCGACGCGGCGCAGGTCGCCGCATTGCGCGAGCGCTGCGGCGTCGGCACGCCCGAACCCCGCCTTACGCTCGCCCCGGTGATCGGGCAGCGCCGTGCCGCGCCGACCGAGTTCCGGCCGATGCCGAAGGCGCAACAGGCGTGGACCGGCGCGCGCTCGGACGAGGCTCGCGAGTTCGCTGCGTTCGACCGCATCCGCGACGACGGCTGGCGCGGCGCCGCGGCGAAGCCGCGCAAGGCGCGCGGCCCGGGCCGCAAGGGACGCCCCGGCGCCCAGGACGCGCAGACGCAGGGGCAGCGCCCCGCACGCGGTCCGCGCCAGGGGCAGCGCCCGGGCCAGGTTCAGCGGCAGGGCCAAGGCCCGGGACAACGGCAGGGCCAGGGCCAGCGCCAGGGCCAAGGGCGTCGCGGCCAGGGCCAGAACCCGGGCCACGACGCACCGCGCGCTGCATGGGCGGCCGAACCCGGCCTGAGCCCGGCGGTGCTGCGCAGTTGGTTCCCGGAAGCACAACCCGGTAGCAAGCGCCGTGGCGCGCGCCCAGGCATGGAGCAGCCGTACCACTCCGGCCAGTTCCACCCGCAAGGTCGCGACGACCGCCACGGCAACCGCGCTGCGCCGCAGAACCCGGGGCGCGGCCCAAGGCCGCAGCGCAGTGGATCACCCGGCAAGTCGGTGCATGACCTGCCCTACGGCCATCCCGATTCGCGCCCGCACCACGGCGGCCCGCGTCGCGGCGGCGGCACGCCCGGCAATTCGGTCCACGAGTCGGGCAATCGCGCGCCCAGCGGCAATCGGGCACCGGGCAACCGAGCTCCGGGCAGTCGGGCTCCCGGCAATCGCCCGCCCGGCGGCAACCGCGGGCGCGGCGGCGGCCGCGGCGGTCCGCGCTCGCGCTGAGGCGGCACTTCCACGCCGGCGCGCACGGCGCAGCTCCGCGTCGCGCCTTCTCTCGTCAGTCGGCACAAGCCGGAATCCCGCTCTTCGTTTCTGGTGCCTTCTCTTTGGGCACGCAAAGAGAAGACACCCGCTCGCCGCCGAGGCGAGCGGAACCCTCGCCACCACGCCTCGCGGCGGCAAAGGAAGCCTTGGGCCACCCCCATGGGGCTCTGGACGCAATGTTCGCGTAGTGGAGCGAGGCCACCCGACAACGCGGCGGTCCGGGATGGCATGTCGACACGATATGAACAATGCGCGCCGGACGCGAGGCCTTTCCCTGACCTCGGCGAGGAACGAAAAAAAAAGGCGGGCCGAAGCCCGCCTTTCTTCTTCGCGAACAGCGCCGCTCAATCGAGCTTGAGCGACTTGCGGTTGCTGTCGCGGCGCTTCTGTTCCTTCGCGTCGAACTCCGACTCGCAGCTGCCACGCTTGACCATCACGCAGTCCAGGTAGTCGCTGATCTCGACCAGGGCGGCGCCGATGGCCTTGCCGGCCGGGGTGTTCTGCTCGTGGCCGAGGTTGCCGCCGAAGCCGCCGCGATACACGCCGACCGCGACGCCGCCGCCGGAGCTGCGGCCTTCGATCGCGCGCGAGAAGTCGACTTCACCCGTGGTCGCATTGACCACGCGCACGTCGATGCGGATGTACGCCTCGGACTTCTTGCCGCCGAGCGAAATGCCCTTGAAGCTGAGGCCGCCGCCGGTGCTGGCGGTGTTTTCCTCGTACGCGGTGACGGTGCCGAACACGAGGTAGTCCGCGCCGGTGACCTGGCCCATCTTCGCGCCCGTGCCCGAGCGCACGCGGCCCGAGGCGGCGAGGTTCTGTTCCTCGAGCACCTTCTCGAGCTTGGAGCGCTCGACGACGCGGAAGTCGCCCGTGCTCGACAGCTCGTTCGACAACATGCCCGACAACTCCCAGCCCACGCCGCCGCGCCACCAGCCGGCTCCCGACTCGTTCTTGAACTCGGCGACGCCGATCGCCGGCTTGTTGGCCGCGAACGCGGCGCCGCCGGCGAACACGCCGGCCAGCGAAAGCAGGACCGCACAAAACGACTTGCTCATCTCTCTCACTCCCATGGATGGAACCCCGATGCCCCCGTTCAGCAGGCCGCCCAGAGACAGGCATGGGCACCGGCCCTTCCACTGCCGGTCGCCCGCGTCGCCGTAACGATTGGAGACATTCTAGCAAACGGTTTTCGGCGCCACCTCGGACACATTCGTCGGGCCGGGGCGGAACTGGTTCACGCACGAGGCGTGATACAGGCGACGCCTGGCAAAGAAACGGCCATCCCGTTGACTGCGCGGCGGGGAGAACGCGCAGGCGGGACGGCCGGGGGAAATCGCGAGCGATGCCCGCCCGGCGGCGGGCGGAGGCTCAGAGGAAGCCCGGCGGCGGGTCGAAGCCGTTGGCGAAGATCCGGTCCGGATCGCCGAACAGGCGCAGCAGCGCGAAGTCCTGCGGCGCGACGTTCGGGCGCGAGGTGTAGCCGCCGGCGAGGATGTCGCCGGAGATCTCCACCGCGACGGCGTAGGCGCCGTCCTCGACGGTCGACACTTGCGCGACCTTGAGGCCCTGGTCGCCGAACGAGGTGTCGACGCTGCCGTCGGCGTTCCAGCGGCCGACGAAGAAGTCCTGGTGCGCCGCGCCGGTCGCGCGGTTGGTGGCCGAACCCGCGGCGACGATCTTGCCGTTGCCCTGCAGCGCGAGCGCAGTGGCGATGTCCTCGTCCGCGCCGCCGCTGAACTTGATCAGCGAGCGACCGTTCTGGCCGAACGCCGTGTCGAGCGAACCGTTCGCGTTGAAGCGCATCACCGCCATGCCGCGATCGTTGCCTTCGCCGACGACGACGATGCGACCCTCCCTCGTCAGGCGCGCCGCTGCGAGCATGTACAGGCCGCTCGACACGCCGCTGCTGGTCGCGGCCTGGAAGGTCACCCGGCCGGTCGTGTTGAACGACGTGTCGACCGCGCCTTCGGCGGTGAGCCGGGCGAGGAACGCGGTGTTGCGGCCGGGCGTGTAGCCGCCGAGGACGATGCGGTCGTCGGCACCGAGATTGCCGGCCTGGTCGAGCGCGATCGTGGTGAGCATGTCGCCCGCCGCACCGAAGAACGGCGCGAGCACGACGTAGCCCTGCCCGCCCGCGAACGTCGTGTCGAGCACGCCATCGGCGGTGAAGCGCGCGACCGCGACCTGGCCGTACCAGAAGCCGTCGTGGAACACGCGCGTGATGCCCGCGAGGATGATCTTGCCGTTGCGCTGCACCGCCATCGCGTACGGGTTGTCGTGCACGGTCGGGCCACCGATGTCGAGGCGCACGTAACCCTTGCGCGCATTGCCCGCATCGGCTTCGCCGAAGGTCGTGTCGAGCGAGCCGTCGCGACGCAGCTTGACGACGCCATAGTCCGAATGCGATGCGGTCGACAGCGTGCCGCCGACGAGCACGCTGCCGTCGGAGAGCACGCGCACCGCCCGCCCCTCGTCGGAAGCGGCATCGACGTCGAGCTGGAACAGGCCGCCGCCGCCGAAGCTGTCGTCGAGCGCGCCGTTGGGCAGGTAGCGCGCGACGGCGACGTTCTCGCTGCCGCCGCTGCCGTTCGCGTTCGCGCCGACCACCTTGCCGGTCGCGACGAAGCGGCCGTCGCGCATCGGCGCGATCGCATAGAGCTGCTCGTCGGTGCCGAAGAAGTCGTTGACGACGAACCCGCCCTGGCCGAAGCCGGTATCGACGTCGCCTGGATGGGCCGCGAACGCGCTGCCCGCCGAGCAGGCGAACGCGAGCACGGTCGCGCCGAAGCGACGCGCGAGCGCGCCGGAACGTGCAATGGACGCGCTCTTCGCGCGGTCGGCACAGGAATCGCCGGGCACGAACGGATCGCTCGTGATTCGGTTGCGAGTACACTTCATCTTTCATCTCCCGTTTCGGATTCAGTGGCCGCTCCGGCCCGGCGGGTCGCCGGATTGCAGCGGCAGTCACGGATCAGTACGGGCGGGCGGAAGATTTCCTATCATCGGCCGCAGGCGACGTGCGGAAAGACGCATGAACGAACCCTACGCAGCGAGCGACGGACAGGACCAGCAGGCGGTCACGCGCCTGCTGCACGCGTGGAACGGCGGCGACGCATCCGCGGCCGAACGCCTGACCGAACTCGTCTACGCCCAGGTCCGGGCGATCGCCGGCAAGCACCTGCGCCAGTTCGGCGGACGCATGACCTTGCAGCCGACCGAACTCGCGCACGAGCTGTTCCTGCGCCTCATGAATGCCGACGTCGCCTGGCAGGATCGCCGGCATTTCTACGGCGTGGTCAGCGTCGCGATGCGCCGCATCCTCGTCGACGCCGCCCGCTCGCGCGGAGCGGAGCGCCGCGGCGGCGGCGAAATCCACGTGACCTTGTCCGCCGCCGACGATGCGCCGGGCCAGCACGACGAGGGCGAAGCGTTCGCGCTCGAAGAAGCGCTCGCGGCACTGCGCGAACTCGATTCGCGCAAGTGCGAGGTGATCGAACTCAACTACCTGCTCGGCCTCAAGCGCGAGGAGATCGCCGAAGTCATCGGCGTTTCGGTGCCGACGGTGGACCGCGAACTCCGCTTCGCGCGCGCATGGCTCAAGCAGAAGCTCGCCGCATGAGCGACGCGCGCTGGGAACGCCTGCAGGCGCTGTTCGAAGGCCTGCTCGAGCGGCCGGCTGCCGCGCGCGAAGCGTGGCTGGCCGAGATCGAGCCCGATCCGGACCTGCGCGCCGAGGCGCTCGCGCTCGTCGCCGCCGAGAACGGTGGCGAGGACGGCATCACGCGCCAGCTGCGCGAGGCCGCCGCGCGCGTGGCGACGACGCCGCCCAGCGGCCGCCAGCTCGGGCCGTACCGCCTCATCGGCGAAATCGGCAGCGGCGGCATGGGCACGGTGTTCCTCGCCGAACGCGTCGACCAGCACTTCGACCAGCGCGTCGCGATCAAGCTGCTGCGCGGCCTGCCGACGCGCGAGTCGACCGAACGCATGCGCCGAGAGCGGCAGATCCTCGCCGACCTCAGCCATCCGCACATCGCGCGCCTGCTCGACGGCGGTACCACCGCCGATGGCCAGCCCTACCTCGTGATGGAATACGTCGACGGCGTGCCGCTGCACGAGTTCTGCCGTTCGCGCGACCTGCCGCTGCGCGAGCGTCTGCAACTGCTGCTGAAGATCTGCAGCGCCGTGCAGTACGCGCATCAGCGCCTGGTCATCCACCGCGACCTCAAGCCCGCGAACGTGCTCGTGCGCACCGACGGCGAGCCGGTGCTGCTCGACTTCGGCATCGCCAAGCTCCTCGGCGAAACCGGCGGCACTGCACAGCAGACCGGCCTGCCCTGGTTCACCCCCGCCTACGCGAGTCCCGAGCAGCGCAAGGGCCACCCGGTGAGCACGGCGACCGATGTGCACGGGCTCGGGTTGCTGCTCCACGAAGTGATCAGCGAGAGCGTACCGACGCGCGACGACACCGGGCGCCTGCCACCGCCGAGTCGCGTGGCGAAACGCCGCCTGCCGCCCGAGCTCGACCTCATCGTCGCCAAGGCCACGCACGTCGAACCGGAACGACGCTACGTGTCCGCGTCCGCGCTCGCCGACGACATCACGCGTTTCCTGCGCGGCCGGCCCGTGCACGCCGCACCGGACCGCCTGCACTACCGCCTCGCCAAGTTCGTGAGCCGGCACCGCCTCGCCACCGCGGCCGGCCTCGCGGCGATCGCGCTGGCCGCCTGGTTCACCTGGCGCCTCGCCAACCAACGCGATCGCGCGCTGCGCGCCCAAGCGCACGCGCCGCAGCAGTCGGCCACCCCGAACAGCG